>NZ_JBXAWN010000011.1:0-268812 GCF_057291835.1 Pseudomonas sp. 1L-B-1-E-C1 | reverse complement strand
CGAGCCAAATGCACAAACTCTGTACGAAGTTGCATGGTGGATGCCTCTTGCCAGGACACAGGTCATCTCCTTGATGATGAGCAATGTGCCTATTAGAAAGTGTCCACCATGTCTCCGAACACCTGTCCACCATGTGTCCGGTACATACAGGGAGAGGGCTAGGGTGAGGGGGGCTTTTGATTTTTCAGCACAAGGGTCAGCCCAGCAACTCGCTCATGGCAATGATCTGCTCTGCCACTTGAATCAGCTTCTGCTGGCGGCTCATGGCCTGGCGGCGCATCAGGGTGTAGGCCTCCTCTTCGTTGCAGTCCTTCATCTTCATCAACAACCCCTTGGCCAGTTCGATGCGCTTGCGCTCGGCCAGTTGCTGGTCACGGGCCTGCAATTGCGCGCGCAAGGCCTGGTCGCTCTCGAAGCGCGCCATCGCCACATCGAGTATCGGCTGCAGACGCTGTGCGTGAATGCCTTCGACGATGTAGGCGCTGACCCCGGACTTGATCGCCTGACGCATCACCCCTGGGTCATGTTCGTCGGTAAACATCACGATCGGCCGTGGCTGGTCGCGGCTGACCAGCACCACTTGCTCCATGACATCGCGGCTCGGTGACTCGGTATCGATCAGGATCACGTCCGGGCGCACCGTTTCGACGCGCGCGGGCAAGTCGATGGTCAGGCCGGACTCGTCGATCACTTCGAAGCCGGCCTCGGTCAGCGCCGCTTTCAGGCGGCCGACTTTTTTCGCGGTGTCGTTGATCAGCAGAATGCGCAACATGTTCGCGGTCTCCTGTCAGCGCTGGGCGAGAAGCGGGGCGGCGTCGTTCAGGGCATGCAGTTTGAAACTGCGTGCATAGCCCGCCGGATCGCTGCCGTCCCAGACCTTGCCGTCGAGCAACTGGCTGCTGCGCAGGTCTGCGCAGGAAGTCGCGACACCGACAGCACTCGCTGCCTCGCGGTACAGATCCAGACGTTGAACCTGACGGGCGACGGCCAGATAGTCCGGATCCTCGCGCAACAGACCCCAGCGACGGAATTGGGTCATGAACCACATGCCGTCGGAAAGGTAGGGAAGATTGACCTCGCCCTCGCCATGAAAACGCAGCGCATGCGGATCCTGCCAGCGATTGCCGAGGCCATCGGCGTAGTCGCCCATAAAGCGCGGTTCGATGCACGCGGCGGGAGTGTCGAGGTATTCCGCAGCGCTGAGCAATTGTGCGGTGCTGCGGCGGTTTTCCGGGCTTTCTTCAATAAAGCGGCTGGCCTCGAGAATGGCCATGACCAGGGCGCGCGCGGTGTTGGGATACTGCTCGACGAATTCACGGGTGCAGCCGAGGACTTTTTCCGGGTGGTCGGGCCAGATGCTCTGGCTGGTCGCCAAGGTGAAGCCGAGATCCTGTTGCACGGCGCTGGCCGCCCACGGCTCGCCGACGCAAAAGCCGTCGATGCGCCCGGCTTGCAGGTGCGCCACCATTTGTGGCGGCGGCACCACCACGCTGTCGACGTCCTGCAACGGATGAATGCCCTGGCTCGCGAGCCAGTAATAAAGCCACATCGCGTGAGTGCCGGTGGGGAAGGTCTGGGCAAAGGTCAGTTTTGCGCGGCTTTGGTGCACGTGCCGGTCGAGCGCTTCAGGACTGTTCACGCCAGCCTGTTGCAAGCCATGGGACAGGTTCAGGCTCTGGCCATTCTGGTTCAGGCCCATCAGCACCGTCATGTCGGTCGGGGCGATCCCGCCGATGCCCAGGTGCACCGCATAAATCAGCCCGTACAGGCTGTGCGCGGCATCCAGTTCGCCGCTGACCAGTTGGTCGCGCAGGTTGGCCCACGACGCCTGCCGCTTGAGGTTCAGCGTCAGCCCGTAGGGCTGGGCGAAGCCCTGGGTGGCGGCGACCACCACCGAGGCGCAGTCGCTCAGTGCCATGAAGCCGAGATTGATCGCGCTCTTTTCTGGCGCATCGCTGCCATTGACCCAGGCCAGAGGCCCCAAGGACGTTTCGTTCATACGCTACCTCAAAAAAAACGTCGTCCCGGATTCTGCGCAGGCAAACCCGTGGACGACGCCATTGTCCTGGCCTGCGCGCCGTCATTGGTCGGCAGACTGATAGGCAGGCCGGTGCAAGGCATATGCCAGTCGCCTGATTCGTGCAGGCGCCTCGCGCCGGGGGGCGATGCCCGGCTATAATCGCCGCCTCTTTTCGCCGCCCGAGTCATTGCCGCCCATGTACACCCTGGCCCGTCAGCTGTTGTTCAAACTTTCCCCGGAAACCTCCCACGATCTGTCGCTGGATCTGATCGGCGCGGGTGGGCGTTTGGGCCTTAACGGCTTGCTGTGCAAGGCGCCGGCGAAGATGCCGGTGACAGTGATGGGGCTGGAGTTCCCGAACCCGGTGGGGCTGGCCGCTGGTCTGGACAAGAACGGCGCGGCCATCGATGGCTTTGCGCAACTGGGTTTCGGTTTTGTCGAAATCGGCACCGTCACTCCGCGTCCGCAGCCGGGCAATCCGAAACCGCGAATCTTCCGCCTGCCGGAAGCCGAGGCGATCATCAACCGCATGGGTTTCAACAACCTCGGTGTGGATAACCTGCTGGCGCGGGTTGCTGCGGCGAAATACAAGGGCGTGCTGGGGATCAATATCGGCAAGAACTTCGACACCCCGGTCGAGCGTGCGGTCGATGATTACCTGATCTGCCTGGACAAGGTCTACGCCCACGCCAGCTACGTCACCGTCAACGTCAGCTCGCCAAACACCCCGGGCCTGCGCAGCCTGCAGTTCGGTGATTCGCTCAAGCAATTGCTCGCGGATCTGGCGACGCGCCGCGCCGAACTGGCCCTGCGTCACGGCAAGCATGTGCCACTGGCGATCAAGATCGCCCCGGACATGACCGACGAAGAAACCGCGCAGGTTGCCCAGGCGCTGATCGAAACCGGGATGGACGCGGTGATCGCCACCAACACCACCCTGAGCCGTGTCGGCGTCGAAGGCATGGAACATGGCGACGAGGCGGGCGGTCTGTCGGGGGCGCCGGTGCGTGAGAAGAGCACCAACACCGTGAAAGTGCTGGCGGGCGAGTTGGCCGGGCGTTTGCCGATCATTGCCGCGGGCGGGATTACCGAAGGCAAGCACGCGGCGGAGAAAATCACTGCCGGCGCGAGCCTGGTGCAGATCTATTCGGGCTTCATCTATAAAGGCCCGGCGCTGATTCGCGAATCGGTGGATGCGATCGCCGCGTTGCGCAAATAACACCGGTTCCCGTAGGAGCTGCCGAAGGCTGCGATCTTTTGATCTTGATCTTGATTTGAAAAGACAAGATCAAAAGATCGCAGCCTTCGGCAGCTCCTACAGGTTCTGTGTGCGGCACAAAATCTTCAGGCAATAAAAAGGGCTCCTCGAAGGAGCCCCTGGGCCGTAGCCCGCCGTCCGGGAGGGACGTGCGTGGTTAATTCAATGCAGATTCAGATTGTCGTGTCGGAATAAATGCCCTGTGTCAGCCGACGGCGTGAAGTTCGTTGAGTCTGTGGATTCCCGCAGTGCCGGTCATACCGTCCCAGTTGTCGCCGCGTCCTTCTCGCCAGCCGTTGATCCAGGCTTGACGTACCGACGGTAGAGTAAATGGGCAAAGCTCACGGGATTTGCCACCAACGCCATATTGATATCCGCGCAAAAATGCTCTTTCCAACGGATCACGCTTAAGTCTTCTCATAGGGTGTTTCCCTCACTTGTTGACTGTAGTGTCGCGTTGACCTCAATTGAGGTCTGGCAGAAAAAACCTGCCATCGTGCGGCTCGCTGCCGGCGTGGCGAGCCAAGGTGTTGACGCCGTTGCGACGTCAACCTGTGCTCAGTTCTAACCAATGAGTCACATCGAGGGAATGATCGTTTTGTCATAAGCACGTAACGGAAAGGATGCTATGGCGATAAGTAACCGCGTATTTATTCAACGATCATTGCGCAAACCCCGGTATGATCGGCGCCCCGCTGACCCAGCAGGTTAATCCTCAAGTGAGAATGACCCACGTTTGCGCTTGGGTACTATTCGACGAAGGGTCGCTTTGGGTCTTTTTGTTTCACCAACTTTTTTATCTGTCCCGGCATCTAAGCTCTTTTAACCCGAGCAGCGGGGATGGAACGGCACACCTTCGTGCCACGCGGGCGCTCTTTCAGAAAAGCGCCTGATTGAAAACCGGGTCGGCAATGCGTTGCCGGCCCACTAGCCAAAGGCTCTGGAATTACCATGTCCGATCGTTTCGAACTCTTCCTCACTTGCCCCAAAGGCCTTGAAGGCCTGCTCATCGAGGAAGCCGTCGGGCTTGGCCTTGAAGAAGCGCGCGAGCACACCTCCGCCGTGCGTGGCATGGCAACCATGGAAACCGCCTACCGCCTGTGCCTCTGGTCGCGCCTGGCTAACCGGGTGTTGCTGGTGCTCAAGCGTTTCCCGATGAAGGACGCTGAAGACCTCTACCACGGCGTGCTCGACATCGACTGGCAGGATCACATGCTCAGCGACGGGACCCTGGCCGTCGAATTCAGCGGCCACGGCTCGGGCATCGACAACACCCACTTCGGCGCGCTGAAAGTCAAAGACGCCATCGTCGACAAACTGCGCACCCCGCAGGGCGACCGTCCGTCGATCGACAAGCTCAATCCGGACCTGCGCATTCACCTGCGTCTGGACCGCGGCGAAGCGATTCTGTCCCTCGACCTCTCCGGCCACAGCCTGCACCAGCGCGGCTATCGCTTGCAGCAGGGCGCGGCGCCGCTGAAGGAAAACCTCGCGGCGGCCATCCTGATCCGTTCCGGCTGGCCGCGTATTGCCGCCGAGGGCGGCGCGCTCGCTGACCCGATGTGCGGTGTCGGTACGTTCCTCGTTGAAGCGGCGATGATCGCCGCCGACATGGCGCCGAACCTGCGCCGCGAGCAGTGGGGCTTTACCGCGTGGCTCGGTCACGTGCCGGCGCTGTGGAAAAAACTTCACGAAGAAGCCGTCGAGCGCGCCGCTGCCGGTCTGGCCAAGCCCCCGTTGTGGATTCGTGGTTATGAAGCCGATCCGCGCCTGATTCAGCCGGGTCGCAACAACGTTGAGCGCGCCGGCCTCAGCGAGTGGATCAAGATCTACCAGGGCGAAGTGGCGACCTTCGAGCCGCGCCCGGATCAGAACCAGAAAGGTCTGGTGATCTGCAACCCGCCGTACGGTGAGCGTCTCGGTGACGAAGCCAGCCTGCTTTATCTCTACCAGAACCTCGGCGAGCGTCTGCGTCAGGCCTGCCTGAACTGGGAAGCGGCGGTGTTCACCGGCGCGCCGGATCTGGGCAAGCGCATGGGCATTCGCAGCCACAAACAGTATTCGTTCTGGAACGGCGCGCTGCCGTGCAAGCTGTTGCTGATCAAGGTTTTGCCCGATCAGTTCGTTACTGGCGAGCGGCGCACCCCGGAACAGCGCCAGGCCGAGCGCGAGCAAGCGGCTTACGACCAGACCCCCGACGAGCCGCAAGAGCGCAAGTTCAACAAGAACGGCAACCCGATCAAGCCAACCCCAGTCCCGGCGCCGGTGATCGAGCAGCCGCGCCTGAGCGAAGGCGGGCAGATGTTTGCCAACCGTCTGCAAAAGAATCTCAAGGCGATGGGCAAGTGGGTCAAGCGCGAAGGCATCGATTGTTACCGCGTTTACGATGCCGATATGCCGGAATACGCAATGGCGATCGACCTGTACCACGACTGGGTGCACGTTCAGGAATACGCCGCGCCGAAATCCATCGACCCGGAAAAAGCCTCGGCGCGTATGTTCGATGCGCTGGCGGCCATTCCGCAGGCGTTGAACGTCGACAAGAACCGCGTGGTGGTCAAGCGCCGCGAGCGCCAGAGCGGCACCAAGCAGTACGAGCGTCAGGCTGCGCAGGGCAAGTTCGTCGAGGTCAATGAAGGTGGCGTGAAGCTGCTGGTCAACCTCACTGACTACCTCGACACCGGCCTGTTCCTCGATCACCGGCCGATGCGCATGCGCATTCAGAAAGAGGCGGCCGGCAAGCGCTTCCTCAATCTGTTCTGCTACACCGCGACCGCCAGCGTGCACGCGGCCAAGGGCGGCGCGCGCAGCACCACCAGCGTCGATTTGTCGAAGACCTACCTGGATTGGGCCCGGCGCAATCTGTCGCTGAACGGCTTCTCGGACAAGAACCGTCTGGAGCAGGGCGACGTCATGGCGTGGCTGGAAAGCAGTCGCGACGAGTACGACCTGATCTTCATCGACCCGCCGACGTTCTCCAACTCCAAGCGCATGGAAGGCATCTTCGACGTGCAACGCGATCAGGTGCAGTTGCTCGACCTGGCGATGGCGCGTCTGGCGCCGGGTGGCGTGCTGTATTTCTCCAACAACTTCCGCAAGTTCCAACTGGAAGAGAACCTCGCCGAGCGCTATGCGGTGGAGGAAATCAGCGCGCAGACCATTGATCCGGATTTCGCCCGCAATACCAAGATCCATCGCGCCTGGAAAATCACGGCTCGTTGACAGTCTTGCCGGTTGGATCCACAGAGCGTTGATTTTTAACGGCTCGGTGGATCCAGCGGTGCTGGCTAAATTAGTGGCTAATAGCTATAACTCACACACCGCCAATGGGGTCTTTCCCGGGAATCTGGCGGAGTGAGTCGTGCTTATGCCGTTGCACCCCGTGCGCCCGAAAATCCTCGGTTTCATCAGCGAAGACGTGTCAGCCTGGCTGGTCGTGTTGCTGGTATGGCTTGCGGGTGGAATTCTCACCGGGCTGCTGGCGTGGGGCACACATAACCAGTTCCAGCAACAATCGCGTCAGCGCTTTCAACTGCTGGCCAACGAACGCTACAGCCGCATCGCCGAACGCTTTCAGGATCAGGAGCAACGTCTCGACGGTCTGCGCCGGTTCTTCACCAACTCCGAATCGGTGTCGCGCGCCGAATTCGACGGCTACTCCCGACCTTTGTTGTTGCGCACCCAAGCTTATACCTACGCCCCGATAGTCAGCGGCGCCGACCGGACTGCTTTTGAACAACGGGTGCGTGAAGAAGGCCTGAGCACCTTTACCATTCGCGAGCTGGACGACAAGGGCGAGTTGCGACTGGCCGAGTCGCGCGACGAATACGTGCCGGTTCTCTATACCCAGACCCAGAGTCGACTGGCGCCGCCACTGGGTTATGACTTGCTCGCCCAACCCTTGCGCCGCGAAACCCTGCAACGCGCCGACCGCCTCGGCAGTCTGGTCGTGTCGCAACCGATGCATCTGGTCGGAATCGAGCCGTCCTACGCGCGTGGGGTGTTGTTGCTGGCGCCGGTCAATCGCCAGGGCGAGTCGCAGCCGTTCGGTTATGTCATGGCGGTGATCAGCATGCGTCAATTGCTCGCCGACGGGTTGCCGGACGCCTTGCACGATTATCTGTCGGTGCGCATTCTCGATCTGTCGGTCCATGACCAGCACGAGGCGCTGTTCGAATCGACCAACGAGGCGGTACCCGGCGATCTGGCGGCGACGCGTTTGCTGCGCATGGCCGATCACGACTATCAGGTCGATATCCTGCCAAGCTACGCGTTCATGCAAGCCAATCATTCTTCGGTGGGTAGCGTGATCATTCTGGGCGGTTTGCTCAGCCTGCTGCTCAGCGCATTGCTGTACGTGCTGGTGAGTCAGCGTCAGCGTGCGGTGCGCCTGGTGCAGGTGCGCACCCAGGAACTGCACGAGCGCGAGCAGGAACTGCGCGGTACTCATGGCCAGTTGCGCGGCGTGTTGAATGCCGCCACTCAGGTCGCCATCATCGCCACCGATCTGCGCGGTGTGATCAACACCTTCAACCCCGGCGCCGAGCAGATGCTGGGCTACAGCAGCGCCGAGGTCGTCGGGCGGATGACCCTGGAAAACCTGCATTTGCCTCGGGAACTGGCCGCCCGTGCTGCCGAGTTGGGTGCCCGTTACGGAAAAAGCATCCCGACCTGCCACGCCATGCTTGTCGAGGGCGGCGAAGTCGGCGGCCATGAAGCACGCGAGTGGACGCTGGTGCGCAGCGATGGCAGTCATCTGCCAGTGAACATGCTCGCCACGCCGGTGCTGGATGAGCAGGGCCTGTGGGTCGGCCACCTGGCGATCTGCATCGACATCACCGAGCGCAAGCGTGTGCACGAAGTGCTGGCAGCACGCGACACGTTGCTGAAGAAGCTCAGCGCCCATGTTCCCGGTGGCATCTACCAATTCAAGATGGAATTCGACGGGCGCTTCAGCGTGATCTATGCCAGCGATGGCATTCGCGAGATCTACGAACTGGAGCCGGATGTCCTGCTGCTCGACTCCGAGGCAATTTTCAGCCGCATTCACCCGCAGGACGCGATTCGTGTGCGCAGCTCAATCCGCGAGTCGGCGGAAAATCTCAGCCCGTGGCGTGAGGAGTACCGCGTGCAACTGCCTGAACGCGGCCTGCGCTGGGTGCGCGGCGAGGCGACACCGGAGGAGCTGCCGGGTGGCGGGGTGCTGTGGCACGGCTACATCTCGGACATTTCCGACCTCAAGCGCGTGGAAGAAGAATTGCGTGCATTGTCGATCACCGATTCGCTGACCGGCATTCACAACCGCCGCTATTTTCAGGAGCGCCTGACCACCGAAATGGCTCGGGTCGAGCGTGGCGGCGGCGAGTTGTCGGTGATCATGCTCGACATCGACCATTTCAAACGCATCAACGATCACTACGGCCACGCCGTCGGCGACCGTGTGCTGCAAGCGGTGTGCGAGCGGATCGGCCATCGCCTGCGCCGCACCGACGTGTTCTGCCGCTTGGGCGGCGAAGAGTTCATGGTGCTGTGCCCGGACATCGACGGCGAGCACGCGTACATGCTGGCAATGGAATTGTGGGAAGGCCTGCGCAGCACGCCGGTGGACGTGGTTGGCGTGGTCACCGCCAGTTTCGGCATCGCCAGCTGGCGCCCGGGGGAGGGCGCGGATGCGTTGCTGTTGCGCGCGGACTCAGGGGTTTATGCGGCGAAGCAGAATGGCCGGGATCGGGTTGAGCGGGAGTTAGGTTAGATCAAAAGATCGCAGCCTTCGGCAGCTCCTACAGGGTTATGCGGACACCTGTAGGAGCTGCCGAAGGCTGCGATCTTTTGCTTTGGAGGGTTACAAGACCGAAGCGGTCTGCGGCAGTTTCGGCTGTTTGTACAGATCCAGCAGCACCTGATCGAGCACCGACGAGGCGCCAAACGGGGCCTTGTCGTTGAGGATCGCAACCACTGCCCAAGTGTTGCCGTTGACGTCACGGCTGAACCCGGCGATCGCGCGCACGGTGTTCAGAGTACCGGTCTTGACGTGGGCTTCGCCGCGCATCGCCGTGGTTTTCAGACGTTTGCGCATGGTGCCGTCGGTACCGGCAATCGGCAGCGAACTGATGTATTCGGCGGCATACGGACTGTGCCAGGCGGCCTGCAGCATGTTGGCCATTTCACGTGCGCTGACCCGCTCGGCCCGCGACAGGCCAGAGCCGTTCTCCATCACCAGATGCGGCGCGGTAATGCCTTTCTTCGCCAGCCACTGACGCACTACGCGCTGCGCCGCCCGGGCGTCATCACCGTCGGCATCGTTGCGAAAACGCTGGCCAAGGCTGAGGAACAGCTGCTGAGCCATGGTGTTGTTACTGTATTTGTTGATGTCGCGGATGATCTCGGCCAGATCCGGCGAGTACGCGCGGGCGAGCAACTTGGCGCTGCTCGGCGTTGGCGCCAGACGATCCTTGCCCTGGATACTGCCGCCCAGTTCCTTCCAGATCGCGCGCACGGCGCCGGCGGTGTAGGTCGCGTGGTCGAGCAGCGACAGGTAAGTCTGTGAACTGCAGCCTTCGCCCAATTGGCCGCCAACGGTCACGGTCACGCTGCCATCGGCCTGCGGCACCGGGTTGTAGCGCACGCCGCCGGTGCATTGCTTGGAGGGCAGCGCCTTGACGGTGTTCTCGATGCGAATGCTGGCAATCGGCGGTTCCACCGAAATCAACACCCGGCCCCCGTCATTGCGCGCAACGAAGCGCAGGGCCTTGAGGTTGACCAGCAACGAATCGGGCTTGACCAGGAACGGCTTGTTGTCGTCGTTGCCGTCATCGTTGAATTCCGGCAATTGCGGCTGCACGAAGAAATTGCGGTCGAGGATCAGATCGCCGGTGATCTGGGTCACGCCGTTGGCGCGCAGGTCGCGCATCAGCAGCCAGAGTTTTTCCATGTTCAGCTTCGGGTCACCGCCACCCTTGAGGTACAGGTTGCCGTTGAGGATGCCGCCGCTGAGGTCGCCATCGGTGTAGAACTCGGTTTTCCACTGATGGTTGGGGCCGAGCATTTCCAGCGCCGCGTAAGTGGTGACCAGTTTCATCGTCGAGGCCGGATTGACCGAGACGTCGGCGTTGTACACGGTCGGCGTGCCCGGACCGTCGAGCGGCACCATCACCAGCGACAGCGCGGTGGGCTGCAGCTTGCTGGCCTTGAGGGCTTTTTCGACGTTCGGGGTAAGGGAAGTGTTGATGGTGGCAGCGGAGACAGGCAGGGCCAGAGGCAGAAGAAGGCCGGCGAGAAACAGTGGACGCAACGATTTGATCATATGCAATAAAACCCTGCAAAAGAGGGGGAAAAAGACGAGGACATGGATGAAAAGGCCCTCAGTGGTCATGAAAGTGTCGGCATTATGCCCCAAGCTGTTACGGCTTGTGCCGTATCGAGGACGGCCAATCGGTTATTTTTTTACAGGCGGTCGGCCGCAGCGGCCAGAGAGTCGGGCAATCGCCGGCTTAAACTGGTAAAGTGCCGGCCGTTATTACTTAAGAGGATTGTTCCAATGGCGACTAACCGTTCCCAGCGTCTGCGCAAAAAACTGTGCGTTGATGAATTTCAAGAGCTGGGTTTCGAACTGAACCTGGACTTCAAAGAAGACTTGTCCGAAGAAGCCATTGACGCTTTCCTCGAAGCATTCATCAAAGAAGCCATGGAAGCCAACGGTCTGGGTTATGTTGGCGGCGACGACTTCGGTCTGGTATGCCTGCAGAAGCGTGGCTCGGTCAACGAAGAGCAGCGCGCTGCCGTTGAAGCCTGGCTGAAAAACCGCTCCGAGCTGACCAAATACGAAGTCAGCCCGCTGCTGGACGTGTGGTATCCGGAAAAGCCGATCAACGCGGCGAAGTGATACTGAAAAACGGCGACCTTCGGGTCGCCGTTTTTTTTCGTCGATCAAAAGATCGCAGCCTCGTTGCACTCGTCAGCTCCTACAGGGGAACGCGGTCTCCTGTAGGAGCTGCCGAAGGCTGCGATCTTTGCTTCTAGGCTTTACGCCAATTCAAAATCACCAGCGTCACCACCCCCGCAACGATCCCCCAGAACGCCGAGCCAATGGAAAACAGCGTCAGCCCCGACGCGGTGACCATAAAGGTGATCAACGCTGCTTCCCGTTCCTTCGCCTCGCTCATGGCGATGCTCAAACCATTGATGATCGAGCCGAACAGTGCGAGCGCGGCAATCGACAGCACCAGTTCTTTCGGCAGCGCGGCAAACAGGGCCGCCAACGTCGCTCCGAACACCCCGGCAATCCCGTAGAACACCCCGCACCACACCGCTGCGGTGTAGCGCTTGTTGCGATCTTCATGGGCATGCGGGCCGGTGCAGATCGCCGCGCTGATCGCCGCGAGGTTGATGCCGTGGGAGCCGAACGGCGCCAGCAACAGCGAGGCGATGCCGGTGGTGGTGATCAGTGGCGAGGCCGGGACGTTATAGCCATCGGCACGCAGCACGGCGATGCCGGGCATGTTCTGCGAGGTCATCGCCACCACGAACAGCGGAATACCGATGCTGATGGTCGCGGCGAGGGAGAAGTGCGGCGTGGTCCAGACCGGGGTGGCCACCTCCAGGTGAAAGCCGTTGAAATCCAGCAACCCCATAAAGCCCGACAGCGCAGTGCCGATCAGCAGCGCCGCGAGCACGGCATAGCGTGGCGACAGGCGTTTGACCAGCAGATAGGTGAAGAACATCCCCAGCACCAGCCCGGTACGGTGTTGCGCGGCGACGAAGATTTCGCTGCCAATCTTGAACAGAATCCCTGCCAGCAGAGCTGCCGCCAAAGAGGCCGGGATCTTTTTCACCAGCCGTTCGAAGCTGCCGGTCAGGCCGCAGATCGTCACCAGTACCGCGCAGGTAATGTAGGCGCCGATCGCCTCGCCGTAACTGACGCCGCCCAGGCTGGTGATCAGCAACGCCGCGCCGGGGGTCGACCAGGCAATGGTGATCGGTGTGCGATAGCGCAGCGACAGGCCGATCGAGCACACCGCCATGCCGATCGAGATCGCCCAGATCCACGAGGAAATTTGCCCGCTGCTCAGCCCGGCCGCTTGCCCGGCCTGGAACATCAGCACCAGCGAACTGGTGTAGCCGGTCATCATCGCGATGAAACCGGCGACGATGGCGGAAGGCGAAGTGTCGGCCAGAGGGCGCAGGCGGGCGTGGGTGGCGTCGGTCATGACGGCGGTGTTCCTTATACCAATGGAGATGTCCGCCTCAACACGAATCCCTGTAGGAGCTGCCGAAGGCCGCGATCTTTTGACTTTGATTTTGAGAAGCAAGATCAAAAGATCGCGGCCTTCGGCAGCTCCTACAGGGCCGGTGGTGTTAAAGCAGCGGATTCTGCGATCAAGCCTAAACTCAAACCTTACGAATCGTTGCAATACAGCCGCAGGCGCAAACAGCCGTACAGTCGTGTTGCCACCATTCATTGTGTACAATCGCGCTGTTTTTTACGCGATACTTGCCAGCGACCTACTGTGCCGTATTACAGTCGCGGTCTATTCGCCGCAGTTTTCCCGACTCGAGTGCCCATGAACGAACAGTTGCAACCCCTCAAGAAACAACCGCGACCAGGCAAAGCCGGCCGCAGCGGGACCCAGGACGATATTGTCTACGCGCATATCTTCGAGGCCATCCTCGAACAGCGTCTGGCGCCCGGCACCAAATTGAGCGAAGAAGCGCTGGGGGAAATCTTCGGGGTCAGCCGCACCATCATTCGCCGCGCGCTGTCGCGTCTGGCCCATGAAGGCGTGGTGCTGTTGCGGCCGAACCGTGGCGCGGTGGTCGCCAGCCCGAGCGTTGAAGAGGCGCGTCAGGTTTTCCTGGCCCGGCGTCTGGTCGAACGCGCCATTACCGAATTGGCCGTGCAACACGCCACCGCCGAGCAGATCGCCGAACTGCGGCAGATGGTCAATGACGAACGCGACAGTTTCTCCCGTGGCGATCGCGGCGCCGGTATTCGTCTGTCAGGCGAATTCCACCTGAAACTGGCGGAAGCGGCGATGAACGCACCGTTGATCAGCTTCCAGCGCAGCCTGGTTTCGCAGACTTCGCTGATCATTGCCCAGTATGAAAGCGGCAACCGTTCGCACTGCTCGTACGACGAACACACTCAACTGATCGACGCGATCGAGAAGCGCGACGGCGAGTTGGCGGTGAACCTGATGATGCATCACATGGATCACATCGACAGCAAGCTCAACCTCGACGAGGAAGGTGCGTCGGATGATCTGCATGCGGTGTTCTCGCATTTGTTGCAGACCAAAAAGCCGGGGCGCTCGAGCGCCAAGCTCTGATCTGAAACCGAGTCGCGGCTTTCGCGAGCAGGCTCGCTCCCACAGGGGAATGCATTTCAAAGGTGGGAGCGAGCCTGCTCGCGAAGACAATCTGACCGCCAACAAAAATCCCCCGGGGCGTGCACCACCGGAGGATTTTTTATGCCTTGGAAAAGGCTTAGCGCTGATGCACCAGCGACCCAGCTGCATACGTCTGCGCCACGGTGCGGTCATCCCCCAGCGTCATCAGCACGAACAACGTCTCGGCAATGTTCTTGGACTGCTTCAAGCGATAGCTGAGCAGCGGCGTGGCGTTGTAATCCAGCACCAGGAAGTCGGCGTCACTGCCCGGTTGCAGATTGCCAATTTTATCTTCCAGACGCAGCGCCCGCGCGCCACCCAGCGTCGCCAGATACAGCGACTTGAACGGGCTCAACCGCGCGCCCTGCAGTTGCATCACCTTGTAAGCTTCGTTCAGCGTCTGCAGCAGCGAGAAACTGGTGCCGCCGCCGACGTCGGTGCCGAGGCCGACATTGAGCTTGTGCTTCTCGGCCATCGGCAGGTTGAACAGGCCGCTGCCGAGGAACAGGTTCGAGGTCGGGCAGAACGAGACCGCCGAGCCGGTTTCCGCCAGCCGCGCGCATTCGTCGTCACACAGATGCACGCCGTGAGCGAACACCGAGCGCTCGCCGAGCAACTGGTAGTGATCGTAGACGTCGAGGTAGCCCTTGCGCTCCGGGAACAGCTCTTTGACCCACTCGATTTCCTTGAGGTTTTCGCTGATGTGGGTCTGCATGTACAGATCCGGATATTCAGTCAGCAGTTGCCCGGCGAGGGCCAGTTGTTCCGGGGTGCTGGTGGGGGCGAAGCGCGGCGTCACCGCATAGTGCAACCGGCCCTTGCCGTGCCAGCGCTCGATCAGCGCCTTGCTGTCGACGTAGCTGGACTCGGCGGTATCGACCAGGTAGTCCGGGGCATTGCGGTCCATCATCACCTTGCCGGCGATCATGCGCAGGTCAAGCTTCTCGGCGGCTTCGAAAAACGAATTCACCGATTGCGGGTGCACGCTGCCGAACACCAGCGCGGTGGTGGTGCCGTTGCGCAGCAGTTCCTTGATGAAGATGTCGGCCACTTCGTCGGCGTGGGCCTTGTCGCCAAACTGGCTTTCGCAGGGGAAGGTGTAGGTGTTCAGCCAGTCGAGCAGTTGCTCGCCGTAGGCGCCGACCATGCCGGTTTGCGGCAGGTGAATGTGCGTATCGATAAAGCCCGGGGTGATCAGCGCATCCTGATAATGGTTGATCTCGATATCCGCCGGCAGGGTTGGCAGCAGTTCGCTGGCGTGGCCGACGGCGCTGATCTTGCCGTCATCGACCACCAGCAGGCCATCCTCGAAATATTCATAGGAGGCTTCGATGCCGACCTCGGCGGGGTCGGCAATGCTGTGCAGGATGGCGGCGCGGTAGGCTTTGCGAGTCAGAGGCATGAGGGTTCTCTAATCAGTTTGAGGCTTTGAGTTTGGCCGCCTGACTGCGGCGCGAGGCGGGCAGCAGTCGGGCAATCGGTTCGGCGCGGGCGCTGTGCTGGCCGAAACTGGCGTTATAGGTGGCGATGATTTCGCCGGCGATGGAGATGGCGATTTCCACAGGCAATTTGCCTTTGACTTCGCCGATGCCCATCGGGCAACGCATGCGTTGCACCACGCTCGGGTCGAAACCACGATCGCGCAGGCGGTGTTCGAATTTGGCGCGTTTGGTTTTCGAGCCGATCAGGCCGAACCAGGTGAAATCGTTGCGCTTGAGAATTGCGGCGGTCAGCTCCAGGTCGAGCTGATGGTTGTGGGTCATGACGATGCAGTAGCTGCCGGCGGGCAGGTCATCGACTTCATCCACCGGTTCTTCGCTGACGATTTTACGCACGCCGTGGGGAATGTGTTCGGGGAACTCGGCTTCGCGCGAGTCGATCCAGCGCACCCGGCAGGGCAGGCTGGCGAGCAGCGGCACGAGGGCGCGACCGACATGACCGGCACCGAACACGGCAATCTGCGCCTGCACCTGGCCCATCGGTTCGAACAGCAACACGGTGGCGCCGCCGCAGCACTGGCCGAGGCTGGCGCCGAGGCTGAAGCGCTCCAGATGGGTGTCCTGCTTGCCGCTGGCGAGCATCTCGCGGGCGATCTGCATGGCTTTGAATTCCAGATGCCCGCCACCGATGGTATCGAACAGGCGGTCGGCGCTGACGACCATTTTCGAGCCGGCGTTGCGTGGCGTCGAGCCGAGTTCTTCGATGATCGTCACCAGCACACAGGGCTCGCCCTGGTTCTGCAGGTCGGCGAGGGCGTCGATCCAGTTGTACATGTTCACCTCGACATCTTCGTTGTCTATGCCGGCCTCTTCGCGAGCAAGCTCGCTCCCACATTGGCAATGCATATCCCTGTGGGAGCGAGCTTGCTCGCGAAAGCCGCGCCTCGGTCCTAGAGCGGAGCCAGCTCGGTTTCAGCTTCTACAGCTTTCACAGCCTTCAACTGACGCATCTGCTCACACCCCCACAACACCCGCTCCGGCGTGGCCGGGGCGTCGATTTTTGGTTGGTGCTGATAATCACCGAGGCTCGCCACGGCATCCTTGATCGCGCACCACGCGGCGATGCCGAGCATGAACGGCGGTTCACCGACAGCCTTGGAATGGAACACCGTGTCTTCCGGGTTCTTGCGGTTTTCCACCAGCTTCACCCGCAGATCCAGCGGCATGTCCGCCACCGCCGGGATCTTGTAGCTGGCCGGGCCGTTGGTCATCAGCTTGCCTTTGTTGTTCCAGACCAGTTCTTCCATGGTCAGCCAGCCCATGCCCTGAATGAAGCCACCCTCGACCTGGCCGATGTCGATGGAGGGGTTCAGCGAGGCACCGACGTCATGCAGGATGTCGGTGCGCAGCATCTTGTATTCGCCGGTCAGGGTGTCGACGATCACTTCGCAGCAGGCCGCGCCGAAGGCGAAGTAATAGAACGGACGGCCCCGCGCCTGACTGCGGTCGTAGTAGATTTTCGGGGTCTTGTAGAACCCGGTGCTCGACAGCGAGACCTGGTTGAAATACGCCTGTTGGACCAGCGCCTCGAAGGTCAGGATCTGTTCGCGCACACGCACGTGGCCGTTGCGGAATTCAACGTCTTCTTCGCTGACCTTGTAGTGTCGCGCAGCGAATTCGACCAAGCGTTGCTTGATGGTCTGCGCTGCGTTCTGCGCGGCTTTGCCGTTCAGGTCGGCGCCGCTGGAGGCAGCGGTCGGCGAGGTGTTCGGCACCTTGTCGGTGTTGGTCGCGGTGATCTGCACGCGATCGATTTCGACCTGGAACACTTCGGCCACGACCTGGGCAACTTTGGTATTCAGGCCCTGGCCCATTTCCGTGCCGCCGTGGTTCAGGTGGATGCTGCCGTCGGTGTAAATGTGGATCAGCGCGCCGGCCTGATTGAGGAAACTGGCAGTGAAAGAAATACCGAATTTCACCGGGGTCAGCGCCAGGCCTTTTTTCAGGATCGGGCTGTTGGCGTTGTAGCGACGGATCGCTTCGCGGCGCTCGGCGTACTGGCTGCTTTCTTCCAGTTCGGCGGTCATCTCTTCGAGCATGTTGTGCTCGACGGTCTGGTAGTAGTGGGTGACGTTGCGCTCGGTCTTGCCGTAATAGTTGGCCTTGCGCACCGCCAGCGGGTCGAGCTTCAGGTGCCGGGCAATCGCGTCCATCACTTCCTCGATGGCGACCATGCCCTGCGGGCCACCGAAACCGCGATAAGCGGTATTCGACGCGGTGTTGGTCTTGCAACGGTGACCGTTGATGGTGGCATCGCCGAGATAGTAAGAGTTGTCCGAGTGGAACATCGCCCGGTCAACGATCGAGGCGGACAAGTCCGGCGAGCAGCCGCAGTTGCCGGCCAGCTCCATGTTGATCCCGTGCAGACGGCCGCTGCTGTCGAAGCCGACGTCGTACTCGACATAGAACGGGTGGCGCTTGCCGGTCATCAGCATGTCTTCGACCCGCGGCAGGCGCATCTTGGTCGGTTGGCCGGTAAGGTGCGCCACCACCGCGCACAGGCACGCCGGGCTGGCGGCCTGGGTTTCCTTGCCACCGAAACCACCGCCCATGCGGCGCATGTCGACGACGATTTTGTTCATCGACACGTCGAGCACTTCGGCGACCAGTTTCTGCACTTCGGTCGGGTTCTGCGTCGAGCAATAAACGATCATGCCGCCGTCTTCGGTGGGCATCACCGAGGAGATCTGTGTCTCCAGATAAAAGTGCTCCTGGCCGCCGATGTGCAGTGTGCCCTGGAGGCGGTGTTCAGCTGTGGCCAGCGCCGAGGCCGAGTCGCCGCGTTGATGGGTGTGGCTGTCGAGCACGAAGTGACGTTTGCGCAGGGCTTCGACGACGTCGAGCACTGGTTCCAGATCTTCGTATTCGATGATTGCTGCCATCGCTGCTTTGCGCGCGGTTTCCAGGTCTTTCGCCGCGACCGCTAGCACCGGTTGGCCGACGAACTGCACGTCATCGATCGCCAGCAACGGATCGCCCGGCATCAGCGGGCCGATGTCTTTCAGGCCCGGCACGTCTTCGTGGGTGATGACAATGCGCACGCCTTCGAAGGCGTAGCACGGCTGCGTGTCGATGCTGAGGATTTTCGCGTGGGCGCGGTCCGACAGGCGTGCATACAGGTGCAACTGGTTGGGGAATTCCAGGCGATCATCGATGTACTGCGCTTCACCGGACACATGCTTGGCGGCGCTGTCGTGCTTGACGCTGCGGCCGACACCGGTGGTCAGGTCCTGGGCGAACAGTTCGGCCAGCTCAGCCTGAGTTTTCTCTACGGCGTGATGGTTAGACATAAGCGGTCACCCGAGTCTCGATGTGCGGTGTTTGCAGTTCGATGAAGTATTTGCGCAGCAGATTCTGCGCGCTGAGCAGGCGATATTCCTTGCTGGCGCGGAAGTCCGAGAGTGGCGTGAAATCTTCGGCCAGCGCGGCGCAGGCACGCTCGATCACCGCGTTGGTGAAGGGCGCGCCTTGCAGCACGGCTTCGCAATGCGCGGCGCGTTTCGGAATCGCCGCCATGCCGCCGAACGCCACTCGGGCGTCGGCGATCACGCCGCTTTCCACGCGCAGATTGAACGCGGCGCAGACGGCGGATATATCGTCGTCCAGACGTTTCGACACTTTATAGGCGCGGAACAACTGCTCGGCGCTGGCGCGCGGGACGATGATTTTTTCGATGAACTCGCTTTCCTGCCGCGCGGTGACGCGATAGTCGATGAAGTAATCTTCCAGGTTCAGCGTGCGGCGGGTTTCGCCTTTGCACAGCACGATCTGCGCGCCGAGGGCGATCAGCAGCGGTGGCGAGTCACCGATCGGCGAGGCGTTGCCGATGTTGCCGCCGAGGGTGCCCTGATTGCGGATCTGCAACGAGGCGAAGCGGTGCAGCAATTCGCCGAAGTCCGGGTACTCGGCGTTCAACGCTTCATAGCAGTCGGAGAGGGCAGTGGCGGCGCCGATCTCGATGCGATCGGCGAAGGTTTCGATGCGCTTCATTTCCGCGACGTTGCCGACGTAGATCATCACCGGCAGGGTGCGGTGGAACTGGGTGACTTCCAGCGCCAGATCGGTGCCGCCAGCGAGCAGCCGGGCTTGTGGGTAAGCATCATAGAGATCGGCCAGATCGGCGACGGTCAGCGGCACCAGGCAACGCTTGTCGCCGCTGTTGAGTTCACCGATATCGGTCGGGGCGATGGCTTTGAGGCGGGCGATGGTTTCGGCTTCGCGGGCGTCGAACTGATCCGCAGGCTTGGCGCAGCAGGATTGTTCGGCGGCGGCGAGAATCGGCCGGTAGCCGGTGCAGCGGCAGAGGTTGCCGGCCAGCGCTTCGTGGGCCTTGGCCTGATCCGGCGCATCGCTGTTCTTTTGCAGGGCGAACAACGACATGACGAAACCGGGGGTGCAGAAGCCGCACTGCGAACCGTGACACTCGACCATGGCTTTCTGCACGCTGTGCAGTTCGCCCTTGTGCTTGAGGTCTTCGACGCTGATCAGTTGTTTGCCGTGCAAGGACGAGACGAAGGTCAGGCACGAATTGAGGCTGCGATAGCGGATGTGTTCACGCCCGGTGTCATCGGTCTGCAACTCGCCAACCACCACGGTGCAGGCGCCGCAGTCGCCGCTGGCGCAACCTTCTTTGGTGCCGGGCTTGCCCACGTGTTCGCGCAGGTAGTTGAGCACGGTCAGATTCGGGTCCAGGGCATGCTCGCTACGGAGTTCCTGGTTAAGTAAAAACTGGATCACGGAAGGCCTCGCAGACTCATTATTGTTGTTAACCGACGTGAACCGAATTTAGCAGGTCTGACTTTTCGGTCAATGGTTTTCTGACTTAAAGGTCAGGAAAATCCATTTCGTCGATCAACAGCGTGTCTATTCAGTATTGACCTTCATCGGTCACTGCGCTTTTTTGCGGGATTCGTGCCAAAAACCGCTGAGTGGGCACTCCGCCATGACCGTGCATTTGCGCTACACTGCGCCGCTTGTGCAGATCGATAGAGTTTGAAGGACAACCATGACGTTCAAGGCGCCGGACAGCCTCGCCGAGCAAATCGCTCACCACCTCGCCGAACGCATCATTCGTGGCGAAATGAAGCCGGGAGAGCGCATCCAGGAACAGAAGGTCACGCTGGCGCTCAACGTCAGTCGCGGTTCGGTCCGCGAAGCCTTGCTGATCCTCGAGCGCCGTCACCTGATCGCGATCCTGCCGCGTCGTGGCGCCCATGTTACCGAGCTGACGCCGCACAAGGTGCAGAGCCTGTGCACGCTGATGAGCGAGCTGTACATCCTGCTCGGCAATTCCGTAGCGAATGGCTGGCAAGTGCAGTCGGACATGGCGCCGTTCGTGCAGATCCAGCAGCGCCTGACCGCCAATTACGAGCGCGGCGATATCCGCAGCTTCGTCGACGACAGCTTCGCGGTGATGCGCGCCGCCTATCCGTTTGCCAACAATCCGTACCTGCAGGAAACCGTCGAGAACCTCCAGCCGGCGATGAGCCGCGCTTATTTTCTCGCCCTCGAACAGCGCAAGGCGGAAATGAGCGAATTCCTCGAACTGTTCGAACGCCTGCTCGCCGCCGTCCTCGCCCGTGATTTGCCGCAGATCCGCATCGTGCTCACGGCGTACGCCCAGCGCAGCTGCGATCTGGTGGTGTCTGCGCTGACGGTTGCCTGAGCGTGCGGCTAAAGTGCATCAAACTGGCGGGGTTCAAGTCCTTCGTCGACCCGACCACGGTGAACTTCCCCAGTAACATGGCGGCGGTCGTCGGGCCGAACGGTTGCGGCAAGTCGAACATCATCGACGCCGTGCGCTGGGTGATGGGCGAAAGTTCGGCGAAGAACCTCCGTGGCGAGTCGATGACCGACGTCATCTTCAACGGCTCGACCAGCCGCAAACCGGTGAGCCAGGCCAGTATCGAACTGGTGTTCGACAACTCCGACGGCACGCTGCTGGGCGAATACGCCGCCTACGCGGAGATTTCCATCCGCCGCAAAGTCACCCGCGACAGCCAGACTACTTATTACCTCAACGGCACCAAATGCCGTCGACGCGACATCACCGACATTTTCCTCGGCACCGGCCTCGGCCCGCGCAGCTACTCGATCATCGAACAGGGGATGATCTCCAAGCTGATCGAATCCAAGCCCGAAGACCTGCGCAATTTCATCGAAGAAGCAGCGGGCATCTCCAAGTACAAGGAGCGCCGCCGCGAGACTGAAAACCGCATCCGCCGCACCCATGAAAACCTCGCGCGTCTGACCGACCTGCGCGAAGAGCTGGAGCGCCAGCTCGAACGCCTGCACCGCCAGGCCGAGGCCGCCAAGAAGTACCAGGAACTCAAATCCGAAGAGCGTCAGCTCAAGGCGCAACTGTCGGCCCTGCGCTGGCAGGATCTCAACGAGCAGGTCGGCCAGCGCGAGTCGATCATCGGCAACCAGGAAGTCAGCTTCGAAGTGTTGGTCGCTGAACAGCGTAACGCTGACGCGGCCATTGAACGCCTGCGCGACGGCCACCACGACCTGTCCGAACGCTTCAATCTGGTGCAGGGCCGCTTCTATTCGGTCGGCGGCGACATTGCCCGGGTCGAGCAGAGCATTCAGCACGGCCAGCAGCGGCTGCGCCAGTTGCAGGACGATCTGAAGGAAGCCGAACGCGCGCGTCTGGAAACCGAATCGCACCTGGGCCACGACCGCACCCTGCTGCTGACCCTCGGCGAAGAGCTGGACATGCTCACCCCCGAGCAGGAAGTCACCAGCGCCGCCGCCGAGGAAGCCGCTGCGGCCCTCGAAGAAGCCGAAACCACCATGCACGGCTGGCAGGAGCAGTGGGACGCTTTCAACCTGACCGCTGCCGAACCGCGCCGTCAGGCCGAAGTGCAACAGTCGCGGATCCAGCAGCTGGAAAACAGCATGGAGCGCCTGGCCGATCGGCAGAAACGCCTCGGCGAAGAGCGCGCGTTGCTTTCAGCCGATCCGGAAGACGCGGCGATCATGGCCCTCAACGAGCAACTCGCCGAGTCCGAAGCGACCCTGGAAGATCTGCAGACCAGCGAAGAAGCGCAGGTCGAAAAGCTCGAACAACTGCGTCAGGAATTACAGCAGGCGTTGACCGCGCAGCAGCAGGCGCAGGGCGATCTACAGCGGCTCAACGGTCGTTTGGCGTCGCTGGAAGCCTTGCAACAGGCCGCACTCGATCCGGGCACCGGCACTGCTGAATGGTTGAAGGAACACAATCTTGCCGAGCGTCCGCGTCTGGCCGAGGGCCTGAAGGTCGAGGCCGGTTGGGAGCTGGCGGTGGAAACCGTGCTCGGCGCCGATCTGCAAGCGGTGCTGGTCGACGATTTCAGCGGTTTTGATTTGTCCGGTTTCACTCAAGGCGATTTGCGCCTGCTCAGCCCGGCCAGTGATGGCGTGCGGGTGGCCGGCAGTCTGCTGGACAAAGTCGAGGCGCAGATCGATCTGTCGCCGTGGCTTGGCCAGGTCAAACCGGTCGACAGCCTTGAACAGGCGCTGGCCTTGCGCGGTCAGTTGAGCGCCGGGCAAAGCCTGATCAGTCGCGATGGCTATTGGGTGGGACGACACTTTTTACGCGTTCGTCGCGCCAGCGAAGCGGAAAGCGGCATGCTCGCCCGCGGCCAGGAAATCGAAGACCTGCAACTGGAGCGCGAAGAGCGCGAAGCCACGGTCGAGGCCATGGAAACCCGTCTGCAAACCTTGCGTGCGCAACAGCGTCAGCAGGAAAACGGCCGCGAACATCTGCGCCGTTTGCTGCAGGACGAAGCGCGCCAGCAAGGCGAACTGAAAGCGCAGTTGTCCGCCGGCAAAGCCAAGGCCGAGCAACTGACATTGCGCCGCACCCGGCTCGATGAAGAGCTGGTCGAACTCGCCGAACAGCGTGAGCTTGAGCACGAACAGGTCGGCGAAGCGCGCATGCAATTGCAGGAAGCGCTGGACGCCATGGCACTGGATACCGAGCAGCGCGAGTTGCTGCTGGCCCAGCGCGACAGCCTGCGCGAACGCCTCGACCGCGTGCGTCAGGAAGCGCGGCAGCACAAGGATCACGCCCATCAATTGGCCGTGCGTCTCGGCTCGTTGCGTGCCCAGCACGATTCCACCCGGCAGGCGCTGGAGCGTCTGGAAATGCAGGCCGAGCGTCTGACCGAAAAGCGCGAACAGTTGAGTCTGAATCTGGAGGAGGGCGAGGCACCGCTGGAAGAGTTGCGTCTGAAACTCGAAGAACTGCTCGACAAGCGCATGACCGTCGATGAAGAACTCAAGACTGCGCAGATCGCCCTGGAAGACGCCGATCGTGAATTGCGCGACGCGGAAAAACGCCGCACCCAGGCCGAACAGCAATCGCAGTTGATTCGAGGCCAGCTCGAACAACAACGCATGGAATGGCAAGCCCTGACCGTACGGCGCAAGGCTTTGCAGGATCAACTGCTTGAAGACGGCTACGATCTCAACGGCGTGCTTGCGACATTGACCGCACAAGCCAGTGAACGCGAAGCCGAAGAAGAACTCGAACGGATCAACGCGCGGATTCAGCGCCTGGGTGCGATCAACCTCGCGGCCATCGATGAATACACGCAACAATCTGAGCGTAAACGTTATCTGGATGCGCAGGACGCCGATCTGGTCGAAGCGCTGGAGACCCTGGAAAACGTCATCCGCAAGATCGACAAGGAAACCCGTAACCGTTTCAAAGATACCTTTGATCAGATCAACGGCGGTTTACAGGCACTTTTCCCGAAAGTTTTCGGTGGCGGGCGCGCGTATTTGGAACTGACGGGCGAAGATCTACTCGATACAGGGGTGACGATCATGGCGCAGCCGCCCGGGAAGAAGAACAGCACCATCCATTTGCTCTCCGGCGGCGAAAAAGCCCTGACTGCACTGGCCCTGGTTTTTGCCATCTTCAAGTTGAACCCGGCACCGTTCTGCATGCTCGATGAGGTTGACGCGCCACTGGATGACGCTAACGTTGGACGCTATGCACGCCTGGTCAAAGAGATGTCGCAGACCGTGCAGTTCATCTACATCACCCACAACAAGATCGCCATGGAAATGGCCGAGCAGTTGATGGGCGTGACCATGCATGAACCGGGTTGTTCGCGACTGGTGGCGGTGGATGTCGAGGAGGCGATGGCGATGGTGGATGCCTGAGTCGCTGTGGTGTCGGAATAGTTTTGCAGGTCTGTAGGACTTTTTACTGACGTCGGCTGGATGGCCAATCGACATATTCGCGCAAGCCAAATGAGACAGACGGTGTAAAGTTGTCTTTGGTCGTGCTAGTTTAATGTCAATTTTTCGTATACGTGGGCAAAACGCCTGTCAGAACATAGAGTTGGCGCCACGTTTTAAAGCGGTTTACGCAGTGTAAACCCCTTATTTTTCAGCATTTTTTATAGAGGCACGGGATTACATGGAAATCGGTCTGCGCGAGTGGCTGATCGTCATCGGCATCATTGTGATAGCCGGTATTCTTTTCGATGGCTGGCGCCGTATGCGCGGCGGCAAGGGAAAGCTGAAATTCCGTCTCGACCGGAGCCTGTCCAATCTGCCGGACGAGGACACCAGCGCCGAGCTGTTGGGCCCGGCCCGCGTGCTGGACACGCACAAGGAGCCGCAACTGGACGAGCACGATCTGCCGTCGGTGAGCATGCCCAACCGCGAAGCCCGCGAGCCGCGTGAATCCGGTTCGAAACGTGGCAAGCGCGGCAGCAATGGTCCGGCGCAGGGCGACCTGAACCTCGACCTCGATCTGGACGGCGGTCCGAGCTTCAGCAGCCGTGATGACGATTTCGCCGAAGACAGCAAGCCTGCAGCGGCCGTGGCGGAAAAGGATCAGCCGCAAGCCGAAGAAGTCCTGGTGATCAGCGTGATCTGCCGCGACCCGGCCGGCTTCAAAGGCCCTGCGCTGCTGCAGAACATTCTCGAAAGCGGCCTGCGTTTCGGCGAGATGGACATTTTCCACCGTCACGAAAGCATGGCCGGCAACGGCGAAGTGCTGTTCTCCATGGCCAACGCGGTCAAGCCGGGCATTTTCGATCTGGACGACATCGACCATTTCAGCACCCCGGCGGTGAGCTTCTTCCTCGGTCTGCCAGGCCCGCGTCATCCGAAGCAGGCCTTCGACGTGATGGTGGCGGCAGCACGCAAGCTGTCCCAGGAACTGAACGGCGAATTGAAAGACGACCAGCGCAGTGTTCTGACCGCGCAGACCATCGAACACTACCGTCAGCGCATTGTTGAATTCGAACGCCGCGCATTGACCCAGAAGCGCTAAGGCCAGATCAAAAGATCGCAGCCTTCGGCAGCTCCTACAGAGGGTCGCGATACTGTAGGAGCTGACGAGTGCAACGAGGCTGCGATCTTTTGGCCCCGCCGCCGATAATGGAATGAACTGGAGCAGCCTCGGCTGCTCTTTTGCTTTATGAGAGAACACCCATGACCGCCGCCAAAACCCGCATTCTAGAGCTGCGCGCTGAGCTGGATCAGCATAACTATCGCTACCACGTTCTCGACGAGCCGAGTATTCCGGATGCCGAATACGACCGCTTGTTCCACGAGCTCAAGGCGCTGGAAGCGGCCAATCCGGAACTCATCACCAGCGACTCGCCGACCCAGCGCGTCGGCAGCATGGCGCTGACTGCGTTCACCCAGGTGCGTCATGAAATCCCGATGCTCAGCCTCGGCAACGCCTTCGAAGAGTCCGACATGCGCGAGTTCGATCGCCGCGTCAACGAAGGTCTCGACGTGCCGGTGGGCGATCTGTTCGGTGGCGGCTCGGCGGTTGAATACAGCTGCGAGCCGAAGCTCGATGGCCTGGCGGTCAGCCTTTTGTATCAGGACGGTTTGCTGGTGCGCGGTGCTACCCGTGGCGATGGCACCACCGGCGAAGACATCAGCGTCAATGTGCGCACCGTGCGCAACATTCCTCTGAAACTGCACGGCGAGGGCTGGCCGGCGACGCTGGAAGTACGCGGCGAAGTGTTCATGTCCAAGGCCGGTTTCGAGCGCCTCAACGCTTCGCAACTGGAGATCGGCGGCAAGACCTTCGCCAACCCGCGTAACGCGGCAGCAGGCAGTCTGCGCCAGCTCGATTCGAAGATCACCGCCAACCGGCCGCTGGAATTCTGTTGCTACGGCATTGGCCAAGTGTCCCACGATATTTCCGACACCCACATCGGCAACCTCAAGCAGTTGCAGAAGTGGGGCATGCCGATCAGTCACGAACTTAAACTGGCCAAGGGCATCGATGAATGCCTGGCGTACTACCACGACATCGGCGCACGGCGTAATGCGCTGGCTTATGAAATCGACGGTGTGGTGTTCAAGGTCAACAGCATTGCCGATCAGCGTGAGCTGGGCTTCCGCGCCCGCGAGCCGCGCTGGGCGATCGCGCACAAATTCCCGGCGATGGAAGAACTCACCGAGCTGCTCGACGTTGAATTCCAGGTCGGCCGCACCGGCGCGGTGACGCCGGTGGCGCGTCTGAAACCGGTGAAAGTCGCTGGCGTCACCGTGGCCAACGCCACATTGCACAACATGGACGAAGTCGCGCGACTGGGCCTGATGATCGGCGACACGGTGATCATCCGCCGCGCCGGCGACGTGATTCCGCAAGTGGTGCAGGTGGTCACCGAGCGTCGCCCCGATGACGCGCGCCCGGTGGCCATTCCTGAAAGCTGCCCGGTCTGCGGCTCCCACGTTGAGCGCACGCAACTGGTCAAACGCAGCAAGGGCAAGGAGACCTTCAGCGAAGGCGCGGTGTATCGCTGCGTCGGCCGACTGGCCTGTGGCGCGCAGCTGAAGCAGGCGATCATCCACTTCGTCTCGCGCCGGGCCATGGACATCGAAGGTCTGGGCGACAAGAGCGTCGAGCAACTGGTCGATGAAGGTCTGGTCAGTTCTCCGGCCGATCTGTATGCGCTGAAATTCGACGACATCGTCGATCTGGAAGGCTTTGCCGAGGTCTCGAGCAACAAGCTTCTCAAAGCCATCGAAGACAGCAAGCAACCGAGCCTGGCACGTTTCATCTACGCCCTCGGCATTCCCGATGTCGGCGAAGAAACAGCCAAGGTGCTGGCACGGTCGCTGGGTTCACTGGAGCGCGTGCAGCAGGCCTTGCCGCATGTGCTGACCTACCTGCCGGATGTCGGCCTGGAAGTGGCGCACGAGATTCACAGTTTCTTCGAGGATGCGCATAACCGGCAGGTGATTACCGAATTGCTCGGCCATGGTTTGCAGATCCAGGACCAAGGCGAGTTGGGTGCGGAGTTCGCCGCCAGTACCACGTTAGGCGGCTTGCTCGACAAGCTGCATATTCCTTTCGTCGGCCCCGGTGGTGCGCAGAAACTGGCCGACCGCTTCGGTTCACTCGAGGCGGTGATGAACGCTGACTGGCTGGACATGCGTCAGGCATTGCCCGAGAAACAGGCCAACTCGGTGCGCGAGTTCTTCGCCTCGCCCGAGAATCGCCAACTCGCCGAGCAGTCTGAGCAACAACTGCGCAATTTCGGCATGCATTGGCAGAGCGAGAAGAAAGTCGTTGAAGGTTTGCCATTGTCCGGCGAAACCTGGGTGCTGACGGGCAAGGTCGAACTGATGAGCCGGGATGTGGCCAAGGATCACCTGGAAAGCCTCGGCGCCAAGGTCGCCGGTTCCGTCTCGGCGAAAACCCATTGCGTGGTTGCAGGCCCGGGTGCCGGATCGAAACTGACCAAGGCCAATGAGCTGGGCGTGAAGGTCATGGACGAAGAAGCGTTTATCGCCTTCCTCAAAACCCACGGCGTCGCCGTTTAAGATCAGAAGATCGCAGCCTGCGGCAGCTCCTGCACGGTAAGTGCTTCGCCGCGCAGTTGTGGATGTTTGCTGATCTCCTGTAGGAGCTGCCGAAGGCAGCGATCTTTTGCTCTGCACCCCGGAAAAGTGCGGGAACGATGTTGCTGTCAGGATGATCTAGTCTTGGCCAGTCCCAGGGAGAGATCGCCATGCACCGCTTTTTCGAGCAGCTCAGTTCCCGCATCATCGCGCCGTTCGTGGCCGGATCCTCACGCAACAGCAAAGTCTGGCCGTGCCGTTGTGGCCAGTCGCTGTTCTTTCGCAACAGTCAGTGCCTGGCCTGTAACGCCTTGCTTGGTTATCAACCCGAACAAAGTCGCCTGACCTCGCTGCAACCGGGGCCGGAAGAGGGCACCTGGACGCTCGACGTCGATCCCGACGCCGGCCTGTTCCGCCGCTGCGCCAACCTCGACATGCCCGCCGCCTGCAACTGGCTGCTGCCGGCCAACGATCACGATACCTTGTGCATCGCTTGCAGCCTCAACCGCACAATCCCCGACCTGTCCGTTGCGGAGAACCCTGAGCGCTGGCGCAAGGTCGAAATCGCCAAGCGCCGCCTGGTCGCGCAACTGATCACTCTCGGCCTGCCGGTGATCCCGAAAACCATGGATGAAGAAACCGGGCTGGCGTTCGACTTCATTGGAGTCGACTTGCAGGGCAATGCGCCGATGACCGGCCACGCCAATGGCCTCATCACCCTCGATATCCAGGAAGCCGACGATGCCCATCGCGAGCAGATCAGGGCGCAGATGCACGAGCCCTATCGCACGCTGCTCGGGCATTTTCGCCACGAGGTCGGCCACTATTACTGGGATCGCCTCATCGCCAACGGTCCCTGGCTCGGCGCATTTCGCAACCTGTTCGGCGATGAGCGTGCCAGTTACGCCGAGGCGCTGGACCGGCATTATCAGCAAGGCGCGCCACTGGACTGGCCGCAACACTACGTCAGCGCCTACGCAACCATGCACCCGTGGGAAGACTGGGCGGAAACCTGGGCGCATTACCTGCACATGATGGACGCGGTGGACACCGCGCTGGGCTTCGGCATGAGCGCACGGGAAATGGATTTCGACTACCAGCCGTTTCCGACCAGCACTCTGTACGACCCCGAGCATCCCGGCGGGAGCGCGTTTCTGTCATTCGTCAACGCATGGATCGAACTGGCCGGCATGCTCAACGAACTGTCGCGCAGCATGGGCCAGCCGGATTTCTACCCGTTCGTACTGCCAGCAGCGGCAATCGCCAAGCTGCACTTCATTCATCTGGTGATCCAGCAGGCGGGCGGTCGCGCAGACGAAGTCCTGGCCCTGTAGGAGCTGCCGCAGGCTGCGATCTTTATGTCCTTGAACCCGTTCATGTTTTTTATCTGCAACCAACGGTTGTAACTTCATCTCAGACAGGTACAATGGCGCGGCTCGCCGACAGGCAAGCGTCGTTATGGTGACCCCATCGGTCCCCCCGCAACGATTACCCGTGAACCTGGTCAGAGCCGGAAGGCAGCAGCCACAGCGGGAACATTGTGTGCCGGGGTGTGGCTGGTGGGGGCACCACCTTAACGAACCAGCCAAGGTTTCAGACAGAACTGCATGGGTTTCGCCCACTGCGGTTTTTTTATGCCTGCGATTTGGCTTTTGGCGTTGATCCGCTATCAGAAACGCTCAGATGAGCAGCGCAGCGTTTCGTTGCCCGTGCGGCTGCCGACACCGAACAGTGGCATACTCCCTCGCCTGGCATCGAGAGGTAAGGCAAGTGGGTGAAATTGACGATCTGACCCGGGAAAAACTGCGCGAATGGCAGTTACGTCGTCTGGAAGTCAAAGCGCAGATGCAGGAACAGCCCGAGCGCACGCTGGAGCTGTCGCGAGTGCTCGACCTGATGGATGAAGAGCATGCCGCGATTCTGGCGGCTTCGACCGTGTTCAACGCGGTTGAAGAAACGGCGCAGCCGGTCGAAGTGGAGGCGCAGCCAGCCATCACCGAGTCGGAGTCCGGCAAGTACCACGTGCAACTGCACGCCACCGCTAAAAGCCCTGAACACCTGCGCAAACTGCTGGAAATGGCGCTCTACGAAGTGCAGGCACAGATCGATGCGGGCTCGGTGACTGACTGCGCAGATCGACGCGGCATGTCCGGGACGCTGGGCGACTACTTCTTCGAGCTGCGGATCCACCCCGAGGCCGGCAATGAGGGATGCTTGCCGCCCACCCATGAACTGCGCGACGAGAATGACCAGGACTGATCTGGTGTTGTGTCAAAGCCCAGGCGGCGAGGTTGTATGCACCCGGAACATTTTGATTTGGCCACCCCGGTACTTCTACCGATCAGCCATGATGCATGTATGGCGTTGTTGCAGCCCGAGGGTGAAGCGGCACTGGCCGACCTGTCTGACCCGGAACTGGCGGCGGTGCTGGTTATCCAGAACCTCGCCCAGGCAGCGGAACAGGATTTGAGCGCCAGCGCGGCAGAGAAAATTCTCGCCCGACTCATTGACTGGTCCGTCACCTCCCGGCGCTCTGGATCGACGGGACTGATTTCCGAGGCGCGGCGATTGTTCGATTCGCGCAAGTTGTATTTCGGCCTCAATGCACTCAAGGGCCTGAACCTGCGTTTTCTCATGGCTGACGAAGTCACTGCGCAGGAATACCTGTTGCCCGACGGGCAATGGGATGTCGACTACAAGATTCGCCATCAGAAACAGAACAACCCGTTCAGTCAGCAAATGGTCACACCGCGCGAGCGTGAGCACTGGTTAAGCGCCGCGCAGGACAAGCTGCTGCGGACCTTTCGCGCCAATCTCGACGAAGACCTGCACGTGCAGGGTTATGCGGGGATCGGCAAGAGCTACATGCTCAGCGCGCTGATCGAATGCCTGCGCTCGAAGCGAACCCTGGTGTTGGCGCGTACCCCGGCAAAACTGGCGACGCTGCGCAAGCACATCATGCAAGTGCACGACACGGAAATTGGCCAGACCTTTTTCGACTTTGCCCAGGCCCAGTTGCTAGGCCCCCGGTTGCATATGGCCAGGACGCCAGCGCGGATCCCGAGCAAGCAGGCGCTGGCGCAGGAACTGAATATGTTCGGCTTTCGCCACCACGACGGGCAGGGCACCCTTGAGGTCTGTCTGCGCGTGCTGGAGCTGTATTGCGCATCAAGAGATCACACGCTGTCCGCCAGGCATCTGCCACATTTCCAGCAGCCTTTGACCGGCGCAGACTCGCAAGCGCTGCTGGAGTACTCCAGTCGCCTGTGGGTCTATCTCGAAGCCAACCCGGCCTGGGCCAGCCAGAGCGGATTTCAGACGTTGTTGATGATCAAGCGCGCCAGTCTGGCCGGTTGCCGCGTCCCGCCGCGCTACACCCATGTGATCATCGACGAAAGCCAGGATGTGCCGGCATCGCTGTTGCAGATCATCGAGCGCGGGAAGCAGGTGCTGATCACCCTCGGCGATGAATATCAGCGGGCCAAGGGCGAGCCGCTCAAGCGCAAGCGTGAAGTGCGCCAGAGCGATATCTGCTATTCGGTGCGCTCGGGGCGCAACGTCGAGCGCCTGGTCAATCCGCTGATCTCGCGCCACACGCAGAAGAGCAAAGTGCCGTTTGAAGGTGCTCGCCATGCTGACGTCGATATCGAGTACTACCCGCAAGCCTTCGTACCGCCCGAGGGTTGCGTGGTGTTGACCGCGTCACCGTGGGACACGATGATGTGGGCCATCCACCTGCACGATTGCAATTGCGCCTTCAGTTTTCCCGACCGGGAAGCGCAGGACGACATCAAGCATTTCATGACCACCGCTATCGAGCTGTTCCGCCGCGACTTCTACAATGCCGGCTCCAGCGAGAAAGGGCCGCACCCGTATTTCAGCGACATGGCCGATTGGCGGCAAGTGCGCGAGGCCAACCGCTTCGATGAAGCCTTTCTGTGGATCGAAGCGCAGCTGCAAGAAGGCTTCAGGATTGCCGACCTGACCCGACTGAGCCAGAGGATCATCGAGCCGGGCAAGGCCTGTCTGTTGATGATGGCCGAGCAGGCCGGCGGCATGGAGTTCAGGCGCGTGCTGTTGACGCGGGCCTTGCTCAGCAATGAGAAATTCAAGGACGCCTATGAGTTCGATCAGCGCATCTGCGCCGTGTACATCGCCGTGTCCCGCGCCCGGCAGCAGCTGTACCTGCCTTATGACGTGGTGGAATGGATCGATTATCACCACAGCCGCGAGCCGAAATTCCGCGAATCGCACGGTTATTGAGCGGCCAACCCTGTGGGAGCGAGCCTGCTCGCGAAGGCGTCGGCACGTTCAACATCTGAGTGGCCTTACACAACGCTTTCGCGAGCAGGCTCGCTCCCACAGGGGTTAGGGTGTGGTTGAAGAGCTGCCGGTGTAGAGCCGGATGATGTCGTCTATCTCGCCGGACATTTTCATCCGCAGCAACGTCCGCAGAATCCGCTGCACCGGCACTTTCGGGTCGTTCCTGACATAGCAGCCGATATGCTGTTCCTGCAGCACCGCGACCCCTCGCAACTGCTGCTCCGGCAACAGGCGCTGATTGATCCAGTCCAGCGTCCACTGATTGCTTACCGCGTAGCGATAGCGTCCGGCGAGGAGCTTTTCCAGCACCTGTTCCTGATTGCGCGCGTCTTCGCGTTGCAACCGGTCGGCGTCGAACAGTGATTGCAGGGTCGGGTAGCTGTAACCGAGGACGGTGCCGATGGCCTGTCGCGGCAGATCGGCGGGATTGATCTGCGCCGATTGATCTTCGCGGCTGACCAGCAGGTCACGCTGAAACCACAGCGGCACGCTCCAGATGTAATCGCCGGACTGATTCGGCAGCCACGACTGTGCGGCATAGCAGCGCACATCGATGTCGCCGTGTTCCATGGCGCTCTGGACCCGCGCGCGCGGCAGGACGATGAATTGCGCCGGTGCGCCAACCTGGGTCGCCAGACTGAGCAGGATGTCGTGCAGGATGCCCTGGGTCGGTCTGCCGCCTTGAAGTTGCACCATCGGCATCGCCCAGCTATCCGGCACGGCGAAGCGCAACGGCGCTTGTGCGGCCATCGCGTTGAGGCTGATTCCCAGCAATGCCCCCAGGGCCCACCGCATAAACGCTCCGGTCATTCGCCGTCCCGAGCCGATAAAAGCCTCTGCTGATGCAGCTTAGCCATATTAGACGAGGACACCGGATGCAATTTTGCCCTTGCTCCGCTAGCATTAGCCGCTTCTGCTTCCTTCGCTGCGACGGTTTTCGATGAGTTATCAGGTTCTTGCACGTAAATGGCGTCCGCGCTCGTTCCGCGAAATGGTCGGCCAGACCCATGTGCTCAAGGCTCTGATCAATGCCTTGGACAGCCAACGGCTGCACCACGCCTACCTTTTCACCGGGACGCGCGGGGTCGGCAAGACCACCATTGCGCGGATCATTGCCAAGTGCCTGAACTGCGAGACCGGTATCACCTCCAGCCCCTGCGGCGAATGCTCGGTGTGCCGCGAGATCGATGAGGGCCGTTTTGTCGATCTGATCGAAATCGACGCCGCCAGCCGCACCAAAGTCGAAGACACCCGCGAACTGCTCGATAACGTGCAGTACGCGCCAAGTCGTGGGCGCTTCAAGGTCTATCTGATCGACGAAGTGCACATGCTTTCCAGCCATTCCTTCAATGCGCTGCTGAAAACCCTCGAAGAGCCGCCGCCCTACGTCAAGTTCATCCTGGCGACCACCGATCCGCAGAAACTTCCGGCAACTATTCTTTCGCGCTGCCTGCAGTTCTCCCTGAAGAACATGACGCCCGAGCGTGTGGTCGAGCATTTGACCCACGTGCTCACGGCGGAAAACGTCCCGTTCGAAGACGATGCACTGTGGCTGCTCGGCCGCGCCGCCGATGGCTCGATGCGCGACGCCATGAGCCTGACCGATCAGGCCATCGCGTTCGGTGAAGGCAAGGTCCTCGCGACCGACGTGCGGGCCATGCTCGGCACGCTGGATCACGGTCAGGTCTATGACGTGCTGCATTCGCTGATCGAGGGCGATGCCAAGGCGCTGCTCGAAGCCGTGCGGCATCTGGCCGAGCAAGGCCCGGACTGGAACGGCGTGCTCTCGGAAATTCTCAACGTGCTGCACCGTGTGGCCATCGCTCAGGCGTTGCCGGAAGGCGTCGACAATGGCCACGGCGACCGTGATCGCGTATTGGCCCTGGCCCAGGCGTTGCCGGCCGAAGACGTGCAGTTCTATTACCAGATGGGTCTGATTGGTCGCCGCGACTTGCCGCTGGCGCCGGACCCCCGTGGCGGTTTCGAAATGGTCTTGCTGCGGATGCTGGCGTTCCGCCCGGCGGATACCGCGGACGCGCCGAGGCAACCGCTAAAGCCAGTGGGGATCAGCCAGGCCACAGTTGATTCCGCAAACTCAGTGGCTGCCGCGCCGAAGCCTGCGCCGGTGGTCGCTGCGGCTGTTGCGCCGGCACCTGCTCCCGCACCGGTAGCGGCGCCGACTCCCGAGCCAGAACTTGTGGCGCCGGTGGTCGAAGCGCAACCGGAGCCTGAGCCCGTCGCCGTCGAAGCTGTGGTCGATGTGCCGTGGAACGACCCGGTAGAAGTCGAGCCCGAACCTGCGCCCGTTCAGCAACCCGCCGTCGAACCGGTGCTGGAAACCGCTGGCGAGCAGCCGGAATTGCCGCCGATGCCGCTGCCGACCCCGGACAGTGTGGTGCCGGATGCGCCGGAGTGGGCCGCCGCGCCGATTCCCGAGCCGTCCGTCGCTGACGTCGACGCAGCCACCCCGGGCATCGACCTCGACGACGAACCGCCGCTGGACGAGGACTACATCGAGCCGGACATGGATTCGGCCTATAGCTACCTCGACGAACTGGCCAGCGAACACGCCGCCGACCCTGAACCCGAGCCCGAGCCGGAACCTGCCGCCGCGCCGGCAACCGGTCTCGCCCTGCAATGGCTGGAGCTGTTCCCGAAATTGCCGATTTCCGGCATGACCGGCAGCATCGCCGCCAACTGCACGTTGATTGCGGTCGATGGCGATCATTGGCTGATGCACCTTGATCCTGCCCACAGCGCACTGTTCAACGCCACGCAACAACGGCGTCTCAACGATGCGTTGAACCAGTTCCACGGGCGCACGCTGACGCTGACCATCGAGCTGATCAAGCCCGAGCAGGAAACCCCGGCCCAGGCCGCCTCCCGCCGCCGCGCCAATCGCCAGCGCGAGGCGGAGGAATCGATCCATGGTGATCCGTTCATCCAGCAGATGGTTCAGCAGTTCGGTGCGGTGGTGCGAAGCGATACTATTGAACCTGTCGACGCCTTGGTCACCCAAGGCTAATAACTGAAGGTGCTCGGCCACGAGGGCCGGGCGCTGTTTTATCCAAGTACGTTTGAGGTGATTCCCATGATGAAAGGTGGCATGGCCGGCCTGATGAAGCAGGCGCAGCAGATGCAGGAAAAAATGGCCAAGATGCAGGAAGAACTGGCCAACGCCGAAGTCACCGGCAAGGCCGGCGGCGACATGGTCACCGTGGTGATGACCGGTCGTCACGACGTTAAAAGCGTGAGCATCGACCCAAGCCTGGTCGAAGGCCTGAGCGAAGATGACAAAGAGATGCTGGAAGCCGTAGTCGCCGCCGCCGTCAACGACGCCGTGCGCAAGATCGAAGCCAACAGCCAGGAAAAAATGGGCAGCATGACCGCCGGCATGAACCTGCCAGCGGGTATGAAGCTGCCGTTCTGATTCGCCACTGCGCGGCAGATGAGCTACACAAAATGCCAGGCATCGCGCCTGGCATTTTTGTTTCTGGCCCAGTAACACCGCACGCTGTAGGAGCTGTCGAGTGAAACGAGGCTGCGATCTTTTGATTCTGTTGTTTTACAAGCAAGATCAACAGATCGCAGCGTTCCGCAGCTCCTGCATGAATGGGGTGCAGTGCGAAACATCGAACGCCCAAAAACCTTAACGGTCTGCTCCCTATACTCGCTGAATTCCCCATTCACAGGAGACGCCGACATGTCCGACCCTCTCACCCTTAACCAACGCTTCGTCCTCGCCTCGCGCCCGACTGGTGCGCCGACTCCGGAAAACTTCCGTCTCGAGCGCGAGGCCTTGCCGGATCTGCAGGACGGTCAGGTGCTGCTGAAAACCCTGTACCTGTCGCTTGATCCGTACATGCGCGGACGCATGAGCGACGCACCGTCCTACGCTGCGCCAGTGCAAATCGGCGAAGTCATGACCGGCGGCGCGGTCAGCCGGGTCGAGCAATCCAATCATCCGAAATTCCACACCGGCGATCTGGTGGTGGGTGCGACTGGCTGGCAAAGCCACAGCATCAGCGACGGCCGCAACATCATGCCGATTCCCGCCGGTCTGCCGAGTCCGTCGATGGCTCTCGGCGTACTGGGCATGCCGGGCATGACCGCGTACATGGGGCTGATGGACATCGGTCAGCCGAAAGAAGGCGAAACCCTGGTGGTGGCTGCGGCGTCCGGCGCCGTCGGCTCGGTGGTCGGGCAAGTGGCGAAGATCAAAGGCCTGCGTGCAGTTGGCGTGGCTGGCGGTGCCGAGAAATGCAAATACGTGGTCGAGGAATTGGGTTTCGATGCCTGCATCGACCACAAGGCCGATGACTTTGCCGAGCAACTGGCCAAGGCCTGCCCCAACGGCATCGACATTTATTATGAGAACGTCGGCGGCCATGTCTTCGACGCGGTGGTGCCATTGCTCAACCCCAAGGCGCGCATCCCGTTGTGCGGTCTGATCGCCGGCTACAACGCTGCCGAGGCACCCACTGGACCGGATCGCCTGCCCCTGTTGCAACGCACGCTGTTGACCAAACGTGTGCGTATCCAGGGTTTCATCGTCTTCGACGACTACGGTGATCGTCAGCCGGAATTCATCAGCCACATGGTGCCGTGGGTTCGCGACGGCAAGGTGAAATTCCGCGAGGACGTGGTCGAAGGCCTGGAGCAGGCGCCCGAAGCGTTTATCGGTCTGCTGGAAGGGCGCAACTTCGGCAAACTGGTGGTCCGGGTCGCCCAGGACTGAGGATTTGACGCTGGCCAGAGGCGCGGGTATAAACCGCGTCTCGTTGTTTAGTCGGACTGTTTACCCATGAGCTTCAGCCCTTTGATTCGCCAACTGATCGACGCCCTGCGCACCTTGCCGGGCGTGGGTCAGAAAACCGCTCAGCGCATGGCGTTGCAGTTGCTCGAACGTGATCGCAGCGGCGGCACGCGCCTGGCCCAGGCCTTGAGCCAGGCCATGGAAGGCGTCGGCCATTGCCGCCAGTGCCGCACGCTGACCGAGGACGACTTGTGTCCGCAATGCGCCGACCCGCGCCGCGATGACACGCTGCTGTGTGTAGTCGAAGGGCCGATGGACGTTTATGCGGTGGAACAGACCGGCTTCCGTGGCCGCTATTTTGTTCTCAAGGGGCATTTGTCGCCGCTGGACGGATTGGGACCGGAAGCGATCGGCATTCCGCAATTGATGGCGCGGATTGAAGAGGCCGGGACGTTTACCGAAGTCATTCTCGCCACCAACCCGACGGTCGAAGGCGAGGCCACCGCCCATTACATCGCGCAGTTGTTGCAGAACAAAGGCCTGATCGCTTCGCGGATTGCCCACGGCGTACCGCTGGGCGGTGAGCTGGAGCTGGTCGACGGCGGCACGCTGGCGCATTCGTTTGCCGGGCGCAAACCGATTTCCCTCTGATAAAAATCAAAAGATCGCAGCCTTCGGCAGCTCCTACAAGGGAACGCATTCCAATGTAGGAGCCGCCGAAGGCTGCGATCTTTTGATCTTCTGCATCTTGAATACCAAGCAAGCGCTCGGTTAACGTCGGCGAACCCTTCCGTGGAGCTCGCCCATGCCTGCCTTTCAGGAATACTTCGACCCCAGCCACCAATTGGTCCGCGACAGTGTCAGACGTTTCGTCGAACGCGAGATCCTGCCGGGCATCGATGAGTGGGAAGAAGCCGAAAGCTTTCCCCGTGAGCTGTACCTCAAGGCCGGAGCGGCGGGCATTCTCGGCATCGGCTATCCCGAGGCGCTCGGTGGCAGCCATGAAGGCGATCTGTTCGCCAAGGTCGCCGCCAGTGAAGAACTAATGCGCTGTGGCTCTGGCGGCTTCGTAGCGGGGCTGGGCTCGCTGGATATCGGTTTGCCGCCGATCGTCAAATGGGCGCGGCCTGAAGTACGAGAGCGGGTCGTCCCCCAAGTGCTCAGCGGCGAGAAGATCAGCGCCTTGGCCGTGACCGAGCCCGGTGGCGGTTCCGACGTCGCCAACCTGCAAACCCGTGCCGTGCGCGACGGCGATTGCTACCGGGTCACTGGCAGCAAAACCTTTATCACCAGCGGCGTGCGCGCGGATTTCTACACCGTCGCGGTGCGCACCGGTGCGCCGGGCTTCGGCGGCATCAGCCTGTTGCTGATCGAGAAGGGCACCCCAGGTTTCAGCGTCGGTCGGCAACTGAAGAAAATGGGCTGGTGGGCGTCGGACACCGCTGAATTGTTCTTCGACGATTGCCGCGTGCCTGTAGGAAACTTGATCGGCGCAGAGAACATGGGCTTTGCCTGCATCATGGGCAATTTCCAGAGCGAACGGCTGGCGCTGGCGCTGATGGCCAACATGACGGCGCAATTGGCGCTGGAGGAGAGTTTGAAATGGGCGCGCGAACGTGAGGCGTTCGGCAAACCCATCGGCAAATTTCAGGTGATCAAACATCGCCTCGCCGAAATGGCCACAGCGCTGGAAGTGTCCCGGGAGTTCACTTATCGGCAAGCGGCGAAAATGGCGGCGGGGCAGAGCGTGATCAAGGAGATTTCCATGGCGAAGAACTTCGCCACCGACACCTCCGACCGGATCACCACCGAAGCCGTGCAGATTCTCGGCGGGCTCGGTTATATGCGTGAAAGCCTGGTGGAGCGGCTGTATCGGGATAACCGCATTCTGTCGATTGGTGGCGGGACGCGGGAGGTGATGAACGAAATCATCAGCAAGCAGATGGGGCTCTAAAAGCAAAAGATCGCAGCCTTCGGCAGCTCCTACAGGGAAATGCGGATCCCTGTGTAGGAGCTGCCGAAGGCTGCGATCTTTTGATCTTGATTATTTATCGGTCAACGCAAACTGCGTCAGGCAGAAGGTAGGAATACCCATGTCCTCCAGACGCTGCGAGCCTTGCAGCTCTGGCAGATCGATGATCGCCGCCGCTTCATGCACCCGCGCGCCCATGCGGCGAATCAGGTTGGCCGCGGCGATCAGCGTGCCGCCAGTAGCGATCAGGTCATCGAACATCACCACCGAATCGCCTTCACACAGGCTGTCGGCGTGCACTTCCAGAAACGCTTCGCCGTATTCGGTTGCGTAACCTTCAGCCAGCACGTCCGCCGGCAATTTGCCTTGCTTGCGGAACAGCACCAGCGGCTTGTTCAACTGGTAGGCCAACACCGAACCGATCAGAAAGCCACGGGCATCCATGGCGCCGATGTGGGTGAAGTCGGCTTCGACGTAGCGATGGGCGAAGCTGTCCATCACCAGGCGCAGGGCCGTCGGCGACTGGAACAACGGGGTGATGTCGCGAAAGATCACGCCCGGCTTGGGGAAGTCGATCACGGGGCGGATCAGGGATTTGATGTCGAAGGAGTCGAAGACCATCGGGGTGTCCTGGCAGGGCTGCAAACGGCGCAGTATACCCGCGGCTGAAACGATTCGCTCAACCGCGGGTCGTGATCAGCCTTCGATCGAACCGCCGGCCAGCGCGCACAGCTGGATTGGGTCGAGGATATGGATCTCCTTGCCCTCGGCGGCAATCAGCTCGTTCTGCTGAAAGCGCGTGAACACCCGCGACACGGTTTCCACCGCCAGGCCCAGGTAATTGCCGATTTCATTGCGCGACATGCTCAGGCGGAACTGGTTGGCCGAGAAGCCGCGAGCGCGGAAGCGTGCCGACAGGTTGACCAGAAAAGTGGCGATGCGCTCGTCAGCGGTCTTCTTCGACAGCAGCAACATCATTTGCTGATCGTCGCGGATCTCGCGGCTCATCACCCGCATCAACTGGCGGCGCAGTTGCGGCAATTGCAGGGCCAGTTCGTCGAGGCGTTCGAAGGGGATTTCGCAGACCGAAGTAGTCTCCAGCGCCTGGGCCGACACCGGGTGTTTCTCGGTGTCCATGCCCGACAGCCCGACCAGTTCGCTTGGCAGGTGGAAGCCAGTCAGTTGCTCTTCGCCGGCATCGCTCAGGCTGAAGGTTTTCAGAGCGCCGGAGCGTACTGCATAAACGGAATCGAAGGTGTCGCCCTGGCGAAAGAGGAATTCACCTTTTTTCAGCGGGCGGCCGCGTTTAACGATTTCGTCCAGCGCATCCATGTCTTCCAGATTCAGCGAAAGTGGCAGGCAGAGCGGGGCCAGGCTGCAATGCTTGCAGTGGGCCTGGGTGTGAGCGCGCAGTTTGACTGGCTCGGACATTTCTTCAATCCTTGTGGGAAAACACACATAAGCCGTAAGGGTAACCCACGCAAGGACATTCAGGCCAGCACGCGGCGGCGTTGTCCCACAGACATAAAGCCGCAGCACCTGCGGCCGATAAACAACTATCTGCATTCATCCAGGGAAGGCTCCGATGACCGCCATTGGCACGTTAGGCCCCGGTAGCAGCGGCGTTGCTGCCGCGCTCGAGGTAATCAGTCCCGACGTTGCAATCGACCGCGATGACGACTTGTCGCGTACGGCAACCCCGACCTTGGTCGAGGGCGTCAAAGTGTCGCTGTCCGGCGCGGCCATCGCCAAATCCGCTGCTGTCGGCGGCGAGAACAGCGACATCGACAACAGCGGCTTGCCGGAGAACATCCAGCAGTTGCTGAAGATGATCCGCAAAATCCAGAAAGAAATTATCGAAAAGAAAGCGCGCATGGCGGCGGTCATGTCCGACAGAACCCTGTCCACCGAAGAAAAGATCAACAAGCTCGCCGCACTGCGCGGTGCCATTGCCGCCCTCAACAGTGGCCTGATCACCGCCAACCTCGCCTTGTCGAAAGTGATGAACCAGTCGGCGTTGAATCCTGATCAGAATCTCAAGGTCGGCTCCTTGCTGACCAAGCCTTAGATCACCCGCGAGAAACGCTGGCGGTTCTGCTGTTCCAGGTACGCATCGAAGACCATGCACACCGAGCGCACCAGCAATCGGCCAGCCGGCAATACCTCGATGCGTTCGCGCTCGAGTCTGAGCAGGCCATCTTCGGCCATGCCTTGCAACTGCGGCCACAGCACTCCGAAATAGCCCTGAAAATCGATGTTGAACTGCTGCTCGATTTCAGCGAATTCGAGTTCGAAATTGCAGATCAGCTGCTGAATCACCGCGCGACGCAAGCGATCGTCGGCGTTGCATATCAGGCCGCGACTGGTCGCCAGTTGCGCGCTGAGGAGGCTGTTCTGATAGGCGTTGAGGTCGCTGCTGTTCTGGCAGTACAGATCGCCAATCTGGCTGATCGCCGACACGCCCAGACCAATCAGATCGCAATGGCCGTGGGTGGTGTAACCCTGGAAATTGCGTTGCAGGGTGTGTTCTTCCTGAGCGATCGCCAACTCGTCATCGGGCAGGGCGAAGTGGTCCATGCCGATGTAGCGGTAACCGGCAGCGGTCAGTTGCTCAATGGTGCGCTGCAGCATCTCCAGCTTCTGCGCCGGGCTCGGTAATTCACTGCTGTTGATCCGCCGTTGCGGCATGAAGCGCTCCGGCAAATGCGCGTAGTTGAACACCGAGAGGCGATCCGGTTGCAGGCTGATCACTTCGTCGACGGTGCGGGCGAAGTTGTCCGGGGTCTGCTTCGGCAGGCCGTAGATCAGATCGATGTTGATCGAGCGAAATTGCAGGGTTCGCGCCGCATCGATCACCGCGCGCGTCTCTTCCAGACTTTGCAGGCGATTGACCGCGCGCTGCACCGCCGGGTCAAGGTCTTGCAGGCCAATGCTGACCCGGTTGAAACCCAGTTCTCGCAACAGACCCATGGTCGACCAGTCGGCTTCGCGCGGGTCGATTTCAATGCCGTAATCGCCCGAATCATCGTTGAGCAAATTGAAATGCTTGCGCAGGTGCGCCATCAGTTGGCGCAGTTCGTCGTGGCTGAGAAAGGTCGGCGTGCCGCCACCGAAATGCAGTTGCTCGACTTTTTGCGCCGGGTCGAGGTGGCAGGCGATCAACTGGATTTCCTGCTCGAGACGTTGCAGATACGGCTGCGCGCGGCCGCGATCCTTGGTGATGACTTTGTTGCAGGCGCAGTAGTAGCAAATGTTCGCGCAGAACGGCACATGCACGTACAGCGACAACGGCCGCTGGGCCTTGCGGCTGTCGCGCAGGGCGTGGAACAGGTCGAAGGTGCCGACCTGACCGTGAAATTGCACGGCAGTCGGGTACGAGGTGTAGCGCGGCCCCGCCAGATCGTAACGGCGGATCAGATCAGAGTCCCAACGAATGGCGTCGAGCATGCGGGCATTCCCCCGGGATAGGCTGGCAGTGTGGTGAGTCTATCGGGGTGCCTGGTGTGGCATGTTGATTTGCATCAAGGGGGGGCATATCCGGTTTTTGCGGTGCTGCGGCTGGCGGTTTCGCCCTTACGGCGAGTCACCTTTTCCAAACGCCGAAAAGGTAACCGAAAAGGCTTGCTCCTGCGTTCGGCCCTCGCGCGCTCGGGTTCCTTCGCTGCGGGATCGATCAGGGCGCAGCGTCTCCGGTTTGCTTCGCTGCACCTCCTCCCGTTGTGTACGACTGCGTCGTACGGTCGCGGCGCTCCCACCCCCGGATCAATCCCTCCACTCAGCCTTCCGAAGTCGCCCGTGGATCAAGATCAAGAGCAGGCGAGCTGACACTCGGCCTATTGAGTGGTGGAAATGCGTGGGTGTTCGGCTTTTGATTTGCGTTGTTGATGCCCCTCACCCCAGCCCTCTCCCGAGGGAGAGGGAGCCGGTTTGTGTGGTGTTCAAAACCTACATTCAAATGGGTATCTCAGGTCGGCGTATCCCGCCCAAACACCTCGGTCAGTCCCCTCTCCCTCCGGGAGAGGGCTAGGGTGAGGGGCTTTTGATGTTTCATGCGCTATAGCCGAGCTAACGCTCATCCTGTTGAACAACGCGGCTTTCAGATTTCTACTACGGCGAATTGTTCTTGTGTGAGCCTGCTCGCAAACGCCGCACCGCCGACCTAATGCCCCATGAGCCAATGTTGATGCGGCCCGGGCAAGGTCCACAGGCCAAACAAAATCACCAACAAACCACCGGCCATGCGCACGCTGCGTTTGCGCAGGATCGCGGTGACCCGTTCAGCCGCCAGCCCGGTGGCGAGCAGCACCGGCCAGGTGCCGAGGCCGAACGCAAGCATCAACAGCGCACTGTCCAGCGCGTTGCCCTGACTCGCGCTCCACAACAGCGTGCTGTAAACCAGTCCGCACGGCAGCCAGCCCCACAGCGCACCGAGCAGCAAGGCTCGCGGCAAACTGGACACCGGAAGCAAACGGTTCGCCACCGGTTGAATGAAGCGCCACAAACCACGCCCAAGCGCTTCGATACGGGTCAGCCCGCTCCACCAACCGGCCAGGTACAAACCCATGGCGATCAGCAGCAGCCCGGCCAGCACGCGCATGAACAGCGCCGCCGGGCTGTTGGCGACGGCCCAGCCGGCCAGGCCGATCAGCAATCCCGCCGTGGCGTAACTGAGAACCCGCCCGAGGTTGTAAGCCAGCAACAGGCGAAAGCGCCGGCTGCGCTGTTCCTTGGGGATCGCCAGGGTCAGCGCGCCCATTAGCCCCCCGCACATACCCAGGCAATGGCCGCCACCGAGCAGGCCGAGGATCAGTGCCGAAACCAGCAGGGGCGCCAGCTCAAGCATGGGGTGGCGCCTTGTCGTCCGGTTTGCCGGCGTTGGCTTCGTCCACCGCGGCGGTGTGGTTGGGGTCCTGATCGTCAAAGAGGATGCTGTGGGCCGGGCCGTCGAGGTCGTCGTACTGGCCGCTGTCCACCGCCCAGAAGAAGATGTACACGGCGATGGCGACGATCAGCAAGGCAGCGGGAATCATCACGTAGAGAGCTGGCATCGGTAACTCCAGGCCCGCGCGGCTCAGGCCGGCAGCGGGCGGGTGTGGGTCGGGCTGCCGACGACCGGCGCGCTCGGCAGGCGAGTCAGGCGAGTCAGGCGCAGGGCGTTGAGCACCACGGTCAGCGAACTGATCGACATGCCGACCGCCGCCCACACCGGAGTGATCCAGCCGAGGGCGGCGAACGGCAACATGAGGCCATTGTACAGCGCCGCCCACAGCAGGTTTTCGATGATTACCCTGCGGGTGCGCCGCGCCAGTGTGAAAGCTTGCACCAGGGCGCCGAGACGGTTGGACAGCAACACCGCATCGGCGCTGGTTTTCGCCAGATCGGTGGCCGAGCCCATCGCCACGCTGATGTCCGCCGCCGCCAGCACCGGCACGTCGTTGACGCCGTCGCCGAGCATCAGCACCTTGCGCCCTTCCTTGTGCAGTTGCTGCAGCACTTGCAGTTTGTCATCGGGGCGCAAACCGCCGCGGGCCTCGTCGATACCCAGTTCGGCGGCGACACTGGCGACCATCGGCGAACTGTCGCCGGACAACAGCAACGTACGCCAGCCCCGCGCTTTGCAGGCCGCGAGCAGGGCGGGGGCGTCATCACGCAGGCGATCATCGAGGACCAGCCACGCCAGCGGCCCGTGGGTGTCGGCGAGCAGCAGCCATTGCCCGGCCTCGTCGGGCATCGCCGGCAACGCCGCGCCGCTCAGGGCACAGGCGAATGACGCCTGACCGATGCGCAAGCGGTGTTCACCGACCATGCCTTCAAGGCCCAGGCCCGGGCTGCTGTGCACGTCTTCAGCGGCCAGCGGTGCGCGGCCGAAGGCCCGGGCAATCGGGTGTTCGGAGCGGTTTTCCAGCGCGGCGGCAAGGCTCAGGCATTGCTCGCTGTCGAGCGTGCCGAGCGGACGAATCGATCGCAGCACCAAGCGACCTTCAGTGAGCGTACCGGTCTTGTCGAAGATCACCGTGTCGATCTGGTTCAGGCCTTCCAGCACGTGCCCGCGTGTCAACAGCAGCCCGAGTTTGTGCAGCGTGCCGGTGGCGGCGGTGAGGGCGGTCGGCGTCGCCAGCGACAGTGCGCACGGGCAGGTCGCCACCAGCATGGCGAGAACAATCCAGAACGCCCGCGATGAATCCAGTTGCCACCACAGCACGCCGATCATTGCCGCCGCAATCAGCGACAACAGCAGAAACCATTGCGCGGCGCGGTCGGCGATTTCCGCCAGGCGCGGTTTCTCCGCCTGAGCGCGATCGAGCAGGCGCACGATGGCGGACAGACGCGTGTCTTGCCCGAGCGCCTGCACTTGCACGGTCAACGCGCCTTCGACGTTGAGGGTGCCTGCGGTGACCGCATCACCCGGCGTGCGTGGCTGCGGCAGGTATTCGCCAGTCAGCAGCGATTCATCGATGCTCGACTGGCCGTCGATGATCTTGCCGTCCGCCGGCAGAATCGAGCCCGGCTGCACCAGAATCCGCTCGCCGAGACGCAGTTCGCTGAGCAGGATGCGCTCGCTCTGACCATTCGCATCGAGGCGCAGGCACGAGGCCGGCAACAGATTGACCAGTTGCGCAGTGGCAGCGGCGGTGCGCTCGCGGGCGCGGCGTTCCAGATAACGTCCGGCAAGCAGAAACAGCGCAAACATGCCGACCGCATCGAAGTACAGCTCGCCGACCCCGGTGATCGATGTCCAGATCCCGGCGATGTAGGCGCTGCCGATTGCCAGCGACACCGAGACGTCCATGGTCAGGTGGCGGGTGCGCAGGTCGCGCATCGCGCCTTTGAAGAACGGCGCGCAGCTGTAGAACACGATCGGCGTGGTCAGAAACAGCGCGACCCAGCGCAGAATCGTATGCAGTTCGGGGCTGAGGTCGATGTTGAATTCCGGCCAGGTGGCCATGGTTGCCATCATCGCCTGAAACCACAGCAACCCGGCGACGCCGAGTTGGCGCAGGGCCAGGCGATTCTCGCTGGCCAGTTGTTCGCTGGCGCGGTCGGCTTGATAGGGATGGGCGGCGTAACCTATGTGGCGCAACTCAGCGAGGATCTGGCTCAGCGGCAGTTGAGCGTCGGCCCAGCGCACGTGCAGGCGATGGTTGGACAGGTTCAGCCGCGCCTCGGCGACGGCGGGCAGGGTGCGCAGGTGTTTCTCGATCAGCCAGCCGCAGGCGGCGCAACTGATGCCTTCCATCAACAAGGTGGTTTCGGCCACATCGCCTTCATGTCGAACGAAGGGTTGTTGCACGTCGGCGCGGTCGTACAGCGCCAGTTCATCGCTCAGTTGCACCGGCAGCGCTTCGGGATTGGCCGAGGCTTCGCTGCGATGCTGGTAATAACTTTCCAGACCCCCGGCGACGATGGCTTCGGCCACCGCCTGACAGCCCGGGCAGCAGAACTCACGGGCCTGCCCGAGGACGACGGCGGTGAAGCGGCTGCCGGACGGGACGGGCAGGGCGCAGTGGTAGCAGGCAAGTGGGGTGGTCATGGCATCGTTGAGGGTGTGAGCCCTTGCATTGGGTGTATCCGCTTGCCCTCACCCCAGCCCTCTCCCGGAGGGAGAGGGAGCCGATCGGTGTGAGCCGGAAAAGCGGCTTCAGTCGCCGACATTGTCACTGTCATACGCCACGCTTCCAGGCAGCCGAGATCAGTCTCCTCTCCCTCAGGGAGAGGGCTAGGGTGAGGGGCTCTAGACCTTGATTCACTTCTTCAGGTCTTCCGCACCCTGCAATGGCTCATCACCCAGCAGCAGTTCCTTGTCATGGCTGACCAGTTCTTCTTCGAACATGCGCCACACGTGTTCATCCTGACTGCCGAGCAACTCGACAAAGCGCCGCCCTTCGACCTTGTCGCTCAACTGGCCAATGTAGCGCCTGCTCTCGCTGTCACTGCGGGTCAGAACGATCTTGCGATCCTTCTCCGGCTGGGTCGGCGAGATCAGGTTCAGTTCCAGGGTTTGCGGCTGGCTGTCACCGCTCAAACGCAGGTCGACTTCGCCGGTCACCTCATCCAGATGCACCGCCGCGCGCAGTTTCAGGGTTTGCGCCAGCAGTTCACGGTCCAGTGAACGGTTGATGCCTTTGCCCGCTTCGTAATAGTTGTCGTTGACCAGGTTGTCCGGGTTGTTCACCGCGATGGTCACCATGGACAGGGTCAAGGCCACCGAGCAGGCCAGAATCGCGATGATGATCCACGGCCAGAGGTGCTTGTACCAAGGACTTGCGGCGTTTGCAGCGGGCATGTTCAAAATTCTCTCAACGGATTTGTGGGCCGATGAATCGGCTCTTGGCTTCAACGTGGACGCTGTCGTCATCGGCGTCCTTGAGGATGAATTTCACCTCGTTGGTGCTCGATGGCAGTTGTTCCGGTGCGCTCGACAATTCGACCGGCATGCTGACGATGTCCCCGGCAGCAACCTTGATCTCGCGTTTGCCTTGCAGGCGCAGGTCCGGCAGGCCCTCGGCTTGCAGCAGGTAGGTGTGGTCGCGCTGATCCTTGTTCATGATCTTCAGGCTGTAGACGTTTTCGATCCGCCCTTCGGCGTTTTCGCGGTACAGCACGCGGTCCTTGCTGACGTCGAAACCGACCAGCGAGCGCATGAAGAACGCGCCGACCAACAGGCTGATCATCGCCAGCAGCACCACGGCGTAGCCGATCAGGCGCGGGCGCAGTTTATGGGTTTTCTGCCCGGAGAGGTTGTGTTCGGTGGTGTAGCTGATCAGCCCGCGCGGGTAATCCATCTTGTCCATGATGCTGTCGCAGGCGTCGATGCACGCGGCGCAGCCGATGCACTCGATCTGCAGGCCATCGCGGATGTCGATGCCGGTCGGGCAGACCTGCACGCACATCGTGCAGTCGATGCAATCGCCCAGCCCCAGGGCCTTGTAGTCGATGCCTTTCTTGCGCGGGCCACGGCTTTCGCCACGGCGCGGGTCGTAGGAAACGATCAGCGTGTCCTTGTCGAACATCACGCTCTGGAAGCGCGCATACGGGCACATGTAAATGCACACTTGCTCACGCAGCCAACCGGCATTGCCGTACGTGGCGAGGGTGAAAAAACCGACCCAGAAATACGACCAGCCATCGGCCTGGCCGGTGAAGAACTCGATGACCAGTTCGCGGATCGGCGAGAAGTAGCCAACAAAGGTCATGCCGGTGACAAAGCCGATCAGCAGCCACAGCGAGTGCTTGGCCAGTTTGCGCAGGAATTTGTTGGCGCTCATCGGCGCCTTGTCGAGCTTGATGCGCTGGTTGCGGTCGCCTTCGGTGACCTTTTCGCACCACATGAAAATCCACGTCCACACGCTCTGCGGGCAGGTATAGCCGCACCAGACCCGGCCGGCATAAACGGTGATGAAGAACAGGCCGAACGCGGCAATGATCAACAGGCCCGAGAGCAGGATGAAATCCTGCGGCCAGAATGTCGCGCCGAAGATGAAGAACTTGCGCTCCGGCAGGTTCCACCACACCGCCTGGTGGCCGCCCCAGTTCAGCCACACCGTACCGAAATACAGCAGAAACAACGCCGCACCGCCGAGCATCCGCAGATTGCGGAACAGGCCGGTGAAGGCACGGGTGTAGATTTTTTCTCGTGAGGCATAAAGATCGACGCTGTTGTTCGCGTTCTTGCTCGGCGGCGTGACGTCGTGTACCGGAATCTGATTGCTCATCATTGCATCCCACGGCAGTGGAAAAATGCCTCGGTCGATACGTGCCAACCGAGGTCAAAAAGGGCTGTTGCAGTAGCGCGATGATACGCCTGCCGCTCTGCCTCAAGGGTGCGACCTTTGGTCGCGTTGGGTAAAAAATGCAGATGGTGTAGCGATTGCAGAAAAGCCTGATGCAGATCAATTGACTTGTTGAGTATGGACGGTTTTGCCGAGGCGGCTAGTTCCATCGTTCAATTGACTGTGCACGCTACCGTTGTTGATTTCGCAAGTTGAATAATAAGCAGTCGGTCATTATTGCCGCGGTGCCAGATTTAGCAGTAAGCACCAGGTTTTTACTGAACTGTATGTTGTAAGTTGTCCGGTCTGAAATATATTCATTTGATTGTTGTTCGGGAAGACTTTCAGGTTTTTGCTGTATTTGAATAAGTTCTGTTTTCGCGAAAATCATTTTGAGTATTGAAAATTAATTGAAATGGAATTTAAAACATGGCTTTGAATAAACTCGTGAGCATCTTTATGGGTGCTTGTCTGATAGCTTCGGCTATTACTGCTCAGGCTGCTGGCATGCCAAAACACATGGTCTTTGCTTCAGACACTCAATATCCGTGGACAGACAAGACCGATAGTCGCCAACCCGAATCCGATTCCGAATTCAAGGAACGCTGGAATGGCTGGTTGACAGCCAACTTGCAAGCATTGCCGAATTCAGGAATCAACACGGCTCGCTAGCGCAGGTGCCGTTGATGATCAATGGCGATATCACCGCTTTTGGTCATGGCTGGCAGCGGTCTTACATGAAGGCGGCATTGAACAAGTATTTCGGTGGTGACTACTTGTACGGGCTGGGTAACCACGACTATGAAAATAATGTCGATGACTGTTTCAGTAATAGCTGTGCAGCAGGCAGCATCGTCCAGTTCAAAGAACATCATGAAGGTAAAGTCGATAACTTCGATCTGGAGATTAGTAGCGGCTTTCTGAGCAAAACGTATTCCGGCAGTCTCGCCTATTCGAAAAATGTCGGCGAAGTGCACTTGGTCCAGCTCAATAACGAGCCGACCTACACCACACGGATTGCCCATGCGCTGAACCCGACGACATTCGAAATCACAGACGCACTGGACTGGCTTGAGACAGATCTCAGGTTAGCGCGAGCTCAGGGCTATGCAATCATCATCAATATGCATAAACCGCTGAGGCACAAGGGCAGCCCCGAGCAACTGAACCGTTTCCGTGACATGGTCAACAAATACCAGGTGACGGCGATCTTTGCCGGCCATTTGCACACAGATGACATTGATGCCTACTGGCAGGCAGTGTGCCGATGTACCTGAGCGGCAGTACGTCCCAGCAGACCTACCTGACTGCGAGCTTTACCGAGGATCGCAAGCAGTTGCAGATCTATCTGGTGGAGAACAACCAATGGCGTGAGCGGACTCTGATCGACACCACGCCAGTGCATTCGGTTTTTGCCCAACGCCGATGAAAAGCCCCGCCGGTGATAGGGCGGGGTATTCATCAATCAATTATTGGCAGCGATCCATGGGTTGATCAGATGGACGCCGCTGAGTTGAAAGTCCGCAATGTTACGGGTCACCAACGTAAGCCCGTGCACAAGCGCGGTGGCGGCGATCAAGGCGTCGCATTCACTGCTGCGGTCGGGAACATGCAATTGTGCGCACCGGGTGGCGACGCTGGTATCGACAGGCAGGATTCTTCCAGAGAACGCCGGTTTGACGCGATGTTCCAGCCAGTTGCGCAGCAGCTGGCCTTGTGAAGGATCACGACGTTCTATACGTAGAACCCCGGTTTCCAGTTCCAGTACAGTGATTGCGGATAGATACAGGCTGGCCGGTGGAATGCTTTTTGCCCATGTCACTACATGCTGGTTGGCTTGGGATTTCCGCAGTTCGGAAACTACATTAGTATCCAGTAGAAACATCAGGAAAGGTCCACGCTGCGAGGAGAGATGACGGCGCGCTCGGGTTCGAATTCGATTTCAGCCGCATTCGGCATCGCCAGTAGCTCAACGATGCTGGTCTGGCACCCAGTCAGTTTTTGATACTCCTCGATGCTGAGCAATACGTGGGCAGGCCTGCCTCGGTCAGTAATGATAACTGGACCTTGATGTGTGGCTTTTTTGGCTGCACTGGTGTCCTGATTGAACTCGCGGCTGGAAATGGTGGTGATGGCCATCATGTTTGGCCTCCAGAAATTCTGATGTAGGAACGTTACTACTTTGAGATTTTCCCCGCAATCGGAAAGGCGGGTCGAGGACGATCGGTTTGTCACTTTCATAAGGGCACCGGTTAGAGCGCCTCCCGCCGAGGCGCGAGGCGCTGGATATGGACTTGAATTCGGTGTTTTTGCTGCCCTTGTCAGAGCAATCTACCGCCCCCGAGGCCGTCGAGCCCGCCACCGTTACCTGGGCTGTTCATGGTTTTGTGCGATACCTCGAGTAACGGTTTAACAGATATTCGTTCGAACCTTGCCCTATCGGTTGAGCTGGGTTGAGGCGGATTTTGCAGTTTTATCAGGTCAGCTTTCGACATTCGATCTTCATCCTTGAAGTGGTCCCGATATGGCTTATCGGGGCGAAAAAACCTACCGTGCATCTCTGCTCAGGTCCATTGAGTAACCGTTTCGAATCATGAATGCCACCAAAAAAAAGGCCCCGCCAATTCTCATTGGCGGGGCCTTTTTATGCTTCAAGCGTTGGACTTATTCAGCCTTTGCTTCCGGTGCTTTTTCCCCATGCGACAAGCTGTAAACATACGCAGCCAGCAAGTGAACCTTGTCGTTGCCCTGCAGCTGTTCCTGCGCCGGCATCTGGCCCTGACGGCCGTAACGGATGGTCTGTTGCAGTTGCGCGAAGCTCGAGCCGTAGATGAATGCGCCCGGATGGGTCAGGTCAGGCGCGCCCATGGCCGGCGTGCCTTTACCGGCAGGGCCGTGGCAGGCCACGCAATTGGCGGCGAAGAGTTTGCCGCCATTGGCCGGGTCGGCCTTGGTGCCTTCCGGCAGTTTGCGCCCGTCGAGGTTGGTCACCACGAAGGCCGCTACGTCGGCCACGCCTTGCTCGCCGATCACTTCCGCCCACGCCGGCATCACCGCGTGGCGGCCGCCCATGATAGTGGTCTTGATGGTTTCCGGCTCACCGCCCCAGCGCCAGTCGGCGTCGGTCAGGTTGGGGAAGCCATAGGCGCCCTTGGCGTCGGAACCGTGGCACACCGAGCAGTTGGATGCGAACAGACGGCCACCCATCTTCAGTGCTTGCGGGTCCTTGGCGACTTCTTCGATCGGCATTGCCGCGAACTTGGCGAAGATCGGACCGAAGCGAGCGTCCGAACGGGCCATTTCCTTTTCCCACTCGTGGACGCCGGTCCAGCCGGTCTGGCCATTGGCGAACGCGGTCTGCTTCTCGGTATCCAGATAGTTGTAACCCGGCAACAGACCTTTCCAGTTGCCCAGGCCCGGGTACAGCACCAGATAACCCAAGGCAAAAATGATGGTGCCAACGAACAGCATGAACCACCATTTCGGCAGCGGGTTGTCGTACTCCTCGATCCCGTCGAAGGAGTGGCCGACCGTCTCGTCCGTCTGTTCGCTGCGCTGGCCCTTGCGGGTCGACAGCAGCAGCCAGGTCAGTGCGAAGATCGTACCGAGACTGAGGACTGTGACGTACAGACTCCAGAATGTAGTCATTCTTTGTTACTCCTAGAAGCTTGCTCGACGTGCTTGATGGCTTCGGGATCATCTGCAAAAGGCAACATGGTCGCGTCGTCAAACTCCGACTTGCGCTTGGGGCTGAACACCCACAAGGCCAGACCGATGAAGGCCACCATCACGACAACGGTGCCCAGGCCTCGAATCATCCCGATATCCATCAGATTCACCGTTTGCTTTTGATGATGGTGCCCAGGCCTTGCAGATAGGCCACCAGCGCGTCCATTTCGGTCTTGCCCTTCACGGCGTCCTGAGCACCGGCGATGTCTTCGTCGGTATAAGGCACGCCGAGGGTGCGCAACACTTCCATTTTCTTTGCGGTTTCCTTGCCGTCGAGCTTGTTTTCCACGAGGAACGGGTAAGCCGGCATTTTCGACTCGGGGACCACATTGCGCGGGTTGTACAAGTGCGCACGTTGCCAGTCATCGGAGTAACGACCGCCCACACGGGCCAGATCCGGACCGGTACGTTTGGAACCCCACAGGAACGGGTGGTCCCAGACGCTTTCACCGGCAACCGAATAGTGGCCATAGCGTTCGGTTTCAGCGCGGAACGGGCGGATCATCTGCGAGTGGCAGCCGACACAACCGTTGGCGATGTACACGTCGCGGCCTTCCAGTTCCAGCGCCGTGCGAGGCTTCATGCCCTCGACCGGCTTGTTGGTGACGTCCTGGAAGAACAGCGGAACGATTTGGGTCAGGCCACCGACGCTGACGGCGATGACCATGAAGAAGGCCAGCAGGCCAATATTCTTCTCGACAGCTTCATGCTTCATCAGTGAGCTCCAACGACGGCAATCTTGGCGGCGGCTTCGGCTTCAACCGGATCCGACGCACGGACGGTGCGGTACACGTTGTAAGCCATCAGCAGCATGCCGCTGGCAAAGAAAGCGCCGCCCAGCGCGCGGACGATGAAGCCCGGGTGGCTGGCCTGCAGTGCTTCGACGAACGAGTAGGTGAGGGTGCCGTCATCGTTGATTGCACGCCACATCAGGCCCTGGGTGATGCCGTTGACCCACATCGAGGCGATGTAGAGCACGGTGCCGATGGTCGCGAGCCAGAAGTGCGCGTTGATCAGCCCGACGCTGTGCATCTGCGCCCGGCCGAACAATTTCGGGATCATGTGATAGATCGCGCCGATGGAAATCATCGCCACCCAGCCGAGCGCGCCGGCGTGTACGTGGCCGATAGTCCAGTCGGTGTAGTGCGAGAGCGAGTTGACGGTCTTGATCGCCATCATCGGCCCTTCGAAGGTCGACATACCGTAGAACGCCAGCGATACCACGAGGAAGCGCAGGATCGGGTCGGTGCGCAATTTATGCCAGGCGCCCGACAGGGTCATCATGCCGTTGATCATGCCGCCCCAGCTTGGCGCCAGAAGGATGATCGACATCGCCATGCCCAGCGATTGGGCCCAGTCCGGCAGGGCGGTGTAGTGCAGGTGGTGCGGGCCGGCCCAGATGTACAGAGTGATCAGCGCCCAGAAGTGCACGATCGACAGACGATAGGAATAGATCGGACGTTCGGCCTGTTTCGGCACGAAGTAGTACATCATCCCGAGGAAACCGGTGGTCAGGAAGAAGCCCACCGCGTTGTGGCCGTACCACCACTGGATCATCGCGTCGGTCGCGCCCGAGTAGGCCGAGTACGACTTGAACAGGCTGACCGGCAGCGACATGTGGTTGACGATGTGCAGCATCGCGGTCACGACGATGAACGCGCCGTAGAACCAGTTGCCGACATAGATGTGCTTGGTTTTGCGCTTGGTGATAGTGCCGAAGAACACCAGTCCGTAGGAGATCCAGACAATGGCCAGCAAAATGGCGATCGGCCATTCCAGTTCCGCGTATTCCTTGGTGGTGGTGTAACCCAGCGGCAAGGTAACGATGGCGCCGACGATGACCGCTTGCCAGCCCCAGAAGGTGAAGGCCGCGAGGCTGTCGGAAATCAGTCGCGTCTGGCAGGTTCGCTGCACGACATAGTAGGAGGTGGCAAACAGTGCACAACCGCCGAAGGCGAAAATCACCAGGTTTGTGTGCAACGGGCGCAGGCGTCCAAAGCTCGTCCACGGCAGACCGAAGTTCAATTCCGGCCAGACCAGTTGCGAGGCAATGAAGACACCGAGCCCCATGCCAAGGATCCCCCAGACCACCGTCATGATGGCGAACTGGCGGACTACCTTATAGTTATAAGCAGTCGGACTGATTGCTGTGCTCATTCTAAGGTTCCACGGTTTGGGTGTTTTATTAGGATTGGAATCGGCCGCAAGTATGCAGAGAGCAGGGGGTCATTGCAACGCGCCATGACCCGGGTCAATGCTTTCCAACGCTGATTCTGCGGCCTTTCCATGCGCCGCGTAGGGTCAAAAATGGCCCCTGTCAAAATGTCGCAGTGAGTGAAAAAAGCGCAGGGTTCGGATCGCCGCCGACGGCGTCTTTTTCAACGTCGTGATCGGGGGATGGAGGGTGATCGGCGCAACAGCCGTCAACTGCCTGCCCTTGCGGCGAATCCATCAGCCGGTTCATCGGACGCATCGCCCGGGAGTGATCTGAAACTGTCACGCGCCAGTCCGCTTTCGAACAAGCGTAGACCCGAATCAGGCGAACCGAAAGGTGAGGTGGGAAGGGGTGCGACAATGCGTCGCAATGGGACGGGAAACTGCCGCAACGGAAAAGTCGCGGCAGCTGTGTGCACAGGATCTATTTCTTTATGTCTTCAATTGCCATTCTTTCTGTATTCAATCCATGGCTAAGGCTGTACACATAGGCGGCAAGCAATTGCACTTTATCGTTGCCCAACAACTCGTTCTGCGCCGGCATGTGTCCTTGGCGACCATGGCGAATGGTTTGCTCAAGTTGGGTCAGACTGGTGCCATAGATAAAGCCGGCCGGGTGGGTCAGGTTTGGCGCGCCCATCGCTGCGGTGCCCTGGCCGGTGGCGCCATGACAGGCGACGCACGTAGTGCTGAACGCTTGCTGCCCGGCTTGCACATCCGCTGTGCTGTCGGCGGGTAGCGGCAGGCCGGCCAGTTCGTGGCGCACATACGCAGCCACGTTTTTCACCCCGGCTTCGCCGAGCACTTCGCCCCAGGCCGGCATCGCCGCCATGCGGCCACCCATGATGGTGGTCTTGATCGTCTCGGCATCGCCGCCCCAGCGCCAGTCGCTGTCGGCGAGGTTGGGGAAGCCGAACGCGCCTTTGGCATCCGAACCGTGGCACACCGAGCAGTTGGAGGCGAACAAGCGACCGCCCATTTTCAGCGCCTGCGGATCCCTGGCCACTTCTTCCACGGGCATGGCAGCGAATTTGGCGAAGATCGGCCCGAACCGCGCGTCTGCCTTGTTCATTTCCTTTTCCCACTCGTGCACGCCGGTCCAGCCATCCTCGTAACCGGGCAGGATGCCTTTCCAGTTGCCCAGGCCCGGATAGAGGATCAGATAGCCCACCGAGAACACCAGCGTGCCGGCGAACAGCATGAACCACCACTGCGGCAGCGGATTGTCGTATTCCTCGATGCCGTCGAAGCTGTGGCCCATGGTCTGGTCGACGCTGCCCTTGGTCTCGCCCCGGCGCGTGCCGATCAACAGCCAGGTCAGGCCGATCAGGCTGCCAATGGTCAGTACGCAGATCCACGTACTCCAGAAGGTGGTCATGGCCGGGTACTCCTTGTCTCATTTGCTTGGGTTGTTTCAGCTTGCGGCTCGTCGGCGAACGGCAGCAGACGTGCTTCGGCAAATTCCGCGGTGCGCTTGCGGTTGAACACCCAAAGCGTCAAACCAACGAAGGCGACGAACACCACGACCGTGCCGAGGCCGCGGATCAGGCCTGCACTCATCTCAAAGATCATCGTGCTCACCTCTTGCTCTTGATCGCAGTGCCGAGCACTTGCAGATACGAAACGAGTGCGTCCATTTCGGTTTTGCCCTTGAGGCTGGCCACCGCGCCGCTGACGTCGTCGTCGGTATACGGCACGCCGAGGGTGCGCATGGTTTTCAGCTTGGTTTCGGTGTGACTGCTGTCGACGGCCTGGGTGACCAGCCATGGATAAGCCGGCATCTTCGATTCCGGCACGACGTTGCGCGGGTTGTACAAGTGCGCGCGGTGCCAGTCATCCGAGTAGCGCGCGCCAACGCGAGCGAGGTCCGGCCCGGTGCGTTTCGAACCCCACAGGAACGGATGATCCCAGACGCTTTCGCCCGCTACCGAGTAGTGCCCGTAACGCTCGGTTTCGGCGCGGAACGGGCGGATCATCTGCGAGTGGCAGCCGACGCAGCCTTCGCGGATATAGATGTCGCGGCCTTCCAGTTGCAGTGCGGTGTAGGGCTTCATGCCTTCCACCGGTTTGTTGGTGACGTCCTGGAAGAACAGCGGGACGATCTGGGTCAGGCCGCCGATACTCACGGCGAACACCATCAGCAGCATCAGCAGGCCGACGTTCTTTTCAATGGTTTCGTGTTTCATGGCGGACTCCTCAGGCCATCTGCGCGGCAGCGACGACTTCGGCAGGCTGCGAGGCCCGCACGGTGCGCCAGGTGTTGTAAGCCATCAGCAACATGCCGCTGAGGAAAATCGCCCCACCAATCAGGCGCACGACAAAGCCCGGATGGCTGGCCACCAGGGTTTCGACGAAGGAATAGGTCAGCGTGCCGTCCTCGTTGACCGCGCGCCACATCAGGCCCTGGGCGATGCCGTTGACCCACATCGAAGCGATGTAGAGCACGGTGCCGATGGTCGCCAGCCAGAAGTGCGCGTTGATCAGGCCGACGCTGTGCATCTGCGCCTTGCCGAAGATTTTCGGGATCATGTGGTACAGCGCGCCGATCGAAATCATCGCCACCCAGCCGAGTGCGCCGGCGTGTACGTGGCCGATGGTCCAGTCGGTGTAGTGGGACAGGGCGTTGACGGTCTTGATCGCCATCATCGGCCCTTCGAAGGTCGACATGCCGTAGAACGCCAGCGACACCACGAGGAAGCGCAGGATCGGGTCGCTGCGCAACTTATGCCAGGCGCCCGAGAGGGTCATCATGCCGTTGATCATGCCGCCCCAGCTCGGTGCCAGCAGAATCAGCGACATCACCATGCCGAGCGACTGTGCCCAGTCCGGCAGCGCGGTGTAGTGCAAGTGGTGCGGGCCGGCCCAGATGTACAGGGTGATCAAGGCCCAGAAGTGCACGATCGACAGGCGATACGAATACACCGGGCGCTCGGCCTGTTTCGGCACGAAGTAATACATCATGCCGAGGAAACCGGCGGTGAGGAAAAAGCCCACAGCGTTGTGGCCGTACCACCACTGCACCATCGCGTCGGTGGCACCGGCGTACACCGAGTAAGACTTGGTGAAACTCACCGGCAACTCAAGGTTATTGACGATGTGCAGAATCGCCACGGTGATGATGAACGCGCCGAAGAACCAGTTGCCGACATAAATGTGTTTGGTCTTGCGCTGCATGATCGTGCCGAAGAACACGATCGCGTAGGCGACCCAGACGATGGTGATCAGAATGTCGATCGGCCATTCCAGCTCGGCGTATTCCTTGGAACTGGTGTAACCCAGCGGCAGGCTGATCGCCGCCAGCAGGATCACAAGTTGCCAGCCCCAGAAGCAGAACGCGGCGATTTTCGGCGCGAACAATTGCGTCTGGCAGGTGCGTTGTACCGAGTAGAAAGAGCTGGCGAACAGCGCGCAGCCACCGAAGGCGAAGATCACCGCGTTGGTGTGCAGCGGGCGCAGACGGCCGAAACTGGTCCAGGGCAGATTGAAGTTGAGTTCCGGCCAGACCAATTGCGCCGCGAGAAAAACCCCGAGGCCCATGCCGACGATGCCCCACACCACCGTCATAATGGCGAATTGGCGGACCACCTTGTAGTTGTAGGCGGTACTGATAGAAGTGTTCATGGTTCCCCATCCACGGTTCAGTCGAAGTGAGCGCGCGCAAACGGCGCGAATCCTTCGCCTGGAGTTAAAGGCAGACTAAAAGCGAGGCAAGCATGGACAAACAGCACAAGGCCAGTATTGACGGGGATCAATGGGCGCAGTGTGTGCGTGATCATGGGTGGCTGTGGGATGCCGCTGTTGGTGAGGCCTCGGCGACGCTGATTCTGGCGCACGGGGCGGGGGCGCCGATGGATAGCGATTGGATGAACGACATGGCTGGGCGGCTGGCGGGGCTTGGGGTGAATGTGTTGCGCTTTGAGTTTCCTTATATGGCGCAGCGGCGGGTGGATGGGGTGAAGCGGCCGCCGAATCCTGCTGGCAAGTTGCAGGAATGTTGGCGCGAGGTGTTTGCGGTTGTGCGGCGTCATGTCGCTGGGGTTTTGGCGGTTGGCGGGAAATCGATGGGCGGGCGGATGGCGAGTCTGGTGGCGGATGAGTTGGGTGTTGATGCGTTGGTGTGTCTGGGGTATCCGTTTTATGCGGCTGGGAAGCCGGAGAAGCCGCGGGTTGAGCATTTGGCTGCATTGCGTACGCGGGCGTTGATCGTGCAGGGGGAGCGGGATGCTCTGGGGAATCGCGAGGCGGTTGAGGGGTATTCGTTAGCGCCGGGGATTGAGGTGTTTTGGTTGGTGGCGGGGGATCATGATTTGAAGCCGCTCAAAGCTTCTGGCTTTACGCATTCCGATCATTTGGCGGGTGCTGCGCAGAAGGTGGCTGAATTTCTCCGTGACTGATTTTGAGCCGGGCCGGATTTTTGCGTTGCATGAAGATCTGCTCCCTTTCCCCCTCGCCCCCATGGGGGAGAGGGCTGGGGTGAGGGGGTAGCTGTTGATCTTGCTCTTGGGGGCATATCCGTTGCTGCGGTAACGGCTGCTTAGGGTTCCGCCCTTACGGCGGGTCACTTTTTCCAAACGCCGAAAAAGTAACCAAAAAGGCTTGCTCCTACGTTCGGCCCGCTCGCTGGGGCTCGGGGTCCCTTCGCTGCGGGATCGATCCGGGCGCATCGCCTCCGGTTTGCTTCGCTGCACCTCCTCTCGATGTGTTTGGCTGCGCCAAACGGTCGCTGCGCTCCCACGCCCGGATCAATCCCTCCACTCAGCCTTCCGACGTCGCCGGTGGATCAAGATCAAGAGCAGGCGAGCTGAAACTCGGCCTATTGAGTGGTGAAAAGCGTGGGTGTTCGGCTTTTGATTTGTGTTGCTGCTGCCCCTCACCCCAGCCCTCTCCCGAGGGAGAGGGGGCCGATATGTGTGGTTTTCAAAGCCTGAGTTCAACGCGGTATTGCACGTCGGCGTAGCTCTCCCAAACACCTCGGTTCAGTCCCCTCTCCCACCGGGAGAGGGTTAGGGTGAGGGGCGATTTCGCTGACACGATAAAGAGCCGGAAGCGTGCTCGGTCCGGCATTTCCTGTGTGTAAACATGATTTTGTTCGCGCGTTTAAACTACACGATCCGTTACGCCATCCCGGCTACAACTCCTTGCGCCATTGCCTACGCCTACGCCAGAATCCGCCGGCTTACGCGGCTATGAGGTTGGCTATATCGTTTCTCGGTCACTGAAAAATATCAGTGATCGGGTTTGGTAGCCCGTCTGTAATGGCCGTATGTCTACGCCTTCAGACCGTCCTTTTTTGGGGGCTTGGTTTATATGGTGGTCATGCGTGGGGCTCGTTCGCGGGCGCCGGGTTCCTATTGCAGCCGGTCTACCAACCCGCGTATGGCCGCCACCCTCGTTTGGTAGCGAAGGTGATGGCTCCTTCAGTCTGCGATAGGAGTTTCATCATGTTCAAAGTAACCCCCAACCCGCCAATCCCCCACGGCCCCGATCTCGACTCGCAAAAAGTCAAAGAAGCCACCGACCGCGCCCTCGACTATTACCTCAAACCCGAAGACCTGGCAGCCCCGCCAAGCTCTCCAAAATATCGCCCGGTCTATGTCGTGGACCCCACGCTGGATGACGAAACCCTGTTGGTCGAAGCTTGCGAGTCGCTTTCATACGCCCATGCCATGGCCGGTAACATCGCCAACTCGATAGGCGGCCCGGAACGCAAACCACTGCTGGCGCTGCAACAGGTGATCATGCTCAACGAACTGTTGGTCAATAGGTTGCTGGACAAGTTGAAGTTGCCTCAATAATTGCGCTGGTTGTCATGGCTTTTTCGCGAGCAGGCTCGCTCCCACATTGGATTAGCGGTAGCCACCTTCTTTGTGCTCGAAAATGATCCCGGTGGGAGCGAGCCTGCTCGCGAACGCGATCTGCCAAGCGACATCAAATTCAGACAGGTAATAAATAGCCCGGAAGCTTGCGCTTCCGGGCTTCCAAGATAAAAAGATCGCAGCCTTCGGCAGCTCCTACAGTAACCGTGCAGGAGCTGCCGAAGGCTGCGATTTTTTTGATTCATCTGGTGATGGGTAGCCTGCCAGTGATCACAAATTTATCGAACACGTTCTGCCCATCACGTGCGGCTTGCCGAACATCAAGGAATGTCAGCTCATTTCGAATTTTCTGTTTAGCGGGTTTTCGGGCGGGGGTTGTATTCATGCTGGCCGGTCTGCGTGATTGAGTAGCGATCGGCAAACGGTAGAACCTGGCCTCGACCCGCACCAGTCGGCGTATTCTGGCGCAGTTGTAGGCAGTTTCTGCAGTGCTTGAGTGAGATCTCCGTCGGCAAAGAAGGCCTCATCGCGAGCAGGCTCACTCCTACAGGGGCTCGGTGTCGGGCACATAATTTGTGATTGGCGCAGATCCAGTGTGGGAGCGAGCCTGCTCGCGAAAGCTGTCTTCCAGACGACGTCAAACCGCCTGAGTGTCAGAGACAATCCCGCGCTTAAACATCATCAAAGACCAATGTTTAAACTACACGATCCGTTACGCCATCCCGGCTACAACTCCTTGCGCCGTTGCCTACGCGTACGCCAGAATCCGCCGGCTTACACGGCTATGAGGTTGGCTATATCGTTTCTCGGTCACTGGAAAACAGTGATGGGGTTTGGTAGCCCGCGTCGAAACCGTTGTATAGCGTCACCATATGCAGTCCCGATTCGGGGCTCGGCTTTTATGGTGGGCATGCGTGGGGCTCCTTTGTGAGCGCCGGGTTTCCCGTTTCGACCGGTCTACCAACCTGCGTATGGCCACCACCCTTCGTTTGGTAGCGAGGGTGCTGGCTCCCAATACTCGAAACTGGAGCACGCCCATGTTCAAAGTAACCCCCAACCCGCCAATCCCCCACGGCCCCGATCTCGACTCGCAAAAAGTCAAAGAAGCCACCGACCGCGCCCTCGACTATTACCTCAAACCCGAAGACCTGGCAGCCCCGCCAAGCTCTCCAAAATATCGCCCGGTCTATGTCGTGGACCCCACGCTGGATGACGAAACCCTGTTGATCGAAGCCTGCGAATCACTTTCATACGCGCATGCCATGGCCGGTAACATCGCCAACTCGATAGGCGGCCCGGAACGCAAACCACTGCTGGCGCTGCAACAGGTGATCATGCTCAACGAACTGTTGGTCAATCGGTTGCTGGATAAGTTGAAGTTGCCTCAGTAATTTCGCTGGCTGTTATGGCCTCTTCGCGAGCAGGCTCGCTCCCACAGGGGATTGGTGTCTGGTACCTAATCTGTGAACACCGCAGATCCAATGGAGTGAGCCTGCTCGCGATGGCGGCTTGCCAGACTTCAAAAATTCCAGATCAATAACAAAAAGCCCGGGCAGCTTTCGCCGTCCAGGCTTTCAAGGTCAAAAGATCGCAGCCTGCGGCAGCTCCTACCCCGATTATCCGTAGGAGCTGCCGCAGGCTGCGATCTTTTGCTGTTAGCGGTTAAACCGCTCCACCAACGAGTACTGCGTATTCGCAGTTTTGGTCAGCTCTTCACTCAACAATGCCGAGTTGTGCGCCTGTTCCGAGGTCTGATCCGCCAGTTCCGAGATATTGCTGATGTTACGGCTGATTTCTTCAGCCACGGCACTTTGCTCTTCGGTCGCGGCGGCGATCTGGGTGGTCATGTCGGTGATGTTGGCCACCGCTTCGCTGATGCCGACCAGCGCCTGATCCGCTTCCAGCACCCGTGCCACGCCTTCTTCAGCCTGGCGATGGCCGGCTTCCATGGTTTGCACGGCGCTGGAGGCGGTCTGTTGCAGCTTGGCGATCAGGGCATGAATCTGCCCGGTGGATTCGCTGGTGCGTTGTGCCAATTGGCGGACTTCGTCAGCCACGACTGCAAAACCACGGCCCATTTCGCCGGCACGTGCCGCTTCGATGGCGGCGTTGAGGGCGAGGAGGTTGGTCTGGTCGGCGATGCCTTTGATCACGTCGACCACACCGCCGATTTCGTCGCTGTCCTTGGCCAGTTGGGTCACGGTCAGGCCGGTTTCGCCGACGACCACCGACAAGCGCTGGATCGCTTCGCGGGTTTCCCCGGCGATGTCACGGCCGCGACCGGTCAGGCGGTTGGCTTCCTGGGTGGCGTCAGCGGTGCGTTGTACGTGGCTGGCGACTTCCTGGGTGGTGGCGGCCATCTGGTTGACGGCGGTGGCGACCTGTTCGGTTTCCACACGCTGGCGTTCCAGGCCGGTCGAGCTGTTGTGCGCCAGGGCGTCGGACTGCTTGGCCTGATCGGTCAGGTGTTCGGCGGTGTCCTGCAGACGGGTCAGGCAGGTTTTCAGGCGCGCTTCCTGGCTGAGGATCGACATCTCCAGACGCGCCTGGGCGCCACGGCTGTCGGTGTACATCTGCGCGATCAGCGGGTCGGAGGTGGTCTGCTCGGCGAGGCGCAGCAGGCGCTTGAGCCCGCGTTGCTGCCATTGCAGGCCCATCAGGCCCAGCGGCACCGACAGACCGGCGGCGAGGGCGAAGCCCCACTGCGAGTTCAGCGTCGCGCCGATCATGAAGCTCAACTGGCTGACCAGAATGAACGGCAGCCAGTCCTGCAGGATCGGCAGCCATTTGTCCGTCGAAGGAATCGCCGACTTGCCCTGATTGATGCGTTGGTAGAGCGCTTCGGCGCGGCGGATCTGTTCGGCGGTGGGTTTGACGCGCACCGACTCGTAACCGATCACCTGGCTGCCATCAAACACCGGTGTGACGTAGGCATTAACCCAATAGTGGTCACCGGATTTGCAGCGATTCTTGACAATGCCCATCCATGGCAAGCCTTGTTTCAGTGTGCCCCACATGTGCGAGAACACCGCCGACGGCACGTCAGGGTGACGGACCAGATTGTGCGGCGCCCGGATCAGTTCCTCCCGCGAAAACCCGCTGATTTCAACGAACGCGTCGTTGCAGTAGGTGATCACGCCCTTGGCATCGGTGGTGGAAATCAACCGTTGCTGAGCTGGAAAGGTCCGCTCGCGTTGTGTAATGGGCTGGTTGTTACGCATGGTTTTTCAATCCGCAAGGCTTTCAAAGGTTGTCGGCGCTGACAGGTTTTTATTGAAGTTTTTTTTCAGAATTAAGTACGGCGTCGCAAAACGGCGCTTGCGTCAACTGGCCAGCATCGGATAGGTGAACAGGCCGAAGTGCAGCAGGTTCAGGCCGAAATGCGTGGCGATCGCCGCGCCCAGTCCGCCGAAACGGTAGGCCAGACCATAGCCGACCCCGGCCAGTCCCGCCAGCAACACCCAGGTCCAGCCAGCGCCGGCATGCACCAGACCGAACAACAGCGACGCCGACAGCAGCGCGAGGTTGTCGCCGTAGGGCAGGTGCTTGAGACGACGGCTGAGTCCGCCCTGTATATAGCCGCGAAACAGCGCTTCCTCGACCAGCGTCACCAGCAGCAGATTGTTCAGCACCCAGAGCCAAGCCTGATCCGGCCACTTTGGCGCCCAGGCAATCACGCCAAGCAACAGCGCACCGCCGAGGGCAAGGATTGCGCAGAGCGTCAGGGCGAGGGCGGTGGCATAGACCGTCAGGCGCAACGAGCGCCGCGCGACAATCCACGGACAAACCAGCAGCAACCAGAAGCCCACCAGCGGTTTGTCGAGATTGAGGTACATCGCGAACGGCACGGCGTTTTCAGTGAAACGTTGCGGATCGATCGCGCGGCCGTTGGCGAAGCCCGGCAGCCAGTGCAGCGCCAATGCCAGGGCCAGGACGACAAACAGACCATGGCCGAGCCAGCGCGCGACCGGCACCTGTTGCTGGCGCACGGCGAACGCGGCGAACAGCAAAAGCCCCACGGAGATCAATGCCAGCCAACCGAGTTGGCCGTAGCTCAGGGCCAGTCCGTAACCGAGGCCGAGCAGCGCAAGATAGAGCCAGGGCAGCGCCTTCATCGAAAGTCCTTGTGCGAAATTCTGGAAGGGGCTTTCTACACGGGCGAGGGCGGTGGGACAAGGGAAGGTATGGTCAATTGGGGATAACTCACATCTATGGTCGACACGGAGCCCTGTGGGAGCGAGCCTGCTCGCGAAAGCGGTTTTCCAGATGACATCACTGGCGACTGACACTCCGTCTTCGCGAGCAGGCTCGCTCCCACAGGTTTTGCATTTGGCGGGGAAATTAGTGCAGGCCCAGTTTGGCCGCCGCGCGCTCGGTAATCTCGGTACGCAGCTTCAACGAAGGCGCCGCGCGCAACCGCGCTTCAGCCACAACCGCACTCGGCGCCACGTCCGGGCTGCCGGCATTGAACGGCGGCGCCGGGGCGTACTCGAGTTGCAACTGCACCAGCTGCGCGGTATCCGCATCAACCAATTCAGCGGCCAATACCAAGGCAAAATCGATCCCGGCGGTGATCCCGCCACCGGTAAACAGATTGCCGTCGCGCACCACCCGATCCTTCACCGCAATCGCCCCCAGCTTCGGCAGCAACTCGTGATACGCCCAATGGGTGGTCGCGCGTTTGCCTTGCAGCAGACCCGCCGCGCCAAGTACCAGCGAGCCGGTGCACACCGAAGTCACGTAACGTGCCTGTGCGGCCTGACGCTTGATGAAATCCAGCGTCGGTTGATCTTCCATCAACGGCCCGACGCCGCCACCGCCGGGCACGCAGATCACATCCAGCTCCGGGCAATCGTCGAAGGTTATCGTCGGTTTCAGCAGCAGGCCGGTGCTGGACGTCACCGGCATCAGGTCCTTCCAGACCAGATGCACTTGCACGCCGGGCAACGAGGCGAGTACGTCGTAGGGGCCGGTCAGGTCGAGTTGCTGAACCTGCGGAAATAACAGAAAACCGATCTGCAGCGTCATCGTTCTTGCTCCGTTGAAAGAAGTGGACGGCTTCACTCTAGGTGCGTAGGTTCTGGCGCATACGCCAATCACCCCACGAATTACGCCAAATGCCCAAAGCCATTCACGTCCTCGCGTTTGCCAACATGCAGATTCTTGATGTCACCGGACCGTTGCAGGTGTTCGCCTCGGCCAATGATCTCGCCCGTCAGCGCGGGTTGCCGACGCCTTATGCGCCGAGCGTGATCGCCAGCGGTGGCGGGGCGGTGCTGTCGTCGGCGGGGTTGGCGGTGCTCGCCGAACCGTTGCCGCAAACGCCCAGCGACACATTGATCATCGCCGGCGGCTGGGGCATTTATGCGGCATCGGAAGATCTGCAACTGGTCGACTGGGTGCGCGAACACGCGCACGGCTGCCGGCGCGTGGCTTCGGTGTGCACCGGGGCCTTTCTGCTCGCGGCCAGCGGCTGGCTCGACGGCCGCCGCGTGGTCACGCACTGGACCCGCTGCGAACAATTGGCCGAGCAACATCCGAATCTGCGCGTGGAAGCCAACCCGATTTTCATCAACGACGGCCCGGTGTGGACTTCCGCCGGGGTCACGGCGGGTATCGATCTGGCGCTGGCGATGGTCGAAGAAGACCTCGGTCGCGACATTGCCCTCGACGTGGCCCGGCATTTAGTGGTGTTCCTCAAACGCCCGGGCGGGCAGTCGCAATTCAGTGTGACGCTGTCGCTGCAACAACAGGGCAACCGTTTCGATGAACTGCACGCCTGGATCGCCGAGAACCTGACCTGTGATCTCGGCATCCCGACCCTCGCCGAACAGGCCGGCATGAGCGAGCGCAGCTTCATCCGCCACTACCGCGCCGATACCGGCCAGACCCCGGCGCGGGCGATCGAATTGATCCGCGTCGAAACCGCCCGGCGACTGCTCAGCGATACCGGCCTGCCGGTCAAACGCATTGCGGCCAATTGCGGCTTTGGCAGCGAAGAGACGCTGCGGCGCAGTTTTCTCCGTGCCATTGGCGTGACGCCGCAGGCGTATCGCGAGCGGTTTTCCGTCAGCCCTGTAACAGATCCAGTATTGCCTTGAGGGTTTCCTGCGGCGTTTCTTCGGGAATGTTATGGCCGACACCCGCGAGCACCCGCCGCTCATAAAAGCCGCTGAAATGCTCGGCATCTTCATCAATCACCGGAGGCGGGCCGACGCCATCATCGGCGCCGCACAGCGAAATGCTCGGCACGCTGATCGCCGGCTGTCTGGCCAGCGCTTCTTCCATCCACTCCAGGGCCGGATCGCCCGGGGCGTAGCCGAAGCGATGCCGGTAGGAATGAATCACCACATCGACAAAATCAGGATTATCAAACGCGCCAGCGCTCAGCGGGTAGCGTTCGTCCCTTAGCGACCATGTCGGCGACCACAGCCGCCAGAGCAACTGACACAATGCCCGGCGATTTTGCCTCAAACCTTCGGCGCCACGCGGCGTGTGGAAGTAGTACTGATACCAGAGCCGATGCTCGGTCTCAGGGTCCAGTGGCTGAGTCGAATGGGGAATGTCTTGAAGGTTATAGCCATCGCCGGTCACCAACCCGCGTACCCGCCCCGGAAACAACGCCGCGACAATACACGCCGCCCGACCGCCCCAGTCGTAGCCACAAAGCGTCGCCTGTTCGATGCCCAACGCGTCCATCAGATCGAGCAGATCCTGCGCGAGCGCAGCTTGCTGGCCTGAGCGCGGCGTTTGCGGACTGTTGAACCGGGTCGGCCCATAACCGCGCAAATACGGCACGATAACGCGATAGCCTTGCGCGGCCAGCGCCGGGGCGACTTCGTCGAAGGCGCGGGGGGAATAGGGGAAGCCGTGGAGCAGAATTACCGGCGCGCCGTTGTCCGGGCCATGAATTTCGTAGGCAATGGTCAGGGTTGGGGTGAGGGCGGACTCGATCATGACTAACCACTCCGTTTGAAACGCATGCAAATACTCTGGACCCGCGCACGGACTGCCCGGCTCAACTCAGTCGACGAAACGCATGCCTGGCGCGCCACTAGGCCTCAAATTCCGCCACCTGATTGAAATACTTCGTCCGGTCCGGGGTAAACGTCACCTTCATCTTCGTCCGTGAGCACGTCAGCGAACGCTCCTGCGCCAGATCAATATCCAGATCGTCGCCACGCAAGCCTTGCCACTGCGCGAGATATTTCAGCGAACCGTATTTCTCGTTTTTCTTCAGGCTGCGACTGACGCCACCCTTCCAGCCAAGCACCGGCAATTCACCGGCCAGGCAACGCTGCGCCAGTTCGGGGAAGCGTTCGGCGCGCTGGCGGCCGATTTCCCAGCATTTGATCAGGCCTTTGTCGGCGGCTTCCCAGAGCTGGGTGCGGCTCAGTCCGGTGCGAAGAGGGGAGTCGATGCTGCGCTGGACGTGGTGAGGCATTCCGGTTCCTTGAATTCGGGGGTGGTTGGACAGCTCCGCTGTGCCCGTTGCGTTGGATGGTAGGTGTGGATGTAACGGCTGGCAACAAGGTATTTCGGCGTGTAAGCGTACGTTGCGGGAAGCGTTTCAACCTAACGTGTGTGGCTTTTGTAGGCGCAGTTTTTACACAGACTGTCGCCAGACGTAACCGCCGCGCAGGTTTCACGTTGGGTATGGGCCTGTTCCCGTTGGCTGGCGGGCAGGCCCGTTGTGGAAAAATCCCTTCCAGTCAGGGATCGGTCTGACATGCGCTGACGAAAAAACAGCGCTATGGCTGCCAGGAACTCTTCTCGCCACTCAACTTGCGATCAAGAAAACTCGCTGCACTGATCAACGCCAGATGCGTCAGCGCTTGTGGCGTGTTGCCCAGATGGCGGCCATGGCTGTCAAACTCCTCGGCGTACAGCCCCAGCGGGTTGGCGTAACGCAGCAACTGCTCGAACTCCAGATGGGCTTTTTCCACCTGGCCGGCGCGCGCGAGGCATTCGACGTACCAGAACGAACACGCGGCGAATGCGCCTTCGGTGCCGTTGAGGCCGTCGATGTTGGCGTCTTCATTGCGATAGCGATAGACCATGCCGTCGCGCACCAGGGTTTTTTCGATCGCTTCCAGAGTCGACAGCCAGCGCGGATCCTTGGCGCTGACGAAACGCACCAGCGGCATCAGCAGCATCGAGCCATCCAGCGCGGTGCCGCCCTTGTACTGGACGAAATGCCCACGCTCTTCATCCCAGAAGTTGTCCCAGATATCGGTGTAGATCGCTTGCCGGGTGTCATCCCAACGGGCGAACGGTGCCGGCAGCGAGCGCTTGGAAGCCAGACGGATTGCGCGGTCCAGCGCCACCCAGCACATCAGCCGCGAGTGCAGGAAATGATGGGTCTCACCGCGCATTTCCCAGATGCCGACATCTTCGCTCTGCCAGTTCTCACAGACTTGGTCGACCACTTCGCCGACGTGCCGCCAGCCTTCGTGGGAAATCGCGTCCCCGTATTTGTTGACCAGATACACCGCGTCCATCAGCTCGCCAAAGATGTCCAGCTGGATCTGCTCGTAAGCACCGTTGCCGATACGCACCGGTCGCGCGCCGCCGTGGCCGGCCAGGTGCGTGAGCTCGGTTTCCGGCAACTCCTGCTGGCCGTCGATGGCATAGAGGATGTTGAGCTTCATCGGTTTGCCGCAACAGTCGCTGACCCTTCCGCGCAGCCATTGCATGTAGTGGTTGGCTTCATCGACGAAGCCCAGACGCATGAATGCATACACCGTGAACGACGCGTCGCGGATCCACGTGTAGCGGTAATCCCAGTTGCGCTCGCCGCCGGGGGTTTCCGGCAGGCCGAAGGTAGCGGCGGCGAGGATCGCACCTTGGCGACGCGAGGTCAGCAGCTTCAGAGCGAGGGCGGAGCGATTGACGATTTCCCGCCAACGACCGCGATAGTTGGATTGGCTGATCCAGCCGCGCCAGTATTTCAAGGTGCGCTCCATGCACAGCTCGGCAGCGCCCTCGGTGAAACGCGGATCATCAATGCCGCCGAGCATGAACGCGGCGGTTTCATTGTGCTTGAGGGTGAATTGCGCGACGGCAGCCTGTGCGTCGACCTGCAGGGTTTGATCTGAAGCCAGGCGTATCGACGGCTGGCCAGTGGCGCGGAACGTTACGTCTTTTTCGTCCATCTCTGCATGAGTGTCGGCGCGGCCGTAGTCGTGGCGCACCGCACAACGCAGATTGAACGTCGCCGAGCCGCTGACCACGCGCACCCGGCGCATCAGCAGTGGCAGGGCATCGACATCGTCACCTATTGGCAACAGATCGGTGATTTCCACCACCGCATGTTCGCTCAGCCAACGGGTCTGCAAGACGTTGGTGTCGGGCAGATAAATCTGTTCCCGGCGCGCATCAGGCAAGTCCGGCGCGAGCTGGAAAATGCCTGCTTCAGGAGTGTCGAGCAGCGAGCAGAAAATCGTCGGGCTATCGAACTCCGGCCAGCAGAAAAAATCCACGCTGCCCTTGTCATTGACCAGCGCCGCGCTGCGCATGTCACCGATGATGCCGTGAGCACCGATGGCGCTTTGTTGTTCCATTTCAGGCTCAGCCATTGCCACGAAACTCCGGATAGAGGCTCATCCCGCCATCGATGAACAGGGTGGTGCCGACGATGTAATCGGACAGATCGGAGGCGAGGAAAACCACAGCATTGGCGACATCTTCGACATCGCCAATGCGGCCGTAGGGGATCAGTTCGAGAAGCTTTTTGCCGGCTTCGCCTGCGGTGGCGTCAGCGTTGATCGCAGTGCTGATCGCACCGGGCGCGATGCTGTTGATGCGGATGCGCTGGTGGCTGACTTCCTGGGCGAGGCTCTGCATCAATTGATCGACGCCGCCCTTGGACGCCGCGTAATTGACATGCCCGGCCCACGGAATGCGCTGGTGCACCGAGCTCATGTGAATGATCTTGCCCGCCGCGCGCGACACGCCTTCGCGCACGCCCTGACGCTGGAAAATCCGTAGCGCCGCACGCGCGCAGAGGAACTGCCCGGTGAGGTTGACGCCGATCACCGTGTTCCAGTCGTCGAGCGTCATGTCCACGGCAGCTGCGTCTTTCTGAAGACCGGAATTGGCCACCAGAATGTCCAGCGAGCCGAACGCGTCGACGGTCTTGGCGAACAGCCGCTCGACCTCTTCTTCTTTCGAAACATCGGCGCCGATGGCGAGGGCCTTACCGCCCTCGGCGTTGATTTGCGCGGCCAGTTCTTCGGCAGGTTCAGCGCTGCTGTTGTAATTGATGACGACCGCAGCACCGGCCGCAGCGAGGGCTTTTGCGGCAGCGTGACCGATGCCGGAACTGGCGCCGGTGACCAGCGCTACCTGATGAGCGAGGGAAATCTGCATGACGATTCACGCCTTGGTTCCAGAGACTTAAATAGCTGACTGATCGCCGGCGGCGAGAGTTCATCTGCAACCAGGAAAAGTTCGCCAGCGTCAGACCTGGTAGCGGCCACTGCGGCGATGCCATTCGACATTGCCGGCCAGCCAGCTCTTGATTCCGCGCAGATAGCGTTCGAGCCGCGGCGAGGCGTGCGGCAATACCACCCGTTCTGCCGCCTCATACAGATGCATGATGTCATCGTGAACGGCAGCACTTTGCGCCATCGCCTGCGCGGGCGAGCAGCCCTGTTCGCGGATCAGCAACAACGGCAGATTGAAATCGCCGATACCGGCCTGCTGTTCCTTCAGCGCGGAAAACAGGTCATTGGCAATGATCGTGGCGCTGGCGGCCAGCGCCGTCACCTTGCGCACCTCGGGTGCGCTGTAGACATTGGCGGGCAATTCATACCCGCCGATGATGTCGATCAGCGACAGGCACGGCAGGAAACTGTTGACCTGACGCTGAGCCAGATATTCCCAGAGTGCGGGCTTGAGCCCTTCGACACGCCACGCCGCTTCGGCGGTCATGGTGACGAACATGGCAATGATTTCATGGCGTACGCGGGCAACCTGCGCCGCGGTCGCGAGCGTCTCGACCCGCCTCAGATATGCCCGCAGTGCGACCAGCACCGGATCGCTGTTCAAGGCCTGCTCAAGCCCCGCGCGGAACCGTTCGCTCAAGTGAACCGGCTCCAGCGCTGCCAGCGCCAGAGAGAGGCGCGGCCCGACCATTCTCGGCTCGGACCCGGTTCGCTCGTCGTCGCAGTAGTAATCGTCCACGGCAAACAGCGCGGCGAAACATTGCGCCGCGAGCAACAGCCGATCGGGCTCATCGGTGTCGGTATGACACAGCATGGCGAAGCGACCGAAAGCCATGGCGCGGACCTTGTCGTGCCGCCCCGGAAAAATCCCCACCTGCTCGATCCACGGCATCAGTCGATCATCCACCGCAGCCGCCAGCGCGGCGTCGTTGCGAGAGGGCGCCAGTCCATACAGGGCGGGCACGGCCCACGGCGCCTTTTCCGCTTCGGGTGAGGCGAGCATTGACGATTCGGCCATGGCGAGGCTCCTGAGTGTGTTTGCAGGGTTCCAAGGTGATACGCGAAGATCCGAGGCTTCATCAGAGCGCAAACGACAATGAAGCGCACCTGTCAGGTCTGACAGGTCAACGCCAGTTTTCGACCAATGGTCATCGCCTTTCAGCGCTGGAAAGATCAGGGGCTTTCACACTCCACCAACAATTGCGCGCTTCCACGGCATTCAAGCCTATGGCAACTTGGCCGCCCCTGATGAGGCTGCAATCGATGGCAAACCCCTACCGCGAATTGTTCACCGCCCCCGGCGCCCGTGCTTTTGTGTTGGCCGGGATGCTGGCGCGCATGCCGATTTCCATGACGGGCATCGGCCTGATCACCATGCTTGCGCAGTTGAACGGCGGTTATGCGCTGGCGGGTGCGGTGGCGGCGACCTTTGCCTTGGCCACGGCGTTTTGCGCGCCGCAGGTGTCACGGCTGGTTGACCGCTACGGCCAAGGGCGGGTTTTGCCAATCGCCGCGCTGACCGGTGGCGGCGGGTTGTTGATGTTGCTGCTGTGCACGCGTGTGCAGGCGCCGAACTGGACGTTATTCGTCTTCGCCGCGCTGGCCGGGTGCATGCCGAGCATGTCGGCGATGGTGCGGGCGCGCTGGACCGAAATCTACCGGGGGCAGCCGCAATTGCAGACGGCCTATGCGCTGGAGTCGGTGCTCGATGAAGTGTGTTTTATCGTCGGGCCGCCGCTATCGGTGGGCCTGTCCGTTGCAGTGTTTCCCGAGGCCGGGCCGTTGGCGGCGTTGTTGGCCCTGGCCATCGGCGTGACGGTGTTTGTCGCCCAGCGCAGCACCGAGCCGCCGGTGCACGCGCAGGAGTCGCAGCATCAGGGTTCGATCATTCGCTCGACCGACGTGCAATGGCTGCTGGCGTTGATGCTGGCGATGGGCGTGATCGTCGGGGTGATCGACGTGGTCAGCGTCGCCTTCGCCCAGCACCAGGGCCAGCCGGCAGCGGCGAGTATTGTCTTGTCGGTATACGCAATCGGCTCATGCCTGGCCGGGATCGCCTTCGGTGCGATGCGTTCGAAACTGCCGCTGCCGCGCCTGTTTCTCTACGGCGGCGTGGCGACGGCGGTGACCACGCTGCCGCTGCTTTTGGCGAGCAATATTCTCGGCCTGTCAGTGGCGGTATTCATCGCCGGGCTGTTCTTTTCGCCGACGCTGATTGTCGCGATGGCGTTGATCGAACGCATCGTGCCACCGGCCAAACTGACCGAAGGCCTGACCTGGCTGGTGACCGGACTGAGCATCGGCGTGGCAATCGGCGCCGCTGGCTCCGGCGCGCTGGTCGATGCGTTTGGTGCGCGTAGCGGATTCTGGCTGGCGATAGCGGCGGGGGCAGTGGTGCTGATTTCCGCGTTCCAGAGCTACCGCCACCTCCGGGTAGGAGCGTAGGAGCGTAGGAGCTGACGAGTGCAACGAGGCTGCGATCTTTTGACTTTGACTTTGACTTTGGATTTTGAAGATCAAGATCAAGATCAAGATCAAGATCAAAAGATCGCAGCCTCGTTGCACTCGTCAGCTCCTACAAGGGATCGGGTTACCAGCCTCGTCCTGAGTTGACCCAGAAGTTGACGGATAGCGAGGTCGACACCGATTCAACCTGATGGAACCAGCCCTCGGGCAAAAACAGCAGGTCCCCAGCCTCCAGCGTCACTCGCAGAAACGTCACCTCCCGCGCCGCCGGGAAACGCTCATAGTCCGGCGCGTCCGGGTTGAAATCGCAGCCATCCAGACCGCCCTTGGGCGCAGTCGACCAGGTGCCCAGCGCCTCGCGATGATGCGGTGCGGCAAGGGTGAATTTTTTCTGCCCCCAGACCTGGGCGAACAGGTTGTCGGTGTCATCGCGGTGCAACGGCGTCAGCGTGCCCTTGGGGCCGATCCAGATGCGTGGCGGGATGAACAGCGACGTGTCGAAGTAGGGCGGGTATTGAATCTGTTGCAACAACTGCGCGGGCAGGATGTTGTTGCCCATGTACGCCGGCGGCTCGCCGTCCGCGGCTTTGATCGCCGGGCGGTCCAGCGAGGCGATGAACTCGGCCATCGAGGTCGAGCGGAAATCACGCTCGGTGGAAAAGGTCTTTTTCACGTAATCGCCATGGCGGGTGATGCCCTGCAGTTCGGCGAAATGCACCAGCGATTCCTCGCGGCTCAGGCTGAACAGCGGCCAGTCGTGCAGGGCGTTGCTGATCACCAACGGAATGCCATTGGGCAGATAACGGGTTTCGAATTCATGTCGGCTCAATTCGGCGCGTGCCCGGCGTTCGACGCTGGTCTGCGGAGGTAGCGCGGCAGTGAGCTTTTCGCTGAAGCGCGGCGGGGTCGGGTAGCGCTTGTTCATGTCGACCTTTTCCACCGTGCCGCCTCCCTGGCGGGCGTGGTCGATGATCTGCGGCAGCATTGTCGCCAGGCCCATGTTGCCGCCGATCTTCAGCCGACCGCTGGCGAACAGTTCCTCGACGTTGACCACCCCCGCCATGATCCCCAAAAAATCCTTTTCCGCGACTTCAATGGTCACGTCTGGGCGAGGGTGGCGCCCGGCTGCCGTGCGCTGGCTGGTCTTGATGTCATACCAGTACGCCTGTTGCGCACTGAAGATGAACTGGAAAACGCCCTCGATGCCGACTGCGCCGGCGTTGGCGAACAACTTGCCCAGAATGCTCTGCAGGTCCACGGTGATTCCCTCGCGATTGTTGTTTTTTTCCTGAACAGGCAACGAGCGGCTCGCGGGGGAATTTAGCGGCCGGCGACTAATTTGTCCGGCCAGTGATCCGTCTTTCTTGCAGACACATTTTTCAAGGAAAGCGCGGTGACCAAGCTGACATTGCTGTGCCTGCCCTATTCGGGTGCCAGCGCCATGGTTTACAGCCGCTGGCGGCGTCAACTGCCGACGTGGCTGCAATTGCAACCGGTGGAACTGCCGGGGCGTGGCGCGCGGTTCGACGAACCTCTGCAAACCGACATGCGCGCGTTGGCGCGGCAACTGGCGCGCGAACACAAACCGGGTCTGCAAGGCCCGTATGCGTTGTTCGGGCACAGCCTCGGTGCGTTGCTCGCCTGCGAACTGGCCCATGCCTTTCGCGAGTTGGGTGTGCCGGAGCCGCTGGCGCTGTTCGCCTCCGGCACCGCCGCACCGAGCATGCGCAGCGACTACGATCGCGGCTTTGCCGAGCCGCGCAGCGATGAAGAGCTCATCGAACAGTTGCGTACCTTTCAGGGCACCAGCGAAGAAATCCTCGCCAATCAGGAATTGATGAGCCTGACCCTGCCGGTGCTGCGCGCCGATTTCATGATGTGCGGGCGCTTCACCCCCGCCGAGCGGCCCTTGCTCAATTGCCCGGTGCACGTGCTCGGTGGCAAGGAAGACCGGGCTACCACCGAACAACTGATCGGCTGGAGCAAAGAGACCCTGGGCAGTTTTTCGGTGGACATGATGACCGGCGGGCATTTCTTCATTCACGAACATGAGGCGCGGGTCATTCGCACGATCAAGAGCCATCTGGAAGTGCATCACCGGCGCCTTGCGCAGGCCGTGCAACCGGTGTTCTGAGAGGCGACTCATCCATCACGCATAGTCAGGAGGCCAGTCATGGCTGTTGCTTTGGGATTTTCCGTTCGGCCATTGCTGCCGCAGCGCGGACGCTTGCCGCTGTTGATCGAGGCGAGCGATGCCGACACTGATCTGTTGGCGGTATTCGATGAATTGAAGGAGCTGGTCGACGAACATCTGCTGCGCGACGGTGGCGTGCTGTTTCGCGGCTTCCGCCTCGACGGCGCTGAGCAGTTCCGCCAGTTCGCCGCGAGCTTCGGCCATCCATTGCTGAACTACGAGTTCGGCTCGACCCCGCGTACCAACGTCACCCAAGGCGTGTATACCTCCACGGAATACCCGGCGCACCAGAGCATTCCGTTGCACAACGAACAGGCGTATTCCCGCGACTGGCCGATGAAGATCTGGTTCTACAGCATGATCGCCGCCAAGTCCGGCGGCGAGACGCCGATCGCCGACAGCCGCGAAGTCTACCGGCGCATCCCGCTGGCGATCCGCGAGCGTTTCGTCAGTAAAGGCCTGATGTACGTGCGCAACTTCGGCAACGGCCTCGATGTCGCCTGGGAAGACGTGTTCAACACCGAAGACCGCGAAGTCGTCGAGGCCTACTGCAAGGCCCACGGCATCGTCTGCGAGTGGAAGGACGACGGCGAGCTGCGCACGCGCCAGACCTGTCAGGCGGTGGCAGTGCACCCGGTGACGGGCGAGCACGTCTGGTTCAATCAGGCGCACCTGTTTCACATCTCCAACCTGCAAGCGGAAGTGCGCGAAAGCCTGCTCGACATCGTCGACGAAGAAGACCTGCCGCGTAATGTCTACTACGGCGACGGTTCGCCGATCGAAGACGAAGTGCTGGCGCAGATTCGCGCGGTGCTCGACGACTGTGCGATCAGTTTCCCCTGGCAGGAGGGCGATGTGCTGATGCTCGACAACATGTTGTCCGCGCATGCACGTTCACCGTTCGAAGGGCCGCGCAAAGTGATTGTGGCGATGGCCGAGGGGCATTCGCAGGACGCGCTCTAAGCACTTCACAGCGTTTTTTGGCAAATGCCGAAGTCGGGTCTGTACTGGCTTCGGCATTTGCGTGTCTGGCCTTCGTACCGTCGGGCCGCGATTGCCGCCGGCGCGCTAAATCATCGCGCGGGCCATTCGTTCTTGTTGATACGACCGGGTCTCCAGGTCACGCCGCCGATCAGCAAGGACTCCACGCATGAATGCCGCAGACGCACAGAAACTAGCCCGCCGCTTTATCGAATTGCCCGAGGACAAACGTCGTTTGTTCCTCGCCGGCATGGCCCGCGAAGGCATCGATTTTGCGCAGCTTCCCATGACTGCCTGCGACGGCCTCGCTGAGCGCGACGGCCTGTCTTACGCGCAGCAGCGCATGTGGTTTCTCTGGCAGCTGGAGCCGACCAGCGCAGCCTACAACCTGCCGATGGCGGTGCGTCTGGAGGGCGATCTAAACGTCGAGGCGCTGGAACAGGCTTTCAGCCATTTGGCGGCGCGCCACGAATGTCTGCGCACCACCTTCGGCCAGGACGGCGAGCGTGCCTTCCAGCGTGTGGCCGAGCCGCAGCCACTCAAGTTGCCCGTGACTGACCTGAGCGGGTTGCCCGAAGCGCAGCGCTGGCCGCTCGCGCAGCAGCACATGATGGCCGAGGCGACCCAGGCCTTCGACTTGCAGAACGGCCCGCTGCTGAGTCTGCGGCTGTTGCGCCTGGCCGAGCGGGAACACGTGCTGCTGCTGACCCTGCATCACATCATCGCCGACGGCTGGTCGATGAACATTCTGATCGACGAATTCATGCGCACTTACGACGCGTTGGTCGCCGGGCGCGAACCGACGCTGGCGCCGCTGACCGTGCATTACCGCGACTATGCGCTGTGGCAGCGCAGCTGGCTGGAGGCCGGTGAACGCGAGCGGCAACTGGACTACTGGCGCACGCAACTGGGCGACGAACATCCCGTGCTGGAATTGCCCACCGACCGCGCCTATCCGGCGCAATCCAGCCATCAGGGCGCACGCTTGGAAACGGTGATCGACGCGACCCTGCGTGAAGAGCTGAAAAGCCTTGCCCAGCGCCAGGGCGTGACGTTGTTCGTGGTGCTTTTGGCGGCGTTTAAAACCCTGTTGCATCGCTACAGCGGCCAGACCGATATTCGTGTCGGCGGGCTGATCGCCAACCGCACCCGCAGTGAAACCGAAGGCCTGATCGGCTTCTTCGTCAACACCCAGATTCTGCGCAGCGTGGTCACCGCACAGACGCCGTTCGCCGAGCTTTTGCAGAACCTGCGCCAGGCTGCACTCGGCGCCCAGGCCCATCAGGATCTGCCATTCGACGCCCTGATCGAAGCCCTGCAACCGGCGCGCAGCCAGAGCCACAATCCGCTGTTTCAGGTGATGTTCAACCATCAGCCGCTGGTCACCGATCTGCATCAGGCGCAACTCGCGTCAGGCTTGCGCGTGGGCTATCTGAGCGAAGAGCAACTGGCCGGCAGCGCTCGACAACACGCGGCCACCAGTGACCTGATGCTCGACACCCGTGAGGAGGGCGAGCAACTGTTTGCCGCCTTCACTTACGCCACGGATATTTTCGACGCCGCAACCATCGCCGCGCTGGCCGGGCATTGGCGCAATATTCTCCAGTCGGTGTGCCGCAACCCGCAGCAGTTGATCGGCGACGTGGCGATGCTCGCCGACAGCGAACGGCACGCGCTGATTCAGTCCGCCGCGCCTTCGCCTCGTTTCACCAGCGTGCAAAGCCTGTTCGAAGCGCAGGTCGCGCGCACTGGGCAAGCGCCGGCGGTGCGGTTGGCCACTGCGCCTGCGCCGGCATTCAGCTACGCCGAACTCAACACTCGCAGCAATCGTCTGGCCCATCAGTTGCGCGCGGAGGGTGTCGGCCCGGACGTGCTGGTCGGCGTCGCGCTGGGGCGTTCGCTGGAACTGGCGGTGGCGCTACTGGCCGTGCTCAAGGCCGGTGGTGCTTATGTGCCGCTGGACCCGCAGACCCCGGCCGAACGCCTGCGCCATGTACTCGATGACAGTGGCCTGAAACTGTTGCTCAGCGACCGGCAAAGCCTCGCCAGCCTGCCGCCGCTCGATGGCATCGAGTGCCTGTGTCTCGAGCAACTGCCCGACAGCGAGCAGAGCGACAACCTGCTGGTCACGGTCGAAGCCGACAACCTCGCTTACGTGATCTACACCTCTGGCTCCACCGGGCGGCCGAAAGGCGTGGCGGTCAGTCATGGCGCACTGAGCGAGTTCATCGCCCGCGCCATCGATTACAGCGATCTGCGCGAAGGCGACCGGGTCCTGCAATTTGCCACCAGCAGTTTCGACGGTTTCGTCGAGCAGTTTTTCCCGCCGCTGTGCCATGGCGCCAGCGTGGTCATGCGCGACGCGCCGTTGTGGGACAGCGCGACGCTGCATCAGGTCATCGTCGATCAGGGCATCACTCTCGCCGACCTTCCGGCGGCCTACTGGTATTGGCTGGTGCAGGAATACGCGGCGAAACCGCCGGCAAGTTTCGCCGCGCTGCGCCAGGTTCACGTTGGCGGCGAGGCCATGGCGGTGGACGGATTGCGCCTGTGGCAGCAGGCCGGGCTTGGCCATGTGCGCCTGCTCAACACCTACGGGCCGACTGAGGCCACGGTGGTCTCGACGATTCATGACTGCACCGGGCTGACCGCGCAGGATGTGTCGTGGCGCGGCATGCCGATCGGCCAGGGGCTTGAAGCGCGGCGCCTGTACGTGCTCGACGATGACCTGAACCTGCTGCCGCAAGGCGCGGTGGGCGAGTTGTACATCGGTGGGCCGGGACTGGCGCGGGGTTACCACCGCCAGCCGAGCCTCAGCGCCGAGCGTTTCATTGCCGACCCGTTCGCCGACGGTCAGCGCCTGTACCGCACCGGCGATCGTGCGCGGCTGCGCGGCGATGGCGCGCTGGAGTACGTCGGTCGGGTCGATCATCAGGTGAAAATTCGCGGCTTCCGCATCGAACTGGGCGAGATCGAATCGCGCCTGCAGCAATGTCCCGGGGTTCGCGAAGCGGTGGTGCTGGCGGTGCCGTTCGCCGGCGGTACGCAACTGGTCGCCTACGTGGTGACGGAACCGGCAGCGCTCGCCAGTGCGGCGACGCAAGCGGCGTTCCGCCAGCAAACCCGCGCCGCGCTGCAAGCCTGCCTGCCGGATTACATGGTGCCGGGGCATCTGCTGTTGCTGGCGAATTTGCCGCTGACGCCCAGTGGCAAGCTCGACCGCAAGGCCCTACCGACGCCGGACCCGGCGCAGTTGCAGGGCGATTACCGTGCCCCGCAATCGCCTGCCGAGCAGTGTCTGGCGCAGGTCTGGGCCGAGGTGCTGCAGGTGCCGCGTGTGGGTCTGGACGATCACTTTTTTGAACTGGGCGGCCATTCGTTGTTGGCCGCGCAGGTGATCGCGCGGGTCAAGGAGCAGATGGGTGTGGTGCTGCCGCTGCGCAGTCTGTTCGAAAAACCGCTGCTGGCGGATCTGGCCGAGGTGCTCGGGCAACTGGCCGAGGCGAGCGGCGACGACGACTGGTCCGACATGGATCAGTTCATGAATGCTTTGCAAGGAGAAGAAGTATGAGCGGCACGATGGCGGAACGTATTGCGCAAAGATTCGTCGGCCTGCCGCTGGAACAGCGTCGGCTGTTTCTCGCCAGGCTACGTGAGGAGGGCAAGGATTTCAGCCTGCTGCCGCTGCCGGTCAGCCGCCACGACTGCGCACAGATTCCCCTGTCGTTCGCCCAGCAGCGCCTGTTGTTTCTCTGGCAACTGGAACCGCACAGCGCCGCGTACAACATGGCCGCCGGCTTGCGTCTGAAGGGGCTGCTGGACGAGTCGGCACTGAGCCGTTCGTTCGATCATCTGCTGGCGCGCCATGAAGTGTTGCGCACGGTGTTCCACACTGACGGCGATCAGCCCCATCAGGTGATTCTCGAGCAGCAGAGTATTGCCCTGGAACGCTTCGACCTGACCGGCATCGCCACGCAAGAGCGCGAGTCGGCGCTCGCGCAAAAAGTGCAAGAGGTCACCGCGCAACCGTTCGATCTGCGCCACGGCCCGCTGTTGCGCGCCAGTCTGTTTGCCCTGGCCGAGGATGAGTTCGTGCTGGTGGTGAGCATGCATCACATCGTCTCCGACGGCTGGTCGATGGACGTCATGGTCAAGGAATTCGTCCAGTGCTATCAGGCTTTCAGCCTGCAGCGCGAACCGCAATTGCCGGCGCTGCCGTTGCAATACGCTGACTACGCGATCTGGCAGCGACGCTGGCTGGAAGCAGGCGAGGGTGAACGCCAGCTCGACTACTGGCGTCAGCAACTGGGCGACGAGCATCCGCTGCTGGACGTGGCGCCGGACTTTGCCCGACCGCTGACCCAGAGTTTCGCGGGGCAGACCCTGAGCTTCGATTTCGGTGCCGACCTGTCGCGCCAGCTCAATGCTTTTGCCCGCAGCCAGGGCATCAGCCTGTTCATGCTGGTGCTGGGCGGGTTCTCGCTGTTCCTCTCGCGTCTGGCCGGCGAGCGCGACATTCGTGTTGGCGTGCCGAATGCCAACCGTGGCCGTGCCGAAGTCGAAGGGTTGATCGGTTTCTTCGTCAACACCCAAGTGCTGCGTTGCCAGGTCGATGAGCGCGGCAGTTTCGCGGATCTGCTGGCGCAGGTGCGTGAAGCGGCGTTCGGCGCGCAGGCGCATCAGGAATTGCCGTTCGAGCAACTGGTCGACGAATTGGTCGCCGAGCGCACCCTCGGTCACAACCCGTTGTTCCAGGCCAAGTTCAATCAGAACGTCGGCATGCAGAAACAACGCTCGATGGCCTTGCCCGGTCTGACCGTCAGCGAATATCCGTTGGCCAAGGACGGCACGCATTTCGATCTGGCCCTGGACATCACCGACGACGGCGCACTGATCCACGGTCAGATGACCTACGCCAGCGATCTCTATCGGGCGGAAACGGTCGGCGGTTTTGTGCCGATGTTGCTCGACCTGTTCAGCCAATTGCTCAATGCGCCGCAGGCGCCGCTGCACACGGTCGCCACGCAACGGCCCGCTGCGCTCGCCATTCAACGCGAGCCGGCGTTGACCGTGTTGCAGCACTGGGCGCGTGAAGTAGCCCGGCAGCCGCAAGCGCTGGCCGCTCGTGATCTCCAGCAGACGATGACGTTCCAGGCACTGGATGAGCAAGCCAATCGTCTCGCCCATTATTTGCGTGCGCAGGGCGTCAATGTCGGCGAACCGGTGGCGGTGCTGCTGGAGCGTTCGCTGGACTGGCTGACTTGTGTGCTGGCGATTCTCAAGGCTGGCGCGGTGTACATGCCGCTCGACGTCAAGGCGCCGAGCGCGCGGCTGAAACAGATGCTCGGCGCTGCACAGGCAGGGGCATTGATCGGTGCCGAAGGCGATGCGCGGGTCAGCGAACTGGCGGTCGAGGGCTGTCAGGGTCTTGAATTTGCGCCGGAGCAATGGCAGTCGCTGCCGGCGTCTGCGCCTGAGTTGACGCTACATGCACAATCGCCGGCCTATGTGATTCACACCTCCGGTTCCACCGGGCAACCCAAGGGCGTGCTGGTCAGCCACGGCGCGCTGGGCAGTTATGTGCGCGGCGTACTCGAACGTCTGGCGCCGGCGCCCGAGGCGAGCATGGCGCTGGTTTCGACCATCGCCGCCGACCTTGGCTTCACCGTGCTGTTCGGCGCATTGTGCTCGGGCCGCCTGCTGCATGTGCTGCCGGAAGAGCTCGGTTTCGACCCGGACCGCTTTGCCGACTACATGGCCCGCCATCGCGTCGGCGTGCTGAAAATCGTTCCCGGCCATCTCGCCGCGCTGTTGCAGGCGGCCGAGCCAGCCGACGTGCTGCCGGAACATGCACTGATCGTCGGCGGCGAAGCCTGTTCGCCGGCGCTGGTCGAGCGCGTGCAGCAGCTGAAACCGGGCTGCCGCCTGATCAACCACTATGGCCCGAGCGAAACCACCGTGGGCGTGCTGACCCATGAGGTCGAAGCACTTGCCGCGCAGACGCGCAGCGTTCCTGTCGGCACGGCGTTGGCCGGTGCGCATGTTTATGTGCTCGACGATGTGCTCAACCCGGTGGCCGATCAGGTTGCCGGTGAGTTGTATATCGGCGGTGACAGCGTTGCCCTGGGCTACCTGAATCAGCCTGGGCTGACCGCCGAGCGTTTCCTGCCCGACCCGTTCGGCGCACCGGGCGCGCGGGTGTACCGCAGCGGCGACCGGGTCCGGCGCAACCGCGAGCAGGCGCTGGAATTCATCGGTCGCGCCGACGATCAAGTGAAAGTGCGCGGCTATCGCGTCGAGCCGGCGGAAGTCGCGCGGCTGTTGCTCAGCCTCGATGGCGTCAGCGAAGCCGCCGTGCTCGCGCTGCCACTGGATGACGATCCGGCGCGCCTGCAACTGCTGGCGTGGTGCGTGCCGCTAGCGCGCGCGAAAGTGCAGGCGCAGGAGCTGCGCGAGCAATTGCAGGCGCGGCTGCCGGACTACATGGTGCCGGCGCAGTTGCTGTTGCTGGAAAAGCTGCCGCTGACTGCCAACGGCAAACTCGACAAACGCGCCTTGCCCGTGCCCGGCGTGGTCAGCCAGCAGTTCGTCGCGCCGGTCGGTGAGATCGAAGAGAAACTGGCTGCCATCTGGGCCGAGGTGCTCAAGCTCGAGCGGGTCGGCAGCAGCGATAACTTCTTTGAACTGGGTGGCGACTCGATTCTCAGTCTGCAAATCATCGCCCGGGCCAAGCGCCAGGGGATCAAGCTGAGCCCCAAGCAGTTGTTCGAAAAACAGACCATCGGCCAATTGGCCGCCGTGGCCAAACTGATCGAGGCCAAACCGGCTGCCGCTGCCGCAGCTGTGGCACGCGGGCCATTGCCGTTGCTGCCGATTCAAGAGCGTTTCTTTGACACGCCGATTGCCCAGCGCCAGCACTGGAACCAGTCGGTGATGTTGCAACCGACCCTGGCGCTGGACGCCGCGCATCTGCGCACGGCGCTGGCGGCGTTGGTCGAACAGCACGAGGCGCTGGCCCTGAGCTTCGTGCCATCGGGCGATAGCTGGCAGGCGTTGCCGCAAACTCAGCGCGATGCCGAACTGCTCTGGGTTCGCCAGCTGGAGAGTCTCGACGCCTTGCCCGCACTGGCCGACGAGGCGCAGCGCAGTCTCGATCTGCAACGCGGGCATTTGCTGCGCGCTTTGCTGGTCACTCTGCCGAATGCCGAGCAGCGTCTGTTGCTGGTGATTCATCACTTGGTGGTCGACGGCGTGTCGTGGCGCATTCTGCTGGAGGACTTGCAGCAGGCTTACCAGGCATTGGCGGCGGGGACGGCGCCGGTGTTGCCGGGCCAGAGCAGTTCGCTGCACAACTGGGCAGAGCGGTTGCACCGTTATGCACAGAGCGAAACGTTGGCGGCCGAAAGCGCTTATTGGCGCCAGATCCTGGCTGCCGACAACGCGGCCCTGCCACGGGATTTCGCCGAGGACAGCCAGACCCGCGCCCAGGCCGCCCGCGCCAGTACGCGCCTGAGCCAGACACTGACCGACAAGCTGCTGAAAGTCGCCCCGGCGGCGTATCGCACGCAGATCAATGACTTGTTGCTGACCGCATTGGCGCGGGTGCTGTGTGACTGGAGCGAGCAGCCGTCGGTGTTGATCCAGCTCGAAGGCCATGGTCGTGAAGACCTGTTCGACGACATCGACCTGAGCCGCACGGTCGGCTGGTTCAGCAGCCTGTTCCCGGTGCGCCTGACCCCGCAAGCAAATCCGGCTGCGTCGCTGTGCGCGATCAAGGAGCAACTGCGCGCGGTGCCGGGCAAGGGCATCGGTTATGGCGTGCTGCGTTACCTCACGCGTTCCACCGAGTTGCAGGCGCTGGCGCAACCACGGGTGACATTCAATTATCTCGGCCAGTTCGATGGCGCCTTCAGTGCTGAGCAAGGCGCGTTGTTCCTGCCGAGCAGCGACAGCACTGGTGCCAATCAGGATGGGCAGGCGCCGCTGGGCAATTGGCTGAGTGTTGACGGTCAGGTCTTCGGCGGAGAGCTGGAACTGAGCTGGACCTTCGGCACCGGCATGTACCGCGCCGAGACCATCGAGGCGTTGGCCGAGGCTTATCGCCGCGAACTGGAACGCCTGATCGAACATTGCTGCGAGAGCGGCGCCGGTGGCGTGACACCCTCGGACTTCGGCCTCGCCAACCTCACGCAGGCGCAGCTGTCGGCGCTGTCGATCGCGCCGCGTGACATCGTTGATCTGTACCCGCTGTCGCCGATGCAGCAAGGCATTCTGTTCCACAGCCGCAACGAGCCGGACAGCCCGGCTTACACCAATCAGCTACGCGTCGACGTCGAGCAGCTTGACGCCGAGCGCTTCCGCCAGGCCTGGCAGCAGACCCTCGACGCCCACGATATCCTGCGTACCGCGTTCGTCTGGCCGCAGGATGCCGCCGCGCCAGTGCAAGTGGTGCGCAGCCGTGTGCAGATGCCGTGGCAGGTGCAGGACGGGCGCGGTCGCGATGGCCTCCATTCAGCGCTTGATCATCTGGCCACTGAAGACCTGCACAACGGTTTCGATCTGCTCGAGGCACCGCTGTTGCGCGTGACGCTGGTGCGCACCGATGAGCACACTCATCACCTGATCTACACCTGTCATCACATCCTCATGGATGGCTGGAGTACTTCGCAATTGTTCGGCGAAGTGCTGCAACGCTACGCCGGCATCACGCCGAGCGCAGGGCCGGGGCGTTATCGCGATTACATCGAATGGCTCGGGCAGCGCGATCAGCAGGCCAGTCGGCAGTTCTGGAGCGCGGCGCTGGCGAATCTCGAAGAGCCGACGCGACTGGCCAGCGCCATGCCGGTCAGGCACGCGGCCAGCGGCTATGCCGATCACCAGCATGTGTTCAGCGAACAGCTGACGGCCGAACTGAACCGCTTCGCCCGCGAACAGAAAGTCACCCTCAACACGTTGGTCCAAGCGGCGTGGCTGCTGCTGTTGCAGCGTTACACCGGGCAGGATCACGTGGCATTCGGCGCGACCGTGGCCGGGCGGCCGACGGATTTGCCGGGTGTCGAGCAACAGATCGGTCTGTTCATCAACACCTTGCCGGTAGTGGCGGCGCCGTCGGCGGAGATCGACGTCAGCCAATGGCTGCAACAGGTGCAGGACCTCAATCTGGCGTTGCGCGAGCACGAACACACGCCGCTGTATGACATTCAGCGCTGGGCCGGGGCGGGTGCCGGGGCGTTGTTCGACAGCATTCTGGTGTTCGAAAACTACCCTATGGCCGAAGCGCTGGCGCAGGGGCCGGAGACCGGCCTGAAGTTCTCTGCAATCCGCCGCCAGGAGCAGACCAATTATCCGCTGACGCTGGTGGCGGTTACCGGCCGCGAACTGAGTCTGCGCGTGAGTTACGATCAGGCCAGTTTCGACGCTCAAGCGATCAGTGCATTGAATGCGCAGTTGCAAGGTCTGCTCGAGCAGTTCCTCGCCGACGCCACCCAGCCGCTGGGTGCGCTGCAACTGCTCGCCGAGCCACAACGGCAACAAGCAATCGCGTGGGGCAAGGCGCCGGTTACCGCGCCGGATCAACGCACGGTGCTGGCGCACATCGCCGCGCAGGTGCGGCGACAGCCGCAGGCGAGCGCGGTGCTGTTCGCCGAGCAGTGCATCGATTACCAAAGCCTCGATATCCGGGCCAATCGTCTGGCGCACAAGCTGCAAGGCATGGGCGTCGGGCCGGAAGTGCGCGTCGGTGTGTGCATGCGCCGCACGCCGGACATGCTGGTCGGCTTGCTGGCGATCCTCAAGGCCGGTGGCGCCTACGTGCCGCTGGACCCGGATTACCCGCAGGAACGCTTGCTGCACATGCTCGACGACAGCCGCGCAGCCGTGCTGCTCACTGCGCCAGCGGCGCTGGCCATGCTGCCTGAATCGTTGGACGCGCAAGTGTTGCTGGTGGACGAAAACGTCGCCAGCGAATGCCCGGCCACTGCGCCGCTGGTTAATCTCGCCGCAGACAATCTGGCCTACGTGATTTACACCTCCGGCTCCACTGGCAAACCGAAAGGCGTAGCCATCAGCCACGGCAATCTGTCGGCACTGATTCAGTGGTCGGCGGGGGTCTATCGCGAAGAGCAATTGCGCGGCGTGCTGGCCTCGACGTCGATCTGCTTCGATCTGTCGGTGTGGGAAATCTTCGTCACGCTGGCCTGCGGTGGCTGTCTGGTGCTGGCCGACAACGCCCTGGCGCTGGCCGATTTGCCGGCGCGCGATCAGGTTACGCTGATCAATACGGTGCCGTCGGCGATTGCCGCGTTGCAACGGGCCGGGCAGATTCCGGCTTCGGTTGGCACCATCAATCTCGCCGGCGAGCCGCTCAAACAGAGTCTGGTCGACAGCCTGTATGCCAGCACCCAAGTGCAGCAGGTCTACGACCTCTACGGGCCGTCGGAAGACACCACTTATTCGACCTTCACCCTGCGCACGCCGCAGGGGCGGGCGAACATTGGCCGGCCGCTGGACAACACCGTGGCGTACCTGCTCGACAGTCAGCTGCAGGTGCTGCCCGCGGGTGTGCCGGCTGAGCTGTACCTGGCGGGTGCCGGGGTGACGCGCGGCTATCTGCGCCGCGCCGCGCTGACCGCCGAACGCTTTGTGCCGAATCCCTACGCGACCGACGGCGAGCGCCTTTACCGCACTGGCGATCTGGTGCGTCAGGGCGATGACGGCAATATCGAGTACATCGGTCGCGCCGACCATCAAGTGAAGATTCGCGGCTTCCGCATCGAGCTCAGCGAGATCGAAGCGCGCCTGCTGGAGCTCGACGATATCGGCGAAGCGGTGGTGCTGGCGCAGGACGGCGCCGCCGGCAAACACCTGCATGCCTACCTCGTCGCCGCGCCGGACAGCGAGCGGTCGACCCTGACCGAGCGGGTGCGCAGTGCACTGGTCAGCCGCTTGCCGGCGCACATGGTCCCGGGGCATTTGCACCTGATCGACGCGATCCCGCTGACGCCCAACGGCAAGCTCGATCGCAAGGCGCTGATGGCGTTGGCCGAGAGCCCGATGCAGGAGCAATACCAGGCGCCGCAAAGCGATCTGCAATGGGAGGTCGCGACGATCTGGCAGGAAGTGCTGGAAGTCGAGCGGGTAGGGCTGACGGACAACTTCTTCCAGCTCGGCGGCCATTCGTTGCTGGCGACGCTGGTGGTGACCCGGGTGCAGGAGCGCCTCGGCGACAAGGTGCCGCTCAAGGCGTTGTTCGAAACCGACACGCTCAAGGAGTTCTGCGCGCGGATCGAAGCGCTGCGTGTCGAAATGTCGCCCGTTCAGGATGAATTGGCTAAATCACTGGAGGCCCTCAAACGTCTATCCCTCGATGATCTGGAAAAACTGATTTCTTGAGAGGGAAAAACGCGTGCAAGAGTTAATCGAGTCGGTAGGACAACTTTCGGCTAAGCAAAGAAAGGCTCTGGCGGTTCTGCTCAAGCAGAAAGGCGTCAACCTCTTTGACATTGCCCCGGTTTTCAAGCGCACGGCTGAAGAGCCGTTGCTGCTGTCCTACGCTCAGCAGCGCCAGTGGTTCCTCTGGCAGTGGGCACCGCACAGCGCGGCCTACAACATTCCGACGGCCCTGCGCTTGCAGGGCCCGCTGGATGTGCCGGCACTGGAACGCAGCATCGCGGCGCTGATCGAACGCCACGAAACCTTGCGCACGGTATTCACTCAAGACAGTGCACAACCCTTGCAAGTGGTCTTGCCCGCAGGACCTTTTGCGTTGGAGATTCATCACCTGAGCGCTGATCTGGCGAACGACCCGGACACCTCGATCCAGGCCTTCGTCCAGACCCAGAGCCAGAAGACTTTCGACCTGCAGCACGGCCCGTTGCTGCGTGCCGCGCTGCTGCAGGTCAGCCCCGCTGAGCATGTGCTGGTGCTGACCCTGCACCACATCGTTTCCGATGGCTGGTCGCTGCAAGTGATGATCGAGGAACTGGTGCAGCTCTACGCCGGTTTCAACCTCGGTCACGACGCCGGTCTGCCGGCACTGCCGATCCAATACGCTGATTACGCCTTGTGGCAGCGCCAGTGGATGGAGGCCGGGGAGCAGGAGCGCCAACTGGCCTACTGGCAGGCAAAACTCGGCGGCGAACAGCCGGTACTGGAGCTGCCGCTGGATCGCCCGCGCGCGGTCGAGCAGAGCTTCGCCGGCGCCAGTCATAACCTGATTCTCGAACCGGCGCTGAGCCACGCCCTCAAGGCATTTGCCCGGCAGGAAAACGTCACCCTGTTCGTGGTGCTGCTGGCGTCGTTTCAGGCCTTGTTGCATCGCTACAGCGGGCAAAGCGACATCCGGGTCGGGGTGCCGGTGGCCAACCGTGGTCGGGTGGAAATCGAGCGGCTGATCGGCTTCTTCGTCAACACCCAGGTGCTCAAGGCGGACATCGACGCAGAGCTGCCGTTTGTCGAACTGCTGCGTCAGGTCAAACAGACGGCGCAGGAGGCGCAGGCGCATCAGGACTTGCCCTTCGAGCAACTGGTCGAAGCGCTGGAACCGGGCCGCAGCCTCAGTCACAGTCCGTTGTTCCAGGTCATGTTCAACCACCAGGCCGAGCGCCGTGCGAGCGTTGCGACGCGCCTGAACGGCCTGAACATCGAACCGCTGGAATGGCAGAGCCAGACCGCGCAATTCGACCTGACCCTCAACACCACCGAACAGGCCCACGGCATCGAAGCGGTGCTCAAGTACGCCACCGACCTGTTCGACGCGGCGACTATCGAGCGCCTTGCGCAACACTGGACTGCGCTGTTGCAGGCGATCGTCGCCGAGCCGAGCCAGCGCATTGGCCAGTTGCCGATGCTCGACGCCGGCCAGCAGCAACAGCTGTTGGCGCAATGGAATCCGCCGCGGGTCGAACAACCGCTGACCCAGTGCATCCAGCAAGCCATCGAAGCCCAGGCCGCGCGGCATGCCGATGCGGTGGCGGTGAGCTTTGCCGGACAGCGCCTGACCTACGCCGAACTCAATCGCCGCGCCAACCAATGGGCACATACGCTGATCGAGCGGGGTGTCGGCCCTGATGTGCGCGTCGGCGTTGCGGTCGAGCGTTCGCTGGACATGATCGTCGCCATTCTCGCGGTGCTGAAAGCGGGCGGCGCCTATGTGCCGCTGGACCCGAGCTACCCGGATGACCGCTTGAGCTACATGATCGACGACAGCGGCATTCAATTGCTGTTGACCCAGGGTCATTTGCTCGGGCAGTTGCCGATTCCGTCGGGGCTGGTCTGCCTCGATCTGGATCAGGCGCCGGAACACAGCATCGAAAGCAACCCGCCATGCCTGACCACGCCGGACAATCTGGCCTACGTCATCTACACCTCCGGTTCCACCGGCAAACCCAAAGGCGCGTTGCTGCCGCACGGCAATGTCATGCGCCTGTTCAGCGCCACCGAGCACTGGTTCGATTTCGGCGCGCAGGACAGCTGGACGCTGTTCCATTCCTACGCATTCGACTTTTCGGTGTGGGAGATTTTCGGGGCGCTGTTGTACGGCGGCAAACTGGTGGTCGTGCCCCACGATGTCAGCCGTTCGCCGGAAGATTTCTACACGCTGCTGTGTGATGAAAATGTCACGGTGTTGAACCAGACACCGTCGGCATTCAAGCCGTTGATGCAGGTCGCCTGTGAATCCTCGCGCAGCAATGCCCTGCGTTACGTGGTGTTCGGTGGCGAGGCGCTGAAAGTGCAGAATCTGCGCCCGTGGTTCGAGCGTTTTGGCGACCGCGCGCCGACGCTGATCAACATGTACGGCATCACCGAAACCACCGTGCACGTGACTTACCGGCCGTTGTCACTGGCGGATCTGCACAGCAATCACAGCAGCCCGATCGGCGCGCCGATTGTCGACCTGTCGTGGTACTTGCTCGACAGTTCGCTCAATCTGGTGCCGCAAGGTTGCATCGGCGAGTTGTACATCGCCGGCGCCGGTCTGGCCCGTGGTTATCTGAATCAGTCCGGCATGAGCGCCAGCCGCTTCGTGCCCGATCCGTTCAACCGCAAGGCCGGCGAGCGCCTGTACCGCACCGGCGACCTCGCACGGCTGCGCGGCGACGGGGTGATCGAGTACATCGGTCGTATCGACCACCAAGTGAAGATCCGTGGCTTCCGTATCGAGCTCGGCGAAATCGAAGCGCAACTGCTCAAGCATCCGCAGGTGCGCGAAGCGGTGGTGCTGGCGGTGGACGGCCTCAGCGGCCAGCAACTGGCAACCTGGGTCGTGCCCGTCGAGGCAGTGAACGCGGACGAGCAGGGCGCCCTGCGCGATTCGATCAAAGCGCACCTGCGCGAAACCCTGCCGGATTACATGGTTCCGGTCAGTTGGGCGTTCCTCGACCGGCTGCCGCTGACCGCCAACGGCAAGCTCGATCGCAAGCAACTGCCGCAGCCGGACGTCGCCCAAGTGCAAGAGGCCTACGCGGCGCCGCGCAGTGAGCTGGAACAGCGTCTGGCCGAGATCTGGCAGGACGTGCTCAAGGTCGAACGGGTAGGGCTGCACGACAACTTCTTCGAGCTGGGCGGCGATTCGATCATCTCGATTCAGGTAGTCAGTCGCGCGCGGCAGGTCGGCATTCGCTTCACGCCCAAAGACATTTTCCAGCACCAGACCGTGCAGCGTCTGGCCACCGTCGCGCAACAGAGCGACGCCGTGCAAACGGAACAGGGCGAGGTGCTCGGCGACGCGCCGCTGACGCCGATCCAGCATTATTTCTTCCACAGCGACATCCCGGCGCGCCATCACTGGAACCAGTCGATCCTGCTGACCCCGGCGAAAACCCTGCAAGCCGCTGCGCTGCAACAGGCCCTGGCGCAGGTGCAAAAACAGCATGACGCCTTGCGTCTGCGTTATCGCCAAACCGAGCAGGGCTGGCAGCAAAGTCACGGCGCGGCGGATCAGCCACACGACTTGCTGCGCACCTTTGCGCTGGACGACAGCGCGGCCTTGCCAGCGCTGTGCCTGGACCTGCAACGCAGCCTCGACCTGCACAACGGCCCGCTGATCCGCGCGGCGCTGATCGATTTGCCGGACGCCAGTCAGCGTCTGTTGCTGGTGATTCATCACTTGGTAGTCGACGGCGTGTCGTGGCGAATCCTGCTGGAAGACCTGCAAAGCGCCTATCAACAGATCAGCAGCGGACAGGGCGTGCACCTGCCGGCGAAGACCAGCGCGTTCAAGGACTGGGGCTTGCGCCTGCAAGAGCATGCGCGCAGCGCGGCGCTGGACAGTGAACTGACGTACTGGCGCGAGCAGTTGCGCGACGCGCCGCTCGGTTTGCCGCTGGATAATCCGCAGGGCCAGTTGAACAACCGCTTCGAGCGCAGCGTCGACACCCGGCTGGACGCCGAACGTACCCGCCAGTTGCTGCAACAGGCCCCGGCGGTCTACCGCACCCAGGTCAACGACCTGCTGCTGACGGCACTGGCGCGAGTGTTGTGTCAGTGGACGGCCAGCGACAGTGCGCTGGTGCAGCTCGAAGGACACGGCCGCGAAGACCTCTTCGATGACATCGACCTGAGCCGCACCGTGGGCTGGTTCACCAGCATGTTCCCGGTGCGCCTGACGCCAAACGCCAGTCTGGAAACCTCGATCAAAGCCATCAAGGAACAACTGCGCGCGATCCCCAACAAGGGCATCGGCTACGGTTTGCTGCGTTATCTCGGCACGCCCGACGCACAAGCGGCGTTGCATGAACTGGCGCAACCACAGGTGACGTTCAACTACCTCGGGCAGTTCGATAACAACTTCGACGAAGACGCTTTGTGGCGGCCGGCCACCGAAGACAAAGGCGCCGGTCAGGACGCAAACGCGCCGATGGCCAATTGGCTGACCATCGATGGCCGGGTTTATCAGGGCCAGTTGAGCCTGACCTGGACCTACAGCAGCGACGTCTTCGAAGAGGCGACGATTGCCGCTCTGGCCCGCGCCTACGAAACGGCGTTGAGCGAATTGATCGATCACTGCCTCAGCCATGCGGGCGGCCTCACGCCGTCCGATGTGCCGCTGGCCGGTTTGTCCCAGGCGCATCTGGACAGCCTGCCGATCGCCGCCCAGCGCATCGAGGACATCTATCCGCTAGCGCCGATGCAGCAAGGCATTCTGTTCCACAGCCTGTACGACGCGGACGCCAGCGCCTATGTCTATCAGATGCTGCTGGACATCGACGGCCTCGACGTCGTGCGGTTCCAGCAAGCCTGGCAGCGCGTGGTCGATCGCCATGAAGTGCTGCGCGCCGGTTTCATCTGGGGCCGCGATGGCCTCGACGCGCCGTTGCAGGTGATCAACCGCCAACTGACCCTGGAAATGCCGGAAATCGATGTGCGCGATGTCGCCGATCTGCCGGCGGTGCTTGAAGCACGGGCGCAGGCTGACCGTGAACGCGGCTTCGATCTGCAGAATCCACCGCTGTTGCGCCTGTGCCTGCTGCGCACTGCTGACGATCGCCATCGGCTGATTTTCACCTGCCACCACATCCTCATGGATGGCTGGAGCAACTCGCGGATGTTCGGCGAGGTGCTGCAGGATTACGCCGGCCAGCCAGTGCCGAGCGCGCAGGGTCGCTATCGCGATTTTCTGGTGTGGCTGCAGGGCCAGGACAAGGCGGCTGCGCAGGACTTCTGGCGCGGGCAACTGGCCGAACTCGACGAACCGACCCGACTGGCGTCGGCCTGCCACGGACGCACAGTGCCGGGGCCGGGCAAACAGATGCATCGTCTGCACTTCGACGAAGCACTCACCCAGCGTCTGAACCATTTTTCCCGTCAGCAACAGGTGACGCTCAACAGTCTGGTGCAAGCGGCATGGCTGCTGGTGTTGCAGCGCTACACCGGTCAGGCCACCGTGGCATTTGGCGCCACGGTATCCGGGCGTCCGGTGGATTTGCCGGGCATCGAGGAGCAGCTGGGGCTTTTCATCAATACCTTGCCGGTGATCGCCAGCCCGCAGGCCGCCCTCAGCGTGGGTGACTGGGTGCGCAGCGTTCAGGACAAGAACCTGCTGCTACGCGATTACGAACAGACGCCGTTGCAGGACATTCAGCGTCTGGCCGCCCTGAGCGGCGAAGCGTTGTTCGACACCTTGCTGGTGTTCGAGAACTACCCGGTCTCCGAAGCGCTGGAGGCCAATCCGGGCGGCCTGCGTTTCTCCGGCCTGGAGCATCGCGAGCAGACCAACTACGGTCTGACCCTGATCGCTGGCGCCAGCGAAGTGCTCAACCTCGATTTCAATTACCTCACCGAGCACTTTGCCGAGCGCAGCGTGCTCGCTCTGGCCGGGCATTTGCGCGAAGTGCTCGAGCAATTTATCCAGGCCCCGCAGCGGGCACTTGGCGAGATCGGTCTGCTGCCGTTGGCCGAGCGTCAGACGCTGGCGCAGTGGAACGACAATCACGCAGCTTATTCGGCCGAGCGCCTGATCTCGCAGAGCTTTGAAGCGCGGGTGGCGGCACATCCGCAGGCACTGGCGTTGAGTCATGCCGGCGTGGCCTTGAGCTACGGCGAACTGAATCGGCGTGCAAACCAGTTGGCCCGACATTTGTTGACGCTCGGCGTGACGGCCGAGGTGCGCGTCGGCGTGGCGCTGCCGCGTTCGACAGAGCTTGTGATCGCCCTGATGGCGGTGCTCAAGGCCGGTGGCACCTATGTGCCGCTGGACCCTGACTACCCGGCCGACCGCGTGGCCTACATGCTCGACGACAGCCAGGCGAAAGTCCTGCTGACCCAGCAAGCATTGCTGGCGCAATTGCCATCGACGCAAGCGCAGGTGGTGCTGGTCGAGGCCGGCGGCGAGGCGTTTGCCGCGCAGGAACCGGACAACCTGCCGGCGCGCGCTGACTCGGCCAATCTTGCCTATGTGATCTACACCTCCGGTTCCACCGGCAAACCGAAAGGCGTGGCCATCGCCCATCGCAACGTGCAGGCACTGATTCACTGGTCCGCCGAGGTCTACAGCGAAGACGACCTGCACGGCGTGCTGGCCTCGACGTCGGTGTGCTTCGACCTGTCGGTGTGGGAGATTTTCGTCACCCTGGCGCGTGGCGGCTCCATGGTCATGGCGCGCAATGCCTTGGAACTGCCGGACTTGCCCGAGCGTGATCAGGTGCGCCTGATCAACACCGTGCCGTCGGCGATTGCCGCGCTGCAACGCATCGGCCAGATCCCGCCGGGCGTGCGCATCATCAATCTGGCCGGCGAGCCGCTGAAGCAGGCGCTGGTCGACACCCTGTACCGCGAGACTTCGGTCGCCCACGTTTACGATCTGTACGGGCCGTCCGAAGACACCACGTATTCGACCTGGACCCGTCGCGAACTCGGCGGCCAGGCCAATATCGGCCGGCCACTGCGCAACACCATCGCGTACCTGCTCGATGAGCAATTGCAGGAAGCGCCGCTCGGCATCGCAGCGGAGCTGTATCTGGCCGGCGATGGCATCACCCGTGGCTATCTGTTGCGCCCAGGCTTGACCGCCGAACGTTTCGTGCCCAACCCGTTGGCGAGCAACGGCGAGCGCATGTACCGCACTGGCGACCTGACGCGCTGGCTGGATGACGGCCGTATCGAATACGTCGGCCGCATCGATCATCAGGTCAAGGTGCGTGGCTTCCGTATCGAACTGGGCGAAATCGAAGCGCGTCTGCTGGCCCAAACCAGCGTGCGCGAAGGCGTGGTGCTGGCGGTGGACGGCGTTGGCGGCCAGCAACTGGTGGCTTATGTGGTGCCGGCCGAAGCCGATCAAAGCCCCGCGCAACTGGACGCGATGAGCGCCGAACTGCAAGCCGCACTCAAGGCGCATCTGCCGGACTACATGGTGCCGGCGCAGTGGCTGTTCCTTGAGCAATTGCCGCTGACGCCCAACGGCAAACTCGATCGCAAGGCTTTGCCGGCACCGGACGCCAGTCAGTCGCAACGCGATTTCGTCGCGCCGTCGTCACCGCTGGAGCAGCAACTGGCCGAGGTCTGGCAGGACATTCTGAAGATAGAGCGGGTCGGCGTGACCGACAATTTCTTCGCCCTCGGCGGTGATTCGATCATCTCGATCCAGTTGGTCAGCCGCGCGCGGCAGCAGGGCATTTGCTTCACGCCCAAAGACCTGTTCCAGCAGCAGACGGTGCAGAAACTCGCCGCAGTGGTTTCGCTTGAAGACGCGCAAGCCGCCAGCGCTGCCGACTACCCGCTGGCGCAACTGGATCAGGCCCAGCTCGATGCCTTGCCGGTGCCAGCGGAGCTGATCGAAGACGTCTACCCGCTGTCGCCGATGCAGGAAGGCATGCTGTTCCATACGCTGTCGGATAACGGCAGCAGCCTCTACGTGCAACAGGTCAGCCTGCCGATCAAGGGTCTCGACGTGGAGCGTTTCCGCCGGGCCTGGGAATTCGTCATCGTCCGGCAGGCGATCCTGCGCACCAGTTTCCATTGGCAGGATGGGCTGGCCAAGCCGTTGCAGGTCGTGCATCGCCATGCGCCGCTGCAGATGCAGGTGCTCGATTGGCGTGCGCAGGACTGCAGCGAGGCGGCGATTGCCGAATTCGCCAGCGCCGACCGCGCATTGGGTTTTGATTTGTCCGAAGCGCGTTTGCAGCGCGTGACCCTGTTGCATCTGGGCGACGAGCAGTACCAGATGATCTGGACCAGCCACCATATTCTGATGGACGGCTGGAGCAGTTCGCGGCTGTTCGGCGAGGTCTTGCAGTATTACTCCACGGGCCAGGTGACTGGCGAAAATGGCCGCTATCGCGACTTCATTGCCTGGTTGCAGGCGCAGGATCAGGACGCCCAGGAGCTGTTCTGGAAGGCGCGTCTGGCGGTGGTCAACGAACCGACCGCGCTGAGTCAGGCGATGCACCCGCGCCACAGCGCCGACGTTACCGGCCACGATGCGCTCTATTCGAATTGGGACAAGGCGCAAACCGCGCGTCTGCTGGAGTTCTGCCGCGACCTGCGCATCACCCCCAACACGCTGATCCAGGGTGCGTGGCTGCTGCTGTTGCAGCGCTACACCGGCCAGCAAACGGTGACCTTCGGCGCCACGGTGTCGGGACGTCCGGAAAGCCTGCCGAACGTCGGCAACATGCTCGGCCTGTTCATCAATACTTTGCCGATCATTCAGACGCCGCAGGCCGATCAGCGCCTGGCCGACTGGCTGGGCGAAGTGCAGGCCTACAACCTCGACATTCGTGATTACTCCCAGGCGCCGCTGGCGGATGTGCAGCGCTGGTCGAACCTCGGGGGGCAGGCGCTGTTCGACAGCATCGTGGTGTTCGAAAACTTCCCGATCGACGAGCGCTTGCAGGAAGAAACCGACACCGAGCTGACTTTCGGCAAATCCATCGGCCATGGCGTGACCAACGTGCCGATGGACCTTGCGGTGATGCTCGGCGATGAATTGTCGATCGAATACCTGTACCTGCGCAGCCACTTCAGTGCCGAGGCGGTGCAAGGCATTCGCCTGACCCTGGAAAACACCCTCGCGGCGATGATGGCCGCGCCGTATGAGCGGCTGGGCAATCTGCAGCGTCTGTCCGCCGAGCAATGGCAAGCGGCGCAGGCCTGGAGCGCTGAGCCTTCCCACCGCCACGCGCCGCAGTTGCTGCCGGAGCTGATCAGTCGTCATGCGCAACAGCAACCCCATGCGATCGCCGTGCAATGCGCCGGCGAAAGCCTGAGCTACGCAGAGCTGGAGCGGCAGGCCAATCGACTGGCGCAGTGCCTGATCGCCCACGGCGCCGGGCCGGAAGTGGTGATCGGCGTGGCGTTGCCGCGTTCGCTGGAAATGCTGGTGAGCTTCCTCGCCGTGCTCAAGAGCGGCGCGGCGTACGTGCCGCTGGATATCGATTATCCGCCGGAGCGTCTGGCGTACATGATCGAAGATTCGCACATGGCCCTGCTGCTGACGCAAACCAGCCTGCGCGCGACGATGCCGACGCCGCCAGGCCTGCTGCGTCTGGAAATCGATCAGCTCGATCGCAGTCTGTACAGCGATGCCGCTCCGATCTGCGATGTTGACGAGCAGAGCCTGGCCTATCTGGTCTACACCTCCGGCTCGACCGGGCGGCCGAAAGGCGTGGCCGTCACCCAGGGCCCGCTGAGCATGCACTGCCAGGCCATAGCCGAGTTGTACGAAATGGACGCCAGCAGTTGCGAGCTGCACTTCATGTCGTTCGCTTTCGACGGCGCTCATGAACGCTGGCTGAGTACGTTGTACAGCGGCGGTCGTCTGGTGATCCGCGACGGTTGCCTGTGGACCCCGGAGCAGACCTATCAGGCCCTTCACGATTACGGCGTGACCATCGCCTGCTTCCCGCCGGCCTACCTCAAGCAACTGGCCGAGTACGCGGCAGCCAGCGGCATCGCGCCGCCAGCGGTGCGCATCTACTGCTTCGGTGGCGATGCGGTGCCGGAGCAAACCTTCGAACAGGTCAAAGCCGCTTTGCGTCCGCAGTACTTCACCAACGGCTACGGCCCGACCGAAACCGTGGTCACGCCGATGCTCTGGAAAGTCGCCATCAGCCAGCACTGCGAAGCGGCGTACGCGCCGATCGGTCGCGCCGTCGGTGCGCGTTCGCTGTACGTGCTCGACGACGATCTGAATCCGCTGCCGCCGGGTTTTGCCGGTGAGTTGTACATCGGCGGCTACGGTATCTCCCGCGGTTATTACGGGCGCCCCGATCTGACTGGCGAGCGTTTCGTGCCCAACCCGTTTGCGCCGGGCGAACGCCTGTACCGCAGCGGCGATCTGGTGCGCCGCCGCCCGGACGGCGTGGTTGATTACGTCGGACGCATCGACCATCAGGTCAAGGTGCGCGGCTTCCGCATCGAACTGGGCGAAGTCGAGGCCAGTCTGCGGCAGTTGCCGGCGGTCAGCGATGCGCTGGTGATTGCCCGCGACAATGCCTCCGGCAAGCAACTGATCGGCTACGTGGTCACCGCCAGCGGTGAAGACATCGGCGATGAACTCAAGGCCGGGCTGCGCGCCTCGCTACCGGAATACATGGTGCCGGCGCAGATCGTCTGCCTCAGCGCGTTCCCGGTCACGCCCAACGGCAAACTCGATCGCAAGGCGCTGCCTGAACCGCAATTCAAAAGCGACGAATATCTTGCCCCGCGCACCGAGCAGGAAACCCTGTTGGCGGAAATCTGGGCGCAGGTGCTGCAGGTCGAGCAGGTCGGTATCAGCGATAACTTCTTTGAACTGGGCGGCGACTCGATCCTCAGCCTGCAAGTGATCTCGCGGGTGAGAAACCATCCGACCCTGCAGATGGAGCTGAAGCTGCGCGATCTGATGCGCTATCAGACCATCGCCGGCATCGTCGAGCAGCAGGTGGTGAAGGAGGGCGCTGGGCAAGCGCTGCCAGACCTGACCCAAGTGGCAGCAGAAGGCGCGTTCAATCTGCTGCCGATTCAGGAATGGTTCTTCGCCGAAGGCATGGCCGAGGCGCATCACTACAACCAGTCGTTGCTGCTCAGCGCCCGTCAGCCACTGGATCTCGACGCACTGGAACAGGCACTGGGCTTGATCGAACAACATCACGATTCGCTGCGCCTGCGTTTTTCCAACGACGGCGGTCGCTGGTTGCAGCGCTACAGCACCCGCGCGTCAGACGAGGCTGTGCTGTGGCGCCGTGAAGCGCAAAACAGCGACGAGGTCGAAGCCTTGGCCAACCTTGGGCAGCGCAGCCTCAAACTCGATGACGGACCGGTCTGGCGGGTCATGCATGTGGCCTTGCCGGATGGCCAGGCGCGCTTGCTGGTGGTGATTCATCACCTGGTGGTCGACACCGTGTCGTGGCGGATTCTGCTCGACGATCTGAAAGTCGCTTATGAGGCTTGCGTGCAGGGGCTGCCAGCGCAGTTGCCGATTCGCACCAGCAGTTATCGTTCGTTTGCCGAGGCATTGCAGGCGCAGGCGCCGGTGATTGCCGAGCAGGAATTGGCTTATTGGCTGGAGCAACTGGATCAACCGGGTGTCGACCTGCCGTGTGATAACCCGCGCGGCAAGAACCTCGTGCGGCAACAGGCGCAGGCACGGCTCAAGCTGTCGCGCGAGCACACCGAACAACTGCTCAAACAAGCCCCGGCGGTGTACGGCACGCAGATCAATGACCTGCTGTTGTCGGCACTTAGCCGTGCGCTGTGCCGCTGGAGCCAGCAACCGTCGGCGCTGATTCTGCTTGAAGGGCACGGTCGCGAAGACCTCTTCGAATCGATCGACCTGAGCCGCAGCCTCGGCTGGTTCACCAGCATGTTCCCGGTGCGTTTGCGCCCGGACAGCGACGACATTGGCCAGTCGATCATCGATGTGCAGGCGCAACTGGCGGGTGTACCGCAGAAGGGCATCGGCTATGGCGTGCTGCGTCATCTGGCCGGGCCGGACATCTGCGCGCAACTCGCCGGTTTGCCGCAGGCGCGGGTGACGTTCAACTACCTCGGGCAGTTCGACCAGAGCTTCGATGAACAGGCGTTGCTGGTGCCGGCACTGGAAGAAACCGGCGACAACTACAGCCTCAAGGCGAACCTGGGCAACTGGCTGGAAATCGTCGGTCAGGTCTATGACGGGCAACTGGCCTTGCGCTGCATCTACAGCAACCAGCGCTACCGCGCCGGCACCATGGATGCGCTGATGAGCGATTACCAGCGTGAGCTTGAAGCGTTGATCGAGCACTGCATGGCACGGGCGGGTTAATCGCTCTTTTGTGCGGGCGCTGCCGAGGCGCGCCCGGTTTTTTGCGGATAAAGGATCTTATCGATGTCGTTACACCCTGATCTGGAAGCTTTTCTGGACCTGGCTCAAGACAGCCAGGACGCCGGGCTGCCGGCCATGCACCAACTGACCCCGAGCGAGGCCCGCACCACATTCGAACAGACCACCGCGCAACTGCGCTGGCCGGCGCCGCAGGACCTTGAAGTCACCGAGATCGAAACATTGGCCCGGGACGGCGCGGCACTGGCCTTGCGTTTGTATCGGCCCAACGGCGTTGAGTCGCCGCTGCCGGTGCTGGTGTATTTCCACGGTGGCGGGTTTGTGGTCGGCAGTCTGGATTCCCACGACGGCGTCTGCCGCGAGTTTTGCCAGCGCACGCCGTGTGCGGTGCTCTCGGTCGGTTATCGGCTGGCGCCGGAGCATCGCTTTCCGGCGGCGCTGGAGGATGGCGAGGACGCTTTGTCGTGGCTGGCCGAACAGGCTGCGAGCCTGGGCCTGGATTGTTCGCGGGTCGCCTTTGGCGGTGATAGCGCGGGCGCTACGTTGGCGACGGTGCTGGCGATTCAGGCGGTGCGGCAGCCGCACACGGTGGCCATTGCACCCAGAGCGCAGTTGTTGTGTTATCCGGTGACCGACGCTTCGCGAGTGCATGATTCGCGTCTGTTGTTTGGCGAGGGGTACTTGCTCGAGAACGAGACGCTGGACTGGTTTTATCAGCACTATGCGCGTGGGCCGGAGGATTATCTGGATTGGCGTTTTTCGCCGTTGCTGGCGGAGGATGTGCGCGGGGTTGCGCCGGCCATTGTGGTATTGGCCGGGTTTGATCCGTTGCTGGATGAGGGGCAGGCGTATGTTGATAAGCTGCGCGGGCAGGGGGTTGAGGTCGAGGTTGAGGTTTGTGGTGGGTTGACCCATGATTTGTTGCGGTTGGGGTCGGTGGTGCCTGGGGTTCTGGATGTTTATTCGCGGGTTGGTGGGGCGCTTGCGCGGGCTTTTTGGATTGGGTGAATATCCGTTTTTTTTGGTGTTGCTGCTGGCGGTTTCGCCCTTACGGCGACTTACTTTTTTACAAGCGCCTAAAAAAGTAAGCAAAAAACGCTAGCTCCTGCGTTCGGCCCTCGCAGGCTCGGGTTCCTTCGCTGCGGGATCAATCCGGGCGCAGCGGCTCCGGTTTGCTTCGCTGCACCTCCTTCCGCTGTGTCTGGCTGCGCCAGACGGTCGCTGCGCTCCCACGCCCAGATCAATCCCTCCACTCAGCCTTCCGACGTCGCCCGTGGATCAAGATCAAAAGCACTCGAGCTAACGCTCATTGTGTAGGAGCTGCCGAAGGCTGCGATCTTTTGATCTTGCGTTTTCTGTGGGAGCGAGCCTGCTCGCGAAGGCGGCCTTACAGCCGACCTGTTTCTCGCTGATGTATTCAATCCAATTGTAGGAGCGAGCCTGCTCGCGATGGCGATCTGCGAGGCAACCAATTTCTATCGAGTTCACGCGATCCAACTGTAGGAGCCGCCGAAGGCTGCGATCTTTTGATCTGGCTCTTGATCTGGCTATTGATCTGGCTATTGATCTGGCTATTGATCTGGCTCTTGATCTAGCTTTTGCTTTGCTTCGGCTTTTGATCTTTTGCCCCTTCGGCAGGCTTCGTTACGGGATCGATCCGGGCGTGGGAGCGCAGCGACCGTACGACGCAGTCGTACACAGCGGGAGGAGGTGCAGCGGAGCAAACCGGAGACGCTGCGCCCGGATCGGTCCCGTAACGAAGGTACCCCGAGCCCCAGCGAGCGGGCCGTACGCCGGGGCAAAGCCTTTTGGTTCCTTTTTGGCGTTTGAAAAAGGGACTCGCTGTAAGAGCGAAACCGCCAGCGGCAGCACCCGCAGCAACGGATATGCCCCCAATCCCAATCCCAATCCCAATCCCAAAAAACAAAAAAGCCCCGCATCTCAGAATGCGGGGCTCTTTCACAGCTCAAATCAAAAAATCAGAAATCAGCCTTCACCGACATCACAAAATTCCGCGGTTCACCGTAGAAGTTACCGAACCCCTCGGTCCCGATGGTCGCGTAATAACGCTTGTCAAACAGGTTGTTCCCGTTCAACGCCACCGACCAGGTGTCATCAATCCGGTAGCCAATGCGACCGTTCCAGACCGCATAACCCGCACCATCGACATTGTCCCCGCCCAGAGGCGAAACCCGGTAGGTGCCCGTCTGCGCATTGACACCCGCACCAATCGTCACCCGATCCAGCGGCCCGCTCAGGGCGTAATCACCCCACACACGCAAAAGGTGGCGCGGCACGTAAGAGTTGTAGACCGCGCCATCCTGAGTCGCATCGGCGTCTTCCAGCACCTTGGTCTGGGTGTAGGTATAACCGGCCAGCAATTGCAGACGGTCAATCACTTCACCGCTGACTTCAGCTTCAAAGCCCTGGGCGCGGACCTTGCCCGAGTTGATCGAGCAGGAACTGTCTTCGCAGCGCAGGTCATCCTGGGCCGCGTCTTTCTGAATGGTGCGGAACAGGTTGAACGTGGTGTTCAAGCGACCGTCGAACCACTCACCCTTGATCCCCAGCTCGTAGCTCTGGCCAATCAGCGGTTTCAGCGTGCTGCCATCGATGGTCTTGTACGAGCCTTGCGGGGTGAAGATGTCGGTGTAGCTGGCGTAGGCGGTCAGGTTGTCGTTGAGGTCGTAGAGCAGGCCGGCGAACGGCGTGACCTGGCCGGATTCGGTGGACTTGGTGTTGACCTCGGTGCCTTCGCCACGGAAGTACTGCACCGAATCGGTGTCGGATTTGTACCAGCTGACCCGGCTGCCCAGCACCAGTGTCATCGGGTCGGCGAGTTTCAGGCGGGCGATCGAGTAAGCACCGTATTGCTTGATGTGCATGTCCACCGGGCCGCCACGGGAGGCGTTGGCCAGGTAGTAGCTTTCGTCCGGCTGCGGGATGTTGTGGTTCGGGTTGAACACGTTCTGGCGCTGTGGCAATGCCGCCACCGCGTAGAAGTCGTCCTTGTGCGAACGGCTGGCGTTGGCGCCGACGATCAGTTCGTGCTCCTGGCCGAAGGCGTCGAATTTGCCGTCGACGTAGGCATCGAAACCGTAGTCGCGCTGGTCGTAGTCATAGGTACTGCCGAGCATCAGCGTATTGGTGGCAGTGGCGCCCAATGGCACGGTGCCGCTCGGGAAGGAATATTCCATGTCCTGGGTGTTGCGAGAGTAGACACCGGCGACTTTCAGCGACCAGTCATCGTTGAACTGGTGTTTGACGTCGGCGAAGTAGGTGGCGCGTTTGCTGCGCTGGTTGTTCCACGAGGTGTTCAGGCAAGTGGAGCGTTTCAGGTGCAGGTCGGAGCCGTCGGCGTAGCGCGGCAGGCCGCCCCAGCACGGGGTGGCGTCGACGTCTTCATAGGCCATGCCCAGACCGAGGGTGGTGTCGGGGCTGAGATCGAAGTCCAGTGCGCCGTAGTAGATCTGATCGCGGCGTTCAGCCACATCGTAGAAATACTGCCGGGTCTGCTGGGTGACGACAGCGCGACCACGCACGGTGCCGGCGTCGTTCAGCGGGCCGCCGGTGTCGACCTGGCCGCGGTAGTTGTCCCAGGTGCCCGCCGACAACGACAGCTGCGTGTGCGGGGTGTCCTGGCCGCGCTTGCGCACGAAGTTGACGCCACCGGCGGTGCCGCCCGCGCCCTTCATCATGCCGGCCGCGCCGCGGAGGATTTCCACGCGGTCATAGATGGCCATGTCGCTGTTGAAGCTGTCCGCCTGCACGTAGCTGCTGCCGATGTCCAGCGGCACGCCGTCGTACTGGTACTGGCCGGTCATGCGGAAGCCGCGCGAGTAGAAATACTTGCCGCCCATGGGCGAGTCGTAAACGGTGATGCCCGGGGTCTTCTCCATCACCTGTTCGATGGTGTTGAGGTTCTGGTCATCGAGCATCTTGCGGGTCATCACCGTGACCGACTGTGGCGTTTCCTTGAGCGAATGCACGCCCTTGCCGATGGTCACGCCGCCGGTGGTGTAGGAGTTGCTGCCTTCGGTGGTGGCGCCGAGGCGGTTGGCGTTGACGTTGGTCGGGGCCAGTTCCATCGCACTGCCGCTGGTGGCCGGGCCGAGCACGGTGACGGTGTTGCCGTCACGCTGATAACGGATGCCGGTGCCGCTGAGCATCGCCTTCAGTGACTCGTCGTCCTGATAGCGGCCGTTGAGGGCGCTGGAGCGCAGGCCTTGCAGGCTTTCCGGGCTGTAGACGATTTGCAGGCTGGTCTGCTGACCGAGGGTCTGCAGGGCCTGGGCCAGCGGTTGGGCAGGGATGTTCAGGGTCCATTCCTGGGCCTGGACATAGGGCGCCGCTGCGAGGGTCAGTGCCAGACCCAGGCCGCTACCGGCCAGGCGAGTGCGGGTCGCGCCGTGCATCAGCAGGGCTCGAGTCAGAGGGCGAAGCATGAAACGGGATGCGGACATGAGGTTAAGACCTTGGCAGGTATAGTTGTTAATGGTTCTTATTCATCTCATTAAGACGAGGAAGCCGCGGCAAACCGGAAAAGTTTTTTCTCCGGCTCGTTCGCGGCTACCTCGATCAGGCGGGTTGCAGTTCGCTCTGGACCTTGCCGGCCTCCATGCGCACGAGCTGATCGGCGACGTCGAAGTAACGGTCGTCGTGGGAAATCACAATGATGGTTTTGCCCAGGCGCTTGAGGTCGGGCAGCAGCTCGGTATAGAAGATCCGCCGGAAGGTCGGGTCCTGATCCGCCGCCCATTCATCGAACACCAGCACCGGGCGTTCTTCGAGCCAGGCGTTGACCAGTGCCAGACGTTTGCGCTGGCCGGTGGACAGGTCGGTGGTGCTGAAGGCGCCGTCGCGCACGCTGACCTTGTGCGCAATCTCCAGACGTTCGAGGTAGCGGGTGGCATCCTGCGGCACTTCACGATCGCCCTGGATCAGGTCATCGAACAGGTAGTAGTCGGCGAAGATCGTGGTGAAGTTCTGCCGATAATCATCGCGGTTGACCGCAGTGATCAGCTCGTCGTTAACGCGGATTTCGCCCTCGGTCGGCGCGTACAGGCCCAGCAGCAATTTGATCAGCGTGGTTTTGCCGCATCCGTTTTCACCGACGATGAACACGATGTCGCCCTGTTCGATGCGCAGGTTCACCGGGCCGAGGCGGAACGGCTCGCTGCCTTCCACCGCCGGGAAGGCGTAGCGCACGTTGCGCAGTTCCAGGCTGTTGACGGCGGCCGGCTTGCTGCCCTGATCCTGCAGCAACAGGTGCGGTTCCGGCGAGGAGAACTGTTCGCTGAGTTCGGCAATGCGGCGGAAGGCAATCTGCGCACGGCTGATGATCGGCAGGGTGCTGATCAGGTGTTCCAGCGGGCCCTTCATGTACAGCAGCACCAGAACGAAGCCGCTCATCACCGCTTTGTCGGCACTCGGCCACAGTGACTGCAGAGCCAGGGCCATGCCGATGACCACGAAGAACAGCATCGAGCCAAACGACTTGGCGATGACGAAGGTGTTGATCGATTTGATCTGGGTGTCGCAGATTTTCTCGGCGGTTTTCTGAATGCCGGCAACGAACATGCGCTGGCGGCGCGGGCGGTGGATGCGCAGTTCCTTGGCGCCTTCGGCAATTGCGTTGTAGTGCTTTTGCAGTTCGTCTTCGGAGTCGCGGGCAGCGTAGAAACCGCGCATGCCCTTGGCCCGCGCAATTGCCTGGATGGTGGTGCCGATGGCGATGGCCACCAGCATCATCAGGAACATCGGCCACGACAGCATGGCCAGATAGCCGAGGCAACCGAGAGTCACGGTCATCGAGATGGCCAGCGGCGCGAAGGCGAAGGCGAAGTCGCTGATGGTGTCGACGTCGTGGGTCAGCACCGGGATCAGGCGATGACTGCGATAGCGTTCGATCTGGTCGATCGGCGCCGACAGGACTTTTTCCCCCAGCTCTTTGCGCAGTTTGGCAATGATGTGCTGGCCGACGTAGTTGGTGCCGATGTCCGACAGAATCGTCGTCAGCAGGGCCAGGGCACAGAGTCCGGCGAAGATCATCACTACCGTGCGGGTCAGGCCGTCATCGGAGTGCAGGGCGTTGTTGATGGTCGCCAGCAGCACGGTGACGCTGAGGCCGCCGAGCATGCCGAGCACGATGGACGCCGAGACGATCAGGCGGAAGGGCTTGAGCAGGGCGAACAATTCGTTGATCGCCCCACGCGTAGGCTTGGTCATGGAGGATTCCTGCTTCGATGCGGAGGGAGTGCCGGTACTTAAGGAAAACGAATGGTCGCGGAGTTTCTTTAAACGAGCGCAGACGGGCTGCGCTCGTCGAGGGCAGTGTCAGAGATCGCGCACTACGCGAAAGCCCAGCCAGTCACCCTTGCTGGTCGGCCAGCTGCTGTTGCGGTTGCCGGAGCGGGAGAAGATCGGCGCCTCGCCCCAGTCGTTGCCGCGCATGACCTGGCGCTCGCAGTTTTCCTGAGTCCACGGGCGACCGTCGGCGGGCACGCCGGAGTAGTCCGGGTGATAGCAGTCGGCGGTCCATTCGTAGACGTTGCCGTGGGCGTCGAACACACCAAAGGCGTTGGCCGGGAAGGTGCCGGCCGGCGAGGTGAAGTTGTAGCCGTCGGCCGCGCCGTAGGTGTTGGCGTGTTTGGAGATCTGGTAATCCTTGCCCTCATCGAACGGGAACGGGAAAGGCCCGGTGCTGCCGCCACGGGCGGCGTATTCGCGGATCGATTCGCTTTGCAGGCGATAGGCGTGGCCGGTCTTTTTCGACAGCCAGTCGATGTAGCCCTGGGCTTCGGCGACGTTCATGCACACCGCCGGGTCGCGTGGCGTCTGTTTGAATTCGGGCTTGCCGGCGGTGCAGCGGCGGCCGGGGCGGTCATCGAAGTCGTAGGGCTTGTTGCCGGTCTCGCGCACATAGGCGTCCCATTCGCCCACCAGCACCTGCGAGCGGCTGATGGCGAACGGTTTGCTGAAGGTCACCGTGTGCAACGGGCCTTCATCGGGCTGACGGCCGACTTCATCGTCCGGCGTGCCCATGGTGTAGCTGCCGGTCGGCAGCACGACCATTTCCGGGCAGTCCTTGCAGTCCTTGAACACTTTGCCCGCTGCGGGCGCGGTCGCCGCCAGCGCAGTGCCGGGCATCAGTGCGCCGCAGAGGACGCTCAGGGCCAGTGCGGGCAGGGCTTTGGAGAGGAGTGACGCGTGAGGCTTTTGCATGGGTCGTCTCTTTGGAAGGAAAACGGCAGTCGAGGATCAGGCGCGCAGCTTGTTGCCGAGGATGTTCATGAAGCGATCCACCTCGGCCTCGCTGTTGAGCAAGCCCGGCGCGGTACGAATCACCGGCCCGACGTCGCGGCTGACCGCGTCGCAGATCACCCGGTTCTGCATCAGCCAGGCAGCCACTTCATCGCTGTCCTGGCCCTTGATCCGGAAAAAGGTGAAACCGGCGGAGAACTGCGAGTCGAGCGGGGTCACCAACTCGATGTTGCGGTGCTCCTGCAGGCGTTGCTTGAGGTAACTGTTGAGCTGATGAATGCGCGTCTGCACCTCGGCCTTGCCCAGTTGCAGGTGCAACTTGAAGGCTTCGTCGAGCGCCCAGCGATGCTCGAAGGCGTGGTAGCCGCCCGGGGTCATGATGGTCGAGAAAGCCGTGGCCTCGGAGAAGGTCGGCACGCTGGGGCTGACGTATTTCAGTTCTTCCATGCGGCTGCAGACGATGCCGGTGCCGCGCGGGCCGAACAGCCATTTGTGGGTGCCGGCGATGAAAAAATCGCAGTTCATCTGCGGGAAACTCAGGTCGTCGACACCGAAACCGTGCACACCGTCAACCACGTAGATCAGCCGATCCTTGTCGTCGCGCTGGCGGTTGTGCTCATCGACCAGCCGCGAAATCTCGCTGATCGGCAGCTTCACGCCGCTGCCCGAATGCACCCAGGTCATGCCCAGCACGCGAGTCTCGGAGCGGATATTGCGATTGATCGTGTCGAGCACCTGATCCAGAGAAATGCTCTGCGGAGTTTCGAACAGGGTGAGTTTGCGCACGCGCGTGCCATCGCGACGGCTGCGGAAATCGAGAATATTGCGCGTCGAGTAATGCTCGTGAACCGTGGTGAGGATTTCCTGATCCGCGCGCACCTGTACGCTGCCGTAGATCATCGCCAGGCCTTCGGTGGTACTGCCGGTCAGGGCGATTTGCGCCGGTTTGGCTTGCAGATACTGGCCGGCCCAGTGGCGCACGTTTTCTTCGCGTTTCTCGGTGACGCCCAGATCCCAATCCATCGCCAGACCCGGATTCAGATCCAGCGCCGCGCGATGGCGTTCGATGGCTTCGCGCACCGGTTTCGGGTGCGAGGTGACCAGAAAATTGGCGAAGTGGATCGCCTGGGGATCCTGATCGAACAACTGACGCAACTGCGCCCATTTATCCCGCGACGCAGCGGCCGGCGCAGCGATGGCCGCCGGTGCAGTCAGGCTGGCGCCCAGGGGCAGGGCGGCCGCGAGCAGGCCGGCCTGCTTGAGAAAAGTGCGACGGTCAGTCATGGCCGGGCCACCTCCTGGCGCGACGCCAGAGCCGGTTTCGCGGCTTTCTGCACCTGATCCCAGACGCGCATGAAGTTGCCACCCCAGAGCTTGGCGATGTCCGCCTCGGAGTAGCCGCGCTGCAGCAGTTCGGCGGTGACGTTACGAATTTCACCGACGTTTTCCCAGCCTTTGATCCCGCCACCATCGTTGAAGTCCGAAGCGATGCCGACGTGGTCGATACCGATTTTGCGCACCGTGTAATCGATGGCATCGCCGAAATCCTTGAGGGTGGCTTTCGGTTCTTCTTCGAGGATCGCGTAGAGGCCGCTGGCGTACTGGCCGAGCTTCTGTTCCGACCAGGCAGTGATGATCGGATCGCCGGGCATCAGCGCCATGGCGAGGTTGGGCAGTGGCGGCAGATCGAAGCGCGCACGCAACGCATTGAGTTTGTCCTGCGTGCCCTGGGTCAGCGGTTTCAGGTACTGCGAGAAGGCGACGACCTGCACCACGCCGCCACTGTTCTTGATCAGTTGCAGCTCTTTGTCGCTGAGATTGCGCGGGATATCCACAGCCGCCCTTGGCGCCGAGTGCGAGGCCACCAGCGGTGTGCGGCTGAGTTCGGCGACTTGCTCGAGGGCTTTGCTCGACATCTGCGAAACGTCGATGATCACGCCCAGATCGTTCAAGCGTTGCACCGCTTGTTTGCCGATATCCGAGAGGCCGTCGAGGGCGTCGGGCGAGTCATTGAAAAACGGCAGCGGTCGCGACGAGTCGGCCCAGCTGTTGTTGCCGATGTAACTGAAACCGAACATGCGCATGCCGCGCCCGGCCCATAGGTCGAGCTTGCTCAGGTCATTGCCCAGCGGGTAGGCGTTGAGCATGCTGATGAAGATCGCAAACTTGCCTTCGCCGTGCAGCCGGCGGAAATCATCCGGCGTGTAGGCGATGCCGGCCTGATTGGGGAAGTCGCGCACGATCCCGGAGATGATCTTGTAGCGCACTTCCTGCTGGTTGCGCGCCTCTTCGACAAAACCCTCGGTCGGGCGGTGCGGGGCGTTCGGGCCGTTCCACATTTCCGGCCAGCCGAACACCGTCAGCGCCGCACCGGACAGGCGCCCGCGATTGGCCTTGACCAGGTCGAACTGGCCCGAGCCGTCCTTGTCGGCTTCGTGGTCGTGGCTGCCGAAACTCAGCGGCACGGTGATGTGACTGTCGAACGACAGCAGGCGATCCTGCAACTCCGTCGCCTGTTTCATCACCTTCACCGGGTAGCCGGGGTTGTTCCAGTAATCCCAGGCCAGAAATCCTGCGCTGGCACTGATCGCCAGGGCCAGTGGCAGGCCGATGAATAAAGCCTTTTTCCAACGCGGTTTTGTCATTGCCATCTCATTCAGGTTCGCCGTCGAGGTACAGGCGCAGGGGCCTTTGCTATCTGGGAAGAACGAGTGGCCGGGTGGCTAATTTAGGCGGGCGTTACAAATGCCGGGCAGCGGCGCAGCGATGTTTTGCCGGCGGCGTAAATTTCCCCGGCGAGCAAACGTTCTAGCTTGGATAAAGCCTGCTTCATGGCTGACACAGGTAGGGCAATGACGATCTCTCGACGCTGGTTCATGGCGGGCATGGCACTCACGGGCGCCGCTCTGCCTGCCGCTTTTTATGCACATCGTGAACTGACTCGCGAGGAGTTTCCGATCACCCCGGGCGAGGCCACGGTCGATCTGGCGGACACCGCCGGGCAACAACTGGCGGACAATCTGCGCGGGGTCTGGGACATTCGCTTTACCGGTGCGGCGGCCGGGCTCGATGGTTTGCCGGCGCAAGGCCTGGAGCTGTTTCTCGACATCGCTCACCGCGGGCGCGGATTGCGCGGCTATCTCGACACCGGGACCAATCTGCGTGCCGAGGGGCCTGCGCGTTATCAAGTGATCGGCGATCTGGCGCCGGGCAACGGTGCCGAGATGTATTGGCGCCTGCTGCGCACCGATGCGCCTTTAGCGCCACCGGTGTATGAATTCAAAGTCAAACTGGACGAGGTCTGGGCAGCGTTCGGCAATGCCGGCAGCGCCACGTTCACCGGGCAGGTTTTGCGCCTGGACCGGCCGTTGGCGTTGCCCGAGCTGGACAATCAGTTCATCGCCATCAAACGGCGTTTTCCCGAAGCCCGCGAACGCACCGGGCTCAATCCGCGACTGCTGGCCTGGCTGGTGGCGCCCGAACATCGTCTGTTCCATCAGCTTTGGCACGCCACTCGCGACAAGTGGCACAAGCTTTCAGAGAAAAAACGCGAAGCCCTGCGCGGTATCGGCTGGCAGCCCGGGCCGCGCGACAAGGAGCGCGATGCCCGTGGGCCGAGTAAGGATCGCAACGGTTCGGGTGTGGACTTTTTCTTCATGCACCGGCACATGCTCGGCATCGCCCGCTCGATGCAGGATCTGCCTTCGTGGTCGGCGTTCCCGCAGCCGCAGCCTGAGCTGGAGCGTGACCGGCAGGGCTTCGCGCGTTATTTCGACAATCACGACGGCAATTCCCTGCCGCCGACCTGGCTGGCCGAGGGCGATGACGAGTACACCAAATGGGTCAGCGACATCAAAGCGGCGGAGACTTTTCAAAGCAATTTTCTGGTCTGGGAATCGCAGTACCGTGATCCGCGTTATTTGTCGAAACTGACGCTTGGCCAGTTCGGTTCGGAAGTCGAACTGGGCCTGCACGACTGGCTGCACATGCGCTGGGCTTCGGTGGCGCGTGATCCGTCCAACGACATTCCGGTGCCGATGGCACGCGATCAGGCGGATTTCGCCGCGCGCTGGTATGCGCCGGAAAACGACTTTCTCGGTGATCCGTTTTCCTCCCATGTGAACCCGGTGTTCTGGCGTTTCCACGGCTGGATTGATGATCGCCTGGAAGACTGGTTCCGCGCCCATGAACGTTTTCATCCGGGCGAAGTGAGTCGTTTGGAAGTCAACGGCGTGCCGTGGTTTGCACCGGGACGCTGGGTGGAAGTTGCCGACCCCTGGCTCGGCCCCGACACCCACGGCTGCAGTACCGTGCCCGGCCTGCAAGTCGGACGCTCAGTGGAGATGGATCCGGAGACCATGAAACTGGCACTGCGCATCACCTTCGGCGACGAAGACAACATGACCGACCTGTTCCGCAAAGTGCCGCAGCGCCCGTGGTATGCGCGGCATCTGAAGGTCAAGGGCCGCCAGCTCTAGATTGGTTCAACACATACTCTGAACAGATCGTAATCCCTTGTAGGAGTGAGCCTGCTCGCGAAGTTTTTTCAGGCGGTGGGAGGCTTTTTGAGTGAGTACATATCCGTTGCTGCGGTAACGGCTACTCAGGGTTCCGCCCTTACGGCGGGTCACCTTTTCCAAACGCCAAAAAGGTAACCCAAAAGGCTTGCTCCTACGTTCGGCCCCTCGCGGGCTCGGGGTTCCTTCGCTGCGGGATCGATCCGGGCGCAGCGGCTCCGGTTTGCTTCGCTGCACCTCCTTCCGCTGTGTCTGGCTGCGCCAGACGGTCGCTGCGCTCCCACGCCCGGATCAATCCCTCCACTCAGCCTTCCGACGTCGCTGCTGGATCAAGATCAAAAGCACGCGAGCTGACACTCGGCCTCATGGTTGGCGCGATCCCTGTAGGAGCTGCCGAAGGCTGCGATCTTTTGATCTTGATCTTGATCTTGATCTTGATCTTGATCTTGCTCTTGCTCTTGCTCTTGCTCTTGCTCTTGCTCTTGTAGGAGTGAGCCTGCTCGCGAAAGCTTTTTTTGGGGCGTGGGGTATTTTTTGAGTGAGTACATATCCATTGCTGCGGTAACGGCGGCTTAGGGTTCCGCCCTTACGGCGGGTCACCTTTTTCAAACGCCAAAAAGGTAACCCAAAAGGCTTGCTCCTACGTTCGGCCCCTCGCGGGCTCGGGGTTCCTTCGCTGCGGGATCGATCCGGGCGCAGCGGCTCCGGTTTGCTTCGCTGCACCTCCTTCCGCTGTGTCTGGCTGCGCCAGACGGTCGCTGCGCTCCCACGCCCGGATCAATCCCTTCACTCAGCCTTCCGACGTCGCTGGTGGATCAAGATCAAAAGCAGGCGAGCTGACACTCGGCCTCATGGTTGGCGCGATCACTGTAGGAGCTGCCGAAGGCTGCGATCTTTTGCTCTTGCATTTAAGGATCAAGATCAAAAGATCGCAGCCTTCGGCAGCTCCTACAGGGGGGAGGCTTTGTTGTGCCGTAAATTGTGATCTGTGCGCAGTTCCATTGTGGGAGCGAGCTTGCTCGCGAAGGCGTCAGTCCAGTCGCCGCGTCGCTGTCAGGTCTCTTGCCAACCACCACCCAACGCTTTGTACAAGGCAATGCTCGCCTGCAACCGCGCCAGGCGCAGTTGCACGTTCAGATCCTGCGCGGCATACAGCGTGCGCTGGGTTTGCAGGACGGTGAGCAGGTCTTCGGCGCCGGCCTGGTAGCGGCTCTGAGCGATGTCGAAGGCGGTTTGTGCCTGGGTCAGTTCTTCGCTTTGCCATTGCCGCTGTTCGTCGAGGCCACGGATGCTGCTAAGGGCTTTTTCGACGTCGGCGAAACCGTTGATGATCGCACCGCGATAGGTTTCCAGCAGCTCATCCTGGCGGGCCTTGGCCTTGTCGCGTTCGGCGCTGAGGCGGCCGTTGTTGAAGATTGGCGCGGTCAGCCCCGAGGACAGGTTGTAGAACGTCGTGCGCAGCAGGTCGGCGGCGAGGTCGGCGCCGCTGCCGAGGCTGGCTGTCAGGGTGATTTTCGGCAGCATCGCGGCGCGGGCGACGGTGACATCAGCCTGGGCTGCCGCGAGCTTGGCTTCAGCACTGGCAATGTCCGGGCGGCGGCTGAGCAAATCGCTCGGCACGCCGCTGGCGATGTCCGGCCAGTGCAATTGGGCGAAGGATTGCTCGGGCAACGGCAGCGCTTGCACCGGCTGGCCGAGCAGGGCGGCGAGGCTGATCAATGCTTCGCGGGCCTGTTGTTGCACCAGCGGCAGGCGGCGCTGTTGTTCGGCCACCAGGCTTTTCTGCTGGGCCACTTCCAGCGCAGTGGCGCTGCCGGCGTCAAAACGGGTCTGCACCAGATGCAGTACGTTCTGCGCATTGGTCAGATTGAGCTCGGCGATGCGCGCCTGCTCACGCAGGGCCAAAGCTTGGGTGTAACTGTTGGCGACGCCGCTGAGCAAGGTCAGCTCGACGGTGGCGCGGTCGAACTCGCTGGCCTGCACAGCGAACGCGGCACTGTCGCGCGCGGCTCGATTGCCGCCCCAGAAATCGATCTCGTAACTGGCGCTGAGCTCGGCATCGTAATAATCCAGCGAACGATTCTCAGGGCTGACATCCAGTTGGCTGTAACCCTTGCCGTGGATAAGTTTCTGCCGGTTGGCATTCAATCCGGCCTTGAGCTCCGGCAGCAGCGGGGCGCCGGCTATGGTTGCGCTGGCCTGAGCCTGTCGGACCCGCGCCATCGCGGCGGCGAGGTCGTAGCTGCCCAGCCGCGCCTGTTCCACCAGCCGCTCCAGTTCAGGGCTGCCGAACTGCGTCCACCATTGCCGATTGCTTTGCAATGCGCCGTGGCTGTCGGCGGATTGCCACGCGCTTGGTGGCTGCACGCCGCTGTCGATGCGCGGCGCCGGGCTGCTGCAGGCCGCCAGCAACAGGCTGGCGGCGAGAAACGTCAGTCGCACTTTCATAGGTCGATCATTCACTGGTAAGGGCCGTGACCGGGTCGAGCCGGGCAGCTTTGCGGGCCGGCATAAAGCCGAAAATGACACCGGTGACCAGCGCACAGGCAAACGCGCCGATCACCGCCAGCGCCTGAAAGGCAATCGACACACCGCTGAGCAACAACACGCCGCCGACCAGCAGCGCCAGGCCGATCCCGGCAATGCCGCCGACCACTGACAGCATCACCGCTTCAGTGAGGAACTGGCGCAGGATGTCGCGCTGACGCGCGCCGGTGGCCATGCGAATGCCGATCTCCCGCGTGCGTTCGCGCACGGTCATCAACATGATGTTCATCACGCCGATGCCGCCGACCAGCAGGGAAATTGCCGCAATCGCACCCAGCATCAGCGACAGCGTGCCTTGCGTGCGCGCCTCGGCCTGAATCATCGCGGCATTGTTGGTCAGCTCGAAATCCTTCTTGCCGTGATGGCGGCGCAGCATTGCCTGCTCGATCGCCTGTTCGGCGTCCTTGACCTTGCGCGCGTCCTTGGCGGCGATCACCACGTATTGCGGATTGCGACTGCCAAACAGGCGCATGCTCGCTGCCGAATAGGGCACGGCGATGCGGTTGTCACTATCCGAATCGCCAGAGCTGGCGCCTTTTTCCGCGAGCACGCCGAGGATCTGGAACGGCACGTTTTCGATGAGGATGTATTGACCGATCGGGTCGGCGACATCCTTGAGCAACTTGTCGCGGACCTTGGTGCCGATCACCGCGACAGCGGCGGCGCTGTCTTCATCGGCCTGGGTGAAGTAACTGCCCTGAATCACCGGCCAGTTGAAAATCACCGGGAAATTGGTGCCGTTGCCGCCGACGTAACTGCTGTGGTCGGCATTGCCAAAGCGCACGCCGGCAGTCGAGCCGTTGACCGGCATGATTCGTTCAACCTGGGGCAGGGCGGACAGTTCGGCGACGTCGTCGAGGGTGATGATGCCCTCGGGCGTGCGCGGGTTCGGTGCCGAGCCGCTGAGGTAAATGATGTTGGAGCCGAACGCTCCCATTTGCGCCATGACCTGGCGCTTGCTGCCTTCGCCGACGGCGAGCATGACCACCACCGAGGCCACGCCAATGACGATGCCGAGCAGCGTCAGCGCCGTGCGAAAACGGTTGATCCACATCACCCGCCACGCGGCTTGCACGGCGTCGACCAATTCACCTTTCCAGGCGCCGGTCTCATTGCTGCCGCTGCTCAGGCGCTGGCGCAGGTCGACCGCTTGCAGCGCGCCGGGATTGGCCGCAGGTGGGGCGGACGCGTGCTCGGCGCTGTCACTGATGATCAGGCCATCGCGGATTTCGATGATGCGTTTGGCTCGTTGTGCCACTTCGCGGTCATGGGTGATGAGGATCACCACATGGCCCTGATCGGCGAGTTCGTCGAGCAGGGTCATCACCTCGGCGCCGCTGTGGCTGTCGAGGGCGCCGGTCGGCTCGTCGGCGAGGATGATGTGGCCGCCGTTCATCAGCGCGCGGGCAATCGACACCCGCTGTTGTTGCCCGCCGGAAAGCTGATGCGGACGGTTGCCGGTGCGAGTGCCGAGACCGAGACGTTCCAGCAGCGCAAAGGCGCGGGCATGCCGCTCGGCGGCTGGGGTGCCAGCGTAGATGGCCGGCATCTCGACGTTTTCCTGCGCCGAGCCGGATGGGATCAGGTGATAGCCCTGAAAGACAAAACCGAAGGCTTCACGGCGCAGCCAGGCCAGTTCATCGCTGTCCAGCTGCGCGACGTTTTCCCCGGCGAAGCGGTATTCGCCACTGGTGGGGCGGTCGAGGCAGCCGAGGATGTTCATCAGTGTCGATTTGCCCGAACCGGAGGCGCCGACGATGGCGACGAACTCGCCAGCGTGGATCGACAGATCAATCCCGCGCAGCACTTCCACCCGCGGGCTGTCATCTCCGCCGTAGGCTTTGCGGATCTGCCGCAGGTCGATCAGAGGCGTGTGCATTCAGCCTCCATGACCGCTGGCCGGCGCGCTGAGAATATGCTCGCCCTCGGCCAGACCTTCCAGCACCTGAGTGCGCAGGCGATCACTGATGCCGGTGCGTACTTCCCGCGTTTGAATGTCACCGTTGGCAGCGACGATCTGCGCCCGCTGCCACTGTGGACGCGAACCCGGTTGCAGGGCGGCGCTCGGCACGGTCAGGGTGTCCTGCGCCTGTTGTGCGACGAAGAACACCTGGGCGGTCATGTCGGTCATCAGGCTGTGATCGGCGTTGTCGACGTCGAGCAGCACGGTATAGAGAACCACGCGTTCGCTGCCGCTGCGGCCGCTGGTAGGACTGCCGCCCTGATTCTGTTCGAGCGGGCGCGGCGGCACCGGCAGGATCTGCCGCACGGTGCTGCTCCAGCGCCGATTGCCGCCGCTGAGAGTAGTGAAATAGGCGGTCATGCCCGGTTTGACATGGCCAATGTCGGCCTCCGAAACTTCGGCCCATACCGTCATCGGCGACAGTCGGGCGATACGCAGGATCAGCGGGGTCTGTTGCTGAGCGTTGAGGGTCTGGCCTTCCCGCGCACCGATGGCGACAACGGTGCCGCTCATCGGCGCGTAGATGCGCGTGTAACCGAGTTCGGCCTCGTCACTGCGCAGGCTGGCCTGGGCCTGACGGATCTGTGCCTGGAACATGTCGATGCGCGCCTGGGTCGCCCGCACCTCGGCGCGGGCGGTCTGCACGTCTTCCTCGCGGGTGGCGCCACCAGCGGCGAGTTTCTGCTGGCGCTGGTATTTCTGCTGCGCCAGATCGTGCTGGGCACGTTGCTCCTGCAACTGCGCCTTGAGGTTTTCGATGGAGAAGCGTCCGGCATCGAGCTTGGCTTTCTGCGTCGACGGGTCGATTTCCACCAGCAACTGGCCTTCCTTGACCGCGTCACCGGCCTCGACGTGAATCTTCTGAATTTGCCCCGAGGCCTGCGCGCCGACATCCACGTAGCGGCGCGGTTGCAAGGTACCGAGCGCCGTTACGCTGTTTTCGATATCGCCCCGGCTGACTTGCACGGTGGCAACGGCGTCGCGACCGGGTGGCAGCACTTGCCAGGCAGCAACGGCGATCACGGGAATCAGACAGAGGGCGGCGAACAGCGTGCGACGGGCGGGGCGGGGACGATTCATGCAGGGTTCCGGCCAGTGGTTGCGGCCCGTCGCAAGGCACGACAGACACAGGGGCTGTCCTGTAAACGAGGCATGGGCCACGGAATTTAGCCGCAGACACCTCGAGTCACCGCGTGCCGGGCGAGCACTATTTGTCCGGGATATGGAATCAGCTCTTTAAATCTATATGAGAATTACTATAAATTACGCACTTCAAGTTGCCACTATCTTGCTACTGCGTCATCCGCAGGTCTGATCAGTGCGCTCAAGGACAGATACGGCATCGATGCGGTCGGGAGTCATGTTGGAAAACTACTATCGTGAGCTGGTGTGTTTCCTCAACGCCAGACTGGGCAACCGTCAGGTCGCCGAGGATGTGGTGCATGACGCCTATGTACGCGTGCTGGAGCGCTCCAGCGAAGTGCCGATCGAACAGCCACGGGCCTTCCTTTATCGCACCGCGCTGAACCTGGTCATCGACGATCACCGCCGCAATGCGCTGCGCCAGGTTGAATCGCTGGACGTGCTGGATAACGAAGAGCGCTACTTCACCCCGTCACCCCACGGCACCCTCGATCACGGCCAGCGTCTGGAAATGCTCCAGCGCGCATTGGCCGAGTTGCCGCCGCTGTGCCGCGACAGTTTTCTGCTACGCAAGATCGAAGGCCTGTCCCATCCGGAAATCGCCCAGACCCTCGGCATCTCCCGCGCACTGGTGGAAAAACACATCGTTAACGCCATGAAGCATTGCCGCTTGCGCATCCAGCAATGGGATGGCCAGTGATCCGCGCCGGTTAAATTTCCTCTCATCGTCCTCGTTCCTACTCAACAGACGACCTGCTGACCTGATTCAGGCCGGTCAGGCCACCCAGGCTTTTTTCCCCGCGTTGAGGGGTTCATCCAGAGGACACTGGAAATGACACAGGCAAATGCAACGCCCATCGTTCACGACCTGATCGGCGTCGGTTTCGGCCCTTCGAACCTGGCACTGGCCATCGCTTTGCAGGAACGCGGCGCGACCCAGGGCGAGCTGGATGTGCTGTTCCTCGACAAGCAGGCCAATTACAGCTGGCACGGCAACACGTTGTCGACGCAGAGCGAGTTGCAGATTTCCTTTCTCAAGGATTTGGTGACCCTGCGCAATCCGACCAGCCCTTACTCGTTCGTCAATTACCTCAAACACCACGGACGTCTGGTCGATTTCATCAACCTCGGCACCTTCTATCCATGCCGCATGGAGTACAACGACTACCTGCGCTGGGTTGCCGGGCAGTTCACCGAGCAGAGCCGTTACGGTGAAGAAGTGCAGTTCATCGAACCGGTCCTGCACAACCAGCAGGTGGAAGCCTTGCGCGTGATTTCCCGGGGCAGCGATGGCCAGCAGTTCGTGCGCACCACGCGTTCGGTGGTGGTCAGCGCCGGCGGCACACCGCGCATTCCGGAGGCATTCAAGGCGTTGAAGGGTGATCACCGGGTGTTCCACCATTCTCAATACCTGTCGCAAATGGCCAGGCAGCCGTGTGTGAACAATCAACCGATGAGCATCGCGATCATCGGTGGCGGGCAGAGCGCGGCGGAAGCCTTCATTGACCTCAACGATTCGTTCCCGTCGGTGCAGGTCGACATGATTCTGCGCGGCTCGGCTTTGAAGCCTGCGGACGACAGCCCCTTCGTCAACGAAGTGTTCTCGCCGGAGTTCACCGATCTGGTGTTCCAGCAGAACAGCGTCGAGCGCGAGCGGCTGGTCAACGAGTACCACAACACCAACTATTCGGTGGTCGACATCGACTTGATCGAACGCATCTACGGCATCTTCTACCGGCAGAAGGTTTCCGGGATTGCCCGCCACGCGTTCCGCACCCTGACCACCGTCGAGAGCGCCACTGCCACGGCAAACGGCATCGAGCTGGCGGTGCGCAACAATGCCACTGGCGAAGTCACAGTACGGATTTACGACGCCGTGGTGCTGGCCACCGGTTACGAGCGGCAGATGCATCGCAAACTGCTCGCGCCGCTGGAGGAGTACCTCGGCGAATTCGAAGTCGATCGCAACTACAAACTGATCACCGACGAGCGCTGCAAGGCTGGCATTTATATGCAGGGCTTCTGCCAGGCCAGCCATGGCCTGAGCGATACGCTGCTGTCGGTACTGCCGATTCGCGCCGATGAAATCGCCGGCTCGCTGTATGAGCATGGCAAACAGCGCGGGCATAGCCGCTCGGTGGCGGAACTGTTGCTGGCCACTGCCAGCTGAGTCTGCATTGCCTGACATACCGCCTTCGCGAGCAGGCTCGCTCCCACAATGGTTCTGTGAACGCAGGGCAAAATGTGGGAGCGAGCCTGCTCGCGAAGGGGCCCTTGCCAGCACCGCAAAGCTGAATCCTGAACCCCTCCTGAACACCCCTCACATTCCCCGCCAACACCTCTTCCAGCCGTTTTGCTCCGGGCGTAAGCTGCGCGCGTTTTCATCAATTGCGGAGACCCACAGTGGGTACTTGTTCGAGTGACAGTTGTCGGCCGGTCTCGAACACCGGCAGATTCTCGGCAAGATAACGCGCAGTCTTTCCCTGCCGTTGTCTCGCCGTAACAGCGAGCAGCGGCATCCCGTGCACGGCCAGTTCTGGATCGTGTCTCGACGTCCTTCTCAACGACGCTGAACCAAGCGTGCTGACGACCTCAATCGTCATCGCCGCCTATCGACACGCCTGTCATTCCCGACGGGCGCGCCACGCCTTGCCGTGCCGGTTGTCCCGGTGCCAGGGCGCGGCGGTACCTGCTCGACGGCTTCCCGGCTGACCACAGGGGACACAGCCATGAAACTTACGCTCAAGGAATTTTTCGCAGGCTTTCTGCGCAGCCGCCATATCGCCCGACACTTTCGTCGTCTGGCGCTGCTGGACTCGATCAACGACACCACCGTCAGCCGTGAAGTGCCGCCGACGCTGGCCAGTACGCTGGTCGCTGCCGCCCATGCCGATAGTGCTGCGTTGCTGTCGTCACTGGGCACCCACGGCGAGGGGCTCACCGAGGTTGAGGCCGATGCACTGCGCGCGCGTCATGGCTTCAATGAGGTCGAACACGAGCAACCGCTGCCGTGGTGGACCCATCTGTGGCACTGCTACAAAAACCCGTTCAACCTGCTGCTGACGTTGCTCGCGGTGATCTCCTGGCTGACCGAAGACCTCAAGGCGGCCGTGGTGATTTTCTCCATGGTGGTGCTGTCGACGCTGCTGCGCTTCTGGCAAGAGAGCAAATCCAATCAGGCCGCCGATGCGCTCAAAGCCATGGTCAGCAACACCGCCACGGTGCTGCGCCGGGATGGCCCACGCCGGGAGCTGCCGATCAAGCAACTGGTGCCCGGCGATCTGATCGTGCTCTCGGCCGGCGACATGATTCCCGCCGATTGCCGCGTGCTCAGCGCCAAGGACCTGTTCGTCAGTCAGGCAGCGATGACCGGCGAATCGATGCCGGTGGAGAAATTCACCCGGCACACCGATCGCGACACGCGTAACCCGCTGGAGCTGGACAATATTCTGTTCATGGGCACCAACGTTGTCTCCGGCAGCGCGATTGCGCTGATTCTCACCACCGGCAACAGCACCTACTTCGGTGCGCTGGCGCAACGGGTCGGTGCGACTGACCGGGCGGTGACCTCGTTCCAGCAGGGCGTCAACAAGGTCAGTTGGTTGCTGATCCGTTTCATGTTCGTCATGGCGCCGCTGGTGCTGTTCATCAACGGTTTCACCAAGGGCGACTGGACCGAAGCGCTGCTGTTCGCGCTGTCGATTGCCGTCGGCCTGACCCCGGAAATGCTGCCGATGATCGTCACTTCGACCCTGGCCAAAGGCGCAGTGTTTCTGTCGCGTAAAAAGGTCATCGTCAAACGCCTCGACGCGATCCAGAACTTCGGCGCCATGGACGTGCTGTGCACCGACAAGACCGGCACCCTGACTCAGGACAAGATCTTTCTCGCGCGCAATGTCGATGTCTGGGGCGAAGACTCGGACGAAGTGCTGGAACTGGCCTACCTCAACAGCTACTACCAGACCGGCCTGAAAAACCTGCTGGATGTCGCCGTGCTCGAACACGTGGAAATCCACCGTGAATTGAAAGTCGGCACGGCGTTTCGCAAGGTCGACGAGATCCCGTTCGACTTCAATCGCCGGCGTATGTCGGTAGTCGTGGAGGGCCGCGATCAGCCACATCAGCTGATCTGCAAAGGCGCGGTCGAGGAAGTGCTGGCGGTGTGCAGTCGCGTGCGTCATGGCGAAGTTGATGAGGCTTTGAGCGATGAATTGCTGGCGCGGATTCGCCAGGTCACCGCCGCCTTCAACGCCGAAGGGTTGCGCGTGGTGGCGGTCGCCGCTCGTGCAATGCCCGAAGGTCGGGAGATTTACAGCCTGGCGGATGAGCAGGCGCTGACGCTGATCGGTTACGTGGCGTTTCTCGACCCGCCGAAGGAAAGCACCGCGCCGGCGCTCAAGGCCTTGGCCGAGCATGGCGTGGCGGTGAAGGTGCTGACCGGTGACAACGAACTGGTCACGGCGAAGATCTGCCGCGAAGTCGGCCTCGCCCAACAGGGTTTGCTGCTGGGCAACGACCTCGAGCGCATGAGCGATGCCGAACTGGCCGTGGCGGTCGAGAGCACAAACGTCTTCGCCAGACTCACGCCGTCGCACAAGGAGCGCATCGTCCGTGTGCTCAAGGGCAATGGCCATGTGGTCGGGTTCATGGGCGACGGCATCAACGACGCGCCGGCGCTGCGCACCGCCGATATCGGAATTTCCGTCGACAGCGCAGTGGATATCGCCAAGGAAGCGGCGGACATCATCCTGTTGGAAAAGAGCTTGATGGTGCTGGAGGAGGGCGTGCTCGAAGGACGTCGGACCTTCGCCAACATGCTCAAGTACATCAAGATGACCGCCAGTTCCAACTTCGGCAACGTGTTCTCGGTGCTGGTCGCCAGTGCGTTCATTCCGTTCCTGCCGATGCTGCCGATGCACCTGCTGGTGCAGAACCTGCTCTACGACATTTCGCAGATCGCCATTCCGTTCGACAACGTCGATGAAGAGATGCTGAAACAACCGCAACGCTGGCAACCGGGAGATGTCGGGCGCTTCATGCTGTTCTTCGGCCCGATCAGCTCGATTTTCGACATCACCACGTTCGCCTTGATGTGGTACGTGTTCGATGCCAACACCGCGGATCACCAGACGCTGTTCCAGTCCGGCTGGTTCGTGGTCGGGTTGCTGACGCAGACGCTGATCGTGCACATGATCCGCACGCCGAAGATTGCATTCCTGCAAAGCCGTGCAGCCATGCCGCTGATGGTGATGACCGCGATCATCATGGCGGTGGGCATCTTTTTGCCGATGGGGCCGCTGGCGCATTACTTCAAATTGCAGGCATTGCCGTCGCTGTATTTCGTGTTTCTGCCACTGATCCTGCTGGCGTACATGGCCCTGACCCAGGCGGTGAAGGGCTTCTACATCCGGCGGTTTGGCTGGCAATAACCGCCATGGAATGCTTTCCCCTGTGGGAGCGAACCTGCTCGCGAAGGCGTCGTGTCAGTCAATACATCTCTGACAGGTATACCCTTCGCGAGCAGGCTCGCTCCCACAGGGGATATTGGTGCGTCAGGGCCGCCGGATGAATGACCTGCTTTTTAGGAAAAGTCCTACAGAGCTATCCTCGACGCTTGCGTAGTCTTGCCCCTCCCCAAACCTCACCGGGAGAATGACCATGAGCAACAAAGCGTTGCGCATCCTGATCGCCGATCCGCAGCATTTTCATCGCATGAAAATCGAGCGTCTGTTCAATGCGCTCGGCTACTACCGCGTGGCCCCGGTGCAGAGTCTCGGCGAATTGTTGACCCTGGTCGACTACGGCTGTGAGCCGTTCGATGTGCTGGTGATCAATGCCGAACTGGCGGCAGGCACCCTGGACCTGCTGGGCTTTCTGCTCGATAACCCACAGGTTCGCCACGCCCTGATCTACAACGAACAGTCAGCACCTTTGCAGGCGCTGGCAGGCTTCGCTCAGGAAAACGTGCAGATCAGCCCGGCGCAACTGCCGAATTCACAGCTCGTCGGGAAGGTGATGGCAAGGGTCGACGCAGCCGGCGAACGCCAGGCAACGCCTGGCTCACAGTGGTTGTTGCGCCATGCCAATGCATAAAAACCCAGACTGCACAACTGTCAGACCTGACAGGTGATTCCCTTGTCCATCCATGTAACAGTGCCGGCGCAGCCACCGACTCCGAAACGGGTTGGTGCGGTGTCTTTTACGATTGTGCAGGAGTGCCAATGAAGTCAGCGCTGATCGTTGATGATCACCCCGTAGTGCGCGCGGCTATCCGAATCGTCTTGCAAGCTCTAGGTTTCAGCGAAATTCATGAGGCGTCCAATGGCAATGAGGTCGTGCCGTTGATTTGCGAACATGATCCGCATCTGGTAGTGCTCGATCTCGCACTCGGGTCCATGGACGGACTGGAGGTGCTGACGCGGATCCAGATCAAGGCTCCGACGGCGCGATGTCGAGTTCTGGTGTTCAGCATGCATGAGCCGACGCATTATCAAGAGCGCTGCCTGCGTGCGGGGGCGAGAGGCTACGTTACCAAAAGCAACCAGCTGACGCTGCTGCACGAGGCCATCAAGGCACTGATGTCCGGGCACACTTATTTTTCTGCGTTGCCGAACAGCGGCGCTCTGTTCAACGCCACGCAACGGACTGAAAAGCAGATGATCGATCAGCTTTCCGATCGTGAGTTATGTATCTTCGTGCAATTGGCACTGGGCAAATCGAACAAGGCGATTGCCCAGGAGATGCACTTGAGCCACAAGACCGTCAGCACCTACAAAACCCGCATGATGTCTAAACTCTGCCTGGGTTCATTGGTGCTCCTGCGCGAATTCGCCAAGCGCAATCACCTGATCTGAGTGCCCCCGACATGACGCAGGGACTGCGTACTTTATGGCTGTGGCTGGCACTTGCAACGTCGGTCGGTGCAAACGCACAGCCGCAGACACTGGAGGTGCTGGCCCGCCTTGAACCGGGCAATGTCCAGGTTCGCCTCGATGATCGGGAACGCCGATGGCTGCATGAGCATCCGGTGTTGCGCATGGGCATCTCCGGGCCGGATTACCCGCCATTCGAAATCACCCGCAATCAGTACGAGCTCGAAGGTCTGACGGCCGATTACGCCGATCTGCTGGCGCAACTGCTGGGCATCAGAATTGAAGTGCGGCGCTTCGCCGATCGACCTGCGCTGATGGCGGCACTCAAGCGCGGCGATGTCGATCTGTTGGGCACGTCGAACAGTTTCGAAGCGGCTGACCCGGCATTTATCCTGTCGCGGCCGTACGCTGAAGATCAGCCAATGCTGATCACGCGCCACGACGAGAAGCTCCCGGCTGATCTTTCAGCCAAGCGCATCGCCATGGTCGAGGACTACCTGCCGCTGGCCCATGTTCAGGCGTTTTATCCCGGCGCCGACGTGCAGCTTTATGCGTCGGCAATGGATGCACTCGGCGCGGTCGCCTTCGGTGCCGACGACGTGTACCTGGGCGACTTCATCAGCGCCAACTATCTGATCAACACCAATTATCGCAACGACCTGCAACTGGCCGGGCCGTCGGGGCTTGACGCCAATCCGTTCGCGTTTGCGCTGTTGCGCAGCGACGTGGTGCTCAAACGCATCGTCGACAAGGCCTTGCTGGCCGTGCCTATGGAGCGTCGGCATCTGATCGAACAGCGCTGGAGTGTCGGCCTCGCCGAGATGGCCGAACAGTCCCGGGTGCAACTCAGCGCCGCCGAGCAGCAATGGCTGGATCAGCACCCGGTGGTACGCGTGGGCGCTGTCGATGACTTTGCGCCCCTGGCGTTTTTCGGGGCCGACGGGCGTTTCAGCGGATTGTCGGCGCAGTTATTGAGCCTGATTGCGCAACGCAGTGGCCTCCATTTCGAGATCGTGCGCGGCAGCTCGCTCAACGACCAGTTCGAGCAGCTGCAGGCTGGTGAGCTTGATGTCCTGCCAGTGGTGACGCCCAGCACTGAGCGTGAAACGCAACTGCAATTCACCCGCGCTTATCTGAACAATCCATTTGTGCTGGTCGGCGCGGCGAATGGCCCGCATCCGCTACCGCTCGACGCTTTGAACGGCAAACGTCTGGCCATCTATCGCGGCCACCCATTGCGCGATTACCTGCTGCAACGCGTGCCCGGTCTGCGTCTGGTCGAGGTCAAAAGCCCCGCCGAAGGCATGGCGCTGATTGCCAAGGGACAGGTCGACGTGACGGTGAGCTCGTTGCTGGTGGCGCGTTTTCTGATCGCCCGGCAGTATCGCGATCGCCTGCGTATCACCGGCACCGTTGGCGACCAGCCGGCGCGTATCGCTTTGGCTACAGCGCCGCAGTCGGCGCTACTGCACTCGATCCTGAACAAGGCGTTGCTGAGCATCGCGCCGCAGCAGATGGATGAACTGGTCGAGCGCTGGAGCCACGATGTGGTGGTCGAGGACAGCTACTGGCTGCGCCACCGTCAGGAGATTCTGCTGGGCTTCGCCGGCGCAGCGGCCTTGCTCCTGCTGGCAATGCTCTGGATCGGCTGGCAGCGTCGGCAGATTCACCAGCGTCAACAGTGGTTGCTGCAGCTGCAACAGGCCAAGGATGCGGCGGACGAGGCCAATCGGGCCAAGAGCACTTTTCTGGCGACCATGAGCCATGAGATCCGCACACCAATGAACGCGTTGATCGGCATGCTCGAACTGGCCCTCAAGCGTGCGGAAGAGGGCGTGACCGATCGTCTGGCGATTCAGGTGGCCTCGAATGCCGGCCAGCAATTGCTGGCATTGATCGGTGACATTCTCGACATCGCCCGCATCGAGTCGGGGCATATGTCCCTCGCCCCCGAGCGGGCCAATTTACGGGAGACGGTGTTATCGGTATGCCGGGTGTTCGAAGGGCTGGCGCGACAGAAGCGCTTGTTGTGGCGCATCGAACTTGACCCGCGCGCCGACGTGGACCTGCTGATCGATCCGACGCGCTTCAAGCAAGTGCTGTCGAATCTGCTGAGCAATGCGATCAAATTCACCGAGACCGGCGAGGTCGGCCTGCAACTGCAGATCGGTGCGATATCGGACGAGCAAGTGAATGTGCGAGTGCTTATCGAAGACAGCGGCATCGGTATCAGTGCCGCCGATCAAAAGCGCCTGTTCAATCCCTTCGTTCAAGCGGGCAATAGTCCACAAGCGGCGCGCAGCGGGTCCGGTCTGGGGCTGGTGATCAGTCGCAACCTTTGCGAAATGATGGGCGGCACGTTGCGTCTGGACAGCGATCCCGGGCAAGGCACACGCGTGGAAATCAACCTGCAGTTGCCACTGCTGACCGCGATGGCGACCACCGCGGCAACGCCCGACACGGCGCCCGCCACCTGCGTATTGAACGTGCTGGTGGTGGACGATCACCCGGTCAACCGCTTGCTGATGTGCTGGCAACTGAGCGAACTCGGGCATCGCACGGTAGACGTCGGCGATGGTGAACAGGGGCTGGATCGCTGGCGAACCCAGGCCTTCGATGTGGTGATCACCGACTGCAACATGCCGCGACGCAACGGCTATGAACTGGCGCGGGCGATTCGCGACGAAGAAGCCGCCACCGGACGCAGGTGCTGCCTGATTCTCGGTTTTACCGCCAACGCGCAGATCGAAGAGCGTCTGCGGTGTCTGGATGCCGGCATGGACGGCTGCCTGTTCAAACCGATTCGCTTGCACGATCTGGCTGAAGCCTTGAACGGCGCCCACTCTTGCGAGCCGCACGAGGATCACCCGCCGGCCGCCGAGCCTGTCGAGATTGATCTGAGTGCCCTCGAACAGATGGCCGGTGCCGATCACTCGTTGATCGAACGCTTGCGCAAGGAAGTCGGTAACAGTCTGCGCGACGATCTGCTGGCGCTGGATCTATTGCAGGCAAGCGATCGCAAAGACTTGCGCGAGTTGGCCCATCGCATCAGGGGCGGGGCGCAGATGGTCGGGGCTGCGCGGGTTGTTGCGGCGTGTGCTGACCTGGAGATGGCTTGTCGAGACAGTGATAACGTGGCTATCAACCGTGCCATCGACAGGTTGCGCGAAGCCATGCACGGCCTCGCGCGCTGTCTCTGAGGCAATGCGTTCTCCTGTGGGAGCGAGCCTGCTCGCGAAAGGCGCCACCGGCTGATTGTTCTGCACATGGAACACTCAGGCCGATTTACACCCTCTAGTCGAATATTCGATATGCCTTTAGGCTGAATCCAATGCAATGACACATTGGAGACCCCATGAAAAACATCATCGGCATCTACACCAGCCCGCGCGGCCATTGGGTCGGCGATGGTTTCCCGGTGCGCACGCTGTTTTCCTACGACAACCTGGGCAAGCACATCAGCCCGTTCCTGCTGCTCGATCACGCCGGACCCGCCGAATTCACCCCTACCACAGAACAGCGTGGCGTCGGCCAGCACCCGCACCGTGGTTTCGAAACCGTGACCATCGTTTATGACGGCGAAGTGCAGCACCGTGATTCCACTGGCAGTGGCGGCACGATCGGCCCGGGCGACGTACAGTGGATGACCGCAGCATCCGGCATCCTCCATGAGGAGTTTCATTCGGAGAACTTCGCCAGAACCGGCGGCAAGCTGGAAATGGTCCAGCTGTGGGTCAACCTGCCGGCCAAGGACAAAATGGCCGCGCCGGGTTACCAGACCATTCTCGATCGGGATATTCCGAACATCGCGCTCAAGGACGACGCCGGCAGCCTGCGTCTGATCGCCGGTGAATTCGACGGGCACACCGGCCCGTCGCGGACGTTCACGCCCATCGACGTCTGGGATCTGCGCCTCAATGCCGGCAAGTTGCTGACGCTTGATTTGCACGAAGGACGTAACACCGCGCTGGTGGTGTTGAAGGGCTCGGTGCAGGTCAACGGCACGGAATCGGTGGGAGTCGGGCAGTTGGCGCTGTTCGAACGCGACGGTGATCGACTCACCCTGCAAGCCAGCGAAGACGCGGTGGTATTGCTGCTCAGCGGCGAGCCGATCGACGAACCGATCGTCGGCCACGGCCCGTTCGTGATGAACACCGAGCAGGAAATCCACCAGGCCTTTGCCGACTTCCAGTCCGGGCGCTTTGGCCAGATGCACCCCTGACCCGAGCTTTACTGGCAACTGAAACACCCCTGTGGGAGCGAGCCTGCTCGCGAATGCTCTGATTCGGTCGAAGAAGTATTGACTGACAGGACCCCTTCGCGAGCAGGCTCACTCCCACAGGTTGTTCAGCGTTTTGGAGACGCTGTTCATCCGCTGAAATCAATTGCTCCTACACTATGCCAATCTGTGCGATCTTCTCGCGATTGGCCTTTGTCGGAGTTGTTTGATGCTGTCTCTGCTGACCGAACACCCGTTGTTTTGCGCATTGATCCTGATTCTGCTCGATCTGGGCCTGTGGCGGCTGATCAGCTCTCGCGGCAGCGAATGGAAACTGCTGGTGCGGGTGCTGATTTTCGCCCTGTTCAGCATTGTTCTGTTCAACGAAGGCCTCAACCCGATGGAGCCGGCTCCTTGGGCTGACAACGTACCGTTGCACCTGGCTGCGACCGGGTTGCAGATCGGTTGGTGGCTGTTCGGCGCGCGCACCCTGACGGTGTTGATCGGTGCGGTGATGATGCAACGGGTCGGCCATACCGGCCGGCTATTGCAGGACTTGCTCGGGGCGGTAATTTTTCTCATCGCGATCATTGCGGCGCTGGCATACGTGCTCGATCTGCCGGTCAAAGGCGTGCTGGCGACCTCCGGCGCGTTGGCGATCATTGTCGGTCTGGCCTTGCAGAGCACCTTGAGCGACGTATTCTCCGGGATCGTCCTCAACACCACCAAGCCCTATCAACTCGATGACTGGATCTCGATCGACGGCACCGAGGGCCGCGTCACCGACATCGACTGGCGGGCTACGCGTCTGCAGACCAGTCAGGGCAGCATGGCAGTGATTCCCAATTCGCTGGCGGCCAAAGCCAAGATCATTAACTTCAGTCGGCCGAGCAACATGTTCGGTGTTTCGGTGAGCGTGCCCGTCAGCCCCCATGCCCGGCCCAGTTCGGTGATCGAGGCGCTGGAGCGGGCGATGCAAGGCTGCCGGCAATTGCTCGACACACCGGCGCCCAGCGTGTCGTTGAAGAGTTCTGCCAGCGGCGGCGCCGAATACGAGATCAGCGGTTTTGTCGCTTCGATGGGCGAGAAGCGCGTGGTGCGCAATCAGCTGTTCGACCTCGCTTACCGACATTTGCAGGCCTCCGGGGTCAATCTGCTGTCGAACAACGAAACCAGCGCCGCGCCGCAGCTGTCGCGGCCACGGGCGTTGCTGGAAAGCTCGCCAATCTTCTCGACCCTGCGCGAGGAAGAGAAAGACACCTTCAGCCAGAACATGACCCTGCAAACCTTCCGCGCCGGCGAGACGATTCTGGCGGGCGGGGAGGTCAGCGATCATTTGTTCATCATTGAATCCGGGGTGGTTTCGGTGACGCTCAAGCGCCATGGTGCGCCCCTGGAATCCGGGCGCATGGGGCCGGGTGAGGTGATCGGCGAGGCCGGGATTCTCTCCGACACCGCGCTGCCGGCGGATTTTTCCGCGAAGACTTTCTGCGCCCTGTATCGCATCGAGAAGTCCTACCTGAAACCCTGTCTGGACGCCCGCCACGACATCCACGATGCCATGCAGGCATTGCTCGATTTCCGCCTGCACAAGGCGCAATCGCTGACCGAGGAAGCGCCCGTAGTCGCGCCGAAAAGAGGCTTTCTGCAGTGGTTGCGTAATCGCGTCTGAGCTGTCCTTTTATCATTCGATGCAACCTGCGCGGCGCTCTCAGGGTCACAATTCTCAATCCCACCGGGCAGGAGTTGCGGACGATGAAAAACCTGCGAATCGCCACCTTCAACGTCAACGGCATGCGCGCGCGGCTGCCGAATCTGCTGGATTGGCTCAAGCGCGAGCAGCCGGATATCGCGTGCTTGCAAGAGCTCAAGTCTGTGGACAGCGCGTTTCCCGCCGCAGAACTGGAAGCCGCCGGTTACGGAGCGATCTGGCAGGGCCAGGCGTCATGGAATGGCGTGGCGATTCTGGCGCGGGATGCGCAGCCGCTGGAAAGTCGGCGTGGTTTGCCCGGCGATCCCGATGACACGCACAGCCGCTATATCGAAGCAGCGGTGCATGGTGTGCTGGTCGGTTGCCTGTATCTGCCCAATGGCAACCCGCAGCCGGGGCCGAAATTCGATTACAAACTGGCCTGGTTCGAGCGCCTGATCAAATACGCCCAAGACTTGCAGAGCAGCGACCACCCGGTGGTGCTGGCCGGTGACTTCAATGTCGTGCCCACCGACATGGACATCTACAACACCCGTTCCTGGCTCAAGGATGCCTTGTTGCAACCCGAAAGCCGCGAGTGCTACCAGCGGCTGCTGGACCAGGGCTGGACCGATTCCCTGCGCCACGTGTATCCCGAAGAACGCCTCTACACCTTCTGGGATTACTTCCGCAATCATTGGCAAACCAACTCCGGCCTGCGCATCGACCACCTGCTGCTGAACCCGGCGTTGAGTCCGTATCTGCACGACGCCGGCGTCGACGCCTGGGTGCGCAATGAGCCGCACGCCAGTGACCACGCACCGACATGGATTCGCATCGGCTCGCGGAAAAAGCGCTGATCGAGCGATTGGCGAAATCAATTGTCGGAAGCCGTGCTTGATCCCGTATACAGGGCAACATTCACGCAGTGTTCTGCGGCCCCATGCATAAGGACCAAGCAATGAGTGCGCCACGGCTGACCAATACCAATCTGTACTTGCAACGCCTGGGTTTCGACACAGCGCCACCACCGACGCTGGACACGTTGCGTCAATTGCAGCTGCGCCATACCGCTGAGTTTGTTTTCGAAAATCTGGCCACGATCAGTGCAGAGCCGGTGCTCATCGACCTGGTCTCTATCGAAGACAAGGTGCTACGGCATGGGCGGGGCGGCTACTGTTATGAGCTCAACCATTTGTTCTATGCGCTGCTGCTTGAACTGGGTTTTGAAGCGCGCGGCATCAGCGGTCGCGTGGTGATGAATCAACCGGAAGGCAGTTGGACGGCGCGCACGCATCGCTTGAGCCTGGTCACCATCGACGGTACTCGGTATATCGCCGACGTCGGCTTCGGCGGCATGGTGCCGACGGCACCGTTGCTGCTCGACAGCGAAGATGAGCAGTCCACTGCGCACGAACCCTACCGCATCGACAAGCAGATCGATGGCTACTTGCTGCGCGCCAAGGTCGCAGGAGAGTGGCGGCCGATGTACCTGTTCGATCTGCAGCGCCAGGAAGACATCGATTACACCGTCGGCAACTGGTACGTCTCGACCCATCCAGAATCACCTTTCGCCCAGCGCCTGATGGTCGCGCGTACCGGCGATGGCTGGCGCAAGACCCTGAACAACGGCAGTTTTGCCATTCACCCTATGGGGGCAGAAAGTCAGCGGCGCGAAGTGGCGGACGTCGACGAGTTGATGGGGTTGTTGCGGCATGAGTTTGATCTACAGGTGCCTGATTCACCCGGTGTGCGGCAAGCGCTGGCCCGGGTAATCGCGCCAGTACCGGTCTAGGGTTTCACGTCAGGCTCCAGCACGCGGCGAATTTCCCCGATCGCGGCCGACAGCTTTCTCTCCAGGCTTTTCAGGTCGGTGGCCGTGATGCCTTTCTTGAACTGGCCTGACAGACCTGAATCGTCAACGCGTTCCTGCTGGCGGTTACCTTCCAGCAAGGCATGACGCAAGGTGTTGTTGATCACGGTCTGGTAGCCAAATCCCTCGGTTTCTGCGGCGGTACGCGCCGCTTCGATCACCGCGTCATCAAGCATGATGGTAATGCGCGTCTTGCCCTTGCTCGGCGCTACTGCGCCGCGTTTGCCTGCAGAAAAGTCATATTCGTCTTTCATCGTTCAAGCCTCCTGTAAATATGCGCGCCGTTCGCTGGGTGTGGCGAGACGTGCAGAAATGATTCGAACAACGTTGGCTTCGCGGTAGCTGTAAGCCACGACGAGCACACGACCCTTTGCATCCAGGCCGAGCGTGATCCAGCGTTGTTCGTCATGGTCGTTGTCCTCAAGTGTCAGTGCGCGTTCGTCGTAAAAAACGGGTTCGGCTTCGGCGAGGCTGATGCCTTTGTGCTTGAGTTTGTTGGCTGCGTTCTTGCTTTTGTCGTACTGAATCTTGAATGACTTCATTATGCATACTTTATATGTATAAAAAAGAGCGCGACTGCACCGTCGGTCGCCGTGAACACTTCAGCCTAGTGGGCACTGGCGCGGACGCAGCGGGGATGTGTTGCCGGATTTGTTGGGGCGAGAAGTGCAGGCTAGGAGGTTGGATGGCTACCTAACCATTATGTGACTGGCAAGTTGTATACAACTCTATAGACATTTGTCCTGAGTATTGAATACAGTGTGCGCATAACAAAAACCAGGGAACCCCCCACCATGAAAACGCCCCATGTTTCACACCAACGGCCCGAGGACGAAAACCTCGGGGTCGGCGCGAATATGGCTTACGGCCTGCAACATGTTCTGACCATGTACGGCGGTATCGTTGCGGTGCCACTGATCATTGGCCAGGCGGCCGGTCTGTCGCCGGCGGACATTGGTCTGTTGATTGCTGCTTCATTGTTTGCGGGGGGGCTGGCGACACTGCTGCAAACCCTGGGTCTGCCGTTTTTTGGCTGTCAGCTGCCGCTGGTTCAGGGCGTGTCGTTCTCCGGCGTGGCGACCATGGTCGCGATTGTCAGCAGCGGCGGGGAGGGCGGTTTCCAATCGGTGCTGGGCGCGGTGATTACCGCCTCGTTGATCGGCTTGCTGATCACGCCTGTGTTCTCACGTATCACCAAGTTCTTCCCGCCGCTGGTCACCGGCATCGTGATCACCACCATCGGCCTGACGCTGATGCCCGTTGCCGCACGCTGGGCGATGGGCGGCAACAGCCACGCGCCGGACTTCGGCAGCATGCAGAACATCGGTCTGGCGGCGGTCACGCTGGTGCTGGTGTTGTTGCTGAGCAAGGTCGGCAGCTCGACTATCTCGCGGCTGTCGATTCTGCTGGCCATGGTCATCGGCACGGTGCTGGCGGTGTTCCTCGGCATGGCGGATTTCTCCAGTGTCACCACCGGCCCGATGTTCGGCTTCCCGACGCCGTTCCACTTCGGCATGCCAACCTTCCACTTCGCCGCGATTCTGTCGATGTGCATTGTGGTCATGGTGACCCTGGTGGAAACCTCGGCGGACATCCTTGCCGTCGGTGAAATCATTGGCACCAAAGTGGATTCCAAGCGCTTGGGCAACGGCCTGCGTGCCGACATGCTGTCGAGCATGTTTGCGCCGATCTTCGGTTCGTTCACGCAAAGTGCTTTCGCGCAGAACGTCGGCCTGGTGGCGGTGACCGGGATCAAGAGCCGTTTCGTGGTCGCCACCGGCGGCGTGTTCCTGGTGGTGCTCGGGTTGCTGCCGTTCATGGGCCGGGTGATTGCCGCTGTGCCGACGTCGGTACTCGGCGGCGCGGGAATCGTGCTGTTCGGCACCGTGGCCGCGAGCGGCATCCGCACATTGTCGAAGGTCGATTACCGCAACAACGTCAACCTGATCATCGTTGCCACCTCGATCGGTTTCGGCATGATCCCGATCGCCGCGCCGAACTTCTACGATCATTTCCCGAGCTGGTTCGCGACGATTTTCCATTCGGGCATCAGTTCGTCGGCAATCATGGCGATCCTGCTCAACCTGGCGTTCAATCACTTCACGGCTGGCAACTCGGATCAGCAGTCGGTGTTTGCCGCAGCGGAAGAGCGCACCCTGCGTTATCGCGATCTGGCCGCGCTGCGCGAAGGCGATTACTTCAGCGATGGCAAGCTGCATGATTGCGATGGCAAGGAGGTACCGGTGATCGAGCCGGATGACCACGACCATGGGCATGGCGCGCCGAAGGTGCAGGTGAAAAGCAGCGAACATGTCTGACCGCTGCTGAATACAGAAGGGCCGATCTGGTTGTACAGATCGGCCTTTTCGTTTGCAGATTAAAACATCGCAGCCTTCGGCAGCTCCTGCATCGGGATCAGCGTTTCCCTGTTGGAGCCGCCGAAGGCTGCGATCTTTTGATCTTTTCAGGCGCCCACAAAAAAGCCCCTGAACCTTGCGATTCAGGGGCTTTGCTATTTGGCTCCACAACCTGGACTCGAACCAGGGACCCAGTGATTAACAGTCACTTGCTCTACCAACTGAGCTATTGCGGAATTGGTGCGTATGTTACTGATTCAAAAAGAGAAGTCAAGCGCCGCCTGGCAACTTTTGCGATTCGTCGGGACGGACGGCATTTTGTCAGCGATTGGCGGTTACCAGAATGGCCTCAGGGGTCTACCATGGCAGCCCGGAAGTGGTCACACGCGCTGCCGGCCATTCGCCGCAAAGGTACGCGCCAATGATTCAAATCACTCGCTACACCGAGGTGCTCGCATGAGTACCGCACAGATCAGCCTGCCCAAAGGCATCGGCCCGCACGCCGAAAAACTCTTCGATGCAATCACCGGGGCCAGTACCGCCGAAGAATTGAATCGCGCGGGCGGCAAGGCCGAAGGTTTCGTCCTCGGCCTCGAAAGCAGCAAGGCCATCAAGAGCCAGATCGCCGAATCGCTGTATGTGATTTACGACGACGCCGCCGCTCAGCGCTCGGCCGAACTGGCTTAACTGCCGAAGGTGATCGTGCCGAGCATCAGCTTGGCATAGGCCGCCGTCGCCGCCAGTTGCACCAGCCACAGGGCCAGGCCGCCGAGGAATACCCCGGTGGCGACTTGCAGCACCAGGCTCTTTTCACGCTTGGCCGGAGCGCGCGGGATGAAATCATCCAGATCGTCACGGTCGGCGCGCAGGTTGTCGTTTTTCATGTGGGTTCTCTTCAAAAATCTCGGGTGTACACAAAACCGGTAGGAGCTGCGGAACGCTGCGATCTTTTGATCTTGATCTTGATCTTAAAAACAAGATCAAAAGATCGCAGCCTCGTTTCACTCGTCAGCTCCTACGAGCTCCTACGGTTCTGATTTGTGTGCAGTCTAGAGGGTGCGGACATCATCCAGAGACAAATAAAAACGGGAAGCCGTTCAAGGCTTCCCGTTTTTTGATCACGCCGCGAAAATCAGATGACCTGAACGATCGCGTCTGTCACAGCCTTGATGTTGCTCTGGTTCAGGGCAGCCACGCAGATGCGGCCGGTGTCCAGGGCGTAGATGCCGAACTCGTTGCGCAGGCGATGCACTTGTTCAGTGGTCAGGCCGGAGTAGGAGAACATGCCGCGCTGACGACCGACGAAGCTGAAATCGCGGCCCGGGGCTTTTTCCGCCAGCAGGGCAACCATCTGCTCGCGCATGCCGCGAATGCGCAGACGCATCTCGGCCAGTTCGGCTTCCCACTGCGCGCGCAGTTCCGGGCTGTTCAGCACGGCAGCAACGATGCTGGCGCCGTGGGTCGGCGGGTTGGAATAGTTGGTGCGGATCACGCGCTTGACCTGCGACAGCACGCGCGCGCTTTCTTCTTTCGATTCGCTGATGATCGACAGCGCGCCGACGCGCTCGCCGTACAGCGAGAACGACTTGGAGAACGAGCTCGAGACGAAGAAGGTCAGACCGGATTCGGCGAACAGGCGCACAGCGGCGGCGTCTTCATCGATCCCGTCGCCGAAACCCTGGTAAGCCATATCGAGGAATGGCACGTGACCTTTGGCTTTGACCACTTCCAGTACCTTGTTCCAGTCCGCCGGGGTCAGGTCGACGCCAGTCGGGTTGTGGCAGCAGGCGTGCAGGACAACGATCGAGCCGTTCGGCAGGGCGTTGAGGTCGTCAAGCATGCCGGCACGGTTCACGTCATGGGTGGCAGCGTCGTAGTAACGGTAGTTCTGCACCGGGAAACCAGCGGTCTCGAACAGCGCGCGGTGGTTTTCCCAGCTTGGATCGCTGATCGCCACGACAGCGTTCGGCAGCAGTTGCTTGAGGAAGTCGGCACCGATTTTCAGTGCGCCAGTCCCGCCGACAGCCTGAGTGGTGATGACGCGACCGGCGCTGATCAACGGCGAGTCGTTGCCGAACAGCAGTTTCTGCACGGCCTGGTCGTAGGCAGCGATGCCATCGATCGGCAGGTAGCCGCGCGAAGCGTGTTGGGCGACGCGAATCGTCTCGGCTTCGATCACCGCGCGCAGCAGTGGAATTCGCCCCTCTTCGTTGCAGTACACGCCCACGCCCAGGTTGACCTTGGTGGTCCGGGTATCGGCGTTGAATGCTTCGTTGAGGCCCAGGATTGGATCGCGGGGTGCCATTTCGACAGCGGAGAACAGGCTCATTATTACGGCGGCTCTGAATGGAGAGTGGAGGGACGTGTCGCGCTCCAGCCGAATGCACTAGAGCGGTGCACAAACGGGGAGCTAGTATAGAGGCCATCACCGCGCGATGGCGACAGGCGAATCGGCTTTTGCGGTAAGTTTTTCCGATTATTTCTTGACCGTTAGTCGATTGAGTTTGTCAGAGTCTTTACCGGATGTAGGACGTTTGCCTTGAAAGGTCAGGCAATCGCCACCACATTAAGCACAATCCAGGTTTTTTCTTGCGCGACATCGGTCGTTTGCGGTCGTCCTCGTGGTGCTCCGTCTGACGCGGAACGCCACGATTCCAGAGGTGTGTATGTCGGAATTCCAGCTAGTCACCCGCTTCGAGCCTGCCGGCGATCAGCCGGAAGCCATTCGCCAGTTGGTTGAGGGCATTGATGCCGGGCTGGCGCACCAGACACTGCTCGGTGTGACCGGCTCGGGCAAGACCTTCAGCATCGCCAACGTCATCTCCCAGGTACAGCGTCCGACGCTGGTGCTGGCGCCGAACAAGACCCTGGCCGCGCAGTTATATGGGGAGTTCAAGGCGTTCTTCCCGAACAACGCGGTGGAGTATTTCGTTTCCTACTACGACTACTATCAGCCCGAAGCGTATGTGCCGTCGTCCGACACCTTCATCGAGAAGGATGCATCGATCAACGACCACATCGAGCAGATGCGGTTGTCCGCGACCAAAGCGCTGCTGGAGCGCAAGGACGCGATCATCGTCACCACGGTGTCGTGCATCTATGGTCTCGGCAGCCCGGAAACCTATCTGAAAATGGTCTTGCACGTTGATCGCGGCGACAAGCTCGATCAGCGTGCGCTGCTGCGGCGCCTGGCGGATCTGCAATACACCCGCAACGATATGGATTTCGCCCGGGCAACGTTCCGCGTGCGTGGCGACGTGATCGATATCTTCCCGGCGGAATCCGATCTGGAAGCGATCCGCATCGAGCTGTTCGATGATGAGGTCGAGAGCATTTCCGCGTTCGATCCGCTGACCGGCGAAGTCATCCGCAAGATGCCGCGCTTCACCTTTTATCCGAAGAGTCACTACGTGACACCTCGTGAAACCCTGCTCGACGCCATCGAAGGCATCAAGGTCGAACTGCAGGAGCGTCTCGAATACCTGCGCAGCAACAACAAGCTGGTAGAGGCCCAGCGTCTGGAGCAGCGCACCCGTTTCGACCTCGAGATGATCCTCGAACTGGGTTACTGCAACGGCATCGAGAACTACTCGCGCTACCTGTCCGGGCGGCCATCCGGCGCGGCGCCACCCACGCTTTACGACTACTTGCCCGCCGACGCGCTGTTGGTAATCGACGAATCTCACGTCAGCGTGCCGCAGGTTGGCGCGATGTATAAGGGCGACCGTTCGCGCAAGGAAACTCTGGTCGAGTACGGTTTCCGCCTGCCATCGGCGCTGGACAACCGGCCAATGCGTTTCGACGAATGGGAAGGGGTCAGCCCGCAAACCATTTTCGTTTCCGCAACCCCCGGCAACTACGAAGCCGAGCACGCCGGGCGCGTGGTCGAGCAGGTGGTACGGCCGACCGGTCTGGTCGACCCGCAGGTTGAAGTGCGGCCGGCACTGACCCAAGTCGACGACTTACTCTCGGAAATCACCAAGCGTGTGGCGATCGAAGAGCGCGTGCTGGTCACCACGCTGACCAAGCGCATGGCCGAAGACCTCACCGATTACCTCGCCGACCATGGCGTGCGCGTGCGTTACCTGCACTCGGACATCGATACCGTTGAGCGCGTCGAGATCATCCGCGATCTGCGCCTCGGCGTGTTCGATGTACTGGTCGGGATCAACCTGCTGCGTGAAGGCCTCGACATGCCGGAAGTGTCGCTGGTGGCGATTCTTGATGCCGACAAGGAAGGCTTCCTGCGTTCCGAGCGCTCGCTGATCCAGACCATCGGCCGCGCGGCGCGTAACCTCAATGGCCGGGCGATTCTCTACGCTGATCGCATGACCGGGTCGATGGAGCGGGCGATTGGCGAGACCGAGCGCCGTCGCGAGAAGCAGATCGCCTTCAACCTGGAAAACGGCATTACTCCGAAAGGCGTGTTCAAGGACGTCGCCGACATCATGGAAGGCGCCACGGTACCGGGCTCGCGCAGCAAGAAGCGCAAAGGCATGGCCAAGGCCGCCGAAGAGAACGCCAAGTACGAAGCCGAACTGCGCTCGCCCAGCGAAATCACCAAGCGCATCCGCGCGCTGGAAGAGAAGATGTATCAGCTGGCCCGGGATCTGGAGTTCGAAGCGGCGGCGCAGATGCGCGACGAGATTGCCAAACTGCGTGAACGATTGCTGACCGTTTGATCATCGTCGCCTGACCAGCCGCTTCGCGAGCAAGCTCGCTCCCACAGGGTACGCAAATCCAATGTGGGGGCGAGCTTGCTCGCGAATGGGGGCGACTCGGCATAAGCGAGATCCCGTTTCCGGCTTAAATACCCTGCCCGCTGGAGCGGGGCCGGTGTCGCCTGTTACCATTCGCCGCTTGATTGTTCTGCTCTTCATTTTTTCGAGACATGCCATGACCACCGTCCGCACTCGCATCGCGCCATCGCCTACCGGGGACCCCCACGTAGGTACCGCTTACATCGCATTGTTCAACTACTGCTTTGCCAAGCAGCACGGCGGTGAATTCATCCTGCGCATCGAAGACACCGATCAGTTGCGCTCGACCCGCGAGTCCGAACAGCAGATCTTCGACGCCCTGCGCTGGCTCGGTATCGACTGGAGCGAAGGCCCGGATGTCGGCGGTCCGCACGGCCCATACCGACAGAGCGAGCGCGGCGATATTTATCAGAAGTACTGCCAGCAACTGGTCGACATGGGCCATGCGTTCCCGTGCTTCTGCACCGCTGAAGAACTCGATCAGATGCGCGCCGAGCAAATGGCTCGCGGCGAAACCCCGCGCTACGACGGCCGCGCACTGCTGCTGTCGAAAGAAGAAGTCGCGGCGCGCCTGGCCGCTGGCGAACCGCATGTGATCCGCATGAAAGTGCCGAGCGAAGGCGTCTGCGTGGTGCCGGACATGCTCCGTGGCGACGTCGAGATCCCGTGGGATCGCATGGACATGCAAGTGCTGATGAAGACCGACGGCCTGCCGACGTACTTCCTCGCCAACGTGGTCGATGACCATCTGATGGGCATCACCCACGTCCTGCGTGGCGAAGAATGGCTGCCATCGGCACCGAAACTGATTTTGCTGTACGAATACTTCGGCTGGGAACAACCGGAGCTGTGCTACATGCCGCTGCTGCGTAACCCGGACAAGAGCAAGCTGTCCAAGCGCAAGAACCCGACCTCGGTAACGTTCTACGAGCGCATGGGCTTCATGCCGGAAGCCATGCTCAACTATCTCGGCCGAATGGGCTGGTCGATGCCGGACGAGCGCGAGAAGTTCTCCCTGCAGGAAATGGTCGACAATTTCGACCTCAAACGCGTTTCCCTCGGCGGGCCGATCTTCGATATCGAGAAATTGTCCTGGCTCAACGGCCAGTGGCTGCGTGATCTGCCAGTTGAAGAATTTGCCGCACGCGTGCAGAAATGGGCGTTCAATTCCGAATACATGATGAAGATCGCGCCGCACGTGCAGGGTCGCGTCGAAACCTTCAGCCAGGTCGCACCGCTGGCGGGATTCTTCTTTGCCGGCGGCGTTAACCCGGATGCCAAGCTGTTTGAGTCGAAAAAGCTCTCTGGCGATCAGGTCCGCCAGTTGATGCAGCTGATCCTGTGGAAGCTGGAAAGCCTGCGTCAGTGGGAAAAGGACAGCATCACCGCGACGATTCAGGCGGTGGTGGAATCCCTTGAGTTGAAACTGCGCGACGCGATGCCGCTGATGTTTGCTGCGATCACCGGGCAGGCCAGTTCGGTATCGGTGCTTGATGCGATGGAAATCCTGGGCCCGGACCTGACCCGTTTCCGCTTGCGCCAGGCGATTGACCTGCTGGGCGGCGTGTCGAAGAAAGAAAACAAAGAGTGGGAAAAGCTGCTGGGCGCCATCGCTTGATTGCTTTTGCTTCTCTGTAGGAGCTGCCGAAGGCTGCGATCTTTTGATCCTGCCTTCGGCGTTTCTCCCGAATTTACGGGGGAGGGCGGTAAGTGATTGTTATCCCGGCAAAAAATTTTGAAATTTTTCAAAAATAAGTTTGACAGGCTTTCGATACGCCCTTAAGATTCGCCCCGTCCTCAGCGATGAGGGGCTATAGCTCAGCTGGGAGAGCGCTTGCATGGCATGCAAGAGGTCGACGGTTCGATCCCGTCTAGCTCCACCAATTTACACTTCAAGGTCTGGCCACACCGGCCTTGAAGCGATCAACACTCAGCGTTGATCAGTTGTATAGAAGGGTTTGCGTCCCCTTCGTCTAGTGGCCTAGGACACCGCCCTTTCACGGCGGTAACAGGGGTTCGAGTCCCCTAGGGGACGCCAGTTTTACAGAAGTGATGTTGCAAGAGATCACTCCGCCGCGAGGCGAAAAATCCGGGGCTATAGCTCAGCTGGGAGAGCGCCTGCATGGCATGCAGGAGGTCAGCGGTTCGATCCCGCTTAGCTCCACCAATTTTACAGTTCAAGGTCTGGCCACACCGGCCTTGAATCGATCAGCTCTCAGCACTGATCAGTTGTATAGAAGGGTTTGTGTCCCCTTCGTCTAGTGGCCTAGGACACCGCCCTTTCACGGCGGTAACAGGGGTTCGAGTCCCCTAGGGGACGCCACGATTACCCGCTCTGCGGGATTTTATAAGGGTCATTCAATTATTGAATGGCCCTTTTGTTTGTCCGGCGTTTGGCCAACTCTCCTTTTTCCTTACACTGTGCTTCAGACCAGCGGTCATATTCATGACTTGCGGAATATTATTATGCGAATAATATTCTAGTCGTAATATTCGGAGGCAACGATGAACGATAAAAAAGCTCAAACCCGCGAGCGCATCCTCAAGGCTGCCAGCGCCGCACTGATCCAGCGTGGCCCGGCCGACCCGAGCGTGGGCGAAGTGATGGGCGCAGCCGGCCTGACGGTTGGCGGCTTCTACGCGCACTTCGAAAGCAAGGACGCGATGATGCTCGAAGCGTTCAAGCAGCTGCTGGGCCGGCGTCGCGATCTGATCGCCGACATGGATGCCGATCTGACCGGCGAAGAACGTCGCGCCTTGGTGGCTGCGTTCTACCTGTCGCGCAAGCATCGTGACTCCAGCGAAGCGGCGTGCCCGATCCCAGCCTCGATTGGTGAGCTTGGGCGTTTGCCGGAGTCGTTCCGCATTGCGCTGAACGAGCATCTGGAACTGATGGTGGCGCAACTGGCGGCCAGCCCTGAAGACACCGACAAGGCTCTGGCTGATGTCGCGCTGATGGTAGGTGGTCTGGCCCTCGCCAGGGCGCTGGGTCCGGGAGAGTTATCCGATCGATTGCTGCGCGCTGCCAAGTCGGCGGTGCGTTGACCTGAAGGCAACAAGCCTGAGGAGAGTGCGATGAACGCGTTGAAGTGGGTTCGTGGCGTTAACGGTACCTTGGGCTGGTTTGCACCGAAACTGGTGGCGAGCAAAATGCGCCTGGCGTTCATGACGCCCCGCGCACTGCCGCTACGAGACTGGGAGCTGCCGCTGCTGGCGAGTTCCGAGCGCATCACCTTGCGCTTCGGCCTGTCGGCGCTGCGCTGGGGCCAAGGCCCTACGGTGTTGCTGATGCACGGTTGGGAAGGGCGGCCCACCCAATTCGCTTCGTTGATACACGCTCTGGTCGATGCCGGTTATACAGTCGTGGCACTCGACGGCCCGGCCCACGGTCGCTCCCCTGGGCGAGAAGCCAATGTGGTGCTATTCGCCCGCGCCATGCTTGAAGCGGCTGCCGAATTGCCACCGCTGCAAGCGGTTATCGGCCACTCCATGGGCGGCGCCAGCGCGATGCTCGCCGTGCAATTGGGGTTGCGTACCGAAACCCTGGTCAGCATCGCCGCACCGTCGCGTATTCTCGGCGTACTGCGCGGATTCGCGCGCATGGTCGGCATGCCGCCGCGTGCGCGCTCGGCGTTCATTCGTCAGGTCGAGCAGGACGTCGGCATGCGCGCCGCGACGCTTGACGTTGCCCACTATCAACTGGATATGCCCGGCCTGATCGTCCACGCCGAGGACGACAACTTCGTCTCGGTCAAGGAATCGCAACTGATTCACGAAGCGTGGTTCGACAGCCGCCTGCTGCGCCTGGAGAGTGGTGGCCATCAACGGGTGCTGGCCGACCCTCGAGTGATTGATGGCGTGTTATCACTGCTCGCCGGCCGTAGCCTTCAGGCGCGCCAATCGGCCTGAGCTCCGTTACACTGCCCCGGTTGAAAACTTTGACCGGGAGTGGGGCATGGGCTGGGATCGGGCAACGCCGTTTACCATTGATCTGCAAGTAGGCGCCGAGGACATTGACGGGCTCGGGCACGCCAATAACGCCGTGTACGTGACCTGGCTTGAACGCTGCGCCTGGCGCCACTCGCAGCGCCTCGGCCTGGACCTGGTCGAGTACCGGCGTCTGGATCGGGCGATGGCTGTCGTCCGCCACGAAATCGATTACCTGGCCGCGGCTTATGAAGGCGATGAACTACAGCTGGCGACCTGGATCGTCGACTGGGATCAACGCCTGAAAATGACCCGGCATTTCCAGCTCAAACGCCCCAGCGACAACGCCACCCTGTTGCGCGCGCAGACCACATTTGTCTGCATCGAGCTGTCGACCGGCAAGCCCAAGCGCATGCCGGCCGAGTTCATCGAAGGCTATGGCCCGGCGATCCTGACTCCAGCCTGACCCGGTCCGGTAGGAGCTGCCGAAGGCTGCGATCTTTTGATTTTGCTTTTTGCAAATCAAGATCAAGATCAAAAGATCGCAGCCTTCGGCAGCTCCTACGAGGGATCTGCGGTTTTCTGCGATATCCAGTAAACTGCCGCACGTTTTTCCTCAAGTAGTGTTTCCCCATGCAAATTGCTCTGGCGCCCATGGAGGGGTTGGTCGACGACATCCTGCGCGACGTGCTGACCCGCGTTGGCGGCATCGATTGGTGCGTGACCGAATTCATTCGGGTCAACGACCAGTTGCTCACCCCGGCGTACTTTCACAAGTTCGGCCCCGAGCTGCTCAACGGCGCCCGCACCGCGTCCGGCGTGCCGCTGCGCGTGCAGTTGCTCGGTTCCGATCCGGTGTGCCTGGCGGAAAACGCCGCGCTGGCCTGCGAACTCGGTTCTGAAGTGATCGACCTCAACTTCGGCTGCCCGGCCAAGACCGTCAACAAATCCCGTGGCGGCGCCGTTCTGCTGAAAGAGCCGGAGCTGCTCAATCAGATCGTCGAGCACGTGCGTCGCGCCGTGCCAGCGCATATCCCGGTTACCGCCAAGATGCGCCTGGGTTTCGACAGTCCTGACGGTTCGCTGGTCTGCGCCACGGCGCTGGCCGAAGGCGGGGCGGAGCACATCGTCGTACATGCGCGGACGAAAATGGACGGCTACAAACCGCCGGCACATTGGGAGTGGATCCCGCGCGTACAAGACGTGGTCAAGGTGCCGGTGTTCGCCAACGGTGATATCTGGAGCGTCGAAGACTGGCGCCGTTGCCGCGAAATCAGTGGCGTCGAAGACATCATGCTCGGTCGCGGTCTGGTTTCTCGCCCGGATCTGGCCCGGCAGATCGCTGCCGCTCGCGCCAGCGAAGAAGTCGTTGAGATGACCTGGGCCGAGCTGATGCCGCTGATTCAGGACTTCTGGCTGCAGGCCAAAGCGCAGATGACCGCGCGCCAATCGCCCGGTCGCCTCAAGCAATGGCTGGCCATGCTGACGCGCAACTACCCGGAAGCCGCCGAGCTTTTCACCGTTCTGCGCCGCGAAACCGAGCCTGATCACGTCTCGCGTTTGCTCGGATTGCCGCTCGTCGAGGCCGCGTAAAAAAACTGAAAACAGTCTCTTGAAATCAAAACAGCGGTCCCTATCTAAGGGGTACGCGATGCCGAATTCGGGTCGCGGAGACACAAAACCTTGCTGATTGTTTTCAGGAGATTTGAACCATGAGTACTGCATTTTCTCTCGCGCCACTGTTCCGTTCCTCGGTAGGTTTCGACCGTTTCAACGACCTGTTCGAAACCGCACTGCGCAACGAGCCAGGCAGCAGCTACCCACCCTACAACGTCGAAAAACACGGTGATGACCAATACCGTATCGTCGTCGCGGCCGCCGGTTTCCAGGAAGAAGACCTGGACCTGCAAGTCGAGAAGGGTGTACTGACCATCAGTGGCGGCAAGCGCGACACCGACGAGAGCGTCACGTTCTTGCACCAGGGCATCGCTCAGCGAGCCTTCAAGCTGTCGTTCCGTCTGGCCGATCACATCGAGATCAAGGACGCTGCCCTGCGCAACGGCCTGCTGAGCATCGACCTGCTCCGTGTGATCCCGGAAGAAGCGAAAGCCAAGCGCATCCCGATCAATGGGGCGCAACAGCCTGTCCTGCAATAACGCCGGGCAACGAAAAAGGGCGCCAGTGATGGCGCCCTTTTTTGCGTCCGCTATTCGAGCAGAATTTTCAGATCTTCCAACCCCACCGGCCGGCTGTGCAGATAGCCCTGATACAAATGGCAGTCCAGCCCTTGCAAAAACGCCAGTTGGGCCGATGTCTCCACGCCTTCGGCAATGACTTCCAGCTCAAGGCTGCGGGCCATCGCGACAATTGCGCGAATGATCTCCGCGACATTGGAGTCGGTGGTCGCATCGCGGATGAACGACTGGTCGATCTTCAGGGTGTCTACCGGCAGACGCTTCAAATAAGTCAGCGACGAATAACCGGTGCCGAAATCATCCATGGCGAAGCTCACGCCGAGCTTTTTCAAGCGGCGCATTTTGCTGATGGTGTCGTCCAGATTCTGGATGACGATGCCTTCGGTGATTTCCAGTTTCAGCAGCGAACAGGGCAGGCCGTGGCTGGTCATGCTGTGTTCGATGCGTTCGACGAAATCGTTCTGGCGGAACTGCCGCGGACTGATGTTCACGCACAGGCTGAAGTTGAGCGGGTCGACGAGTTTCAGTGCGATCAATTGTTTGAAGGCATTGCAGGCTTCATCGAGGATCCAGGTGCCGACTTCAAGGATCAGGCCGCTGTCTTCCAGCACCTTGATGAACTCGGTGGGCGATTGCGCGCCGAGTTCGGGATGGTTCCAGCGCACCAGGGCTTCGGCGCCGATGATGCGGTTGTCGCGGGCATCGACTTGCGGCTGGAAGTGCACGTTGAACTCGCCGCGTGACAGCGCCAGCCGCAGGTCGGTCTCCATGCGCAGGCGTTCGCTGGCCGCTTTCTGCATGGTGTTGTGATACATCTGCGTGGTGTTGCGCCCGGAATCCTTGGCGCGGTACAGGGCGATGTCAGCGCGTTTGAGCAGGTCGGTCGGGGTCGAGCCGTGATCAGGAATCAATGCCACGCCGATGCTCGGTGTCACTTGCAGGCGCTGGCCATCGAGGAACATCGGCTCCGAGAGCAGCTCACGAATGGTGTCGGCCAGCGCGCGCACTTGCTCGCTGACTTCACTGCGCGACCCTTCGAGTCCGCTGAGCAATACCACGAACTCATCGCCACCGAGGCGCGCCACGGTGTCTTCCATGCGCACGCTGGCTTCCAGCCGTGCGGTGATGATTTTCAGCACGGTGTCGCCGACCGGATGACCGAGGGAATCGTTGATGTGCTTGAAGTGATCGAGATCGAGAAACAGCAAGGCGCCGCGCAGATTGTGGCGCTTGAGCAGAGCGATCTGCTGACTCAGGCGATCCATCAGCAAGGCGCGATTGGGCAGGTTGGTCAGCGGGTCGTGATAGGCCAAATGACGGATCTGCGCTTCGGCGTTCTTCAACAGGCTGACGTCGCGCGCGGTGAGTAGCAGGCAGGCGGTTTCGTTAAGGGTGATCGGCTCGACCGAGACTTCCACGGTGAGCAATTCGCCGCGCTTGTTGCGCCCGAGCATTTCCTGATGATGCACGCGGCCCTTGATCTGCAGTTCGGCGAGTAGCGTCGAGCGCTGTTTTTCTTCGGCCCAGATCCCCACTTGATAAACGGTTTTGCCCACCACTTCGTCGGCGCGGTAGCCGGTGAGGCGACAGAAACCGTCGTTGACTTCCAGATAACGTCCGGTGTCGCGCTCGGTGATGGTGATGGCGTCGGGGCTGGAGTGAAATGCCTTGGCGAACTTTTCTTCACTGGCCTTCAGCGCCGCTTCCGAGCGCTGTTGCTGGGTGATGTCGCGCAAGGTGGTGACGATGCACGGCTGATCGCCGACGCTGATCTGCCGGCTGGAAATCACGCAGGTCAGCGACTGGCCGTCCTTGTGCTGAACCAGAATCGCCACGTTGCTCAGGCCTTGTTCGCGAATCACCCGTTCGATGCGTTGCAGGCTCTTTGCCGAGGCGTCCCACAGGCCGATTTCTTCGGCGGTGTGGCCAATCACATCGGCGGCGCTCCAGCCAAAAGTCTGGCTGAAGCTTGAATTGATCTCGATGAACTCCCCGGTTTCCTGGCGCGTCACGCAGATCGGATCGGGGCTCACCTGAAACAGCGTGGCGAATTTCTCTTCCGAGGCCACCAGACGCTGTTCGCGCTCGACCTGGTCGGTGATGTCCAGCAACGTGCCGGCCATGCGCAGCGGCGCGCCGTTGTCGTCGCGATACAGGCGCGCGCGGCTTTCCAGATAACGCGAGCTGCCGTCGGGCAATTGCACGCGATAGGTCAGTTGATAATTGCCGGCGGGGCCTTCGCGCAGGCTGCGGTAGGCGTCGCGCATGCTGTCGCGTTCTTCGCCTGGGACGCCTTCGAAAAACTCCTCGAAAGACTCGTGAAACGGAATGGGCTCCAGCCCGTGCAATTGCGCAGCGCGCGCCGAGCCGTAGAGCATGCCGCTGGGGATGTGCCAGTCCCAGGTGCCCAGTTGTGCCGAATCCAGCGCCAGGTCGAGGCGTTCCTGGCTGTCCTTCAAGGCCAGTTCGGCGGCTTTGCGTTCGGTGGTGTCGAGAAATGTGCTGAGCAGATAGGGCTGGCCCTCGAGCTCGACTTTCTGCGCGCTGAGGATGCCGTCGTGGACCTGGCCGTTGCTGGCGCGGAACTGCACTTCCATGCTGATCAGCTCGCCTTTGGCCTTGGTTTTTTTCACCAGTTCGGCGCGTTGCTCCGGATGCACCCACAAGCCCAGTTCCAAGGTGGTGCGGCCGATCGCGCTTTGCACCGGCCAGCCGAACAGGCTTTCGAAATACTGATTGGCTTCGCTGATCAGACCGTCCTCCTGACGGGTCAGCAGAACCATGTTAGGGCACAGGTGGAAAAGTGTAGCGAAACGTTTCTCGGAGCTGCTCAGGGCCTGCTCGCGTTGGCGTTGGTGGGTGATTTCGCGAATCACCCCGATCATTCGGGGCCGGCCGTTCTTGTCGGGCAATAGGCTGCCACTGATTTCCAGCCAGTGCAGGCTGCCGTCGGGCCAGCGGATGCGGTGATGCATCGCCTGTTCCAGCGGCGCGCCGGCGATCACCGCGTGGAAGGCGCGCACGGTTTTCGCGCGGTCTTCCGGCGGCAACAGGTCGAGGTACTCAAGGTCGGCGGGCAGCGGCTGTCGTGGATCAAACCCGAACAACGCCTGAGTGCCCCGCGACCAGCTGATCTGCCCGCGCTCGATGTCCCAATACCAGGCACCGAGCCGCGCGCCGTTGAGCGCGGCGAGCAATTGCGGCGCGCTTTCCCAGCTCTGCTCGGAATGGCGCGGATCAACAGCCTGGATTCGCGGCATCGGCGGAATTCGGTCAACAGATTTCGGCATTGTCAGCGGGCCTTGAGCTGAGTGGCGTTAGGCACAGGGGGCGGCTCTATAGGATTAGCACAAGTCAGGCCGGAGTCCCTGGCCGATCGATTTGTGCATCCAGCAGGGCCATGAAGGCTCTTGCTGCGTTCGATAGCGTCCGTTCGGTGTGCAAGATATAGCCTAGCTGGCGAGTGAGCTGTATGCCCGGCAATGCGATGCTTGCCACTTGCTCATCGAGCATGGTGCGCGGCAGCACGCTCCAGGCCAGGCCGATGGAGACCATCATCTTGATGGTTTCCAGGTAGTTGGTGCTCATGGCGATGTTCGGCGTCAGGCCCTGGGCTTCGAACAAACGCTGGACGATGTGATGGGTAAAGGTGTTACCGCCGGGGAAAACTGCCGGATGGCCGGCGATGTCCGCCAGACTGACGGCGCCGTTGTTGATCAGCGAGTGCTCCGGGGCCACGACAAAATCCAGCGGGTCGTCCCACACCGGCGTGGCTTTGACCAGGGTGTGCGGCTCCGGCGCGAGGGTGATGACTGCCAGTTCTGCACGCCCGTGGAGAATTTCCTCGTAGGCCACTTCCGAATCGAGGAACTGAATATCCAGCGCGACCTGTGGGTAGCGGCGAGTGAACTCCCTTAATAGAGGAGGCAAGCGGTGCAGGCCGATGTGGTGACTGGTGGCCAGAGTCAGACGGCCGCTGACTTCCCCGGTCAGGTTGGTCAGGGCGCGGCGGGTGTCGTCGAGCACATTGAGAATCTGATAAGCCCGTGGCAGCAGGGCGCGCCCAGCCTCGGTCAAGCCGACTTCACGTCCCAAGCGATCGAACAGGCGCACCTTTAATTGCTGCTCAAGCCCGGCGATGCGCTTGCTGATCGCCGGTTGGGTCAGATGAAGGCGTTCGCCGGCGCCGGAGAAGCTGCCGGTCTCGGCGATGGCAATAAAAGCATTGAGGTTAGCCAGATCCATGTCGCATTCCAGTTGGTTATCCAAAGCATAAAAAATATGAATTTGAGTTATTTAATCTAACCCCATAGGATCGGCCTCACAAGCCAAAGGGTTATTGATAAGCCCAGGGCATAGAAACAAGCTGATGAGGAACCGTCTGATGGCCGGCAAAACGCTCTACGACAAACTCTGGGATTCGCATTTGGTCAAGCAGCGCGACGATGGCTCTGCGCTGATCTACATCGATCGTCACATCATCCACGAAGTGACTTCGCCGCAAGCCTTCGAAGGCCTGCGTCTGGCCGGGCGCAAGCCTTGGCGCATCGATGCCAACATCGCCACCCCGGACCACAACGTACCGACCACCCCGGAGCGCAAGGGCGGCATCGAGGCCATTGCCGACCAGGTTTCGCGTTTGCAGGTACAGACCCTCGACGACAACTGCGATGAATACGGCATTGTCGAGTTCAAGATGAACGACGTTCGCCAAGGCATCGTCCACGTCATCAGCCCGGAGCAGGGCGCGACCTTGCCGGGTATGACGGTAGTCTGCGGCGACTCGCACACCTCCACCCACGGCGCATTCGGTGCATTGGCCCACGGCATCGGCACATCCGAGGTCGAGCACGTGCTCGCCACGCAGTGCCTGGTCGCCAAAAAAATGAAGAACATGCTGGTGCGCGTCGAAGGCCAATTGCCGTTCGGCGTGACCGCCAAGGACATCGTCCTCGCCGTGATCGGCAAGATCGGCACCGCCGGCGGTAACGGCCATGCCATCGAATTTGCCGGCAGCGCGATCCGTGATCTGTCCGTCGAAGGCCGCATGACCATCTGTAACATGTCCATCGAAGCCGGCGCCCGCGTAGGCCTGGTGGCGGCGGATCAAAAGACCATCGACTACGTCAAGGGTCGTCCATTCGCGCCGAAGGGCGAGCAGTGGGACATGGCCGTCGAAGCCTGGAAAGATCTGGTCTCCGACGCCGATGCCAAATTCGACACAGTGGTCGAGCTGGATGCCGCGCAAATCAAGCCGCAAGTCAGCTGGGGCACTTCCCCGGAAATGGTTTTGGCTGTTGATCAGAACGTACCGGACCCGGCGAAGGAAATGGATCTGGTCAAGCGCGATTCGATTGTCCGTGCCCTGAAATACATGGGTTTGACCGCCAATCAGGCGATCACCGACATTCAGCTCGATCGCGTGTTCATCGGTTCCTGCACCAATTCGCGCATCGAAGACTTGCGCGCCGCTGCGGTGATCGCCAAGGGCCGCAAGGTTGCATCGACCATCAAGCAGGCGATCGTCGTGCCGGGCTCGGGTCTGGTCAAGGCGCAGGCGGAGGCCGAAGGCCTCGACAAGATTTTCCTCGAAGCCGGTTTCGAGTGGCGTGAGCCGGGTTGCTCGATGTGCCTGGCGATGAACCCGGACCGTTTGGAGTCCGGCGAGCACTGCGCCTCGACTTCCAACCGCAACTTCGAAGGCCGTCAGGGCGCCGGTGGCCGTACCCACCTCGTCAGCCCTGCCATGGCGGCAGCAGCAGCGGTGAACGGCCGTTTCATCGACGTTCGTGAATTGATCCAAGGAGCACAGTAAAGATGAAGGCATTCACCCAGCACACTGGTCTTGTCGCGCCTCTGGATCGTGCCAACGTCGACACCGATCAGATCATTCCCAAGCAGTTCTTGAAGTCGATCAAGCGCACCGGTTTCGGTCCGAACCTGTTCGACGAGTGGCGTTATCTGGATGTTGGCCAGCCGTATCAGGACAACTCCAAGCGCCCGTTGAACAAGGATTTCGTGCTCAACGCCGAGCGTTATCAGGGTGCCAGCGTGCTGCTCGCCCGCGAGAACTTCGGCTGCGGTTCAAGTCGTGAACACGCGCCGTGGGCGCTGGAAGAGTATGGTTTTCGCAGCATCATCGCGCCGAGCTACGCCGACATTTTCTTCAACAACAGTTTCAAGAACGGCCTGTTGCCGATCATCCTCAGCGATGCAGAAGTTGATGAACTGTTTAAGCAGGTTGAAGCCGAGCCGGGTTATCAATTGCAGATCGACCTGCAAGCGCAGACCGTGACCCGCCCGGATGGCAAGGTCTACAGCTTCGAGATCGACGCGTTTCGCAAGCACTGCCTGCTCAATGGTCTGGACGATATCGGCCTGACCTTGCAGGACGGTGATGCGATTGCGACGTTCGAGGCGAAACATCGGGTTAGCCAGCCGTGGTTGTTTCGCGACGCCTGATTCGAGATTGATGTAGTCAGGGCGGGCCTCTTCGCGAGCAGGCTCGCTCCCACCTTGGAATGCATTCCCCTGTGGGAGCGAGCCTGCTCGCGAAGACGGCAGCGCAAACAACATAGATACCAGGATGTGACCATGACCAGCACCGCCCAACACACTCAGGTCGTACAAAAGCAATTCGGCGAACAGGCCGCCGCTTACCTGAGCAGCGCCGTTCACGCCCAAGGCAGTGAATTCGCAGTGCTGCAGGCTGAGCTGGCCGGGCAGGGCGCGGCACGGGTGCTGGATCTGGGCTGTGGCGCCGGGCATGTCAGTTTTCATGTGGCGCCGCTGGTCAGGGAAGTGGTGGCCTACGACCTGTCGCAGCAAATGCTCGATGTGGTTGCGGGCGCTGCCGTCGATCGCGGCTTGAGCAATATCGTCACGGTCAATGGCGCTGCCGAGCGCCTGCCGTTCGCCGATGGCGAGTTTGATTTTGTGTTCAGTCGTTATTCGGCGCATCACTGGAGCGACCTGGGCCTGGCCTTGCGCGAAGTTCGCCGGGTGCTCAAGCCGGGCGGGGTGGCAGCGTTCGTCGATGTGTTGTCACCGGGCAGTCCGTTGTTCGACACTTACCTGCAAAGCGTTGAAGTACTGCGCGATACCAGTCACGTCCGCGACTACTCCGCCGCCGAGTGGCTGCGCCAGGTCAGCGAAGCCGGTCTGCATGTGCGCAGCACCACGCGCCAGCGCTTGCGTCTGGAGTACCGCAGTTGGGTCGAGCGCATGCGCACGCCCGAGGTGATGCGCGGGGCGATCCGCCAGTTGCAGCAGTCGATGGGCAACGAGGTGCGTGAGTATTTTGAAATTGATGCCGACGGCTCGTTCAGTACCGATGTGATCGTACTGATGGCTGAGCGATAAGAATTTTTCCGGGCGCGCCGTTCAGTGGCGCACCGCTTGAAGACACGAGGAAAGCATGAGCAAGCAGATTCTGATTCTCCCGGGTGACGGCATTGGTCCGGAAATCATGGCCGAAGCGGTCAAGGTGCTGGAACTGGCCAACGACAAGTACAGCCTGGGCTTCGAGCTGAGCCACGACGTGATCGGTGGCGCGGCCATCGACAAGCACGGCGTGCCGCTGGCCGACGAAACCCTGGAACGCGCCCGTGCTGCCGATGCTGTGCTGCTGGGCGCGGTCGGTGGTCCGAAATGGGACACCATCGAGCGTGACATCCGCCCCGAGCGCGGTCTGTTGAAGATCCGTGCGCAACTGGGCCTGTTCGGTAACCTGCGCCCGGCGATCCTCTATCCACAACTGGCCGACGCGTCGAGCCTGAAACCGGAAATCGTTGCCGGCCTGGACATCCTCATCGTCCGTGAGCTGACCGGCGGCATTTACTTTGGCGCGCCGCGTGGCACCCGTACGCTGGACAACGGCGAGCGTCAGTCCTACGACACCCTGCCGTACAGCGAAAGCGAAATCCGCCGCATCGCCCGTGTCGGTTTCGATATGGCCATGGTCCGCGGCAAGAAGCTCTGCTCGGTGGACAAGGCCAACGTCCTGGCGTCCAGCCAGTTGTGGCGTGAAGTGGTAGAGCAGGTTGCAAAGGATTACCCGGAAGTCGAACTGAGCCACATGTACGTCGACAACGCCGCCATGCAACTGGTGCGTGCGCCGAAGCAGTTCGACGTGATCGTCACCGACAACCTGTTCGGCGACATCCTCTCCGACGAAGCGTCGATGCTCACCGGCTCGATCGGCATGCTGCCGTCGGCCTCGCTGGACGCCAACAACAAGGGCATGTACGAGCCTTGCCACGGTTCGGCGCCGGACATTGCCGGTCAAGGCATTGCCAACCCGCTGGCGACGATCCTGTCGGTGTCGATGATGCTGCGTTACAGCTTCAATCTGCACGATGCTGCCGATGCCATCGAAAAAGCCGTCAGCGTCGTACTCGATCAGGGCTTGCGCACCGGCGACATCCACTCGGCCGGTTGTACCAAAGTCGGTACGCAGGAAATGGGCGACGCAGTAGTCGCCGCGCTGCGGAATCTGTAATCTCTCGGGCCCGCTGCGAAATTCAATACAAAGCAGCGGCCCACTTTTCAAGAAGGTGTAGTTGCGATGAAACGTGTAGGTCTGATCGGTTGGCGCGGGATGGTCGGTTCCGTGCTCATGCAGCGGATGCTGGAAGAGCAGGATTTCGATCTTATCGAGCCGGTGTTTTTCACCACGTCCAATGTCGGTGGTCAAGGCCCGTCCGTGGGCAAGGACATTGCTCCGCTCAAGGACGCTTACAGCATTGACGAGCTGAAGACCCTCGACGTGATCCTGACCTGCCAGGGCGGCGACTACACCAGCGAAGTATTCCCGAAGCTGCGCGAAGCCGGCTGGCAGGGCTACTGGATCGATGCGGCGTCGAGCCTGCGCATGAACGATGACGCGGTGATCATTCTCGACCCGGTCAACCGCAAGGTCATCGACCAGCAGCTGGACGCGGGCACCAAGAACTACATCGGCGGCAACTGCACCGTCAGCCTGATGCTGATGGGCCTGGGCGGTCTGTTCGAAGCCGGTCTGGTCGAGTGGATGAGCGCCATGACCTATCAGGCGGCCTCCGGTGCCGGCGCGCAGAACATGCGTGAACTGATCAAGCAAATGGGCGCGACCCACGCCGCTGTCGCTGATCAACTGGCCGACCCGGCCAGCGCGATCCTCGACATCGACCGTCGTGTTGCCGAGGCCATGCGTAGCGAAGCGTACCCGACGGAAAACTTCGGCGTACCGCTGGCCGGCAGCCTGATCCCGTGGATCGACAAGGAACTGCCGAACGGCCAGAGCCGCGAAGAGTGGAAGGCCCAGGCCGAGACCAACAAGATTCTCGGCCGCTTCAAGAGCCCGATCCCAGTCGACGGCATCTGCGTGCGCATTGGCGCCATGCGTTGCCACAGCCAGGCGCTGACCATCAAACTGAACAAAGACGTACCGATCGCCGATATCGAAGGGCTGATCAGCCAGCACAACCCTTGGGTCAAACTGGTGCCGAACAACCGCGAGATCAGCATGCAGGAGCTGAGCCCGACCAAGGTCACCGGCACCCTGAATGTCCCGGTCGGCCGTCTGCGCAAGTTGAACATGGGTTCGCAATTCGTCGGTGCCTTCACCGTCGGCGACCAGCTGCTGTGGGGCGCGGCCGAACCGCTGCGGCGCATGCTGCGGATCCTGCTGGAGCGTTGATCGCTTGACGCGATGAAAGAGCCCGCGCCTTGAAAGAGGTGCGGGTTTTTTTATGCCAAGGATTTCTCGGGTGTCTGTACTGCCTTTTTCGCGAGCAAGCTCGCTCCCACAGGGGAATGCATTTCAAATGTGGGAGCGAGCTTGCTCGCGAAGGGGCCGGTGCTGACACCGCAAAACCTGCAGAAATTGCCTGTGCGCCACCCACCCGGTAAAGTGCCGCTCCCCCGTTTTGCCAGAGGTAGCTCCATGACCCAGACTTTCGATATCGCCGTTATCGGCGCCACCGGTACTGTCGGCGAAACCCTCGTACAGATTCTCGAAGAACGCGACTTCCCGGTCGGCAACCTGCACCTGCTGGCCAGCAGTGAATCAGCCGGTAGCTCGGTGCTGTTCCGCAACAAAAACGTACGCGTGCGCGAGGTCGACGAGTTCGATTTCAGCAAGGTCAAACTGGTGTTCTTCGCCGCCGGCGCCGCTGTGTCGCTGAGCTATGCGGCACGCGCCCATGCTGCCGGCTGCTCGTTGATCGACCTGTCCGGCGCCTTGCCGGCCGATCAGGCGCCGCAGGTGGTGCCGGAGGCCAATGCCGAAGTCCTCGCCAGTCTGAAAAGCCCATTCCAGGTCAGCAGCCCGAGCCCGTCGGCCACTACGCTTGCTGTTGTGCTCGCGCCGCTGCTCGATCTGATTGATCTGCAATACGTCAATGTCACCGCCAATCTGGCCGTTTCTGCGCAAGGTCGCGAGGCGGTAACCGAGCTCGCGCGGCAGACCGCCGAGCTGCTGAACATGCGCCCGCTGGAGCCGACGTTCTTCGATCGGCAGATGGCGTTCAACTTGCTGGCCCAGGTCGGCACGCCGGATGCGCAGGGTCACACGCTGCTGGAAAAACGTCTGGTGCGTGAGCTGCGCCAAGTCCTGGCGAAACCTTTATTGAAGATTTCTGCCACTTGCGTTCAAGCCCCGGTGTTTTTTGGCGATAGCTTTAGCGTGACCTTGCAGTCAGCAAGTGCTGTTGACCTGGAAAAGGTCAACGCAGCGCTCGAAGCTGCGCCGGGCATCGAGCTGGTTGATGCCGGCGATTATCCGACCGCTGTCGGCGATGCAGTGGGGCAGGACATGGTCTATGTCGGGCGCGTGCGCAGCGGCGTCGACGACCCGGCGGAACTAAATCTTTGGCTGACGTCAGATAACGTACGCAAAGGCGCGGCCCTCAATGCCGTGCAACTGGCTGAGTTGTTGATAAAAGACCTGCTGTAAAAGATACTTGGCAACAATTTGTCGACTGATTCTAGGTGCGCGCTATGCTTGCCCGAAGCGATCGATGACGAGTCACTCTCCGGGACTTTCCGGGGCAGCACAGAAATGATCGCGCGCGGCGACTTCCGTCGTCGCGCGCAATGCCTTACGGCAGCGGTATTCAAAAGCTTCTCGCTGGCCGAGGAACGTTCAAACAAAGGATGAGGCTATGGTTCAAGTTCGCAAACTGGTGTTAGCAATAGCGGCCGCCTCGGCGCTGTCCTCCGGTATGGCGCATGCCCTCGGGCTCGGGGAGCTGACCCTGAAGTCGACCCTGAACCAGCCGTTGGTGGCTGAAATCGAGCTGCTCGACGTCAAGGATCTCACCGCCGCCGAGGTGGTGCCGAGCCTGGCTTCACCCGAAGATTTCGCCAAGGCCGGCGTCGATCGCCAGGCCTTTCTCAATGATCTGACCTTCACCCCGGTGCTCAACGCCAACGGCAAAAGCGTGTTGCGCGTGACCTCGAGCCAACCGCTGTCGGAACCGATGGTGAAGTTTCTCGTGCAGGTGATGTGGCCCAATGGCCGCTTGCTACGTGATTACAGCGTGCTGCTCGATCCGTCGAAGTTTTCGCCGCAGACCGCTGACGCCGCTGCGCAACCGGCGCCGTCGCAGACCATCACCGCGCCAACCACTGGCGCCACCCATCGCAATCAGTACACCACTACGCCGCGCGACACCCTGTGGGAAATCGCCGCGAAGGCGCGTAACGGCGGATCGGTGCAGCAGACCATGCTGGCGATCCAAGCACTCAATCCGAATGCCTTTATCGACGGCAACATCAACCGTCTGAAAACCGGTCAGGTGCTGCGTCTGCCGGACTCGGTACAAAGCACCGCGCTGCCGCAATCGGCAGCCATCGCTGAAGTGGCGGCGCAGAACGAAGCCTGGCGTCAGGGTCGTCGTTACGTGGCCAAGCCGGGCACCGGTCAGCAGCAGTTGGATGCGACCAATCGCGGCCGTGGCAACACCGGTGCGGCGCCCAACACTCAGGACAATCTGAGCCTGGTCTCGGCAGAAAGCGCCAAGCCCGGTGCGAAAGGCCCGGCGGGCGACGCCAAGGCGCTGAGCAACAAACTGGCAATCACTCAGGAAAACCTCGACACGACCCGTCGTGACAACGAGGAACTGAAAAGCCGAATGGCTGATCTGCAGAGCCAGTTGGACAAGCTGCAAAAGCTGATCGAGCTGAAGAACAATCAGCTGGCGAAGATGCAGGCCGACGGCGCCGGCGCTGCGCCTGGCGCCACTGCTGCTGTGCCGCCGGTGCCGGCGATCACTGCCGAGCTGGCCGCGACTCCGCCGGCCACCCCGGCGGACGCCGCAGCCGCTTCACCCACTCCGGAGTCGGCCATTGCGCCTCCAGCGGAAACGCCGGTCGAGCCGGTCGTCGAGCCGGTGGTTGAAACCACGCCCGCTGCTGACGATGACAAAGCTTTCAACGAACTGCTGACCAATCCGATCCTGCTCGGCCTGATCGGCGGCGGTGCGGTGGTTCTGCTGCTTCTGTTGTTGCTGCTGGCGCGTCGTCGCAAAGCTCAGCAGGAAGCCGAAAAGCACCTGCGCATGGCGCGCGCCCTGGCTGAAGAACAAGAGTTTTCCGCCGAGCATGATTTGCCGGAAAGCAGCTTCTCTGGCCTGGAAACTCCTGCGGCGAGCGTCAAGCTCAACACGCCTGCTCCGGCACCTGCGCCAACGCCCGCACCGGTTGTCACTCCGGTGGTGATGGCCGCGCCGATCGCCGCGCCTCTGGTGGCCCCGGCCGGCGAACGCTCGGATGACGTCCTTGACAAGGCGCAATCGCACATCAACGCCGGTCGCCTGAACCAGGCCGCCGCGCTGCTGGAAGAGGGCGTCAGCCTCGAGCCGGAACGCAGCGATCTGCGCCTGAAGCTGATGGAAGTCTACGGTCAGCAGGGCGACCGCGATGCGTTCGTTGCGCAAGAGCGTCAACTGGTGGCCAACGGCGACAATTTCGCCAAGGTCGAAGCGCTGAAAAGCCGCTTCCCGGCCATGGCCGTGGTTGCTGCCGGTGGGCTCGCGGCTGCGGCCGTCGCTGCCGAGCTGGACGCGCAGTATGTCAAGGAACTGTTGCAGGACGAGCCACAAGCGCCTGAGCCTGCTGCTGACGATCTGGACACGGCGTTCGATTTGAGTCTGGACGACCTCGACAACATCACCCCGGTAGATCCTGCGCCAGTGGTTGAGCCAGAAGCGCCGGTCGAGCTGGATGAATTCCCGGCCGAAGACGATCTGAGCTTCGCCTCGGTGCTGCAAGAGCAGACCGAGATGAAAGACAATCTCGACGATCTGTCGGACTTCGATCTGGACATGGACCTCGGCGCCGAACCATCGCCGGCCACGTTGGCTGAAGATGACTTCCTGCTCGATCTGGATGACGGTGTGAAAGATCTGCCGCCGGTCGAGACGCCGGTAGTCGCCGACGTGCCGCAGGACGATCTGGAGTTGCCGGCCGATTTCGACCTGTCGCTGGCAGACGAAATGGACACCAATCCCGCCGCCGAGCCGGACGCCTTCGCGGCCGAACTGGACGACGTCAATGCCGAGCTGGATCGCCTGTCGCAAAGCATGGCCGAGCCGACCTTTACCGAAGCGGACGCTGCGATGGGTGACGATCTGGGCGAAGACGATTTCGACTTCCTCGCCGGGACTGACGAAGCGGCGACCAAACTCGATCTGGCCCAGGCTTACATCGACATGGGCGACGCTGACGGTGCGCGTGACATCCTCAACGAAGTGTTGACCGAGGGTGACGAGAAGCAGCGGGGCGAGGCCAAGGAAATGCTTTCCAACCTGGTCTGAGTTCAGCAGTAGACAAAAACGGCAGCCCGGTGGGGCTGCCGTTTTTGTTTGAGTCACTGGAATCAAAAGATCGCAGCCTTCGGCAGCTCCTACAGAGGGCGCATTCCCATGTGGGAGCTGCCGAAGGCTGCGATCTTTTGATCTTGAAACTGGCATCCCCGGCCCACCGCCTTATAATGCCCGCCTTTGCAAATCAGCAGGCTGTCCCACCTTGGCAAACATAGATAACCCGGTCGCCGAAATGGCGCCCGACGGCTTTTACCGCGTCGCGCTGGGCGTTGAGTACAAAGGCTCGCGCTACAGCGGCTGGCAGCGGCAACTGACCGGCGTGGCGACGGTGCAGGAAGAGCTGGAAAAAGCCTTGTCGAAAGTCGCCAACTCGCCGGTTTCCCTGCAATGCGCCGGGCGTACCGATGCCGGCGTACATGCCTGTGGCCAGGTGGTGCACTTCGACACCCAGGTCGATCGCTCGCTGAAAGCCTGGGTCATGGGCGCCAACATCAATCTGCCCCACGACATCAGCGTCAGTTGGGCCAGGGTCATGCCGGCGCATTTTCACGCGCGCTTCAAAGCCATCGCGCGGCGTTATCGCTATGTGATCTACAACGATCAGATTCGCCCGGCGCACCTCAACGAAGAAATCACCTGGAATCACCGTCCGCTCGACGTCGAACGTATGGCCGAGGCGGCTCAATACCTGATCGGTACCCACGATTTCAGCGCGTTCCGGGCCGGTCAGTGCCAGGCCAAGTCGCCGATCAAGAAGATGCATCATCTGCGCGTGACCCGCCACGGCAAGATGATCGTGCTCGACATTCGTGCCAACGCGTTCCTGCACCACATGGTGCGCAACATTGCCGGTGTGCTGATGACCATCGGTGCCGGTGAGCGTCCGGTGGAGTGGATGAAGGAAGTGCTGGAAAGCCGCGAGCGTCGCTCCGGCGGGGTGACGGCGCATCCATACGGGTTGTATCTGGTGCAGGTCGAGTACCACGACGAATTCCCGTTGCCCGAGCGCTTTATCGGGCCACATTTCCTTACGGGTTTCTCCGAACTTGACGGCTGACGCCCTCGAACGCTTTTGTTACCATCCGGGACGTTTTCGGATTTTGCCTTGAGGTTTTCCTGACATGTCAGCCGTTCGCAGCAAGATCTGCGGCATTACCCGCATCGAAGATGCATTGGCCGCGGTCGAAGCCGGTGCCGACGCGATCGGCCTGGTGTTCTACGCCAAGAGCCCGCGAGCGGTGAACGTGCAGCAGGCGCGGGCGATCATCAAGGCGCTGCCGCCGTTCGTGACCACTGTCGGGCTGTTCGTCAATGCCAGCCGTTGCGAGCTGGGAGAAATCCTCGATGCGGTGCCGCTGGATCTGCTGCAATTCCATGGCGACGAAAGCGCCGAAGAATGCGAAGGCTGGCATCGTCCTTACATCAAAGCGCTGCGGGTCAAAGCGGGTGATGACATTGCTGCTGCCTGCGATGCCTTTCCCGGCGCCAGTGGCGTGCTGCTCGACACCTATGTCGAAGGGGTGCCCGGTGGAACCGGCGAGGCGTTTGACTGGTCACTGATTCCGCAGCATTTGAGCAAACCGCTGATTCTGGCCGGTGGCCTGACGCCGGAGAACGTTGCCGACGCGGTAGCACGGGTCAAGCCCTACGCGGTGGATGTCAGCGGCGGGGTAGAAGCGAGCAAAGGCATCAAGGATCACCAGAAGATTCGCGCATTCATCAACGCGGTGCGCGGCAATATATCGTCGATGTGACGGCTGGCAGTCTGCCGCCGTCCATCAATGCACTTGCACAAAGCAGGCGCGGCTGAGGGTTGCTGAATCGTACGCAGGTCATGTTTCGCGCTGACCGCGACCGTTCATCAACCATCGCCACACACATGAATTTAGCTCAAGGGCATACGCGGGGCTGCGAACCAGAGCGTTCGGGCCGCCGGTACTGGAGAAAGAAAGCATGAGCAACTGGTTAGTAGACAAACTGATCCCTTCGATCATGCGCTCGGAGGTCAAGAAGAGCTCGGTGCCTGAAGGTCTGTGGCACAAATGCCCGTCCTGCGAGGCGGTGTTGTACCGTCCGGAACTGGAAAAGACCCTGGACGTTTGCCCCAAGTGCAACCATCACATGCGCATCGGCGCACGTGCGCGCATCGACATCTTCCTCGATCCGGAAGGCCGCAACGAACTGGGCGCCGATCTGGAGCCGGTTGACCGCCTGAAATTCCGCGACGGCAAGAAGTACAAGGATCGCCTGGTTGCTGCGCAAAAGCAGACCGGCGAAAAAGACGCGCTGATCTCGGTCAGCGGTACCTTGCTGGGCATGCCGGTGGTGGTTTCGGCATTCGAATTCAACTTCATGGGCGGTTCCATGGGCGCCATCGTTGGTGAGCGCTTCGTTCGCGCTGCCAACTACGCACTGGAAAACCGCTGCCCGATGATCTGCTTCGCTGCTTCCGGTGGTGCGCGCATGCAGGAAGCGCTGATCTCGCTGATGCAGATGGCCAAGACCTCGGCCGTGCTGGCGCGTCTGCGTGAAGAAGGCATTCCGTTCATTTCCGTACTGACCGACCCGGTCTACGGCGGTGTGTCGGCCAGTCTGGCGATGCTCGGCGACGTCATTGTCGGCGAGCCGAAAGCCCTGATCGGCTTCGCCGGTCCGCGTGTTATCGAGCAGACCGTGCGCGAAAAACTGCCGGAAGGCTTCCAGCGCAGCGAATTCCTGCTGGAGCACGGCGCCATCGACATGATCATCCACCGTCAGGAACTGCGCCCGCGTCTGGGTAACCTGCTGGCGCAGATGACCGGCAAGCCGACGCCGAAGTTCGTCGCCGCGCCGATCGAGCCGATCGTGGTGCCGCCGGTGCCTGCCAACGTATGACCCAGCGCACCCTTGGTGAATGGCTCGCCTACCTCGAGCAGTTGCATCCGTCGGCCATCGACATGGGCCTGGAGCGTTCGCAACAGGTAGCGTCCCGCATGGGGCTGGGCCAGCCGGCGCCTCGGGTGATCACGGTCACCGGCACCAACGGCAAGGGCTCGACCTGCGCGTTCGTGGCTTCGTTGCTGCGCGCGCAGGGCCTGAGCGTTGGTGTCTACAATTCTCCGCACCTGCTGCGCTACAACGAGCGGGTGCAGCTCAATGGCGTCGAAGCCACTGACGCCCAGCTGTGCGAAGCCTTTGCTGCGGTCGAGGCTGGCCGCGGCGACACTTCCCTGACTTACTTCGAGATGGGTACCCTGGCGGCGTTCTGGCTGTTCCAACAGTCCGCGCTTGACGCTGTGGTGCTTGAGGTGGGGCTGGGCGGACGTCTGGACACGGTCAATGTGGTCGATGCCGATATCGCACTGGTCACCAGCATTGGCGTCGATCATGCCGACTATCTGGGCGATACCCGCGAATCCGTAGCCTTCGAAAAGGCCGGGATCTTCCGTCACGGCAAGCCGGCCTTGTGTGGCGATCTGAATCCTCCGCAACCACTGCTCGACAAGGTGCACGAACTGGCTTGCCCGCTCTTCCTGCGTGGACGCGATTTCGATCTCGGCATCACCGAGCAGCATTGGCAATGGCGCGGTACTGATGCACAGGGGCAGGCAGTCGAGTTACACGATTTGCCATTGCTTGATCTGCCGATGGAGAACGCCGCACTGGCGCTGCAAGCCTATCTGCTGACGGGTTTGCCGTGGAATGCCGAACAGATTGTCGCGGCGTTGCAGGCGACGCGCGTGGTCGGACGCCTCGATCGTCGATCGTTCGAATGGAATGGCAAGCGCCTGAACCTGTTGCTGGACGTTGGCCACAACCCGCACGCCGCCGAATATCTCGCGCGTCGTCTGGCCGCGCGGCCGCCGGTTGGCAAGCACCTGGCGGTGTTCGGCCTGCTGGCGGACAAGGATCTGGATGGTGTTGTTGGCGAATTGAATGCTAGTGTCGCGCATTGGGCTGTCGCGCCGCTGGATTCGCCACGCGCGCGTCCGGTCGCGGAGTTGCAGGCCGCGCTGCAGAACCTTGGCGCTTCGGTCGCGTCCTACGACAGCGTCGCCGCTGCTCTGGAAGGGCAGTGCGCGGTAGCGACCAGCGACGACGAGATTCTGTTGTTCGGATCATTTTATTGTGTCGCCGAGGCCCTTGAGTGGCTGGCCCGGCGCTCCACGGAGGAAGCGGCGAATGGCTTTGCTGGATAAAGCGTACAAGCAGCGCATGGTCGGCGCGCTGGTGCTGGTAGCGCTGGCGGTGATCTTCCTGCCGATGCTGTTTTCCCGCCAGGACGAGCAGCGTCAGGTGACAGTCGAGGCCCCGGCTGCGCCTCAGCCTTCGGCCCTGCCGCAAGTGCAAATGGACCCGGTCGCCGTGCCTGAGCCGCAGGCTTTGCCGCAAGAGCCGGTGCCGACTGCCGAAGAGGTCGCTGAAGAAGCAGTGCCTGCTGCTCCGGCTGCCCCGGCTGCGCCAGCACCGACCATCCCTGCGCAGATTGCCCGCCCGGCGACGCCGCCACCGGTGGCCAAGCCGATACCGGCGCCGGCCCAGCCGATCACCTCTGCAACGAGCAAGCCCGATACCACGCAGAGCCGCGTCGATGCCAACGGTCTGTCGGTGAGCTGGTCGGTACAACTGGCCAGTCTGTCCAGCCGTGCCAGCGCCGAAAGCCTGCAGAAAAACCTCCGCAGCCAAGGCTACAACGCCTACATTCGATCGGCTGACGGCAAGAATCGGGTGTTCGTCGGTCCGCTGATCGAGCGCGCCGAAGCTGATCGCCTGCGCGATCTGCTGAGTCGCCAGCAGAACCTCAAGGGCTTCGTTGTCCGTTTTCAGCCTGAACGTGGCTGAAATCTATCACCTCGATTGAAAAGCACAGACAATCGCAGCTTACCGACAGCCATGCGCTCTGCTAAAATGCGCCGCCTTATCCGTCTGTAGGCTGCACTGTGCCATTTACCTGGGTTGACTGGGCGATCGTTGCAATCATCGCCATCTCCGCTTTGATCAGTCTGAGCCGCGGCTTCGTAAAGGAAGCTTTATCGCTGCTGACCTGGATCATCGCAGGAGCGGTTGCCTGGATGTTTGGTGGCTCACTGTCCGAGTACCTCGCCGGATACATCGAAACCCCATCGGCTCGCGTGATCGCGGGCTGTGCCATCATGTTTGTCGCCACACTGATCGTGGGCGCAATGATCAATTATCTTATCGGCGAGTTGGTTCGCGTCACCGGGTTGTCCGGGACCGATCGATTCCTCGGCATGGCCTTCGGCGCAGCGCGTGGCGTGTTGCTGGTGGTCGTGGCGGTCGGGCTGTTGAGCCTGGGGCCGGTACAGCAGGACGGGTGGTGGAAAGAATCACAGCTCGTGCCCAAGTTTCTATTGGTCGCCGACTGGTCCAAAAACCTGATACTGGGGTGGAGCAGTCAGTGGCTTGCCAGCGGAATCAGCGTACCCGCTGAGATTCCGTTCAAGGAGCAGCTCTTGCCGACGGCGAAAACGCCTCAGTGAGTGTTGTTCAGTTCAGATCCATTAAGTAGGGGTTGCGTCGCATGTGTGGCATCGTCGGTATCGTCGGTAAGTCGAACGTCAATCAGGCGCTGTATGACGCGCTAACCGTGCTCCAGCACCGCGGCCAGGACGCTGCCGGTATCGTGACCAGCCATGATGGCCGGTTGTTCCTGCGCAAGGATAATGGCCTGGTGCGTGACGTGTTTCAGCAGCGTCACATGCAGCGTCTGGTCGGCCACATGGGTATCGGTCACGTCCGCTACCCGACCGCCGGCAGCTCGACGTCGGCCGAAGCTCAGCCGTTCTACGTCAACTCGCCGTACGGCATCACCCTGGCGCACAACGGTAATCTGACCAACGTTGAACAGTTGGCCAAAGAGATCTACGAATCCGATCTGCGCCACGTCAACACCAGTTCCGACTCGGAAGTGCTGCTCAACGTGTTCGCCCACGAGCTGGCCCAGCGCGGCAAGCTGCAGCCGACCGAAGAGGACGTTTTCGCCGCCGTGACCGACGTGCACAACCGTTGCGTCGGTGGTTACGCCGTTGTCGCGATGATCACCGGTTACGGTATCGTCGGTTTCCGCGACCCGCACGGCATTCGTCCAATCGTGTTCGGCCAGCGTCACACTGACGAAGGCGTCGAGTACATGATTGCCTCGGAGAGCGTTTCGCTGGACGTGCTTGGTTTCACCCTGATTCGCGACCTCGCGCCGGGCGAAGCGGTGTACATCACTGAAGACGGCAAGCTGCACACCCGTCAGTGCGCAACCAACCCGTCGCTGACCCCGTGCATTTTCGAACACGTCTACCTGGCGCGTCCGGACTCGATCATCGACGGCGTGTCGGTTTACAAGGCGCGTCTGCGCATGGGCGAGAAGCTTGCCGAGAAAATCCTGCGCGAGCGCCCTGAGCACGACATTGACGTGGTTATCCCGATTCCCGACACCAGCCGTACCGCTGCGCTGGAACTGGCCAATCACCTGGGCGTGAAATTCCGCGAAGGCTTCGTCAAGAACCGCTACATTGGCCGCACCTTCATCATGCCCGGCCAGGCGGCGCGCAAGAAGTCGGTACGCCAGAAGCTCAATGCCATCGAGCTGGAATTCCGCGGCAAGAACGTGATGCTGGTCGATGACTCGATCGTGCGTGGCACCACCTGCAAGCAGATTATCCAGATGGCCCGCGAAGCCGGTGCGAAAAACGTCTACTTCTGCTCGGCGGCACCTGCGGTGCGCTTCCCGAACGTTTACGGTATCGACATGCCGAGTGCTCACGAACTGATCGCGCACAACCGTTCGACCCAGGACGTGGCCGACCTCATCGGCGCAGACTGGCTGATCTATCAGGACCTGTCTGACTTGATCGAAGCGGTCGGCGGCGGCAAGATCAAGATCGAAAACTTCGATTGCGCGGTATTCGATGGCAAGTACGTGACCGGTGACGTCGACGAGGCTTACCTGGACAAGATCGAACAGGCGCGCAACGATGCCTCGAAGGTCAAGACCCAGGCAGTCAGTGCGATCATCGATCTGTACAACAACTGAGTTTCCACCGGCCCTGAGGGGCCGGTTTTGTATCTGATATTTATTGTTCGAGAACAGCAAGGAGAGACAGCATGAGTCAGGAATGGGATGCCGGTCGGCTGGACAGCGACCTCGAAGGCGTAGCGTTCGATACCCTGGCCGTCCGTGCCGGTCAGCACCGCACGCCGGAAGGCGAACACGGTGACCCGATGTTCTTCACCTCCAGTTACGTGTTCCGCACCGCTGCCGATGCAGCGGCGCGCTTTGCCGGCGAAGTGCCCGGCAACGTGTATTCGCGCTACACCAACCCGACCGTGCGCGCGTTCGAAGAACGCATTGCCGCGCTGGAGGGCGCCGAGCAAGCCGTCGCCACGGCAACCGGCATGGCTGCGATCATGGCGGTTGTGATGAGTCTGTGCAGTGCTGGCGATCATGTGCTGGTGTCGCGCAGTGTGTTCGGCTCGACCATCAGCCTGTTCGAAAAGTACTTCAAACGCTTCGGCGTCGAAGTCGATTACGTGCCGCTGGCCGATCTGTCGGCCTGGGACGCGGCGATCAAGTCCAACACCAAACTGCTTTTTGTCGAGTCGCCGTCCAATCCGTTGGCCGAGTTGGTAGATATCGCCGCGCTGGCAGAAATTGCCCATGCCAAGGGCGCGCAACTGGTGGTCGACAATTGCTTCTGCACCCCGGCGCTGCAACAACCGCTGAAGCTCGGCGCGGACATTGTCGTGCACTCGGCGACCAAGTTTATCGACGGTCAGGGCCGCTGCATGGGCGGCGTTGTCGCCGGACGCAGCGAACAGATGAAGGAAGTGGTGGGTTTCCTGCGTACCGCCGGGCCGACCCTCAGCCCGTTCAATGCGTGGATCTTCCTCAAAGGCCTCGAGACCCTCAACCTGCGCATGAAAGCGCATTGCGCCAACGCTCAGGCGCTGGCCGAATGGCTGGAGCAGCAGGACGGCATCGAGAAAGTCCATTACGCCGGTCTCAAGAGCCATCCGCAGCACGAGTTGGCCCAGCGCCAGCAGAAGGGCTTCGGTGCTGTGGTCAGCTTCGAGGTCAAGGGCGGCAAAGAGGGCGCCTGGCGCTTTATCGATGCCACGCGGTTGATTTCGATCACCGCCAACCTCGGCGACAGCAAGACCACGATCACGCACCCGAGCACCACCTCTCACGGGCGTCTGGCGCCGCAAGAGCGTGAAGCGGCGGGCATTCGTGACAGCCTGATCCGCGTTGCGGTGGGTCTGGAGGACGTCGCTGACCTGCAAGCCGACCTGGCGCGCGGTCTGGCCGCGTTGTGATCGAGTTGTCTACCCCGACCGCAGGTACCCATGGCCGCGTTGCGTTGGTCACGGGTGCCGCGCGTGGCATCGGTCTGGGCATTGCCGCCTGGCTGATCAGCGAGGGCTGGCAAGTGGTGCTGACCGATCTCGATCGGGCGCGTGGTTCGAAAGTGGCGAAGGTGCTGGGCGAGAATGCCTGGTTTATCGCCATGGATGTCGCGGACGAAAGTCAGGTTGCGCTGGGCGTGGCCGAGGTGCTGGGTCAGTTTGGTCGCCTGGATGCGCTGGTCTGCAACGCGGCGGTGGCCGATCCGCACAACATCACTCTGGAAAGCCTCGATCTCGCCTATTGGAATCGGGTGCTGGCGGTGAACCTGAGCGGGCCAATGTTGCTGGCCAAGCACTGTGCGCCGTATCTGCGTGCCCACAACGGTTCGATCGTCAACCTGGCCTCGACCCGCGCCGGGCAGTCGGAACCGGATACCGAGGCCTACGCCGCGAGCAAGGGCGGATTGTTGGCGCTGACCCATGCGCTGGCCATCAGCCTCGGGCCGGAAATTCGAGTCAATGCCGTCAGCCCGGGCTGGATCGATGCGCGTGATCCCTCGGTACGGCGCGCCCAACCTCTGGCCGATGCCGATCATGCCCAGCATCCGGCGGGCAGGGTGGGAACGGTCGAGGATGTGGCGGCGATGGTCGCTTGGTTGCTGTCGCGCAATGCCGGGTTTGTCACCGGCCAGGAATTCGTCGTCGATGGCGGTATGACCAAGAAGATGATCTACACCGAATAACAAGCGAAGCCGCGTCCTGTGGGAGCGAGCCTGCTCGCGAATGCGGTCTATGGGTCGATGGCTTCTTCAGGAATGAAGCAATTTTGTCTTTTTCAGAAAAACTCCAATCCTGCTATTGACTTAGCTTCGCCACCTGCGTAAATTTCGCGGCCTCGGAGATGCAAACGGGTGATTAGCTCAGCTGGGAGAGCGTCTGCCTTACAAGCAGAATGTCGGCGGTTCGATCCCGTCATCACCCACCACTCCCGAGAAGCTTGCACAAGCAAGAGAGTAGGCTGAAAGTGCCTGCACCGACGCGCAGCGGTAGTTCAGTCGGTTAGAATACCGGCCTGTCACGCCGGGGGTCGCGGGTTCGAGTCCCGTCCGCTGCGCCATATTTTACGAGTCAGATTTATCTGGTTCGCGATTGCCAGGCACCGAAGCCTGCAGTCAAAACGAGTTACTTGAGCGCAAGCTCAAAGCGATACGCAGCGGTAGTTCAGTCGGTTAGAATACCGGCCTGTCACGCCGGGGGTCGCGGGTTCGAGTCCCGTCCGCTGCGCCATATCTGTTTCAAGGACCACTGAACGCCTTGAAGCACCGTAAGCAACCATTGGTTGATTCGGACCCGATAGCAAAGACCCTGGTCGAAAGGCCGGGGTTTTTTGTGTCTGAAATTTGGCTATTCCCCTCTCGAACTCCTGCACAAATCCCCTGTAGGAGCTGCGGCACGCTGCGATCTTTTGATCTTGATTTTAAAAAACAGGATCAAAAGATCGCAGCCTCGTTTCACTCGACAGCTCCTACAAGAATCCCTGCAAATCCCCTGCGATCCCACGTCGCATTGATTTTTTTGATTATTTGGTCAGGTTTTTGTAACTGGTTGTTTGCTGCGAGCGCAGAAACCTTTAAAGTTAACCTTTCGGTCAGCTTTGCACTGTCAACACAGCTCTTTGCTTCGCCAGAAAGAGCTTCTGCACGACTCGAGATCCCCAGTAGATAACCACAAGGGCGGACCTATAACCGCCTAGAGGATGATCCATGTCCAACCGTGAAATATCCCGGCGCTCGTTCCTCCAGGGCGGGCTGGTGGCGGGTGTGAGCGTTACGCTTACGCCGCTCAGCAGTCAGGCGCTGGCTGCCTTGATGGAAAACAGCGTCACCGTGCCGTCCGAGAAATGGCTCGGCAATAACGGCAAGGCGCGCCAACGCAACGATGCCCTGTCCAAGGTCTGCGGCAGCAAAGTGTTTGCCCGCGACATCCGCGCCAAGGACATGCCCGGCTGGCCTGAGCAACAGGGCCACGCGATGCTGCTGAAAACCATCAAGGCCGACCGCATCTACGCAGGCTACGACCTGTCGTGGCTCGGCGCCGATCTGCAGCCCGACCGCATCGTCACCGCTGCCGATCTGGACAAGGACGGTATCGTCTTTCCCGAAGAGCACGCTCCCGATCCATTGCTGCCAGAAGGCAAAGTGCCGATGTTCATCGGTCATCCGGTGGCGATCCTTATCTGGAACGATTTCGAGCGTTTCCGTCAGGCCAAGAACCAACTCAAATTCAATGACAAAGCGATTCGTTACGGCGCCAAGGTGCCGTTCTACGAAGGCGATCCCTACGGCAGCTTCCGCTACGTGCGCGTCGGCGGCGCGACTTCGGCGGATGAAGACGAGTTCGCCAGCCTCAAGGATTCGATCCTGTTCCCGATGCTGAAGAACCGCCGTCCGGTGTGGAATGCCTCGCCGAACCTGCATGGCAACCTCACCGAGCGCGGCCTGTTCTACGCTGACCGCATGAAGCAGGAAATCGACACGCCGCCGGACAACTGGCTGGTGTTCGATGAGCGCTACAAAACTCCGTCCATCGAACCGGCTGCCCTCGAGCCGGACAACGGCAACGGCTGGTACGACCCCAGAACCAAAACCCTGCATTTTGTCGTGGCGACCCAGTGCCCGCTGGAAGTCGCGACCGAGACCGCGAAGATGATCGGGCCGTCGCGGTTTGGCCTGGCCAATCTGAACATGCACCCGGGTTACACCGTCGGGTATGGCTCCAAAGACCACAACATTTTTGTCTACTATGCAGCCTTGGCCGCGCTGTACGGCGCCGGTGTGCCGGTGCGTCTGGCCAATGATCGCTACGAGCAGTTCCAGAGCGGCATCAAGCGTCACCCGTTCGACATCCGCTATCAGCTGGCCGTGGACAAGAACGACTACACCTTCAAGATTTTCCGCGCGGAAATGAGCGTCGACGGTGGCGGTCGGGTCAACTACAGCCCATCGGTGGCGGCGGTTGGTGCCACAGCAGCGCAGTCGATCTATTACATGCCGCAGAACGATCTGCAAGTCACCGCGTATCACTCGCGTGCGGTCGAGGCGGGCTCGATGCGCGGTTACGGCACCCTGCAAAGCATGGCGGCGACCGAGATGATGGTCGACGAGATCGCCAATCGCCTGGGTGTCGACGCGATCGATTTGCGCCGCAGGAACGCTCTGCGTTCCGGCATGAAGAATACTCAGGGCGCGATCCCGGCCGGTGCGCTGCGCCTGCACGAAATTCTCGACAAGGCCTCGGTGCACGAGGTCTGGAAAAACCGCGATGCGATCAAGCAGCAACGTGAAGCGGCAGACCCGGATAACTGGTACGGCGTCGGTTTCGCCATCTGCCAGAAAGATTTCGGCACCGGCTCCGAAGCGCCGATGGCCAGCATCGAATTCACCGCTGATGGCCGAATCACGCTGCGCCACATTGGTATCGAAATCGGCACCGGCATGTCCACCTCGCAAGCGTTGGTCGTCGCCGATTTCCTCGGCAGCCCGGCGCACGATGTGAAGACCGGCGAAACCGAATGGCAGGAAATGCAGCTGATCACCAGCGGCAACCCGTACATCATGAGTCAGGCGGAGCAGGACAATCTGCTGCGCAACCCGCGCTGGGTCGGCAAGCTGGCCTCGGCGTCGTCGGCGACCAACTCCGCCTATTACTTCAGTCATGCGACCCGGGAAGCGGCACGCGTGCTGTTCAACCATGGTTTGTGGCCGGCGGCGCTGGAGATCTGGCGTCAGGGCCCGTACGGCGGCCAGGCCAACCCTTACGTGGTGCGTCGCGAAGATGCGCATTGGGTCGATGGCAAGCTGACCGCCAACGGCATGCAACCGCTGAGCTTCGAAGAGCTGGCCAAACACGCCCACGAACGCGGTCTGGTGACCGGCGCGACGGTGCACGGTTTCAACCGCTGGAGCTGGGCCGAGGCCGAGTACAGCATCGACGGTGTGCGCGAGCGCCTGCCGCTCGACGGTCTGGCGGTGAAATACGGCGATGGCGCGCCGCGAGCGAAGAAAGCGCAGATGAACAGCGCTGGCTTCCACCTGCTCGATCGGCAGAACGTCAACTACCCGGTGGTGCAGTTGAACAACGCCGCCGTGACCTATTACAGCCCGGTCGCCACCCTGGTGGAGCTGAAGGTCAACAAAGGCTCGGCGGAAGTCCAGGTGCTCAATCACCATTCGTGGATCGAGTGCGGTCGCGTGCTGGTTGAAGAGTTGGTCAAGGGCCAGCTCGAAGGCGGTATCGCTATGGGGATTGGCCATGCGCTGATGGAAGAGATGCCGCTGTACGAAGGCGGTCCGGGGGAGGGTGACTGGAACTTCAACCGTTATCGTCTGCCGATGGCGCGTCACGTTGCAGTGTGGAAACAGACCGCGGAAATTCTGCCGCCACTGTCGCCGAGCGATCCGTCCAAAGGCATCGCCGAAGTGGTGATGATCCCGATCGTCGGTGCCATCGGTAACGCCGTGGCGCATGCCATCGGTAAACGTGTTCGTGACCTGCCTATCACCGCTGCGCGCATCAAGGAGGCCCTCAATGGCTAACCGTCCGCTTCAACTGACCCTCAATGGTCAATCCGTCGGTCCGGTGGACATCCCTGATGACCTGCCGATGATCGACTACCTGCACGAATACAAAAACCTCACCGGCTCGCGTCTGGGCTGCGGCCAGGGCATCTGCCACGCCTGCGTAGTGATCGTCGACAACCCCGACGGCACCAGCGAAGAAGTGCGCACCTGCATCACCGGCGCGCATTACTTCGAGGGCAAGAAAGTTCGCACGATCGAAGGCCATGCCAGCCGCGACGAGCAAGGTCAGGTCACCGAGCTCAATCCGATCCAGCAGCGCTTCGTCGACGAGTTCGCCTTCCAGTGCAGCTACTGCGCGCCGGGCTTCGTCAACGCCGCGACGGTGTTGGTCGAGAAGCTGCAACGCCAGCCGATCGTCAAAAGTCAGCTTGAACAGGTGATCGAGGACAGTCTTGGCCACCACGTCTGCCGCTGCACCGGGTATGTGCGTTATTACAACGCCACGCGCAACGTGCTGACCGATCTTGGTCTGGTCAAGGAGGGTTGAGCATGAAGCGTTTACTGACCCGCTTGGCCCTAGCGGTTGGCGTCGCTGCGCCAGCGTTTTTTGCCCACGCCGACGATCAGGTCAAGCGCGGCGAATACCTCGCTCGCGCCGCCGATTGCATGGCCTGCCACACCGCACCGGGTGGCGCGCCCTATGCCGGCGGCCTGCCGATCGTCTCGCCGTTCGGCACGATCTACGGCACCAACATCACCCCGAGCAAGGAACACGGCATCGGTCTGTACAACGATGACGAGTTCTTCGCCGCGTTGACCGAAGGCAAGCGTCGCGACGGCGCGAATCTCTATCCGGCGATGCCGTACACCTCGTATCACCTGATGCCGCGCGCCGATTCCGATGCGATTCACGCGTATCTGAAAACCATCGAGCCGATCGAGCGCGCTGCACCGGTAACCAGCCTGAGCTTTCCGTTCAACGTCCGTCTGGGGCTGACCGGATGGAACATGCTCTACGGCAAAGACGTCAAGCTCGAGCCCGCCGAAGGCAAAAGTGAGGCGTGGAAGCGCGGCCAGTATATGGTCGACGTTCTCGGTCACTGCGGTGAATGCCATACGCCACGGGGCCTGCCGGGCGCGATGCAAATGGACAAGCGCATGACCGGCGGCATCCTCAATGGTTATCTGGCACCAAGCCTGCTGGCCACTGACCTGGCTGCGCGCGGCTGGAATCAGCAGGATCTGAGCACGTTTCTCAAGCACGGAATGAGCGCGCAAGGAACGATGTTCAACGAAATGTTCCCAGTGTTCCACAACAGTACTCAGGGGCTGAGCGATGCTGATCTGGCAGCAATGGCAACATTCCTGCTGGGTGAGCAACCTCCGCCAGCCAAAGAGCTCGTCGAAGTGCCGCTGGACAAGCTCAGCCCGAGTGCCCAGCGCGGCCGTCAGGAATACCTCAACGTCTGCGCCGGTTGCCACGCGGCTGGCGGTGAAGGCAAGCCGCACATCGCAGTGGCCATGCGCGGCAACACCACGTTGCGCCTGGACGATCCGCGCAACCTGTTGCGCGTGATCGAAGATGGCATTGGCGAACAGAAGTTCTCCGGGTTCGAACACATGCAGCCGATGCCGGGTTTTGCCGACAAGCTCAGTCCGGAGCAATTGACCGATCTGCTCAACTATCTGCGTCAGGGTTGGGGCGGGCAGAGCGCTGAGCTGGCAGTGAGCGAAGTGCAGAAGCTGCAAACCGACGCGCCGAGCGTCGAGCACAAGGCCCACTGATATGCAGCATCTCGATCTGCAAGTGGTGCGCCGGGCGCTGGAATGGTCGGTGGCCGGGCAGCGAATCTGGCTGTGCACAGTGCTGAGCACCTACGGCTCGGCACCGCGCGCGCCGGGTTCGCTGCTGGCGGTGAACGACGGCGGGCGGTGGATCGGCTCGCTGTCGGGCGGTTGCATCGAGGAGGATTTTCTTCAGCGCGTCGCCGAAGGTGCGTTTCTCGAGGCGGTCAGCGTCGTGCGCTACGGCGAAGGCGACGATCCGCGCTCGCGGGTCAGTCTGCCTTGTGGCGGCATTCTCGATGTGTTGGTGGAGAAACTTGACGCCGACTGCGAGGTACAGGCGCATCTGCGTGAACTGGAATCGGCGTTGCTCGGTCAGCGACGTTTGATTCGCGAGGTCGATTTGAGCAGCGGTGCGCGCACTGTGTTTGCTGATCGCGAGCAGGGCGCGCGGATCGAGCGTGAGATCGACCGGGTGCGCATTCGTATCGGCGCAGCACAGCGCTTGTTGCTCGCTGGCTATTCCAGTGTGGCTCAGGCCTGTGCCGAGTTCGCGGTAGGGCTTGGCTTCGAAGTGATTCTTTGCGATCCGCGTGATGAAGTGCTCGAAGGTGTGGTGCTTGATGGCGTGGAAATCCGTCGGCAGTTGCCTTCGGTGTTCATTGCCGACGGTGGCTGCCATCGCGACACAGCAGTGGTGGCGCTGACCCACGATCCACGTATCGACGATCTGGCGATGATGGAAGCGGTGCGCACCGAAGCGTTTTACGTCGGTGTGATGGGATCGCTGCAGACATCGCAAAAACGCTTTGAGCGCTTGCGTCGCATTGGTGGTTTGAGCGAGGCGGAGCTGGCGCGGATTCATGCGCCGATCGGCCTCAACCTCGGCAGCAAGACACCGGCGGAAATTGCGCTGGCGGTGCTGGCGGATATCCTGCGGATTCGCAACGGGATTGCTCGGGATCAGCTTTGAGCTTTACGTAGAAATGAAGAGGGCCGCAATTTGCGGCCCTTTTTTTACATCCCGAATTTATCGCGCAGCCCGTAATACCAGGCGCCCAGCGCGGCAAACGGTGTACGCAGCAGTTGCCCGCCGGGGAAGGGGTAGTGGGGGAGGTCGGCAAAGGCATCGAAACGCTCGGCCTGACCGCGCAACGCTTCGGCGAGGACTTTGCCAGCCAGATGCGTGTAGGTGACGCCGTGACCGCTGCAGCCCTGCGAGTAATAAATGTTGTCGCCCAGGCGTCCGACCTGCGGCAGGCGCGAAAGGGTCAGCAGGAAATTGCCGGTCCAGGCGTAGTCGATCTTGACGTTCTTGAGTTGCGGGAAGGCCTTGAGCATCTTCGGGCGAATGATCGCCTCGATGTTTGCCGGATCACGCGCGCCGTAGACGACGCCGCCGCCGAAGATCAAGCGCTTGTCTGCAGTAAGCCGGTAGTAGTCGAGAAGATAGTTGCAATCCTCCACGCAGTAATCCTGCGGCAATAGCGCCTTCGCCAGCTCGTCGCCCAGCGGCTCGGTGGTGATCACCTGAGTGCCACACGGCATCGATTTGGCCGCCAGTTCCGGCACCAGATTACCGAGGTAGGCGTTGCCGGCGACGATGATGAACCGGGCCCTGACCTTGCCTTGCGGCGTATGCACGACCGGATTGGCACCGCGCTCGATGCGCACGGCAGGTGATTGCTCATAGATGGTGCCGCCGAGAGACTCGACTGCCGCTGCTTCGCCAAGTGCCAGGTTGAGCGGATGAATGTGGCCGCCGCTCATATCGAGCATGCCACCGATGTACTGATCGCAACCGACCACTTCACGGATGCGGCGTTGATCCATCAGTTCGAGTTGCGTGTGGCCGAAGCGCTCCCAAAGGCGCTTTTGCGATTCCAGGTGACCCATTTGTTTGGCGGAGAGGGCGGCGAATACACCGCCGTCTTTCAGGTCGCACTGGATGTTGTATTTCGCCACGCGCTCGCGAATGATCCGACCGCCTTCAAAGGCCATTTCACCGAGCAGTTGCGCTTGCCTGGGGCCGACCGTGCGTTCGATGACGTCAATGTCGCGGCTATAGCTGTTGACGATCTGCCCACCGTTGCGGCCCGAGGCGCCAAAACCGACTTTGGCCGCTTCCAGCACGGTTACGCGAAAACCGTTCTCCAGCAGAAACAAAGCGCAGGACAGCCCGGTATACCCGGCACCGATCACGCAGACGTCCGTCTCCACATCATCCTGCAGCACAGGACGTGGCGGTGCGGCATTGGCCGACGCAGCGTAATAAGACTCTGGGTATTGGGTGTTCGCCATCCTGCCGCCTCTGTTTAATATATTTTACGAGAGCGTCGATCCTACCCGAGTTGAAAAACCTCCGCCAGCCACCGGAAAATCTTCTTGGCCGAGGCGAAATTAAATATTTTGCATATTCATAGGGTTAGGTGAAAAAAAGGTGTTGACACCCCTCCGGAATTCCGTAGAATGCCGCCTCACAGCAGGCACGTAGCTCAGTTGGTTAGAGCACCACCTTGACATGGTGGGGGTCGTTGGTTCGAGTCCAATCGCGCCTACCAAACAAAATCCGCTCTGCTGGGCGGTCTGGAAGGGCTCACCGAAAGGTGGGCCCTTTTTTGTTGTCTGCGATTTGCAAAACTTTTGCAAAGCTTTTGCAGAGCTCCCACCTCAGAACGCCAATTCGGCGCTCACCTCAACATAGTCGATCGACTTGTCGCCATGTCCCTCCTGGTAGTGCTTCGTCATTTGCTCTTCTACGTGGCCCAGTAGCGCTTTGAAGTATTCCTGGGGTAAACCCTGACGGTGTTCCGCTCCACAATTGGCTGATGACGGGGAGTTACCGAGGATTCGTGCAGGCGAAAGAAAGCCCGGACCTTGCCGGGCGTATGTGGGAATAATCAGCGTGATTCTGCTTTTTGCGCGCGGCTGGTGGAAGGTCCTTCGCTTCGCCTGCGAAGCCAGGTGATCAGCGCATGCACCGGATGGAGGACAGTAGCCAGGACGCCAAGCAGCATGATGATGAAGATGATGATGAGCGGGATGCTTTCGTGCGAGAACATGGTGGGTTACTCCTGTAGTCACTATGTCGGAACCCGCAGACTAGACGCTTGCAGTGATGATTTCGATGAACGTATGTTCATCCTTCGGTGCCTCGGTTGTGCTACGGCGAGGCTCACCAGATTGGCTGGATCTGAAAATGACGGGCAACTACGGTTCACAGGAATGGCCTGTGACACGCGATTCTTCCGGCAACGCAGGTTGTAACGCGCCACCCTGGTGCGCTGCATGCTCCTGTTTGATAAAAAAGATGTGGATATTTAAAGGCTTACAGCTTTTTTCCTCCAACCGGCTATCGAAAAAGCCTTGTTGGTGATTGTGAATTTAAGTAACATCCATCCCGCGTTCACCACCACGGTTTATGCATTTTTAAATCCCAAGCTTCCATCAGCTGCTTGGGATTTTTTTTGCCTGCGATTTGGCGTTTGGGCATTTATCCCTCCATCACCTCCGAGCGAGGTCCCGTGTTTTCGTCTACTACTGACTGGCCGATTTCCAACTCTTTATAAAGGAGTACGTCGATGCTGAGTCAGTGGATTCTTGCGGCTGTTCATCTATTCGCTTTCGCCTTGGCTTTCTGGGCGGTACTGACGCGTGGTAGAGCATTCAGCCAGCTCGCGGCCGGCACGGGAGAGGTCAAGCGTGTTTTGCTTGCTGATAATCTGTGGGGACTTTCGGCTTTGGCGCTGCTGGTCACCGGTGGCATGCGTGCATTTGGCGGTTATGAGAAAGGCTCTGACTATTACCTGCATCAGCCGCTGTTTCATTTGAAGATGACGCTGTTTGTGCTGATCCTTCTCATGGAGTTTGCACCGATGGTCACGCTCATCAAATGGCGTATCGCATCATCGCGCGGGGCAGCGCCTGATATCGGACGTGCCAGGCTGTACGCGCGAATCAGTCACGTTGAAGCGCTGCTCCTGATCTTGATGATGGTCGCGGCGACAGGCATGGCGCGTGGGGTAATACTCACTTAGAAGGCGAAATTCTCCGCGCTCTCTCGGAAACGTCCGACAGCCAGCTCCAGGAGTGAAAGGTAATATCGGCGCAAGTGAGGAGGAGGGGACCAATGAAGGGAGTTAGCCTGCTTCAGGCGCCGTGCCCAGCGGGGTGAAATGCGGATGGCTAAACGGCGCGTGAATCTTTAGCCAGTCTTGCACGGTGGCAAAAGGACTGGCTACGTGAGGCAGTGTGGCTCAGGGCGTTTGCGGCTTGTCCGGGGCGGTCAGGCCAGCCTGGATGCGCTGGTAGATTTCTTCACGGTGCACTGCCACGTTTTTCGGAGCGTTGATGCCGATGCGAACCTGTTGGCCGCTGACTCCGAGGATGGTGATCGTGATGTCATCACCAATGTTTATGCTTTCACCGACTTTGCGGGTGAGTATCAGCATGGTCTTCTCCTTGATTGCTTTGTAGGGCACCTGATTCAGACAGTGCAGAGGTCGGTGGTATCTATAGATTAGTGCGAAGTCTCACGGTTTGGGTGCCTCTTTCTGACGCGCAGATGCGGCATTAATTCCCAGGGCGTAACTATACAGAGGCTGCAATCATCATTCTCGTTGTTTTGTGCCCATTTTGCGGGGCTCGCGAAGTATTTATGAATGATAAGATCGCCGCTTTACGAATTCCGAGGACAGCGTTGTGCGCAAATTGGTTTGGCTGGTAGCGGCACTGGCATTGGCAGGCTGCGGTGATGGCAAAAATGTAGATGCGCCGAAGCCTGAGACGAAGGTTGCAACTGCGCCGGCGGTTGCCGCGCCACAGTGGGATCTGGAAGTGCGTGGCGAAACGCCTCAGGCCGTCAGTGACCTGAGCGGCTGGTTGATCGAGCACGCTTTCGTTCCAACGGTCGTCAAGGACGGTAGCGGTAAAACACGAATTCTGATCGGTCCGTTCAATTCCCAGGCTGACGCCGAGGCGCGCAAGGTGCAGGTCGATGCGGCGTTGGTAAAAGCCAAGAAACAAAATATCGAATCGGTGGTGATCGAGCATCCGCTTACGCCATAAGCGAAGCGCCTTCAAACCGGCTCGGACGCACAGATATGAAAAAGGCCTCGAGCATAACGCTCGAGGCCTTTTTATTTTGTGCTGCGATCAGCCGCAGGCTTTCAGATTCACCGAGCCGACAAATTCATTGCCGCGCCCCATCACGCAAGCCACGCTTTGGTTGCGCTGACGCTCCCAGTCCTGCACCGGATAAGTCTTGTCCCACGCCTCATACAGCTGCCGATCCTGCTTCGACAATCGCAGTCCGTATTGTTTGCTCATATAAAAATAGGTGCGGGCGATCATGCCGCGAATCGAAGGGCGGGGCATGACCTTCTTCGCCTTGAAATCGACCTGGGTCAGGCAGGATCCGTACTGACCGGACTGTACCGGCAACCAGCCGTAGCTGAAGTTGCTGCGGTCACCGTTGACCTCACCAATGCTCGGCACCAGATTGTGCAAATCAGCTTCGGCCTTTTGATAAACCGGGTCGTAGCGTGTGCAATTCTTGCGTCCGCCTTGCTGCCAGCATTGTCGCTGGTGACCGATCTGCCAGGCCGGCACGATGTGCTCCCATTCGATTCTCGATGCACGCTTGGCGTTCTTGCGTGGCACATAACCGCAAGCTTTCAGATCGACCTTGTTGCCGGTGTACTTGCAGCCGCAGTAAAACTCCGTGGACTGCGGCGCGTAGAGTTTCCACGCGGCTTTCTTGGCTTCGGAAAAGGTGCGTGGGGCGCCAGCCTGGGCGCCTACGGCAATAAATAACAACAGCAAAGCAACACAGCGGACACTCATTGAATCAGTCTTCCTTCGGCACAACCCAAAAAATCTGCACGCCACCGTCATCGCGATAAGCGAGGGTAACGTTGTCGTTCTCGTCGATTTCCTCGAGCAAGCGCTCCCAGTCATCCATCGGCTCATCCGGCAAACGGAAAATCAGTGCGGCTTTGGCTTTTTGTGCGGTGGGGGAATTGATGATTTTCTGAACGCGCATGCCCATGCGTTCGTAAGCGTCAGGAGCAGCAGGAGAGGTGGCCACGAGGTTATCCTTATTAAGCTGTACGTGCATACAGTATTTAACTGTAAGCGATTTCGCAACTGCTTAAAATTCAAGAAAATCCTCTGACAGCAGGTTTCCGATTTTGGTGTAAGGCTCGTCGAGTTTTTTGTGGGAAGAATACTTGAGGTGTGTAAGGGAGGCGCCACCCGCCAAATCCGGCAGGTGGTGCGCAATTGCCTGATCGAGAGCTGATCAGGCGAAGGTCAATCAATATTCCCAGAACATCCGTTGCAGCTCTTTGCTGTCGTTGGTCTTGGTCAGTGCGACCATCGCCAGGATGCGGGCTTTTTGCGGGTTCAGGTCGTGGGCGACAACCCAGTCATATTTGTCGTCAGGCTGTTCGGCGTTACGCAGGACAAAACCGCCGGCATTGACGTGGGAAGAACGAATGATCTGCACGCCATCCTTGCGCAGTGCTTGCAGGGATGGAACTACGCGAGAGGAGACCGAACCGTTGCCAGTGCCGGCGTGGATGATCGCTTTGGCACCTGATTGGGCGAGTGCCTTGTAGGCGGTATCGCTGACGTTGCCGTAGGAATAGGCGATTTCGACGTCAGGCAGGCTCTTGATGTTCTTGATGTCGAATTCCGAATCCATGGTGTGACGCTTGGCCGGCAGGCGGAACCAGTAGGATTTTCCCTCAACGACCATGCCCAGCGGGCCCCAGGCACTTTTGAATGCTTCGGTCTTGATGTTGATCATTTTGCTGACGTCGCGACCGGACTGGATCTCGTCGTTCATGGTCACCAGCACGCCTTTGCCGCGCGCCTCTTTGCTGCTCGCCACGGCCACGGCGTTGTACAGGTTGAGCATGCCGTCTGCCGACATGGCAGTGCCCGGACGCATCGAGCCGACGACGATGATCGGCTTGTCGGTCTTCTCGACCAGATTCAGGAAGTAAGCGGTCTCTTCCAGGGTATCGGTACCGTGGGTGATAACGATGCCGTCGACATCCTTGCTGTCAGCCAGTTCGGAAACGCGACGACCCAATTGCAGCAGGTTGTCGTTGGTGATGCTTTCCGAAGCGATCTGCATGACTTGTTCGCCACGCACGTTAGCCAGTTTGCTCAACTCGGGAATGCCGGCGATCAGTTGTTCGATACCGACTTTGGCTGCCTGATAAGTGGCACTGTTTGCGGCGCTCGCGCCTGCGCCGGCGATTGTGCCGCCCGTGGCGAGAACGACTACGTTGGCCAGTTGGGTCTGGGATTCGACTTCTTTTGCCTGAACGGCGGTTGGCAGGAGCAGGAGGAGGGCCAATGCGCCCGGAATCAAGGTATTGAAAGCAGATTTCATTATTTTTCTCTCTAGTCGTGAGACGGTGCTGATGCAGGTTCATCTAGATGCGCCCCAAGCCGATCTGAATGCTCGAGGTGCAGGGAGGGGAGCAGGATTCATACCATGCGTAATGTGCCTGCGGAAAATGTTTAACCCGATGATTTACATCAATATTTTTCGACAGTCAGAATACTCCTGCTGACTAACCCATCCGGGATCCCGAACGACGGGCGGATTATTGTTCGGCGCACCGATAGGCAATGTTTGAAATGCAGGGCGAGTGACAAATCCCTGCTAAAGAAATGCGCTTTCGGGCCGATGCGTCCTCAAGGAAACCAAATCTTAGGAGTTCACATGTCACTGACGGTCGGTTTTGCCAATCCCGCTGCAGTCACCATCGGCGGTAAAACTGCAGCGACGATCAACACCCTGAACTACGCGACCAACGAGGCATCGGCGCAGGCGCTGGGTACCGAGAAGACTGAGAAGAATCAGGTCAGAACCGGTGGGGGGCCTGTGCAGGAAAACAGTGAAACCGAGGCTGACAGCAATCTCAGCATTACCGTCAAGACGTTGCTCAAGCGGATGAAGGAATTGCAAAAGCAACTTCAGGAGCAGCAACAGCAATTGGCTGCGGCTCAGGCTGCAAGCTATCCGACTCCCGAAGCGAAGTCCCAGGCAGTGATGTCGATTCAGGGCCAGATCGCGCAAACCAGCGCCGCACTTGCGGAAGTGGCGGGTGCGTTGGTCAAGGAAATGTCGAAAAGCGCTACCAGCGGTGGCCTGGTCAACACGACCGCCTGAAGCACCAGATGGCCGAGTCAGCGATTCGGCCTACAACAAATGACGATTTCTGATTGTTGACAAAAGTCGGCGGGATTCTCATAGTTCGGTCTACGCAAACGTTTGCGCGGCTTTAGCAGGGCACATGTCCATACAGCCGTGACGTAGCTTACGTGAACGCAAACGTTGCTCACAATAATCATAAGATCGGAGTGAACCCATGAAGCTGCCCTTCGCTGCACGTCTTCTTGCTGTCGCTATGCTGGCTACTACAGCCGCTGCACTACCTGTCTCCTCGGCGTTCGCCGAAACCACGGAAAAACCCAAGGTCGCGCTGGTCATGAAATCTCTGGCCAACGAATTCTTCCTGACCATGGAAGACGGCGCCAAGGCCTACCAGAAAGAACACTCCGCCGATTTCGATCTGGTCTCCAACGGTATCAAGGACGAAACCGACACCGCCGGCCAGACCCGCATCGTCGAACAAATGATCCTGGCCAAGGTGAACGCACTGGTGATCGCGCCTTCCGACTCCAAAGCCATGGTGCCGGTGATCAAGAAGGCTGTAGACGCCGGTATCACCGTGATCAACATCGACAACCAGCTCGATCCCGCCGTGGTCAAAAGCAAAAACATCAACGTGCCGTTCGTAGGGCCGGACAACCGCAAGGGTGCGCGTCTGGTCGGCGAATACCTGGCCAAACAACTGAAGGCGGGCGACGAGGTCGGCATCATCGAAGGCGTGTCCACCACCACCAACGCGCAGGCACGCACAGCCGGTTTCAAGGACGCGATGGAAGCCGCGCAGATCAAAGTGGTCTCGCTGCAATCCGGTGACTGGGAAATCGACAAGGGCAACAAGGTCGCCGCTTCGATCCTCAGCGAATATCCGGACGTCAAAGCGCTGCTGGCCGGTAACGACAGCATGGCGGTCGGCGCCGTTTCCGCCGTCCGTGCCGCCGGCAAGGCGGGCCAGGTTCAGGTCGTCGGTTACGACAACATCAACGCGATCAAGCCAATGCTCAAGGACGGCCGCGTGCTGGCCACGGCTGATCAGTTTGCTGCGAAGCAAGCCGTGTTCGGTATCGAAACCGCGCTGAAAATCATCAAGGGCGAGAAAGTCGACAGCGGTGCCAACGGCGTGATCGAAACACCGGTCGAGCTGGTCACCAAGTAAGTCATCTGGCGATACAACGGCGCTCGTCCGTCCGGGCGAGCGCATGGAGATTCCTATGTCAGTTTCCGCTCCGAACGCTGTCCTCTCGGTCAGCGGTATCGGCAAGACCTATGCGCAACCGGTGCTCACCGGCATCGATCTGACGCTGATGCGCGGTGAAGTACTGGCGCTGACCGGCGAAAATGGTGCCGGCAAAAGTACCCTGTCGAAAATCATTGGTGGTCTGGTCACACCGACCACCGGCCAGATGCAATTTCACGGCAAGGACTATCGTCCGGGCAGCCGTACCCAGGCAGAAGAGCTTGGCGTGCGCATGGTCATGCAAGAACTCAATCTGTTGCCGACGCTGTCGGTCGCGGAGAATCTGTTTCTGGATAATTTGCCAAGCAGCGCTGGCTGGATCAGCCGCAAGCAGTTGCGCAAGGCGGCGATCGAAGCCATGGCGCAGGTCGGCCTCGATGCGATCGATCCGGACACGCTGGTCGGTGAGCTTGGAATCGGTCATCAACAGATGGTCGAAATCGCGCGCAACCTGATCGGCGACTGCCACGTGCTGATCCTCGATGAGCCGACCGCGATGCTGACGGCGCGCGAAGTCGAAATGCTCTTCGAGCAGATCACGCGATTGCAGGCCCGTGGCGTTTCCATCATTTATATTTCTCACCGCCTCGAAGAACTGGCGCGGGTGGCACAGCGTATCGCCGTGCTGCGTGACGGCAATCTGGTCTGCGTCGAGCCGATGGCCAACTACAACAGCGAGCAACTGGTCACCTTGATGGTCGGTCGCGAACTGGGCGAACACATCGATATGGGGCCGCGCAAGATCGGCGCTCCGGCGTTGACGGTGAAAGGTCTGACGCGTTCTGACAAAGTCCGCGACGTGTCCTTCGAGGTGCGAGCCGGAGAGATTTTCGGCATTTCCGGATTGATCGGGGCAGGGCGCACGGAGTTGTTGCGGCTGATATTCGGTGCCGACGCTGCTGACAGCGGAACCATCGCTCTCGGCTCCCCGGCCAAAGTTGTGAGTGTTCGCTCGCCAGTGGATGCCGTGCGCAATGGCATTGCCCTGATCACCGAGGATCGCAAGGGCGAAGGGCTGCTGCTCAGTCAATCGATCAGCGCCAACATTGCCTTGGGCAACATGCCGGAAATTTCCAGTGGCGGTTTCATCAACGACGGCGACGAAATCTCCCTGGCACAGCGTCAGATCGAGGCCATGCGCATCCGCAGTTCGAGCCCGACGCAATTGGTCTCGGAGCTGTCCGGCGGCAATCAGCAAAAAGTAGTGATCGGTCGCTGGCTGGAACGTGATTGCTCCGTGCTGCTGTTCGACGAGCCCACTCGCGGAATCGATGTCGGCGCCAAGTTCGACATTTACGGTTTGCTCGGGGAACTGACCCGTCAGGGCAAAGCGCTGGTCGTGGTGTCCAGTGACCTGCGCGAGTTGATGCTGATCTGCGACCGGATCGGCGTGCTCTCGGCGGGGCGGCTGATCGACACTTTCGAGCGCGACAGCTGGACCCAGGATGATTTGCTTGCCGCCGCATTCGCCGGCTACCAAAAACGTGATGCGTTGCTCAACGAAGCAGCGCCTAGGGATCTCCCATGAAAACTGCATCCTCTGCCAGTAAACGTAGTGGCAATTTTTTCGGCCTGGGTACTTATCTGGGCCTGGCCGGTGCCTTGCTGGCGATGATTGCGCTGTTCTCGGTCCTGAGCAGCCATTTCCTCTCGTACAACACTTTCAGCACCCTGGCCAACCAGATTCCCGACCTGATGGTGCTGGCGGTGGGCATGACCTTTGTGCTGATCATCGGTGGCATCGACCTGTCGGTCGGCTCGGTGCTGGCGCTGGCCGCATCGACGGTCAGCGTGGCGATTCTCGGTTGGGGCTGGAGCGTTTTGCCGGCGGCCCTGCTCGGCATGGCGGTAGCGGCTCTGGCCGGGACCATCACGGGCTCGATCACCGTGGCCTGGCGGATTCCGTCGTTCATCGTCTCCCTCGGCGTGCTGGAGATGGCCCGCGGTGTGGCCTATCAGATGACCGGCTCGCGTACCGCTTACATTGGTGATGCGTTTGCCTGGCTGTCGAATCCGATCGCGTTCGGTATTTCCCCCTCGTTCATCATCGCTTTGCTGGTGATTTTCATCGCGCAGGCGGTTTTGACCCGCACCGTTTTCGGTCGCTATCTGATCGGCATCGGCACCAACGAAGAGGCGGTGCGTCTGGCCGGGATCAATCCCAAGCCCTACAAGATTCTGGTGTTCAGCCTGATGGGTTTGCTGGCGGGCATTGCTGCGCTGTTTCAGATTTCGCGTCTGGAAGCGGCCGACCCGAACGCAGGTTCGGGCCTGGAGCTGCAAGTGATCGCAGCGGTGGTTATCGGCGGCACCAGCCTGATGGGTGGGCGCGGTTCGGTGATCAGCACTTTCTTTGGCGTATTGATCATTTCCGTGCTCGCGGCCGGACTCGCACAGATTGGTGCGACGGAGCCGACCAAGCGCATTATTACCGGTGCGGTGATCGTTATTGCCGTGGTGCTCGACACCTATCGCAGTCAACGCGCCAGTCGCCGGGGCTGAACCATGGCAACGATCAAGGATGTAGCGGCACTCGCGGGCATTTCCTACACGACCGTGTCGCACGTGGTAAACAACACCCGCCCGGTGAGTCAGGAAGTGCGGCGCAAAGTGGAGGCGGCAATCAAGAGCCTCGACTATGTGCCCAGTGCCGTGGCGCGCTCACTGAAAGCCAAGACCACCGCGACCATCGGCTTGCTGGTGCCGAACAGTCTCAACCCGTACTTCGCCGAACTGGCGCGGGGAATCGAGGATTACTGCGAGCGAAATGGCTACTGCGTGATCCTCTGCAACTCCGATGACAACCCGGAAAAACAGCGCAGTTATTTGCGCGTGTTGCTGGAAAAACGCATCGACGGTTTGATCGTCGCCTCCGCCGGCGGTGACAGTGGTCTGGCGGAAGGGCTGGCGGGTGTGAAAACGCCGATGGTCATCGTCGACCGGGGCCTGGAAGGGGTGAATGCCGATCTGGTGCGCATTGACCACGAATACGGCGCTTATCTGGCAACCCGTCACCTGCTCGAATTGGGACATCGCGACATCGCCACCATCGGCGGTCCGGCCAGTACCAGCGTGGCGCAAATGCGTCAGGCCGGTTATTGCCGAGCGCTGCAAGAGGCAGGGATCGAGGTGCGCGAAGAGCGCATGCTCGAGAGCGACTTCACCAGCACCGGTGGCTACAACGCCGCCGCCCGCCTGCTTGAAAGCAATCCGCCGAGTGCGATTTTTGCCGGTAACGACATGATTGGCATCGGTGTGCTGCGTGCAGCGGCCGAACGGAATGTCAGGGTGCCGGCTGAATTGTCGGTGATCGGCTTCGATGACATCCAGATGAGCCGTTACGTCTATCCGGCGCTTACCACGGTCGGCCAGTCGATCCTGCAACTGGGCGAGATGGCCGCCGAAGTGCTGTTGCGCAGAATTGCTGCGCCGGATTCGGGCACCGATCAGCGCATCGTGACCCCGAGCATTGTCCTGCGCGAATCGACCGCGCCGCTGTCCGGCGTGTTCACCGAATATCGCTGAAACCGAATTGATGAGTAGTGATGTATGCCAGCAAATGTAGTGGTAATTGGTAGCCTGAACATGGACCTGGTCACCCGGGCGCCACGGCTGCCTCGCGGCGGTGAAACACTGATCGGTCATACCTTCGCCACCGTGTCCGGCGGCAAGGGCGCCAATCAGGCAGTTGCCGCAGCGCGCCTGGGCGCGCAGGTGGCGATGATCGGTTGCGTCGGTAATGACGACTACGGTGTGCGGTTGCGCGATGCGTTGCTTGCCGAGCACATCGATTGCCAGGCTGTCAGCGTCGTCGAGGACTCCAGTGGCGTAGCGCTGATTGTGGTGGATGACAACAGCCAGAACGCGATCGTGATTGTCGCCGGTGCCAACGGCGCGATGACCCCGTGTGTGATCGACCGTTTTGATGCGGTGTTGCAGGCCGCTGACGTGGTGATCTGTCAGCTCGAGATTCCCGATGCAACGGTTGGGCATGCGCTCAAGCGTGCGCGTGAACTGGGAAAAACCGTAATCCTCAACCCGGCGCCGGCCAGTCGCCCTCTGCCGGCAGACTGGTTTGCCGCGATCGATTACCTGATTCCCAACGAGAGCGAAGCCGCCGCGTTGAGCGGATTGACTGTCGACTCGTTGCACACGGCTGAAACGGCTGCCAGCCAATTGATTGCCATGGGCGCGGGCAAAGTCATCGTCACCTTGGGCGCGCAGGGTTCGTTGTTCGCCAATGGCAATGGCTTCGAACATTTCCCCGCGCCGACCGTGAAGGCGGTGGATACCACGGCGGCGGGCGACACTTTTGTCGGCGGTTTCGCCGCAGCGCTGGCCAGCGGCAAGTCCGAGGCCGAGGCGATTCGCTACGGGCAGATCGCCGCCGCATTGTCGGTTACCCGCGCCGGTGCGCAACCCTCCATTCCAACCATTTCCGAAGTACAGGCGTTCAGACCCGCATGAAAAAGACTCCTTTGCTCAACGTCGCGCTGTCGCGACTGATCGCATCTCTTGGCCACGGTGACATGGTGGTGATTGGCGACGCCGGTTTGCCGGTGCCGCCGGGTGTCGAAGTGATCGATCTGGCGCTGACCCATGGCATCCCTGATTTCGTCAGCACGCTGAAAGTCGTACTCAGCGAAATGCAGGTGGAGAGCCATGTGCTGGCCAAGGAGATCTTCGACAAGCAACCGACGGCGCAGGCGGATCTGGACGCATTGAACGAAGAGGGCGCCCTGGGCCGTAGGGATCTGCTCACCCACGAACAGTTCAAGGTGTTGAGCCGACAGGCCAGGGCGATCATTCGTACAGGAGAATGTCAGCCGTACTGCAACATCGTTCTGGTCGCCGGGGTTACATTCTGATTTCCGATTCACCTGCACAAGGAATGCGCCATGCAACGCCATGCTGAAAAACTTCACCAACTGATCCGGAGCCTGCTGCTTGTGTCCGTGCTAACTGCGACCGGCGCTCAGGCGGCGGAAAAGATCGACCTGATCATCGACACCGATCCCGGCGCTGACGACGTGGTCGCCTTGCTCTTCGCGCTGGCATCGCCCGACGAGTTGAATATCCGCGCTCTGACTACCGTCGCCGGCAATGTGCGTCTGGACAAGACCTCGCGAAACGCGCGCCTGGCTCGCGAATGGGCGGGGCGCGAAGACGTGCCGGTTTACGCCGGTGCGCCGAAACCGCTGATGCGCACGCCGATCTACGCCGAGAACATTCATGGCAAGGAAGGCTTGTCGGGCGTTACGGTTCACGAACCGAAGAAAGGCCTGGCGCAAGGCAGTGCGGTCAACTATCTGATCGACACCCTGAAATCAGCCAAGCCACACAGCATCACCATTGCCATGCTCGGTCCACAGACCAATCTGGCGCTGGCGCTGATCCAGGAGCCGGAGATTGTTCAGGGCATCAAGGAAGTGGTGATCATGGGCGGGGCGCATTTCAACGGTGGCAACATCACCCCCGTCGCCGAATTCAACCTGTTCGCTGATCCACAGGCTGCCGAGGTGGTTCTCAAGAGCGGGGTGAAGCTTACGTATCTGCCGCTGGACGTGACGCACAAGATCTTGACCAGTGACGCACGCCTCAAGCAGATTGCCGCGCTGAACAACAATGCGAGCAAGATCGTCGGCGACATTCTCAACGAATATATCAAGGGCGATATGGAGCACTACGGCATTCCCGGCGGCCCGGTGCATGACGCGACTGTTGTGGCGTACCTGCTCAAGCCTGAGCTGTTTACCGGTCGGGCGGTCAATGTCGTGGTGGACAGTCGGGAAGGTCCGACATTCGGCCAGACCATTGTTGACTGGTACGACGGTCTGAAAGCACCGAAGAATGCGTTCTGGGTCGAAAATGGCGACGCCCAGGGCTTCTTTGATCTGCTGACCGAGCGCCTGAAACGCCTCAAATAAGTCCGCTGACCCGCAGGCTTCTGCCTGCGGGTTTCACTGCGCGTGTTCGGCCGGTACGGTCGGGTATCGTTCGAATACCTGATTGATGAATTGCTGCGCCGCCTCGATTCCCAGCTCCTTGACCAATAGATCGATGCCGATCAGCGCCAGCTCTTCCGTCGTACCGGGGCTGTAGGAGCTGTGTCCGTCTGCCCATTTGGCTTTGATGTCGGCGTCGATGCTGAGGCTGGTCATGAGAAGGCTCGAAAAGTCAGGATGTCTGTATTTCGAGTTAACCATTTTGCGCGGCGTTTGGCACTGCGACTTAGGCATGAGCGGAGTGCTATGCGACACTTGGTCTTTTACGGTTTACCAAGGACCCTGTTGTGCAGATCGATCTGAATACCCCTGACGGCCTCACGCTCGACGCTGTGCGCCAATTGCTCGCCTCGGGCAGCGACGACGAACATACTCAATTGCGCGTGACCAAGAGCGGCATCGCCTATTTGTCCAGCGTGACTGGCGGGCAGGATATCGACGGTCTGCGGTTTCGTCTTGAAACCTGGGCGAAGGGCTCGGGCTATGTCGGCAAGGTCGCGGCCAGCGATGAAGTCTGGGTGATGCAGATTTTCAACGCGCTCAAGGACAACTGGCCGAATCCGCCCTTTGATTACATCGACGTTTATTAAGCGTTGTTAATATTCAGTCACGATTGTTTGATGAGCCGGGCAGGGCAGCTCAGGCACACTTGGCATTTTTCCGCTCGTGGGGCATGGCTGTGGCCGTGAAACCAAACGCCAAGCTGGCGGTCGCACGATCTCTGCTTAAACATTTGAAAACAAGGAGGCTTCATGCCTTTGAAGTTCGCGACACTGGGTGCACTTATGGCCGCTGCTCTATTGGCCGGTTGCAGCACAACCTCCAGCGAGTCGGCAAAGGAGCCCGTGGCGGCTGAATCCGGAAATAGCCGCTGCGAAGCATCGGCAGCACAATTTGCCGTTGGCAAGAAAGCATCCCCTGAGCTGCTGGATCAGGCGCGTGCCAAGGCTGGAGCGCAAAACGCGCGCTTCCTCAAGCCGAACGACATGATCACTCTGGAATATCGCTCCGACCGGCTGAACCTCAACACCGACAACAACCTGGTGGTTACCCGCGTCAACTGCGGCTGAGTCCTTTTGTTTCAGGCATAAAAAACCCCGTCACCTGGACGGGGTTTTTTTAGTGCGCCGGGAAATTACTCTGGGCGAACCTGTGCAGCTTGCATACCCTTTTGGCCTTTCTCAGCCACGAAAGAGACGGTCTGGCCTTCTTTCAGGCTTTTGAAACCGTCGGATTCGATAGCTTTGAAGTGTACGAACAGGTCGTCACCGCCACCTTGAGGAGTGATGAAGCCGAAGCCTTTTTCATCGTTGAACCATTTAACGGTGCCGGTTTGGCGATTAGACATGGTGTATCTCCAAGAAACATATATTTTCAGTAGTACTGTGCTGCTCAGGCCAACTGGGCACACCCGGGTATCATAGTCGAAATGTTCGCTTTGGTAGCCCCCCGGACGTGCTGTTTGCCAATCAGTCGTGTTTTCTTTACCGCCTGTTTCTGCTGAAAGCCCCGGTTTGAAAGGCTTGCAGCGAAACGTAAAGACGATAAAAAAACCTGTAAAACCTGCATAAATCGTCCAAAAAGGCTCATTTCCAACACTTTTTTCGGCCTTTCAAGCGATCCGGATGCTCGGTTTTGTTATTTTTTGGCCGGGGTATTTGCTTTGCATTTGGCGATCTGGCCAAGGGCTTTCTGCTGCAGTTCCGGAGCCGCCTTGTTGTCCATCAGTGCCTGAATATCGCTGGCCGGATAGGACTTGATGGCGTCAGCACCGCAAGCGCAGTGCGATTTCGCTGCGGCAGCACCGATTTGTGGGGTGGCAGCCTGGGTGCACTGGGCCATGTACTTCTCGCGCTCGCCCTTCGGCCAGTCGGCATGGGCGCTCAGTGGCAGCAGCAGAACGACGGGGGCGACGGCGGCGAATAAGCTTTTCAGACGCATGCGAGGATGCTCCTTGTGGGTCAATGTCTTGTTATCTGAGGGCGCAAGGCCCGATCAAGTTCAGCACTCTGGCATAAAAACGGACATTTGGCCTTCTGCCAAATCAGGGCGTAGGCGACCGCTCATCTGTGCTAGCATGCCGGGCTCAAGCGTTCTCAGGCTTCGGATGACCTTCAGTCCCGAAGCGGTCGGCGTGCGAATTTTCCCGATTTGAATCCCAGTCACTCTGGTTCGGTTTTCCGGTTGGCCGCAAGGCTCCTGCCGCTGTAAGGCAGGCGTTCGTCATTGAATGGCCTGGATCGGATCTTGTACTGGCTCATCCCAACCCACGTGACCTTTGGTAGGGGTCACCACTAGGAGAGGAGGCGCCATGCCAACTATTACTCTTCCCGACGGCAGTCAACGTTCATTCGATCACCCGGTTTCCGTAGCCGAGGTCGCCGCATCCATTGGTGCAGGCCTGGCCAAGGCCACGCTCGCCGGCAAGGTCAATGGCCAGCTGGTCGACGCCAGCGACATCATCAGCAGCGACGCGACCCTGCAAATCATTACGCCAAAGGATGAAGAGGGGCTGGAGATCATTCGCCACTCTTGCGCGCACCTGGTCGGCCACGCGGTCAAACAGCTGTACCCGACCGCGAAAATGGTCATTGGCCCGGTCATCGACGAAGGCTTCTATTACGACATCGCCTACGAGCGTCCTTTCACGCCGGAAGACATGGCGGCCATCGAACAGCGCATGCAGCAGCTGATCGAAAAGGATTATGACGTCATCAAGAAAGTCACCCCGCGTGCCGAAGTGATCGAAGTGTTCAAGGCTCGTGGCGAGGACTACAAGCTGCGTCTGGTCGAAGACATGCCGAACGAGCAGGCCATGGGTCTGTACTATCACGAAGAATACGTCGACATGTGCCGCGGTCCGCACGTGCCGAACACACGTTTCCTGAAATCCTTCAAGCTGACCAAGCTGTCGGGCGCCTACTGGCGCGGCGACGCCAAGAACGAGCAATTGCAGCGCGTTTACGGCACCGCCTGGGCTGACAAGAAGCAGCTGGCGGCGTACATCCAGCGCATCGAAGAAGCTGAAAAGCGCGATCACCGCAAGATCGGCAAGCGTCTGGGCCTGTTCCATACCCAGGAAGAATCTCCGGGCATGGTGTTCTGGCACCCGAACGGCTGGACTTTGTACCAAGTGCTCGAGCAGTACATGCGCAAGATCCAGCGCGACAACGGTTACCTTGAGATCAAGACTCCTCAAGTCGTCGATCGCAGCCTGTGGGAGAAATCCGGGCACTGGGCCAACTACGCCGACAACATGTTCACCACTCAGTCGGAAAACCGCGACTACGCGATCAAGCCGATGAACTGCCCGTGCCACGTGCAGGTGTTCAATCAGGGCCTGAAAAGCTACCGCGAGTTGCCGATGCGTCTGGCCGAGTTCGGTGCCTGCCACCGTAACGAGCCGTCGGGTGCGTTGCACGGCATCATGCGCGTGCGAGCGTTCACTCAGGACGACGCGCACATCTTCTGCACCGAAGAGCAGATGCAGGCCGAGTCCGCTGCGTTCATCAAGCTGACCATGGACGTCTATCGCGATTTCGGCTTTACCGAAGTCGAGATGAAACTGTCCACTCGTCCGGAAAAACGCGTCGGCTCCGATGAATTGTGGGATCGCGCTGAAGCTGCATTGGCTGCAGCCCTTGATTCCGCTGGTCTGCCGTACGATCTGCAGCCGGGCGAGGGTGCTTTCTACGGGCCGAAGATCGAGTTCTCGCTGAAAGATTGTCTCGGTCGAGTCTGGCAGTGTGGTACCTTGCAGCTCGATTTTAACCTGCCTGTGCGTTTGGGCGCTGAATACGTCTCTGAAGACAACAGCCGCAAACACCCGGTGATGTTGCACCGGGCCATCCTCGGTTCGTTCGAGCGTTTCGTCGGGATTCTGATCGAGCACTACGAAGGTGCTTTCCCTGCGTGGCTCGCGCCGACCCAGGCGGTGATCATGAATATCACTGATAAACAGGCAGATTTTGTTGCAGAGGTTGAAAAAACTCTCAACGAAAGCGGATTTCGTGCCAAGTCCGACTTGAGAAATGAAAAGATCGGCTTTAAAATCCGCGAGCATACTTTGCTCAAGGTTCCCTATCTTTTGGTTATCGGAGATAAGGAAGTCGAGATGCAGACTGTCGCTGTGCGTACTCGTGAAGGTGCTGACCTGGGCTCGATGCCCGTCGCCCGGTTCGCTGAGTTTCTCGCGCAAGCGGTTTCCCGGCGTGGTCGCCCAGATTCGGAGTAATTATTATTAAGCGTGAAATGAGACAAGATAAACGAGCTGCACCGAAAGCCCCGATCAACGAGAATATCTCGGCACGCGAGGTTCGGTTAATTGGCGCTGATGGCGAGCAGATTGGCATCGTCTCGATTGATGAAGCGCTTCGTATCGCTGAAGAAGCAAAGCTTGATCTGGTGGAAATTTCCGCAGATGCAGTCCCGCCTGTTTGCCGGGTGATGGACTACGGCAAATCGATCTTCGAGAAGAAGAAGCAGATTGCCGCGGCGAAGAAAAACCAGAAGCAGATTCAGGTTAAAGAAATCAAGTTTCGTCCAGGGACGGAGGAAGGGGATTACCAGGTAAAACTGCGCAACCTGGTACGTTTCCTGAGTGACGGGGACAGGGCCAAGGTATCCTTGCGATTCCGCGGCCGTGAGATGGCCCACCAGGAGCTGGGGATGGAACTCCTCAAGCGGGTTGAACAAGACCTGCTCGAGTACGGTTCGGTCGAACAGCATCCTAAGATGGAAGGACGCCAGCTGATCATGGTCATCGCCCCGAAAAAGAAGAAGTAATCAACAGGGCACGGCAGGCCTTCTGATTATGTTTATCAACTGAATGCGGAGTATCCGAACATGCCAAAAATGAAAACCAAAAGTGGTGCTGCCAAGCGGTTTCTGAAAACTGCTAACGGCATCAAGCACAAGCACGCTTTCAAGAGCCACATCCTGACTAAAATGTCGACCAAGCGTAAGCGTCAACTGCGCGGTAGCAGCTTGCTGCATCCGTCTGACGTGGCAAAAGTCGAGCGCATGCTGCGCCTTCGTTAATTTAGTCAAGAATAGAGGAAGTAACTCATGGCTCGTGTAAAGCGTGGCGTCATTGCCCGTAAGCGTCACAAAAAAATTCTGAAACTTGCTAAAGGCTACTACGGCGCACGCTCCCGCGTATTCCGTGTTGCCAAGCAAGCGGTAATCAAGGCAGGCCAATACGCCTACCGTGACCGTCGTCAGAAAAAACGTCAGTTCCGCGCTCTGTGGATCGCTCGTATCAACGCTGGTGCTCGTGTTAACGGTCTGTCCTACAGCCGTTTCATCGCTGGCCTGAAAAAAGCGTCCATCGAGATCGACCGTAAGGTTCTGGCTGATCTGGCAGTGAACGAAAAAGCGGCGTTTGCTGCGATTGTCGAGAAAGCTAAAGCCACCTTGGCTTAAGTACCCCCGACAGTCACCCGGCCTCACCTCTGTGGGGCCAGGTGTTAAACGTCATAAATAGGGGAAGAGCCTTCAAGCTCTTCCCCTATTTTGTATCTGGAGTCTGTACATGGAAAACCTGGATGCGCTGGTCTCTCAAGCACTAGAGGCTGTGCAAAGCGCTGAAGATATCAATGCCCTGGAGCAAATCCGGGTTCAATACCTTGGCAAGAAGGGCGAATTGACTCAGGTGATGAAGACCCTGGGGAATCTGCCCGCCGAAGAGCGTCCGCAAGTCGGTGCGCTGATCAACGTTGCCAAGGAACGTGTTACAGGCGTTCTCAATGCGCGCATGGCCCTGTTTGAAGAAGCCGAGCTGGCTGCCAAACTGTCCGCCGAATCCATCGATGTGACATTGCCGGGCCGTGGCCAGACCTCTGGCGGTCTGCATCCGGTCACCCGGACTCTGGAACGCGTCGAGCAGTTCTTCACCCGCATCGGCTACGGCATCGCCGAAGGCCCTGAGGTCGAAGACGACTATCACAACTTCGAAGCGCTCAACATCCCAGGCCATCACCCGGCCCGGTCGATGCATGACACCTTCTATTTCAATGCCAACATGTTGCTGCGCACCCATACCTCGCCGGTACAGGTCCGCACCATGGAATCGAAGCAGCCGCCGATCCGCATCGTCTGCCCAGGCCGCGTGTATCGCAGCGACTCCGATATCACCCACTCGCCGATGTTCCACCAGGTCGAAGGTCTGCTGGTTGATCGCGACATCAATTTTGCCGACCTCAAAGGCACCATCGAAGAATTCCTGCGAGTGTTCTTCGAGAAAGAACTGGCCGTTCGTTTCCGTCCTTCGTACTTCCCGTTCACCGAGCCATCCGCCGAAGTCGATATGGAATGCGTGATGTGCAGCGGTAAAGGCTGCCGCGTCTGCAAGCAGACCGGCTGGCTGGAAGTGATGGGCTGCGGCATGGTTCACCCGAACGTGCTGCGCATGTCCGGCATCGATCCGGAAGAGTTCTCCGGCTTTGCCTTTGGCATGGGTGTCGAGCGTCTGGCGATGCTCCGTTACGGCGTGAACGACTTGCGTCTGTTCTTCGACAACGACTTGCGGTTCCTCGCGCAATTTCGCTAGTCGTAACGAATTCTTAGGAGAGCAGGATGAAATTCAGTGAACAATGGCTGCGTGGCTGGGTTAGCCCGCAGGTAGATCGCGACGAGCTGGTTGCCCGTCTGTCGATGGCCGGTCTTGAGGTCGATAGTGTTACTCCGGCCGCCGGTGTATTCAGTGGCGTCGTGGTGGGCGAAGTGCTGAGCACTGAGCAGCACCCGGACGCCGACAAGTTGCGTGTGTGCCAGGTCAGCAATGGCGCGGAAACCTTCCAGGTCGTGTGCGGAGCGCCAAATGTGCGCCCGGGCCTGAAGATTCCATTCGCCATGATCGGCGCAGAACTGCCGGGCGACTTCAAGATCAAGAAAGCCAAGCTGCGCGGCGTCGAGTCCAACGGCATGCTGTGCTCGCAAGCCGAGCTGCAGGTCGGTGAAGGCAACGATGGTCTCATGGAGCTGCCGGCCGATGCGCCGTTGGGCGAAGACTTCCGTGTGTACCTGGATCTGGAAGACTCCAGCATCGAGGTCGACCTGACCCCGAACCGTGGCGACTGCCTGTCCCTGGCCGGTCTGGCCCGTGAAGTGGGCGCTCTGTACGCCGTGCCGGTCACCCGCCCTGCAGTGGCTGCGGTTCCCGCTGTACACGACGAAGTGCGTTCGGTCGAGGTGCTGGCGCCAGCAGCCTGCCCACGTTACTTGGGTCGGGTCATCCGTAACGTCGATCTGTCCAGGCCAACCCCGCTGTGGATGGTTGAGCGTTTGCGTCGTGCTGACGTGCGCAGCATCGACGCTGCCGTCGACATCACCAACTACGTGATGCTCGAATTGGGTCAGCCGTTGCACGCTTTCGATCTCGCCGAAATCAACGGCGGCATTCGTGTGCGCATGGCTGAAGAGGGCGAGAAGCTGGTGCTGCTCGACGGTCAGGAAGTCAGCCTGCGTAGCGATACTCTGGTGATCGCCGACCACACCCGGGCGCTGGCAATTGCCGGTGTCATGGGCGGTGAGCATAGCGGTGTTTCCGAGACCACGCGTGATGTGTTCCTCGAATCTGCGTTCTTCGACCAGATCGCTGTTGCCGGCAAGGCCCGCTCCTACGGCCTGCACACCGACGCGTCGCATCGTTACGAGCGCGGTGTTGACTGGCAACTGGCCCGTGAAGCCATGGAGCGCGCCACTGGCCTGCTGTTGGAGATCACCGGCGGCGAAGCTGGCCCCATCATCGAGACCGTCAGCGAGCAACATCTGCCGTCGATCGCGCCGATCACTCTGCGTGCCCAGCGCATCACTCAGATGCTCGGCATGGAAATGGATGCGGCACAGGTCGAGCGTCTGCTCAGCGCCCTGGGCCTGAACATTAGCGCTGACGGGGAAGGGCAGTGGCGCGTCGAAGTGCCAAGCCACCGCTTCGATATCAGTCTGGAAGTCGACCTGATCGAAGAACTGGCTCGTCTGTACGGTTACAATCGTCTGCCGGTTCGCTACCCGCAAGCGCGCCTGGCGCCGCAAGCCAAGGCTGAAGCGCGTAGCGATCTGCCTGAGCTGCGCCGTCTGCTGGTCGCGCGGGGTTATCAGGAAGCGATTACCTACAGCTTCATCGATCCGAAGCAGTTCGAGCTGTTCAACCCGGGCGTCGAGCCACTGTTGCTGGCCAATCCGATTTCCAACGACATGGCGGCCATGCGTTCGTCGCTGTGGCCAGGTCTGGTCAAGGCGCTGCAGCACAACCTCAACCGACAGCAGGATCGCGTGCGTCTGTTCGAGAGTGGTCTGCGCTTCGTCGGCCAGCTTGAAGGCTTGAAGCAAGAGCCGATGCTGTCCGGTGTTGTCTGCGGTAGCCGCTTGCCGGAAGGCTGGGCGCAGGGCCGCGACACCGTCGACTTCTTCGATGTGAAGGCCGATGTTGAAGCGGTGCTGGGTTTCGCCGGTGCACTGGACTCGTTCACTTTCGCTCCGGGCAAACATCCGGCGCTGCATCCGGGTCAGACCGCCCGCATTGAGCGTGAAGGTCGCGAAGTGGGCTTCATCGGTGCAATCCACCCAGAATTGTCGAAAACTCTGGGGCTGGATCGTCCGGTGTTCGTTTTCGAGCTGGTTCTGGCGGAAGTGGCACTCGGTAAAATGCCGAAATTCCACGAGTTGTCGCGCTTTCCTGAAGTGCGTCGTGACCTTGCATTGATCGCATATAAAGACGTCGCGGCCTCGGCTGTACTGGACGTAATCCGTGAAAATGCAGGCGAATGGCTCACAGAGCTCAGGCTGTTTGACGTGTATCAGGGTAAAGGTATTGATCCTGATAGAAAAAGCCTTGCAGTCGGCTTGACCTGGCAGCATCCATCGCGCACTCTTAATGACGATGAGGTGAATTCGACGACGCAAAACATCCTCACCTCGCTCGAACAAAGGTTGAACGCCACGTTAAGGAAGTGACGTATGGGGGCTTTGACGAAAGCTGAGATGGCGGAACGTCTGTATGAAGAGCTGGGCCTGAACAAGCGGGAAGCCAAGGAATTGGTCGAACTGTTTTTCGAGGAAATCAGGCACGCTCTTGAAGACAACGAGCAGGTCAAATTGTCCGGTTTCGGCAATTTCGATCTTCGGGACAAACGCCAGCGGCCTGGCCGCAACCCGAAAACGGGGGAAGAAATCCCGATCACGGCTCGCCGTGTGGTCACCTTTCGTCCAGGGCAGAAGTTGAAGGCCCGAGTTGAGGCTTATGCTGGAACCAAGTCATAACGACGAGCTACCCGTCATCCCGGGCAAACGCTACTTCACCATCGGTGAAGTCAGCGAGCTGTGTGCGGTAAAACCACACGTGCTGCGCTATTGGGAGCAGGAGTTTCCTCAGCTCAACCCCGTCAAACGCCGCGGAAACCGCCGGTATTATCAGCGCCAAGACGTGCTGATGATCCGGCAGATCCGCGCGCTCCTTTACGATCAGGGTTTCACCATCGGCGGCGCGCGTCTGCGCCTATCCGGCGATGAAGCCAAGGACGACACCACGCAGTACAAACAGATGATTCGGCAGATGATTGCGGAATTGGAAGATGTCCTGGTGGTGCTCAAGAAATAAAAAGCTGCGTTTGAATACTTCCAGTTTTCAAATGCTTGCGATATATTCTTGAGCGCTCTTCGAGGTGAAGAGCGAAACGCAACATCAGTCGGGGCGTAGCGCAGTCCGGTAGCGCACTAGCATGGGGTGCTAGGGGTCGAGTGTTCGAATCACTCCGTCCCGACCATATTTTTCAATGACTTAGGCCGATGTTCACAGCATTGGCCTTTTTCATGTGCGTGAGATTTGCGAATGGAGTCGAGTCATGGATAAGGCGTTCAAACAGCCAATGTTTGTTGTTGGGCTGCCACTTGCAATTTGCGGCTTCGTTTTCGGCCTCAATGGTCTTCTCGCCAGCGGAACCTTGGCTCACGTAGCGCCGGGGCTATTGATACCTGGCTTGGTGTTCATGTTGATAGGGTGGCTGCAACGGAATAAGTGATTTGTCGCCTCGTCGTTGTATGAGGCTTTTTTATGCCCGCTCGTCGAGCAGATTGCACTCCGGGGCTGCGCATTTTCTCTCAATAATATGCGCAGCCCCTGCGCCACCGACGGGAGAAAATGATGATCGACGACAACAACGGCCCTGAAGCGCCATATCCGGGACCAGGCGAGCAAACCCCTGACTCTGGCCAGGGTCATGATTCCGGCCTGGAGCAGGCTGACTCTGAGCCAAAGCAAGGTGCCGACGAACGACCAGAGGACTGGAATCCGCCACCCGGGAATCCTGGCTCAGATCAAGATGCCCAGACGGGCCGAAATAACGGCGGCGCGAAATAGGCGCATGGAATTCATATCGTGTACAAGACCCGGCCCAACGTGCCGGGTTTTTTTATTGCCATCGAACTCGCTAGCAACGTAGCCGAGATCTAAACGGAGGTGGTCATCTGGTTTTGAGTGGGCGAAGCCATACGGCGCCGGCGGCTGGACGTTTCGATCCAGGCGCCGGCAGCAAGCATGTTCACTCTACTATGCAGATCCAGCGGTGGTTGTATCGGTATGGCGCGCGCGTAAAGTGGACGTCTGAGACCATCTTCATGCCGCGCTCTTGAAGCGCTTCGGTCAATTGTACGAGTGTCTCTGCCTGGATAGTCATTGCTGTCACCTCGTCAGATTTACTGCGTTCATAATTCTTGACCGAGGGATCAGGCGGCTAATTCATTTTTTCTACGGTAATCATTGAGGCTGTGTGATCAGGGCGCTGCAGTTCACTTTGTGCCTGCGATTTCAGCTGATGGAAACGAACAGGACAACCGATATGAAAGACCAAACCTACCAACTCCTCGAAGTCGCCAACGGCAAACCCATCAAACTGTGGACCGAAGGCGTCCCGGTTGAAAACGAAGCCCGCGCACAGTTGATGAACACGGCGAAAATGCCATTCATCTTCAAGCATCTGGCGGTGATGCCCGATGTGCACCTGGGCAAGGGGTCGACGATTGGCAGCGTGATTCCAACAATTGGCGCGATCATTCCGGCGGCGGTGGGCGTCGACATCGGTTGCGGCATGATCGCTGCGCGCACATCGCTGACTGCCGCCGATTTGCCTGACAACCTGCACGGGTTGCGCAGTGCCATTGAACAGGCGGTTCCCCATGGCCGCAGTTTGAGTCGTTCGCGGCGAGACAAAGGCGCTTGGGACGAGATTCCGCAGCAAGCCGATCAGGCCTGGGCGGGCTTGCAGCCGCGCTTCAAATTGATCACCGACAAGTATCCGAAACTGGCCCACACCAACAATCGTGGGCACTTGGGAACTCTCGGTAGCGGCAACCACTTCATCGAAGTGTGCCTGGATGAAGCCAACCGGGTGTGGTTCATGCTGCACAGTGGCTCGCGCGGCGTCGGCAACGCCATTGGCAACCTGTTCATCCAACTGGCCCAAGCCGATATGCGTCAGCACATCGCCAACCTGCCGGACCGTGACCTTGCCTATTTCGAAGAAGGCAGCCAGCACTTTGATGATTACGCGGAAGCAGTGGGGTGGGCGCAGGACTTCGCCAGACAGAACCGCGAACTGATGATGCGCGCAGTGATTCAGGCCACGCGGCAGATCATCCGCAAGCCGTTCGAAGTGGCGCTGGAGGCCGTCAACTGCCACCACAATTATGTGCAGAAAGAGCGGCATTTTGGTCAGGAGGTACTGATCACCCGCAAAGGCGCGGTGTCAGCGAAGAAGGGCGAACTGGGGATTATTCCGGGCTCGATGGGCGCCAAGAGCTTTATCGTTCGCGGTCTGGGCAACACAGAATCGTTCAGTTCCTGCAGCCACGGCGCCGGCCGCACCATGAGCCGCACCAAGGCCAAGAATACCTTCACCGTCGCCGATCAGATCCGCGCCACCGCCCATGTGGAGTGTCGCAAGGACGAAGCGGTCATCGACGAAATTCCGATGGCCTACAAGGACATCGACAAAGTCATGCACGCCCAGCGTGAGCTGGTGGAAGTGCTGCACACCTTGCGTCAGGTGGTGTGCGTCAAAGGATAACGCCACGTACTGCCGACGATGGCAAGTGGTGGAGCGTTCACTATGCCGCACATGACCAAACTGCTCAGCAGCGGCGGGCCGCCCCGAAATCTGTTGCGAAACCTCATCGAGCGCCGCTAGCCTTCGGCCATTAGCACATCCGACCTAATTGCCCCTGTCCCGGCTCGACTTTAAAGTCCTTTCGCTTGGCAGCTTATTGCCACAATTTTTCCGGTATGAAAATCAAAAAGGTCGATCTGCATGAACTCATCAAGGACTATCCCGGTTCTCGCTTTATTCGCAACGTTGGCGCTAGTGGTCACTGGATGCCAGACCGTCAAGCCGGGAGAGAGTGATCTCAAGAATCGAGCACAGACCACCATCGGCAAACCCGTCATCAAGGTTTCCAACATCCGCAGCGATTTCAATACAACCTTCTACACCGCTCAAACCGAAGGTGGTGAATACACCTGCGAACTGCCAAGCGGCCCGATGGTCGCTCTGGGTTCCATGGGCATGGGGCTGGGCGCTCAATGCACCAAGCAATGACGAAGCAGTCTTTTCGCCGCTAAAAAAGAAAGGCCAATGTCGATGACATTGGCCTTTTCTCTTTAACGAATACTCGGCGCCGATCAGTTGGTTTTCGAGTTCAACTTGCGCAGTTCTTCATAAGTTGCCGACTGCACGAACCAGAAGCCGGAGACGATGCACCAGCCCAAGGTGCCGCCTACGAACATGCCGAGACCCGAGAGAAAGCTCTGACTCATCATGAAGAGAGACACGATCAGGATGACTGCCAGTGCGATGTAGAGAACGATGTTGTTGACGCCGATGACGAAATCTTTCATTTGCATTCCTTGGGTGTATTTTCCTCTGGCCACCCTCTATGGTCGCCAGTGCGCGCATCATATTGATATCACCCTGTGTTGCGCTAGTTTCGACATCGGATTTTCGTAACTAAAAGCGAAACCACTCTTACTGCGCGGGTTTTTTATCGATGTCGTTGGAGTCGCTCGACGTCGCCGCATCCTTTTCCGTCTCATGCGGCTCTGAGCCCGCATTGGCGCCTGATGACTCTTCGCCTTTCTTGTTCGCCTTCTCATCATGATCGCGTGAGCTTTCTGCGTGATTGACGCCGGGCAGGGCGGTGGCGGGGGTGGCGGCGCCCGCTGTCGTTTCGGCTGCCCATGCATGGAGTGGGCCGATCAGGCACAGGCTGAAGAACGACAGTGCGAGAATTTTCTTGTTCATCTCGTGGGCCTTCTACTCGGGGGATGTACTGCTTTGGATAGGCCTGCCTGCCAAAGGTGCGCGGGACTGGACGAGCGGCGAATTTCACCTGATGAAAAATATCCCCGACAGCAGGCAAATTGCTGGCCCCCAGACGCAATACACCCCGGCAAAATCGCCTTTTTTCAAAAGGTTAGGTTGGCTATATGCGGACGATTGTGATCACCGTTGCGACGCTTTCCCTGGCTTTGATCGCCTCGGGAGTGCAGGCAAAAGAGTTAAGCAAGGGCCATCGCTTTGCCTGCACGTGGGGCTCGGACATTGCTGCCGGTGCGCAGCAATCCAAGCTGTCCGGCGTTTCGCTGTACGGCGCTCGCAGGCAATTGCAGGTTCGCCGATTTCAGCAGCCCTGGATGCGCATGACGGCAATGGGGATTACCGAGCAGACCTATAACAGCAGCTCCCGGCTCAAACCTGCGGCGGTCAAGCAGACCTATTACGAACAATGCGTGCGCCACGAATTGGCCCGACGTTGATGCTGTTCTACCGATACTGACTACATGGCTCAGGAGTCGCGAGAACCCTTGCCCAGCGTCGGCCCCGCAATTCGCGGCAACGGTTTGCTCTGCATCAGCGCATCCAGAGCCTTGCGATAACCCTGCCCGCCTAGCGCCATGCTGTTGTTATGAGTTGCCCCTGGCACCAGCAACAGGCGCTTGGGCTGCTCAGCGGCATTGAACAGCTGCTCACTGAAGCGCGGCGGTACAAAGGCATCAGCCAAGCCATGCACCACCAGCAGCGGCATGTGAATGTCGGCGATCTTGTCGATGGAATCGAATTTCTGCGACAGCAACCAGCGCACCGGTAGCGAGGTCTTAGCCACCGCGGCGGCCACATCGGCCAGCGAGGTGAAGGTCGATTCAATGACCAGCCCGCGCACCGGCAGAGGCGTGTGGTTGCGCGCGGCATTCTTCCCAAGCTCAGCCGCCAGATCGATCGCCACTGCGCCACCGAGAGAATGGCCGTAGATCAGGCGCTTGTTCGGATCGGGTTGCAGCAGCTGGAAGCGCTCCCAAGCTACGCGGGCATCTTCATAAACGCTGCTTTCGGACGGTAAATCGCCCTTGCTCTGGCCGAACCCGCGATAGTCGATAGCCAACACCGAATAACCCGCCGCGCGCAGCTGTTCGATGCGAAACAATTGCCCGGTCAGGTTCCAGCGCACGCCATGCAGGTACAGAATCGCTGGCGCATTGGCACGTTCGGCCGGCCACCACCAGGCATGGATATTCTGCCCGGCCTTGAAGCTTTTCGGTTGCAGATCGAGTTCCTGAACGCTACCGGGCAGACCGCGATACCAGCCGGCGGTGCCGGGTTCGATGCGGAACAGCAGTTTGCGCTCGGTGTGTTCCAGCACCGCACAACTCGTCGGCACGCCAATAATCAGCGCGGCCATCATGGCGAACGCCAGGCGGCGGCGTCGCAGACGAGTCAGGAAGGACAGGAACATCAATCGTTTCACCACGGCGCAGACAAAGAACGCTTTTTACCAGATGCCTCGGTTTGCGCGTGACTGTTTTTTGACCACCGTGCATGCGCAACGATTACAAGATGCTGCAATCGCTCACGCCACCTGCAGCACGATCTTGCCGATGTGGTCGCCGCCCTCCATGCGGGCATGGGCCTGCGCCGCGTCAGCAAGCGGGTAAACCTTGTCGATGATCGGCAGGCAGCGTCCGGCGGCGAGGGCAGGCCACACATGTTTCTGCAATTGATCGGCGATCGCGGCTTTCTCCGCAGCCGTGCGCGCGCGCAGCAGCGAACCGGTGACCACCGCGCGTTTGCCGAGGATGGCCAACAAATCAACGTCATTGGCGCGGGCGCCGCCGAGGAAGCCGAGCATTACCAGACGCCCGTCCATTGCCAAGGCACTGATATTGCCGTTCAAATACGAGCCACCCATGATGTCGAGAATCACGTTCACGCCCTGATCTGCCGTCTTCTCGGCAATGACCTTGGCGAAGTCTTCTTCGCGATAGTTGATCGGTTGTCCGCCCAGCTGACTGATCGCGGCGCATTTTTCAACGCTGCCAGCGGTAGCGAACGCCTCGATGCCAAATTCACGACAGAGCATCAGCGCGGTGGTGCCGATGCCGCTGGTGCCACCGTGAATCAGTACCCGCTGGCCTGACTGGGCACCGCCGAGGCCGAACAGGTTCGCCCATACGGTGAAAAAGGTTTCCGGAATCGCGGCGGCCTGGACCCAATCGATTCCGTCCGGCACGGGAAGCGTTTGCCCGGCTGGAACCGCGCAATATTCGGCGTAGCCACCGCCATTGGTCAGCGCGCAGACGCGATCGCCGACTGCGAACCGCGTTACTCCGGCTCCCAGTGCAACCACTTCGCCAGCCACTTCCAGGCCAGGAATCGGATCCATGCCCGGTTTCATCGGGTATTTGCCGGCACGCTGCAAGGCATCGGGGCGATTGATACCGGCGGCGTGAACGCGGATCAGCACCTGACCTTCGGCGACGGTTGGCAGAGGCACGCGTCTGGCTTGCAATACGTCAGGGCCGCCGGGCTCGGTGATTTCGATACGGGTCATTTCGTTGGGCAGTGACATGTCGATTCCTGTGAAAAAAGGTCGTGTAGATGGGAGCACTGGTAGCGCGCAATGATTCCCTTCAGTTCGCCGCGCAACGGGTTTCTGGCGCCGAGGGCAGCCAGCGCATGGCTTGCTCCAGCAGCAGGGCAACGACGATTGCGCCGGCGGCGATCACAAACAGCAATGTGTGCTGCCCACCCGAAGCGTTGAACAGTGCGGAGTAGGCAAACCCTGCCAGCGCCTGAAAGGTGGCGAACGACACGGTGGCGCGGCTCCAGGCAATCTGCTGGCGGTGATGGGATGGCACCAGTTCATGCACCCGAGCCAAGGCCAGCGGCACGATGCCCGGCGGGAACGAGCCGAGAATCACCGCCAGTAACGCCAGCGCCAGAAACGAATGGGAGACGGCTAGCAAACCGAGGGCAATGGCCTGCACCACCAGCACCACGCGAATGCCAGTGCGTGCGCCAAGCTGGTCGGCCAGAAAACCGTACGTCACCGGCCCGACTATCGCTCCCAGGCCATACATCACCCAGACCATTGCGCCGACATGCGCCCCGGCACCCAATCCGCGAGCAACGTAATCCACCAGAAAAACCATTGCTGGCACGAGCCCGGCGGCCATGAACGCGTATTGAGCGAACAACAGGTAAACGCCCGGCGGTGTCGGCTCATCAGCCGACGTTGCGTGCGCAGCCAGAGGATGCGCGGTATCCGCAGGCCAGCCGAACCAGCTCAACGCGGTCAGCAATAACGCCAGCGCGCCCAGTCCCAGCCAGGTCGCTTGCAAGCCGAGGCTCAGCAGCGGCGGTACGATGGTCCCGGAGCCGGCGATTCCGAGGCCGATGCCCAGGAAGATTGCGCCACTGGCCAGACCTCTGCGCGCCGCCGGAACGTGAGGCAGCACGGTTGCCGCCACCAGCACCATGATCGCGCCACCGGCAATGCCGGACAGCAAACGCCAGCCGAAGAACCAGCTCACCGACAGCGGATAAGCACAGGCAAAAAATGCTGCCGTGACCGCCAGCATCATCAGTCGCAAAGCGTTGCGATTACCCAGTCGATGGGCCATTGGCCGACCGAGCAGGGCGCCGATCAGATAGCCGACCAGATTCGCCGCGCCGAGATAAACGACATCATTGGCCGAAAACCACTGCGCCTGAATAAGCGAAGGGATCAATGGCGTGTAAGCGAAACGCGCCAGGCCGATGCTGACCAGACTGGCGCAAAGTCCGGCGAAGATCGGCAGCCAGATGCCGGAAAAGTTAGAAGTACGCATGATTGCGATCTCACAAGAGGTGTATGGCGCTCAGCTTATCGGCTATCGTTGCTGCGCATATGCAGCGATTAAGCAGCACGGTGATGCAAAAACGCTTCGAAGAGGTTCAGCATGAATTGGGATGATGCGCGGGTATTTCTGGCGGTTTGCAGGGAGTCAACATTGCGCGGTGCTGCGCGGGTTCTGGGCGTGGATCAAGCCACGGTCGGACGCCGCGTTGCTGCGCTGGAGAAGTCTTTGAGTGCGACGCTGTTCCTGCGCACGTCCGACGGTTACGCACTGACTGCCGTCGGTGAAGCGGCGCTCAAAAGTGTGGAAAAAATGGAGCACTCGGCGCTTGAACTGGAGCGGCACATCCATGGGCTGGATGATCGCCTGACAGGGAATGTGCGGGTCAGCACCACCGACTCGCTGGCCATTGACTTCATTATTCCGGCGATGGCGCGCTTGCATGATCAGCATCCTGATGTGCAGATCCAGCTGGATGCCTCGACGCAAATCCTCAGTCTGGCCAAGCGCGAGGCGGATATCGCGGTGCGCAATACCCGGCCGGATAACCCGGATCTCATCGCCCGGCGAATCGCCCGTTGGCCTGTAGGACTTTTCGCAGCGCAGGCCTATGTCGACCGTCATGGCGAACCGCAGCCCGGCAGTGCTTTCGAGGGGCATGATCTGGTGGTGTATCAGCCCTATCTGCAGAATAAAAAAGATCTGACCCTGGTCTCCGAACCGTTGAACAAAGGGCGCATCGTCGCGACGCTCAGTTCCAGCCTGTTGGTGCGTCGCTCCCTTGCTGCCGGCCTCGGCGTAGGGGAGATCCCGGTGTACATGGGCGAGCGCGACGGCCTGGTCAGACTCTGGCCGGAGCGGACCCGGCCGTGGCCGTATGAAGTGTGGCTGGTCACCCACGCCGACCTGCGTCACACCGCGCGGGTACGTGCGGCCATCGAGCAAATCGTTGAGGCTTTTGCGCTGGAAAACCAATAGTGGATTCAGGGGTTTGCCGAGGCTACAACGTCTGACGAAACAGCCTACGTCCGAGGCAGAATGGGCCGGCTTGTCGTCGACACTGATGAATTCTATTGTGACCGCAGCTCGATGCAGACCTCAGGCCCGCATCGAAACGAAGCGCCAGGGAAGGCCTCGGTAGCCACACAAAGGTGTCGAATTGAAAATCAGGGAAGTGAATCCATATGCAGTCACGGACAGATCGGACGCAAGTCGGGATAGGCAAATCATGAGCACCTTAAGCCGCGAAGAATTCGATGCCAGGATAGAAACCATCGAGACGAGAATGGACGGCCGCGTAGCAGAAATGCGCGCCGACATTCGCGGGTTCCTCGCTGCTCAGGCAGAGCAGAACAAGGCCCTATTGGAACGGGACAAGCGTTATGACCTGATGTGGATGGGCGTGCAGAAAATCGCCGACGAATCGCGGGAAGCGATCAGGCAGGCATCGACGGTAAAGGCCAACTATTGGGCTGCCACCACCGTGCATTTCCTCGGCGTTGCTTCGTTGCTGGTAGGCGCGCATTTCGCCAATCAGGCGGCGGTGTTGACCACAATACAAACCACGCTGGCGGCGATTCAGATTGGCAAAGAGGTGTCTGTCCCCCACCCAGTCGCACGACCCACAACGGTGCCGCCGCCATGAAAAACGGCCTTCAGTGGAAGGCCGTTCTGCAGCGCGCCAAATCATGGCATTTCAGGCAACTCCTGTGGGCGCAGGTCGAATACCAGCACTTCGGCATCGACCCCGTTGCTCAAGGTGAGCAGCTGTTCTTCACGAACCCGCACGCCGTCGCCTTCCTGCAAGGTCTGGCCGTTGAGTTCGACGCTGCCACGCGCAACGTGCACGTAAGCGTAACGATTGGCCGGCAATTTCAGCGTGGCACTTTCCTCGCCGTCAAATAACCCGGCGTAGACCCGCGCATCCTGACGGACTTTCAGGGAGCCGTTGCTGCCATCCGGCGAGATGATCAGTTGCAGGCGACCACGTTTTTTCTGCGCGCTGAAGTGTTCCTGTTGATAGCGCGGCTTGGCGCCGCTGACATCCGGCACGATCCAGATTTGCAGAAAGTGCACGGGCTTTGTGGCCGAGTGGTTGAACTCACTGTGCGCCACGCCGCTGCCGGCACTCATCAATTGCACATCACCGGGGCGGATCACCGAGCCAGTACCGAGGGTGTCCTTGTGTTCCAACGCGCCTTCGAGCACATAGGAAAAGATTTCCATGTCGCGGTGCGGGTGCTGGCCAAAACCTTTGCCGGCGGCGACCCGGTCATCGTTGATCACCAGCAGGTCGGAAAACCCTTGTTCACGCGGGTTGCGGTAGCTGGCGAAAGAGAAGGTGTGAAACGACTTCAACCAGCCGTGATTGGCGAGGCCGCGATCGGAGGCTTTGCGAAGAGTCAGCATGATGAAATCTCCTGGCGGGACGTGAATTCGTCCGAGTGAGGAGAAGGTTACTGGTTACCGGACAAGGCAATAAGTAGATGGAAATTGAAAGACTGTCCGGCTCAGGTTGACAGTTTTGCGTTATGGTTCACCCATTCGTGTGCGCTGATTACGCCTGAGTTGGCCATAATGGCCGGGTTGCAGCGTGCGTTTTTACCCCTGAAATGTGTGATGCCTCCCATGAAAACCGTGGCAATGGTGCTGTTTCCTGACTTTCTGATGCTCGACATGGCCGGGCCGCTGGAAGTGTTTTCCGTCGCCAACCGTTATCTGAAACCGGATTTGCATTATCAACTGACGACGTTGGGCACGGAGCGCGGCTTGCTGAGGGCTTCCAATGGCGTGCAGGTCCAGGCTGATCTGCATATTGACGAAGCGGCCGAGCGCTATGACCTGTTATTGGTGCCCGGCGGACCCGGCGCTTACAACCAGAGATTTCCGCAGCTGTTCACCTGGCTGAAAAACGCCGTGCCGCGCGCCGAACGCTACGGTTCGATTTGCACTGGCGCGTTCATCCTCGGCCATGCCTGTTTGCTGGACGGTTATCGCGTCACCACGCACTGGAATTACACCGAGCGGCTGATCAAGGCCTTTCCGAAAACCACGGTGACCACCGATCAGATCTACGTCGAGGATCGTAATCTGATCACCTCGGGTGGTGTGACCGCCGGCATCGACCTGGCACTGGCGGTGGTGGCCAGAGATCACGGCAAGAAAATCGCTCAGGACGTGGCCAAGGTCTTGTTGGTGGTGATGAAGCGCCAAGGCGGGCAAGCGCAGTTCAGCCCTTTGATGGCGGCAGTCTCTCCGCAGGAGACACCCATTACCCGCGCGCAGAATTACGTGCTTGAGCATCTTGACGAGGTCTTTACCGTCGAGCGCATGGCCGGATTGGCGAACATGAGCGCACGCCACTTCGCTCGTCTGTTTACTCGTGACGTCAACATGACGCCGATGGAATTCCTGCAGAACGCCCGCATCGACTGCGCGCGAAACCTGTTGGAGACCAGCGATCTGCCCCTCAAAACAATTGCCTACAAAAGTGGCTTCGGCAGTGTCCGGCACATGCGCTCGTTGTTCGCCGAAAAGCTCGGCCTTACGCCTTTGCAGTACCGGGAACAGTTCAGCTAGAGCGGTTCTGTCCGTCTGGCGCAGCCGGATGTCCGTACTGTGTCGGCTGTGGCGGTTGTATCGTCACGCAAGGGTGCCAAGATGTCTGGCATGAATAATCCCAACGACACAAACCAGGGTTCGGTGCTGCGTTTTGGCCCCTACGCCTTTCATGTGCGCCAGCGTCTGGTCCTTGAAGGAGAGCAGCCGCTGCGCATGGGCGGGCGCGCCATGGACATTCTGCAGGTGCTGCTCGATAACGCGGGCGAGGTGGTCAGCAAAGAGCAATTGATTGCTCAGGTGTGGCCGACGTCGATCGTCGAAGAGATCAATCTGCGGGTGCACATTGCGGCATTGCGGCGCGCACTGGGCGACGGCAGCAACGGGCAGCGTTATATCATTCACGTGGCGCAATGCGGCTACAGTTTTGTCGCCCCGGTGCAGCGGCACACAAGTGATGCGCTGCCCACGCCCGTCGCCGCGCTCACGGCTCTGCACAATCTTCCGGCACGACTGACGCCAGTCAGCGGGCGCGATGCCTTGGTCGGGAGTCTGGTTCGACAAATGCCGGTGTGCCGCTTGATGACAATTACCGGTGCGCCGGGTGTTGGCAAAACCACTGTGGCATTGCGCGTGGCGGAATTGCTGCTGCAATACTTTCGCGATGGCGCCTGGTGGGTCGATCTTGCTGGCCTCGAAGCCGGCAAACCGTTGCTCGAACACCTGTTGCACATCCTTAAGACAGACTTTTTCACCCTGACCGGCCGGCACGCCTTGTTGATACTGGATAACTGCGACCACCAGCGCGACAGCTGCGCGGCTCTGGCAGAAACCCTGTTGCATGCTGCGCCCCGTCTGTCGATTCTGGTTACCGCCCGCGAACCCCTGCGAGTCGCGCAGGAGACCGTTCATTACGTCCCGCTGTTGGCGATTCCCAAGCGCTCGACATTGAACACCGTCGAAGAAGCCATGGGCTATCCGGCAGTGCAGTTGTTCGTCAATCGCGCGCGGGCGCGGCAGCATGGCTTCAGTTTGCGTGAACAGGATTTGCCGGGCGTGCGCGAGATTTGCCGTCAACTGGACGGTCTGCCGCTGGCGATCGAACTCGCCGCGGCGCAGATCGACGCACTGGGTTTGATCGGCTTACAGGCCCAAGTTGAAAACGGTCTGCAGTTGCTTGGCCAAGGCCGGCGCACCGCAGAACCGCGCCATCAGTCGATGGCTGCCGCTATCGATTGGAGCTATCAATGCCTGACGGAAATGGAGCAGCAAGTGCTGCTGCGTCTGACGGTGTTCAGGGCGGGCTTTACCCTCGAGGCCGCACTGAGCGTAATCGGCAGCGCGGATCTGGCCGGTTCCAGGCTGAGCGCGGTAATCGAAGGGTTGGCGCGCAAATCGTTGCTGATCCAGCAACCCATCGATGCAACGGTGCGCTATTGGATGCTCAACACCGTGCGCCGCTATGCGCGTGATCAGCTCCAACGCAGCGACGAAAGGCTCGAACTGGAACATCGCCATGCGCGCTATTTCAGCCGCATACGCAACGCGTCAGGCCGGGCACAGGTCGCGCAGGCGGTCGAGTAGCCGACGCACCTTGCGCAAGTCCGGAGTAGCGTAGCCTTCGGTGAAGCGCTGGTAGATGGGGTTCAGCAGATCCAGTGCCTCGCGATGGCGAGACTGGCGCTGCCACAGTTCAGCAAGAACCGTGGCGCTGCGCAGTTCCCAGGCCAGCGCGCCTTGGCTTCTGGCGATGGTCAAGGCTTGTTGCAGCGTTCGTTCTGCTTCCTGGATTTCAGCGCTGTCTGAGAAGGCCGCTTCGCGAGCAGGCTCGCTCCCACAGGAATCCGCACCCAACTGAGAATCTACGCCCGACACCGAACCCTTGTGGGAGCGAGCCTGCTCGCGAAGGGGAGTCTCTGAACCCTTCAACAATGCCGCCGCCCGCCCGCGCAATATCTCCGCCGCACTCCATCCCGCATCGCCGCTATATGCCCGCTCCACCAGTGCCTCATCGACAAAGCGCTCATCCAGCGTAACCATGACTTCGCGGATCAGACCACTGCTCTCCGCTGACACAGGCGCGGCATTATCCGGATCGATCACCTGCGCGTAGTGCCGGCCCCAATTATTGAACAGCAACACCGAATGCTTCTGCGATTGCTCCAGCAACAACTGCAGCAGGGCGCGGGCGTTTGCGTGGTCGCCGTTGTAATGAGCGATCAGGCAACTGGCCAGCGCCAGGGTGTAGCAAATCGAGGTGCCGTGGTTGATCTGCACGGCAATGTCCAGCGCCTGCCGTGCCGCGCGCCAAGCCTGCTCGGGCAGGCCCTGCAGCCACAGCACCCGTGCCAGCACCGTCAGCGAGGCGACGCTCTGGTCGTATTGCACGCCAAAACCATGTGTGAAGCGATTGAGATGGCCGCTGTGGGCCATGCGTTGCAGCACTTGCTCGGCATGCGCGCGCGCCTGCGGTTGGTCGCCGGCATAATGCAGGGCCAGCACGCGCAAGCGATGTGTGCTCAGTGATAACAGCGGTTCGCCGTGTACGCCGATTCGGTCGAATTGCTCACTCTGGGCCAAAGCCATGCAGTAATGCCCGCAGCTCAGATTGACCGCCATGTGCCCGGACACCGCACGCAGTTGCCCGGCGAGATCGCCGTGTTTCTCGGCCAATTGGCAGGCGTCGACGAAGGCCTGAATGGTTTGTGGCGTGCCGCCCCAGGTGTGGTAGCTGGCACTGCCGAGCGCCAGTTTCAGGGCGATTTGCAGGCGAGGGCAGGGCGCAGATGTTTCCTCGAGCAGCACCAGTGCGCGACGCACATAGCGGCTGTAGTCGCGCAACAGCGACAGCTCCTGCCACAACGGCGCCGAAGCGGCTGCCAGTTGAACGCCCAGCTCATCCGGTCCCGGCCCATTGAGGCTCCAGTCCAGCGCCGCACGCAAATCTTCCAGACCCCGGGCGTAGCGCTCCAGCCACAGCACGGTCGGGGTGTTGTCCCAATCCGCTTGTGCCTGCTGCATCAAGGTCAGGCAACGCTCGGCGTGGCGTCGGCGGGTTGCACTGAGCTCATCGGCCTGTTCGAGTTTTTCCAGTGCATAGTGGCGGGTGGTGTCGAGCAAGCGATAGAAAACATCTTCGTCGCCCACTTCGACGCTAAGCAGGGATTTGGCCACCAGTTGCGTGACTGCGTTGAACACCGCACCGGGATCGATCTGTTGGCCAATGACCACTGCCGCCGCGGAGGCGAGGTTGAAACTGCCGCGGAAAATCCCCAGACGGCGCAGACAGGTTTGCTCGCAGGCGTTGAGCAGGTTGAAACTCCAGTCCATCGTCGCGCGCAGAGTCAGGTGGCGCTCGGCGCTGCTGTGTTGTCCGGCTGACAGCGGCGGCAAACCCTCGCGCAATTGCTTGAGCAGTCCGTCCATGCCCAATTCGCTCACCTGCGCGGCGGCGAGTTCCAGTGCCAGCGGAATGCCGTCCAGGCGCTGGCAAATCTCGATCGCTTGCGGCAGCTCGGCGTGGCTCAGTTGAAAGTTTTCCCTGGCCGCCGTGGCGCGTTCGACAAACAATTGCAGCGCAGCAAAGCCCAGCGCCTGGGCCGGCTCCATCGCGGTCGACATGGACGGGCATTCGAGTGATTCCAGACGCTGCACGAACTCGCCCTCGGCGCGCAGGCTCTCGCGGCTGGTCGCGAGGATATGCACCTTGGGCGCGCCGCGCAGAATCCGCTCGCTGAGCGCCGCGATCGCATCGATCAAGTGCTCGCAGTTGTCGATTACCAGCAACATTTGCCGATCACGCAGGCCATCGACCAGACAAGCCTGCGCATCGCCTTCAGCTGCGGACAGATCGAGCAGTGTCGCCATGTGCGAGCCGATCAGCGCGGGATCGGCGATGGGAGCCAGATCCACCAGGCGGATACCGTCGCGATACTGGCCGATCAATTGCTCGGCGACACGCAGGGCGACCGTGGTTTTGCCGATGCCGCCGGGGCCGACCAGGGTGATGCAGCGTCGGCGCGGCAGTTGCGCGATCAGGTGATCGACCACCGGCTGGCGACCGATCATTCGCGTACGGCGCAGCGGCAGGTTGTGTCTGGCTACAGCGACCGCAGGTTTCTGTTCGATGCTGTCGAGCACAATCGGTGCGACAAAACTGTAGCCGCGCTGCGCCACGGTGACGATATAGCGCTGCCCGTTCTGCCCGTCGCCCAGCGCCTTGCGCAGCGCCGCCATGTGCACGCGCAGGTTGATGTCTTCGACGACACTGTCTGGCCAGACCCCGGCCATCAATTGCTGCTTGCTCACCACTTCACCAGCGTGGGCCAGCAAAATCAGGAGGATGTCCATCGCCCGCCGTCCCAGGCGCAAAGGCTGTTGGCCTTCAATCAGCAGTCGTTGCCCGGGATGAATCCGATAGGGGCCAAATGCAATGGCCTGATTCGGGGGAAAACTCAACAGCGCGCTCCTGCGGTAATGCGGCGGACAGGGCGAATCAGTCCCTGGCGCATGCGCAGGCCGTCTGATCCGGGGTGTCCGGGCATAATCCTCAGGTTTGAGCATCAGTGCAACGGGTGGCGTAACGGCAGCAGTCAAAACACCGCAGGCTGCGCGGCGCTGTTGTTCAGTTTGCCCATCACTCGACAGCGCCAGGCGAACGGATTGATGCCCTCGCTGCGAGTGAACATGTGGCAGAAGTGCGCCTGATCGCAGAAGCCACACTCCAGGCTGATCTGCGTCAGGCTGAGGTCGGTGTGCTGGATCAGCAACTTGGCCCGGGCCAGACGCTGGGTGCGAATCCAGTCTTGTGGCGAGAGGCCGGTGCTGCACTTGAACGCGCGGGAGAAATGACTGCGTGACAGTGAACAGGCCCGGGCCAGTTCAGCCACTTCGAGGCTTTCGCCCAGGCGCTCGAGGATCAACTGTTTGATCTGGCGCTCGCGCTGAGGACTGAGTCCGCCAGTCGCGTTTTTCCGCGGTTCGCAGGCAGGGGCGAGGGCGACGGTTTGCTGTAGATAAGCCATGGCCAAGGTCCGTGTCGGTGGGGAAGGCACGGTCGGCGCATTCCCTCAGGTCAAAAAAGCAACGCTGCGCAGAGGTCTTCATTGTTGGGCGAGGGCGTGAGGCTGACGAGTTAATCGTTGTTAATTTCCTCGCTAACGCTGGAACTCAGCACATCCTTGCAAGTCAGCGCCCGGGCTTTACGCGACGATGTCGATAAAGCGCGGCCGGCGTCGGCCAGGATCAAAGGGGAATGCAATGAAAGGCAGGGTAAAAGCAGCGACGACTCTGGCGGTCATGCTGGCAATGTCCGGCGCGATGGCGCAGGCGCCGCAGGTGGGCACTCAGGCGCCGGGTTACTTCCGCTTGGCGGTGGGCGATTACGAAGTCACGGCGTTGTTCGACGGTTACAACGATTTGTCGCCGAAGTTGTTGCAGGGCATGAGCCAGAGCCAGATTCGCGCGCTCCTCGCCCGCCGTTCGATTGAAACCCCAGGGGTGCAGACCGCGTTCAATGCCTTTCTGGTCAACACCGGCAAACAGCTGATTCTGGTGGATACCGGTGCAGGGCAATGCATCGGCGCCACCGCCGGGCAGCTTTCGGCCAACATGCAGGCCGCCGGCTACAAGCCTGAGCAGGTCGACACGATTCTGCTGACTCACCTGCACCTCGATCACGTCTGTGGTCTGGTCGATGCAGAGAAAAAACCGCTGTTCGCCAACGCCACCGTGTTTGCAGCCAAAGCCGAGGCCGACTACTGGCTCGATCCGGCAGCGCTGGCCAAGGCCCCGGCAGGCGCCAAAGAGTTTTTCAAAATTGCCCAGGACTCCACCGCGCCCTATGTTGCAGCCGGTCGCTTCAAGACTTTCGCCCCCGGGCAGTCGCCGTTGCCAGGCTTGGTCGAAGCCACCCTCGAAGCCGGGCACACGCCGGGCAGCACGACGTACCGCTTCACCTCGCAGCAGCAGAGCATCGTGTTCATGGGCGATCTGGTGCACAACCTGGCGGTGCAGTTTTTGCACCCGGAAGTGTCGATCGGTTTTGACGTCAACAGTCAGCAAGCGATCGGCAGTCGTCAGGCCGTGTTCAGTGCGGCGGCGGCGAGCAAGACCTGGGTGACGGCCGCGCATTTGCCGTTCCCGGGTATCGGCCACATCACCGCCGAGGGCAAACACTTCCAGTGGGTGCCGGTGGAATACGGCCCGTACAAACGCGCGGCGAAAGTGCCGTTGATCGAGTAAAGTGCCCAGCGCCAGTGGCAAAAAGCGTCTGACACCGATAAGGAAACCACGCCCATGAACCGTAACGATCTGCGCCGCGTCGACATGAACCTGCTGGTGATTTTCGAAGCGCTGATGTTCGAAAAGAACCTGACCCGCGTCGCCGAAAAACTGTTCATGGGCCAGCCGGCGGTCAGTGCTGCGCTGGGGCGCTTGCGCGATCTGTTCGACGATCCGTTGCTACTGCGCAACGGTCGCGGCATGGAGCCGACGGCGCGGGCACTGGCGATCCTCAAGGAGCTGCAACCGGCGATGGACGTGATTTCCGGTGCGGTCAGCCGCGCCAAGGAATTCGAACCGGCGAGCAGTTGCGACGTGTTCCGCATCGGTTTGTCGGACGACGCCGAGTTCGGTCTGTTTCCACCATTGTTGCGCCAGCTTCAGCAGGAGGCGCCGGGGATCGTGGTGGTGGTGCGCCGCGCCAACTATCTGTTGATGCCGGCGTTGTTGGCCTCGGGGGAAATTTCCGTGGGTGTCAGTTACACCACGGATCTGCCGGCCAATGCCAAGCGCAAGAAGCTGCGCGACATTCCCTGCAAAGTCCTGCGCGGCGATGATCGTCCGGGGCCGCTGACGCTGGACGAATATTGCGAGCGACCGCATGCGATGGTGTCGTTCTCCGGTGACCTGAGCGGCAATATCGACCTCGATCTGGCCAAGATCGGCCGCTGCCGCCGGGTGGTTCTCGGTGTGCCGCAATTCAGTGGCTTGCGTGCCTTGCTCGCCGGTACCGAGATGATCGCCACCGTGCCGGATTACGCTGCCTGTGCACTGGTCGAAGGCTGCGCCCTGCGTGCCGAAGACCCGCCATTCCCGATCGATGCCGCGCAATTGTCGATGGCGTGGAGCGGGGTGCACGACAACGACCCGGCGGAGAAATGGCTGCGGTCGCGGATCAGCCAGTTCATGGCGGCGCCGCTGGATATTCCGGCGCTTTAACCGCCTTCTATCACACAAGCAGTTTCGTGTGGGAGCGAGCCTGCTCGCGAAAGCGGTGTGTCAGTTAGTGTGGATCTGACTGACCCGACGCCTTCGCGAGCAGGCTCGCTCCCACAATGTTTTGTGGCTGACTGCAGACCGTCGGCGGTCTGAAAAGCAACTAAGCACACCCATCCAATTTCTCCCGCCCCGGCCTTGGCATGATTCCCGTCAATGACATTCAAAGGGTCGGGTCATGATTGCTACGAGGGATGAACAGGCACGCGACATCGGGTTGCTGTTCCTGCGGGTCAGCGGCGGGTTGTTTCTGTTGTGGGTGCACGGCTTGCCCAAGCTGCTGGACTTCACCGCGCAACTGCAACTGATCGAAGATCCGTTCCACCTCGGTGCCCACCTGACCCTGATCCTGGCGATCTTCGCCGAAGTCCTCTGCCCACTACTGATCGTCGCCGGTGTGCTGGCGCGATTGGCCTGCTTGCCTATTCTCTTTGTGCTGCTGGTGGCGTTGCTGGTCGTGCATCCGCAATGGAGTGTGGCCGAAGGGCAGTTCGGCTGGTTGCTGTTGATTCTTTTCACCACTGTATTGATCGCCGGGCCTGGACGGCTGGCGGTTCCTGTTCGTTTGCCCGGAGTGCTGCGTTATGCCTGAAGTCCTGAATCAACAAGCACCGGGGGCCGATGAGACTGTCACGTTGATCATCAAACACTCGGTCAAGGCCGGTTTCGAGTCGGCGTATGAAGCATGGCTGCGCAACATCGTGCGCGTTGCCGGGCAGCGCGAAGGGCATCTGGGAGTGGACGTGGTGCGCGGCAAGCGCGGGCGTCTGGATTTTTATACCTGCGTGCTGCGTTTCAGCTCCACCGAAGCGATGCAGGGCTGGCTGGAATCCTCCGAGCGTCAGGCGCTGGTCGCCGAAGCTGCGCCGATGCTGGCCGACGGTGATCAGACCGAAGTCGCTCCGGTCAATGAATTCTGGTTCTCGCCCCTTGCCGATGCCGCTTCGCCGCCGCCGCGCTGGAAGCAGGCCGTGGTCTCGCTGCTGGTGATTCTGCCGCACACCTTGCTGGTGCCGCTGATCTGGGGGCCGTTGCTGGCGCTGCATCCAATCCTTTCCAACTACGTGGTCGCCACCTTTTTTATCACCCTGACCATCGTCCTTTCGGTGGTCTACGTGGTGATGCCGCCGGTGACCCGTTTGTTCACCCCGTGGCTGGAAGCCAGCCAGGCCCATGAACACCTCGATTCCCAAGGAACCTCGCCACGCTGAGCGCGGGGTTCGCTTCTTTTCACTTTTGCTTGAGGAACTGCGATGAGCGCCGATCTGATTTTATTCAATGGCCAATTTCATACCGTAGACCGGGAAAAACCACTGGCCAGTGCGGTGGCGATCAAGGATGGCCGCTTCGTCGCCGTCGGTAACGATGCCGAGGCCATGGCCCTCAAGGGCAGCGCCACGCAAGTGGTCGACATGAAAGGCCGCTGCGTTATCCCTGGCCTCAACGACTCGCACTTGCACCTGATTCGCGGCGGTTTGAACTACAACCTCGAACTGCGCTGGGAAGGCGTGCCGTCGCTGGCCGACGCGCTGCGCATGCTCAAGGATCAGGCCGATCGCACACCGACCCCGCAGTGGGTGCGTGTGGTCGGTGGCTGGAACGAATTCCAGTTCGCCGAAAAACGCATGCCGACCCTGGAAGAAATCAACCAGGCGGCGCCGGATACCCCGGTTTTCATCCTGCACCTCTACGACCGTGCGCTGCTCAACCGCGCCGCCCTGCGCGTGGCCGGCTACACCCGCGACACGCCGAACCCGCCGGGTGGCGAGATCGTGCGCGACAGCAACGGCAACCCGACCGGCATGCTGGTTGCGCGGCCGAACGCGATGATTCTCTACTCGACACTGGCCAAGGGGCCGAAGCTGCCGCTGGAATATCAGGTCAACTCGACCCGCCAGTTCATGCGTGAACTCAATCGCCTCGGCCTGACCAGTGCGATCGACGCCGGCGGTGGTTTCCAGAACTACCCTGACGATTACCAAGTGATCGAGCAACTGGCCAAAGACGACCAGTTGACCGTACGCATCGCCTACAACCTGTTCACCCAGAAGCCGAAAGAAGAGCTGACCGATTTCCAGAACTGGACCGGCAGCGTTAAGTTGCATCAGGGCGACGACTACCTGCGCCACAACGGCGCTGGCGAGATGCTGGTGTTCTCCGCCGCTGACTTCGAAGACTTCCTCGAACCGCGCCCGGACCTGCCGCAGACCATGGAGCAGGAGCTGGAGCCGGTGGTGCGCCACCTGGTCGAGCAGCGCTGGCCGTTCCGTCTGCACGCCACGTACAACGAATCGATCAGCCGCATGCTCGACGTGTTCGAGAAGGTCAATCGCGACATTCCGTTCAACGGTCTGCCGTGGTTCTTCGACCACGCGGAAACCATCACCCCGCAAAACATCGAGCGCGTGAAAGCGCTGGGCGGCGGCATTGCGATTCAGGATCGCATGGCGTTCCAGGGTGAATACTTCGTCGATCGCTACGGCAAACAAGCTGCCGAAGCCACGCCACCGATCAAGCGCATGCTCGCTGAAGGCGTGCCGGTCGGCGCCGGCACCGATGCCACGCGCGTATCGAGCTACAACCCGTGGACCTCGCTGTACTGGATGGTCAGCGGCCGCACTGTTGGCGGTCTGGCCCTGTACGAAGAAGGCTTGCCACGCAGCACCGCGCTGGAACTGTTCACCCACGGCAGCGCCTGGTTCTCCTCGGAGCAGGGCAAGAAGGGCCAGATCCGCGTCGGTCAACTGGCTGACCTGGCGGCGCTGAGCGCGGACTTCTTCAGCGTCGAAGAAGAAGCGATCAAGTGGATCGAGTCGGTGATGACCGTGGTCGGCGGCAAGATCGTCTACGCCGCTGGCGATTTCGAAGACCTCGGCCCGCGTTCGATTCCGGTACTGCCGGACTGGTCGCCAGTGGTGAAAGTCCCGGGCCACTGGCGTCCGAACTCGCCACTTCAGGCGCAGGTTCACCAGTGCAGCGGGCCGTGCGCCGTGCACACCCACAGCCATGAAAAAGCGCGGATGTCGAATGCACCGGTCAGTGACTTCGCCGGTTTCTGGGGCGCGTTCGGCTGTTCCTGCTTCGCGTTCTGAGTTTGAAAAAAGCGCCGGTCATCAGGGCCGGCGCTTCCCGCAACAACCATCCATCCAGGAGTTTTGCCATGAGCGTTCCTTACAAGCGTCTGAACAAAGATGATGCCGTCGTCCTGCTGGTCGACCACCAGACCGGTCTGATCTCGCTGGTGCAGGATTTCTCGCCGAACGAGTTCAAGAACAACGTGCTGGCACTGGGCGACATCGCCAAGTTCTTCAAGCTGCCGACCATTCTGACCACCAGCTTCGACGCGGGTCCGAACGGTCCGATCGTGCCTGAGCTGCTCGAGCAATTCCCCGACGCGCCGTTCATTCAGCGTCCAGGCCAGATCAACGCCTGGGACAACGAAGACTTCGTCAAAGCGATCAAGGCCACCGGCCGCAAGCAGCTGATCATCGCTGGTGTCGTGACCGACGTCTGCGTAGCTTTCCCGACCCTGTCGGCAATTGCTGAAGGCTTCGAAGTGTTCGTCGTGACCGACTCGTCGGGCACCTTCAATACCACCGTGCAACAAGCGGCGTGGGCGCGGATGTCGGCCGCCGGTGCACACCTGATGAACTGGTTCGCTGTGGCTTGCGAACTGCAGGGCGACTGGCGCAACGACATGGAAGGCCTGGCGCACCTGCTGTCCGAGCGTCTGCCTAACTATCGCAACCTGATCAACAGCTATACCAAGTTCACCGCCAAGTAAGAAAATCAAAAGATCGCAGCCTTCGGCAGCTCCTACATGGGAACGCATTTTCCCTGTAGGAGCCGCCGAAGGCTGCGATCTTTTGCTGTTAGCGCTTCTGCAACCAACCCAAGAACCCGCCTTTTTTCACCGCCACCGGTTTGGCCATCAACGCGAGGCGACTGTTCTGCTGACGCACCGCCTGCAACTTGTTCAAGGCCCGGCCGACTTCGCTGCGCTTGTCCATGCACTCTCGGGTCAACTGCTTGTCGAGGCGATAGATGATGCTCGACGTCAGCGCCGTGAACGTCGCCTGCGACGGCGTATCGGCGAGGATGCTCTGCTCACCCATGACTTCGCTCGGCCCCATGCGTCCGGCCTCGGTCTGACCATTGCCGTCCGGCACCGTCGCGCTGACCACGCCCGTGGCAATCACGAACAGGCTGTCCGGCACTTCGTCCAGATCCAGCACTACCTGACCGGCCGTGTACTGCTGCGCGACCATCGACTCAGCGAGGCGATCGCGTTCCTCACTGCTCAGCGAGCGGAAAATCTTCACCTCATCCAGCAACGCACGAGCACGGCTCGACGGTTCGATTACGCCGTCGGGGTGCCGCGAAATGCCCGCCGCTTCGAGATGGCGGTGGGCGAGGTCGAACAGCTGATTGCGCACTTCGCTTTTCTTGCCGAGCTCGGCGATAAATCCACTGGCAACGTATTCGGACATGGTTTCGCCAGCCTCTTTGAGCACGGCTTTCGGCGCCGGGCTGAGCAACAGCGAACTGCTGCCCTGCAAGGTGCGATCGAGGGCATCGAGGACCCGTCGCGGACGAATGTGGTTGGGCACCTGGATGCTGATCGACACGCCGTGCATGTTGCTCGGCCGACTGAGGTTGACGATCTTCGCCTTGGCCGCCACCGAGTTCGGTACCACCGCCATGGTGCCGGCGCTGGTCAGCAGGTGCGTGGCGCGCCAGTCGATATCGAAGACCTTGCCTTCGACGCCGTCGATCATCACCAGATCGTCCACCTGATAGGGCTTGGTAGTGTTGAGGACGATGCCGGAAAACACATCGGCGAGAGTGCTCTGCAGGGCCAGACCGACAACGATGGCGACCACCCCGGAAGTGGCCAGCAGGCCTTTGACCGGCAGTTCCAGTACGTAACCGGCCGCCGCAACAATCGCGACCAGAAACACCAGCGCGCCGATGACGTCCTGCAGCAAGCGACCGCTGTGACCGATGCGGCGCATCAGCGCCAGGCCGATCACTTCGGTCAGCACCCGTGCTGCGTACAACCACCAGAGAATCCCCAGCGCCGTCGCACCCAGCTGCGCCACGCGATCATCGGCGAACAGCGGCGCCTGCAACGGGCTGACGCCGGCGTTGATCACCAGCGCGCTGAATGCCAGAAACAACGCCAGACGCACACCGACTCGCGGCGCGCGATGGATGAAGGGCGAGAAATGCCAGAGTGCCGCGTCGAGCAGCAACAGGACGGCGCTCCAGGACAGCAGATGGGCGTAGAAAAGAGTCATGACCGAAGCTCCGCAATGGCTGCAAATGAAAAGATCGCAGCCTGCGACAACTTCTACTTTGGAATGCGTTTTCCTGTAGGAGCTGCCGAAGGCTGCGATCTTTTGCTTTTATGGATTCAGATGGGTCTTCAGTTCAGCCGCCGCCTGACGCACCGCCGCTTTGACTTCCGCAATCTGGCTCAGCGGATTGAGCAGGCCGAAGTCATGAATCATCCCGTTGTAACGCACCGAGGTCACCGGCACGCCAGCCGCATCCAGATGCCGCGCGTAGCCTTCGCCTTCGTCACGCAGCACGTCGAACTCGGCGGTCTGCACCAGCGCAGCGGGCAGGCCCTTGAGCTGTTCGGCGCTGGCGTTGAGCGGCGAGGCGTGGATCTGCGCACGCTCGGCCGGGTTGGTGGTGTAGTTGTCCCAGAACCACTGCATCATGCCCTTGGTGAGGAAGTGACCCTCGGCAAATTGCTGGTACGAGCCGTCGTCGAATTGCGCATTGGTCACCGGCCACATCAACAGTTGGAAGCGCAGGGCAGGGGCTTTCTGCTCCTTTGCCATCAACGCCACGACCGCCGCCATGTTACCGCCGACGCTGTTGCCGGCTACCGCCAGACGCTTGCCATCGACGCCGATGTCCTTGCCGTGTTCGGCCACCCATTTCGTCGCGGCGTAAGCCTGGTTGATCGCGGTCGGGTACTGCGCTTCCGGCGACGGCGTGTAATCGACATACACCGCAACGGCGCCAGAGCCGACTACCAGATCACGGATCAGGCGCTGATGCGTCGGGAAGTCACCCAGCACCCAGCCGCCACCGTGGAAGAACATGAACACCGGCAACTCACCTTTGACCTTGGCCGGGCGCACCACTTTCAGGTTGATGGTCTGGCCGTCGACCTTGATAGCTTTGTCGCTGACTTCCACACCGGACAGGTCAACCTTCACCGAAGCCTGGGCACCGGTCAGCACCGCACGGGCATCTTTCGGGCTCAGCTGTTCCAGCGGGCGACCACCGCCAGCGGCGAGGGCGTCGAGGAATGCTTGAGTGTTGTGTTCGACCCCAGTGTTGCCAGCGGCAAAGGCGCTGCTGACGGACAGGGCGAGGAGGGAGGCGGCGAGGGTTTTCTTGATGCTCATGTTCAATTCCATTTTTGAATGTGTGATGTAGGAGCTGCCGAAGGCTGCGATCTTTTGATTGTCGGACGCGGAGCGTCCCCGGCTGCGTTCCCACCCAGAGCATGGGAACGATCGGATCGCAGCCTTCGGCAGTTCCTTGTGTTCAGGGTTGTTTTCAAACCGTGAGCAAAGATTAATGGGCTGCTGAAAAGCGAAAAAGCGGCTATAAAGCGTTTAACTGTCCACCAGAGAGTGACAATGAACCCGTTCGAAGACATGCGTATTTTTTGCCAGGTCATGGACTCCGGCAGCTTCACCGCCGCGGCTGATCAGTTGGGCCTGTCCAAGCAGTTCGTCAGCCGACGTTTGATGCAACTGGAAGAGCGCCTCGGTGTGCGCTTGTTGAATCGCTCGACCCGCCGGCTCGACGTCACCCCGCTCGGGCAGAGCTACTACGAGTCGGCGCTACGTTTGCTCGGCGAGGTGGAGCAGGTCGAGCAGGGCATCGCCGGTGAAACCGCCGAACCGCGCGGCACGATTCGCCTGAGCGCGCCGCTGTCGTTTGCCGTGGCGCATCTGGGTTGTCTGTTGCCGCTGTTCCTGCAGCGTTATCGCGAGGTTACTGTCGAGGTCGATTTGAGCGATCGCCCGGTCGACCTGCTCGGCGAGGGCTACGACCTGGCCCTGCGCATCGGCGTACTGGAAGACTCGACGCTGATCGCCCGACGTATCGCCAGCATCGAACGGGTGTACTGCGCCAGCCCTGCGTACCTTGCCGAACGCGGCACGCCACTCAAACCCGAAGACCTGCACAGCCACGACTGCCTACCGTACGGCCACGGGCGCTCGGTGCAATGGCGCTTCAACGAAGCGCCGGGCAAACCGCTGCTGATCAACGTCACCGGCCGCATGCGCGTGAACAACGGCGAACTGCTGCGGGACGCGGCGGTGCAGGGGATGGGGATTACCTACCTGCCGACCTTCATCGTCGGCGCGGCGCTGAAGGACGGGCGGCTGGTGCCGGTGCTGGATGATCTACGCCCGGAGCCACTGACCTTATCGGCGGTATATCCGCAACATCGCCAGGCTTCGCGGCCGGTGCAGGCGCTGGTGGAGTTTTTGCGTGAGCGGCTTAACCAGAGTCATGTGAATCTTTGATTTTATTTACCGTCGAGTATCGCGTTCTGTCGGGCCAAATAGCGGTGCATGGGCAGTTATGATTAACTTTGATTCAATTTGTATCAAAGCTGAGCGAACACAATAGGGCAGGATTACTCTGATCGACGGTGAACGCCCGCTGCCCGCAATCTCAAGGAGTCAACTGACATGGCCGCGCCAATCAAAACCCGATCCGTGACTGCCCATGTACCCGTGCAATTGGCCGAAAAGGTCGATCTGATGGCTGAGCGTCTGGAACGCTCGCGTAACTGGATTGTGAAACAGGCCCTGAGCGCCTGGATTGATCAAGAGGAAGAGCGCAGCCGTCTGACGCGCGAAGCCTTGGCTGATGTGGACGCCGGGCGCGTTATCGATCATCAATCAGTGCAGGCATGGGCGGACAGCTTGAGTTCCGATACGCCTCTCAAGGCTCCACTTTGATATGGAGTTGAAGTGGACCAGCAAAGGGCTTTCCGACCTGACCAGGCTTTACGAGTTTTTGGCACCAGTTAATCAACCTGCCGCTGCGCGCACTGTGCAACAGCTGACCGCCGCTCCGATAATGCTGCTGGCCAATCCGCGCTTGGGTGAACGTCTGGAAGAATTTGAACCGCGAGATGTTCGCAGGATTCTGGTCGGGCACTACGAAATGCGCTACGAAATTGTCGATTCGACTATCTACCTGCTGCGCCTTTGGCACACTCGCGAAGAACGGTAATTCATCGCCAGACTCGCGCTTACAACATCGCAACAACCCCAACTCCGCGTCTGTTCTAGACTCACGCCGCTCAATCACGAGCCTCATCCGGAGTGCGCCATGGAAGTGCCCAACCCCAAAACCGCCATCGAGAGCAATCGACAGGCGTGGAACGATTCCGCCCGTCATCATCAGGATTCGCCGGACTGGCAGGCATTGCTCAGTGATGTCGCGCAGGCGGAGTTTTGCTGCCTTGATGACACCTTGCGCGGCTTGTTGGAAGTCGACGTTAAAGACGTGATTCAACTGGGCTGCAATAACGGTCGGGAAAGCCTGTCGCTGTTTGCGGCGCCATCGGAGCGGGGCTGAGCATTGTGGACTTTCAGGAGTATGCGCATTCGAATCGAGAAGAGGTGTATGACTGCTACCTGAACCAGCAGGCGCAGTTGCCGATGTGCTTTAGCCTGGTGGCGAGCAAGGCCTGAGAACCTTTATTGCGACGGCTGGCCTCATCGCGAGCAGGCTCGCTCCCACATTGGTTTCGCGTACGGCGACTATCCAGTGTGGGAGCGAGCCTGCTCGCGATGGCGGCCTTGCAACCGCTACAAAATTCAGGGAACGGCGTGATTGACTACGTGCCCCGGCTGCGCATATAGATCGATGCCCAGTGCATGAATTACCTTCAGCACTGTGTCAAAGCGCGGCTTCGCTCCGGGAGCAAAAGCCTTGTACAAACTTTCACGACCCATGCCTGAATTCCTGGCGATCTGCGTCATTCCTCGCGCTCTTAACACGTAACCGATAGCGCGAAGGAATTCTTCGCTGTCTCCGTCTGCAAGCACCTGCGACAGGTATTCGCTGATGGCTTCGTCACTGTCGAGCAGCGCGACCATGTCGAAATTCGTCAAAGTCTGGCTCATGGTTAAACCTCCTTTGCCATTTTTTGTGCGCGTCGGATGTCTGCGCTTTGTGAGGATTTGTCGCCTCCGGCCAGCAGAATGATTACTGCGCCATTGCGGATTGTGAAATACACCCGGTAGCCCGCGCCAACATCCAGACGCATCTCAGAGACTCCATCGCCCACCGATTTGGCGTCGCCGAGATTACCTGTTGACGCCCGATCAATACGCCGGGCGATAGCCACTTTGGCGCGCAAGTCTCTAATCGAACGGTGCCAAGCCTGGAATATTGCGGTTTGCTGGATAAGATAAGTCATTAGTCGACTGTATCCAAGTGGATACGGATAAACAGTCGGCCAAGTCTTTTCCGAATATTGGAAGTGTCGTCACAGTTTGTAGGCAACCAGCCAATCGATTGTGAGAGCTGCGGTTGCAGCTACTGGCCTCATCGCGAGCAGGCTCGCTCCCACATTGGTTTCGTGTACGGCGACTATCCAGTGTGGGAGCGAGCCTGCTCGCGATGGCGGCATCAAAACCGGCGAAAATATTCAGACCGAATCAAGCTTGCGCCGGCGCACTGACCACTGGTCTTTCCGGCTTGCGCAGCGCCTCCAGCCTTGACTCGCTGTAGTGCGTTTCGCGGAAGAAGCGCCAGTGGCCGAACAGGTCGTAAACATGGGTGATCCGTCCTTGTTCCTTATAGCCCAGGCGCACATGCATTTTCAGGGCCGGGATATTGGCGTTGTCGCAGATATCCACCACTTTTTTGAAGCCTCGGGCAGACATGACTTGCCAGAGTGCGGTCTGGGCATCGACGGTCAGGCTGCTGCCGAAATAGTGTCGGGTGATTTCGGCACCGAACTGGAAGTATTCCCCCGGCTGGACCGTAAACGTGTAGCGGTAGAAGTGTCGATCGTAATAGTCGCGAGTGCTGGCCCAGACAAACCCGACGGTGTGACCTTCCTGATCCAGGTACATGTGCCCGGTGTGCCCTTCAGCGGCCAGCTCGGCCATGGTCTGCACACGGTCACCAAAGTACTTGCTGAAAGCCTTGGCGTTGTCCTCGGTGATGTCGACTCTAAATAAACCTTCACAGGGACGCAGTTTGTTCGGCGCGATCGGTGTGACCAGATCGCGCTCCATCCACAGCAATTCACGGTGAGCGAAGACATAACGTTTGCCGAAAGCGCCAAGGGTGCGGCGCAGGCCTTTTTGTTTGATGCGCAGAAGCAGTTTGTCGATGACGTTCATGATGCTCTCCGAGGCGCTAGCCCAGGTGTGGTGGATGATGTTGCCGGTTGTATTGCGGATGTATTTGCCGCTGTCAGCCTGCCGGCACGCTGTGCGCGCCATTTTTGCAGGGCTGGTTTGACGCAGTACCAAAGACGCAGCCCCAAGCCGAGCAGGAGGCCACTGGGACGCCATGAGTAGAAGCTCCAGCGCCAGTGTTCCAGTTGCCCGGTCATGCGCTCGTGCAGTTGATGGCTGGAGTTTTCCAGGCTGACCCGCGAGGCATCGATCCAGTGCCATTGCTCGTCCAGGCCCCAGCGAATCCATTCCTCCAGCAGCACCCGACCGCTGCCCAGATCGGCATGCTGCGGCAGGAACGCCAGGTTGTAGTCGTAGAGTCGGCCCTGTTCGAGCAGGCCCAGCCGATAGCTGATGCAGCGGCCGTTCAGCTCCAGCATCACCACGCGCACCAAGCCTTGGCCGGCGAGGGCGGTGAAGGCGCGTTCGATCCATTGGCGGCTGTGGGGTGTGGCGAAAATTCCCACGCCTTCATCACCTTTCCAGCTCAGCGCTTCGACTTCGCTGATGGTCTGCAACACGGCGCCCATGCTCAGCGCATCCGGGGTGATCCGGCGTATTTGCGCACCGCATGCGGCAATCCGTTTACGCGCCCGACGCAGTTTGTAGCGCGGGTCGCCGGTAACTTCCTGACGGTCGGCGTCGCTGATCAGATGCACCGGCACCCGGCAACTCAGGCGTCGCTCAGCCGTGGAACTGCGCGCCATCCATTCGGTGAGCGCACTCTCTTCGCCGGCAGGTTCCGACAGTTCGTTGAGTTGCAGCAGCGCATGGGGCAGGCGCTCACGGATCAGCAGCAGCGCCTTGTGCATGTCTTCACTGCCGAGCAGTGACAGCAAGGCCAGCCGATCGGCCAGCGGATAACCCAAGTGATGCAAAACCCGAAACTTGAGACCGGCGAAGCGTTCGCGGCTGGCCACCAATGGCAGGCACAAACGCAATGCCTCTGCTTCCCAGCCGAGCAATATGTGCAGATGCTGATTCTCGCCCAGCGCCTGTTCCGCCGCGCACAACCAGCCAAGATTGTTGAACGGCGTGTGGTCGGCCACGCGCAGGCGCAGTGCCTCACAGGCCTCTGCCGGAAAGTCGGCCGCGCACAGGGATGTGCGCCATTCGAATCGCATCGCCATAGGTTCAGGCCGCCGTTGCTGGGACAGGTGGACGGGAAGTTTTGCGCAGCGCTGCCAGGCGCGAACCGCTGTAACGGGTTTCGCGGTAGAAGCGCCAGCGGCCAAACAGCGTGTAGATATGGGTGATCCGCTGTTGTTCGGTATAGCCCATGCGCAGGTGCAGCTTGAGCGCCGGGATGTTGCTGGAGTCACAGACATCGACCACTTTGCTGCAGCCTTGCGCGGCCATGGCTTTCCACAGGCGCACTTGCACATCGACTGACAATTCGGTGCCCCAGTAGGCGCGGGCCATTTCGCCACCGAACTCGAAGAACTCGCCGGGTTTCACCGGGAACCGGCAACCGTAGTAATGCCGATCAAAATAATCGCGCGGCGTGCCCCAGATAAAGGCCACGGCATCGCCATGCTCATCGACATGCATGTGCCCGGTGTGACCTTCATTGGCCAGCTCGGCCATGACGCCGACACGGTCGCCGAAGTAACGGGTGAAGGCGCTGGCGTTGTCTGCGGTGATCTTCATTATGCGCAGTGGCGGGTACGGTTTGAGGTTGTGCGGCGGCACGGGGCTGACCAGATCCCGCTCCATCCACAGCAATTGCCGATGGGAAAAAATGTACATTGTGCGGATCTTCGCCAAGGTCGCTCGCAGGCCTTTGCGACGGATATGTCCGCTGAGTTTTTGCAAAATATCCATGGTCTCTTCTCCTGATGAAGGTGCCGCGCGCAGCATGACGCTCGCAGGGCAGAAGGGCGGTTCATGAAGCGTTCCAGTTCAGGGCAAACAGGGTTTGCCCGGGTAATTCGAAACGCACGCGCCCGTTTTCGCAGGCAAACGGTGCGTCGCGGGCGCGATTGTCAGCGCCGAAGAAATGCAGGGCGCCGTGCTCAAGCGGGCACTTGGCGCCGCTCAGATCAACGCGTTGCAGACGTGTGCCTTTGTTCACCCCGAGCACAGTGCGCTGCTCGTCACCGGCCATCGCCAGCACATCCACTTCGAAAGCGTCGTTATCCAGTTGCAGCACGTGCGGCAGCCAATGCCGGGCAATGGATTGCTGGGCCAGGCCCACCGGTTTCAGCTCGAAGCGATCGCCGCCCAGCACGCGCACCATGCCCTTGGCGTAGGGCGGCTCGTCGGCTGCCTGAAACCAATTGAGCATGCTCAGCAAGCCGTCCTGAGAGGCATTGATGACCACTGAGGCCCACCACAGCGCGGCGTAGTGAGTTTCCTGGTCGTACGGGCTCAGGCTTGAACCGCTGGATATGTTGGTCTGATCGAGCAGCAAGGCTTTGCGCGGCTGGCCGTTGGCGCCGAGCCCTACCAGTTCCGCGGCGCGGCGCACGCTGTCGCGGTAGACGCGGGTGGCGAGCAGGTCGCGGATCATCCATTCGTGCCAGGCCAACGCGTCGATCTGATCGGGCGACTCACTGAGCAGACGCCGTGCCCAATCGATCCCGCGTTTGCCCGCGGCGTTATTGGCGAACGGGCCGTTGACCAGGCGCGAAGTGGCGGGCATGGCGATGCGCACGCCGGCTTTGGCATTGGCCGGATCGCTGCGCACCTGGCGGGCCATGCTGACAAAAATCGCCTGGTAATCCTCGTAGCTCGAATAGTTGAGGTTTGGCTCGTCGGCGAAGCCGATGTAATGCGTGCCTTGCCCCCCCAGTGTGCGAGTGCTGGCGAGCCAGGCATCGAGGCCGTTGCTGCTTTGTACGTCGGCGCGCAGATTGGCCTGACGCCCGGTGCCCGCGAGCAGAGTGATGTCCTGGCGGATGCCGAAGCGCGTCTGATAGAGCTGACGAACCGGGTCTTCGAAACGGGCATTTTTCGAGCTGACGTCAACGTAGCTGTAATAACTCGCCGCACCCGGTTTCAACGCATCCAGTGCGGCATGACTGCTCGCAGGCGGCATCAGATTGGGCAGCGCGATGCCCAGATCCGGAGTGCGCCCGAGCACCTTGGCGTGCAGGGTCAGGTTTACCTCACCCGACTCTTCACGCACTGGCTGCAACTGCTGCGGATTCTGCGCAAACAGGTTGGCCGTGCCGTCGAGCCAGAACGCCGCTTTGCCGCTGCCCTGCAGGCGCAAGCGCCAGACCTGAGGCCGGTCGCTGACCGGCAAGGCCACTTGATCGAATTGCCAATAGGCGCGGTAGGGCTTGAGGGCCAGCGACAGCTGTTGTCCATCGTCCACACGCTGTGCTTGCAGCGCGTTGACGCCGCCATGGTATTTGCCGTTCAGCACCGCATGCTCTCCCGGTGCGACCTGGAAAAACAGCTCATCGCCCTTGCGGCTTTCGACACTGAAATGCACCTTGGCCGGACTGAACAGCGCCACGGTCTTGTCGTCATGCTCGACGCGGTAACTGCGGAAGCTGTAGCCGGGAATTTCCAGGCGATAACCGGCAGCTCCCGGCACCAGCGGCCAGCGCTGCGAGCCACGGACTTCACTGGCCTTGATCCACCGGTCACCTTGCAAACGGCCATGGCCGTCGAGCAGATAGATATGCTCTTCATTAGCCTCGGCCTGCCACGCCGGCACCCAGCGCACGGTGACGGTATCCGGGCGATCGGCTTGCAGATACAGGCTGCCGTCGCGGATGTCGCCCCACTGCATGGGCGCAGCGAAGGCGTTCAGCGTCATGCCGAGTCCGCACAGCAGGGCCAGGCGCTTCATGCGGCTTTCCTGCGGTGCAGCATCAGCCACATCGGGCTGATGTCACCGGGCAGAATGAACAGCGTGTGCCAGAACGGTACGCCGCTGAGTCTGCAATAAAGCACCAGCATTGCCAGGGTTACGGCCAGATAGGCAATCGAGGACGCCGCTGCTGCGCCGACGATGCCGTAGCTGGGGATCAGCAGCAGGTTCAGGGCCAGATTGAGCAACGCCCCCACGCCCATCATCAGCGAGACGGTGGCAGGGCGATTCTTGCCGATCAGGTCCAGGCGCAGAATGCTGGCGTAGCACAGGCCCAACAGCCCCGGCAGCAAAGCCAGCAGCGCCGGGTACGCCGGTTGGTAGGCGACGCCGAACAGGGTGACGATCAGCCATTCGCCGATCAGCGCCATGCTGACGCAGGCGCCGAGCATCACTGTGGCGGTCAGGCGCAGCGCCAGCGGCGTGACCTTGTCCATGCCCTTGTCCTGTTGCAGCAGACGCTTCATCAGCGGTGTGGTGACCGCTTCCGGGACGATCAGCAGCAGTTCGGCGGCGGCGCTGGCCATGGCGTAGTGGCCGAGCGCACTGCTGCCGAGCAGGGCGCCGATGAACAGGTAATCGGAGCGCAGAATGACCTGTTGGAACAGCAGGTCCGGATGGCTGCGCGCGCTGAATTTCAGCAACTCCTTCTGGCTCGCACGGTCCCATTGCAGTTGCAGCGGCTGTGCGCGTTTGAGCCACATCCAGCCCACCAGTACCACCAGGCTGATACCGGCCAGCCAACTGATCAGTGCCGCTTCGAGTGCCGCCTCTTTCCACATCCAGAACAGCGCCACAAACAGCAGCAGCGGCGCCAGCGATTCGATCAGGCGCAGGACATTGAAAGCGACTACGCCGCCCGACGCGTTGTGCAAGGTCAGCAGGCCGCTTTTGAGCACGGTCAGCGGTACCGCCAGCAGCAACAACCAGGCCAGCAGACCGAGCTGCAGGGTGACATCGAGTTCGCTGCCGAACTCTCGCGCCAACGCCACCACCAGCAACGTCAGCAGCCCGGCCAGAAGGCAGCCGAACACCAAGACCTGAGCGAGCAACAGACCCATCGGTCGCTGGTTGGCCGCTTGATAACCGACTGCCGAATTCAAGCCGCCGCTGGTGGCCGCACTGATCAGATCCGGCAGGGTGCTGAGCAGTGCGAACAAGCCGCGCTCGCTGGGGCCGAGAATGCGTGCGAGCAAGACGTTGCGCAGCAGGCGCAAGGCAATCATCGCCAGTTTGGTGCCCATGCTCAGGGCCAGATGCCGGATGTAGCTGCCGCGACTCATGGCCGTGCCCCGCGAAAGATGCGTAACGACAGCAGCTCCGGACTGCGCGCGGTGCGTTGGCTGACGCCGAAGCGCGGCAGGTTCAGCGGATCGCCGGCACCGCGATAGAGTCCGGTGGCCGTACCAAGGGCAAACGGGTAATCGTGATTGGCGACCTGCTCGCGCACGCGCTCATCGTTGTCGCCGTTGGGGTAGCAATAAACCGGCAAGGGCCGATTGCAGCCGTTGTGCAGGGCGTCGCGGCTACGGCTGATTTCTTCGTGCAGGCGTACATCGTCCAGGCCGGTGAGGATCGCATGACTGGCGCCGTGGGGGCCGAAGCGCACCAGACCGGACGCTTCCATGGCGCGCACCTGATGCCAGTCCAGCGCTTGCGGCAGAGAATCCGGCAGGCACTCATTGGTCAGACGTTCAAGTTCCTGCGGATCGAGGCTCTTCAGCCCTTGCAGGTAATGCAGCAGCGCCAGGCTGCGCCGGTCGACATCGATATCGTCGAGCAACACCGGCAGCGGATGGCCGGTGATGCGCAGATGCTCGATCAGGTGCATACGGGCCTTTTCGCCATGGCTGCCCCACAGCGTTTCACCGACGCTTTCCCACCAGAAGCGTTGCCGGCTGCCAATGAAATCGGTGGAAAGAAAAATGCTCGCCGGCACCTGATATTTCTGCAACAGCGGATAAGCATTGACCGCGTTGTCACGCCAGCCGTCATCGAAGGTCAGCGCCACGCGCGGGCGCTCGGTGCGCAGGGCGTTGGGCTGCAGCAATTCCATCAGCGGCACGCAATCGAAATGCTTGCGCAGCCACATCAGCAAGTGTTCGAACGCTTGTGGACCGACGCACAGTTCATTGCGGTGCGGCAGATTGGCGGCACGGTCGTTGGCCAGCACCCGGTGGAGCATCAGGATGACCCCGGCCCCGTGCAACTGGTTGCGCCCCACGGACGAGTTGAGATAGAGCCAGCCGCTGGTGCGTTTTATCAACTGTTTGATCGCCATGGCATGCGTCCTCTCAACGATTCTGGTCAGGATTCCACTGTGCGTAACGTTGCCCGCGCAGGAACTGCCACAGGCCGACGCTCATGCCTGCCAGCGTCACCAGCAGGAATGCCGCGAGGCGGAAAGGTTTGGGCAAACGGTGTTGCGCATCCAGCAGGCCGGCGATGGCAATCGAGTAACCGAGCAATTGCGCGACCAGGCTCAGGCGGTAGAAACCGTGTTCGTTCCACAGCCAGAAATTGCTCAGCAGCAGCGGCAACAACAGCACCGGCGCCAGTCGACGGATCAGTTTGTGGCTGATCAATGCGATCGAATACAGGCCGTGCTTGAAGGGATTGAGCAGTTCACGGCGTTGCGCCAGGCTCTGCAGGCCACCGACGGTGACTCGCTGGCGGCGGCGCCACTGCTTGTCCGCTTCGTCGACGCCCTGGTCGATCACCTGCGCCTCGGGCACATAAACGATGCGTTTGTGCGCCACCGGTGCGCAGGTACTGATGAAGAAATCGTCGTTTACCTCGGCCGGCACGTTCTGAAACAGCTCGCGGCGCAAGGCGAGCAGGGCGCCGTCGGCGGAGACCATGCAGCCGGTGCGATTCTCGACCCGGCGCAACCAGCCTTCGTAATGCCGATACAGACTGTCGCCGATGCTCAGGCCACCACCGGTGACCGGGATCACCATGTGCCCGGCGCAGGCGCCGACCTGCGGATCGCTCAGCGGCGCGAGCAAGTGCCCGAGAGTGTCGCGCGACCATTGGTTGTCGGCATCGGTGAACACCAGGATGTCGCCGCTACTCAGGGCGGCGCCGGCATTCAGCGTGGCGGCTTTGCCCTGACGCGGCAGGTCGAGCACGGTGATGCGCGGATCAATCACTTTGTGCGCGCAGGCCACGGTGTCATCGGTCGAACCGTCGCTGGCCAGAATGATCTGCAGCGTCGCCGGTTGATAGTCCTGGGCCAGCAGCGTGCGCAATTTGTGCTCGATGTGCCGCGCCTCGTTGTGCGCAGCGATGACGATGCTGATATTCAACGGCGGCGCCGGGGCATGGCGCCAGGCCGGAAACAGCGGCGCGAGCAAGGTCAGCAGCAGCGGATAGCCGATGTAGGCATACGCTGGCAACAGGAGGCACAGGCAAAAAATGAGTTCAGCCACGGGCAGGCCTCCTTGCATTCCAATGACACAGACCGAGAATCAATGCCGCGCTCGCCAGGTGCAGACGCACCCAGTGCAGGCCCCAGAGTTGCAAGGTCAGGCTGAGGTTATGCTGGCGAATGCTTTGCCGCACACTGAGCAGCAGACCGGGCAGCAGGCCCGCCATCAGCAGCATCAACGCCTGCTGCGCGTGGCCGCCCAGCAATGCGACGATCGCGAGAACATCGAGCAACCACACCAGCAATGACAGCAGCGGAAAGCGCAGCAGGCGCAGGCTCATGCCGTGGGCGCGGAGCAATTGCAGGTGACTGCCCTGACGCCACAGTTCCTTGCCGATCCATTCGCGCCAGGTCATTTCGTAGCCCCAGTGCAGGGCGACGCTGGTATTGACCGACAGCAAGCGCGCGCCGTGTCTGTGCAGACGCAGGGTGTACTCTTTGTCCTCACCGGTGCGCAGGGTTTCGTTGAATCCGCCGACCTTGTCGAACCACTGCTTGCGCATTAGCAGGTTGGCACTGGGCAGCCATTGCACGGTGCGCGTGGCGCGGCTCGAGGGGCGCAAAGAGCGGCGCTGCCACGCGGCGGCGAACCATGGCGCTGTGGCAGGAGTGTGCAGATCCAGGCCGAAGACGTCCCCCTGGTCGCCTGCTGCTAGGGCAAACATCTGCTTCAGCCAGTCTTCCGGCATCTCGATATCGGCATCGATGAACGCCAGCCATTCACCGCGGGCAACCGTTGCGCCACGATTGCGCAACGCGCCGATCAGCAGCCCGGGCGCCAGCAGAACCTGCGCGCCGAATGCGCGGGCGATCTGTGGCCCCTCGTCGCTGGAGCCGTTGTCGACCACGATCAGTTCACAGTCGATGTCGGCAGCGTGCGCGGCTTTGCTCGCGGCCAGCAGGGTGCGGCCGATGTGCCGGGCTTCGTTGTACATCGGAATGACAATGCTGATCCGGCTCATGCTTTGGCCTCCGTCAGCGCTGCCTGCTCGGCTTTCAGACGCAGCACCCAAGTCAGCGCCAGCATGATCCACAGGTACTTCAGGTTCGGCGCGCTGAGGAACATCAGAAACAACGTCAATGACAGAAAGCTCATCCCCAGATGGGTAACCATGCCTGCGTGCTGCCACTCGCGCCGTTGCAGCCACGTGCGTCGTGCGCGGATCAGGTTGTAGAAACCCTGCACCAGCATGCCGACAAACAGCAGGCCGGCGGGAATCCCCAGTTCGCTGAAGATCTCCAGATAAGTGTTATGCGCCCGGCGATACAGGTCGCCGATCTTGCGGTTGGCGGAAAACGCCTTGGCGTAACCGGTGGTCGCGTAGTGCAACGGGAAGGTGCCGGGGCCGGAGCCGAGCAGCGGATGCTCGCGGATGATCTGGCTGCCGACGACAATGTAGGAGGCGCGACGGCCGAGGGATTCGTCCTGAGCCTTGGCCCCGGCGCTGAGAATGCTCAGTGACTGAATGCGTGCCAGATAGCCGGCCGGCATCGCATAGATCGCCAAGGGCAGGATGATCGCAGCGCCGAGCATGGCGAAGCCGAAATGCCGTGGACGAATGCGGGTCAGCTGTTGGCGGTAGTGCCAGACCCCGATTGCCAGACTCAACGCCAGTACCACCAGCCCTGAGCGCGACTCGGTTTTGGTCATGCCGCCGAGCAGTAGCAGGCAGCAGCCAGCCCAGAACAGGCGTTGCAGCAGGTTCGGACTGCGGATCACCAGCAGCAGGCCCAGCGGCACGGCGAAAGCGATCAGCAAGGCGAAGGCGTTGGGGTCTTCGAGCAGGCCGGCGGCGCGGCCCTTGTCCTGGAATCGGCTGGAAAACATCGCCATTGCGCATGTCGTACTGACGCTGAGCGTGACCAGGCGGGCGAACAGATCCAGATTCAACTCACGGCCGATCAACAGGGTGATCACGAACAGCACCAGGCCGACGCTCAGTTCACGCAGATGAGTTTGCGACATGCCCAGATTGTCGCTGGCGAAAAGGCTCAGCAGGTACAGCGCCATGAAACCGATCAGGTAGCGCCACAGGTTGCTGCGCAGGCGTTCGGACGGAATCTGATGCAGCGCCAGTTGCAACATCACGATCACCGCCAGCGAGGCGCCGAGCAACTTGCTCCCGGACACAGAACTGTCCTTGAAGAACCCTTCGAACGGCACCAGCGCGGCAATGCCGAGCAGGCCCCAGGTCGGCTTGCGGTACAGGACGGTGAAACCGACCAGGCCAATCACTGCCCCCGGCGCCAGATACGGCCAGGGACTGGCCAGCAAACCGAGGCTCACCAAAGCGAACAGACTGACTATCGAGAGCGGGAAAATCATGTGCGTGCCTCCCGTGCCGTGTGGATGTACAGCTGCGACCAGCGTTCGGCCAAAGCCTTGAGGTCGTAGTGTTCCTGTTGTGTGCGTCTGGCGTTGTCGCGCAACTGCGCGGCCAGTTTCGGCTCGGCCAGCAAGGTGTCGAGCTGGCGGGCGAGGGCGGCGGTATCCATCGGCGCGGCGAGCAGGCCGTTGTGACGGTCCTGCAAGACATCGGGAATACCACCGACCGCGAACGCCACTACCGGCACCCCGGCCTGCATCGCTTCGAGCAGAATCATCGGCGTGCCCTCGGTGCGCGAGCTGATCACCAGCGCATCGAGTTGCTGCCACCAGCCTTGCATTGCCGTCTGATAGCCCGGCAGGCGAATCCGCTGCGGCAAACCGGCAGCGTCGATGCGCGTCTGCAAGGCCTCACGTTCCGGGCCGTCACCGAGCATCACAGCGTCCAGCTGCGGATGCTGGTGACACAAGCCGATCAGCGCATCGAGGAACAGGTCCGGGCCTTTCTCGCTGCTCAACCGGCCGACGTAACCGGCCAGCCAGCGTTGCCGGTCGGCCACCGGTTGCATCGCCGGCGCCGCTGGCAGACCGTTGGGAATCACCTGCAACTTCTCCGCACGCACGCTGGCCTCGAGGTGCAGCGTGGCGATACTTTGCGCCACGCAGACCACCTGCTTCACCGACGCCGTGCGGCACAGTTGCAGGCTCAGCCAGGTGTAGAACTTCTGCTTGCGACTGCGCGGGGTGAAGCCGTGCTGAGTGATTACCAGCGGCAGGCGCAACAGCGTGGCGCCAACCCAGCCGAACAGCAGCCCTTTGAAGTTGTGGGTGTTGAGCAATGGTTTGTCGCCACGGCGCTGACGCAAGTGCCGCAGCAGTCCGCCGAGCCCGGCACAAGCGCGAGCGTCCACCCCGGCCTCGCGAAATCGCGCGATCAATTCTGGCGGCGCGTCGAGGAACAGCACCTGGTGCTGCCCCGGCGTGGCCAGGCAATGATCCAGCAACATCCGCTCGGCCCCGTAGAAGCCGCCGCTGCTGAGCAAGTGAATGATCGGCAGGGCGACGATTGGGGTGGACACCGCGTTCAATTGCGCACCCAGTGAACCAGGCTTGGCATGGTCCAGTTCTTGTGCGGATTGCCCGCCTGCGGCGTTTCTTCGTTGAGCACCAACAACACTGGCACGCCCAGCTCATGGCTGATTTGCGCCGGATGCTTGAAGCGGTGATCGAAGAACTCACGCACGTAGACGAACGCAATCGCCAGCAGCAGACCGGTGAACAGCCCGAACGGAATGATCAGCATCGGCTTGGGAAAAGCCGCTTCGGTCGGTTCGAACGGTGGACTCAAGACCCGGGCATTGGACAAGTCGTTATCCAGCGCGCGCGTCGTGCTGCTTTCGGCAAAGCGTTGCGCATAGGTGGAAAACGCTGCGTGCAACGCGCCGATTTCGGTGTCCATCTGACGCAGCTTGCTTTGCGTCTGCTGCAATTGATGGATGCGATTCTTGAACTCGGCAATGCGCGCGGTTTTCTGTTCGATGACCTGGCTCACCACCGACAGGTCGGTTGTGCGTTCCTGAATGCGGTTGTTGACCACTTTGAGGAACTGCTGGCGGGTGCGGGCGATTTGCTCGCGGGCCAGCAACATCGGTTCGCTGCCGGGCTGGAATACCGCCAGGTCATTCATATAGCGGCTGACCTGAGTGGTCAGCGCCTCGCCCATCTGCCTGATCTCGCGGTCCTCGAACGCGATGTTGTCCACCGTCGTGGTGAAGGTGAAAGGGAAGGTGTAGTCGTTGAGTTTGTTGGAGTTGGCCGCCGCCAGGCTGGTTTTCAGGTAATCGAGCCAGCGCTGGCTTTGCAGCAAGCGATCACGGTACAGGTTGAGTGCCTGCTCTTCGGTGTTGATCGCGTTGAGGCGAAAGGTGATTTCCTCTTTCGGGTCGGACGAACCGACGCTTTCCAGCAGGCTCAGCCGCGCGCCTTCCAGACCATCGAGCCGCACCTGATACTGATGCTTCTTGGTCTCATAGAACGAGTGGGGCAGTTCGATCGATTGCAACGCCTGACGATCGACCAGGTAGTTTTGCAGCAACGCGGCAACGAACGTTGTGCCCTGGGCCGGATCGGGGAAGCTGTAGACGATCGAGATCACGTTGGAACCCGGCAGGGTTTCGATCTTCAGGTTGTCGATGGCGTCCTGGGTCAAACCGTCCAGTGTCGTGTCGCGCACCGGATCGGTTTGCATGCCCAGCGCGTCACGCAGCGGATTGACCACGTATTCGCGCAGTGGCGTGCTGACGTATCGCTTGAACGGTTCGCCGGCCAGCTTGCTGAGCATCCCCGGCGGCGGGTTGTACTGACCCTGGTCGCGCAGTTCGCTGATGGTCTGACGGATCAGTGCCGGCGAACGGAGGATATTGCTTTCGGTTTCCATGTCCGCCAGCGATGGCGGGATGAAGGTGGCGTTGTCCTGGGTCAGCGAGGTCGTCGCATCGCCCTGGGACAGCTTTTTCGACTGCACGATGACCTGCGCGGTGATATCGAAGCTCTGTTTGAGCAGCAACGGCAGGAGGAGGGCGATCACTGCAAAGGTCAGGAAGATGCGCTTCACCAGTTGCTTGTTGGCGAAGAAAATCCTGAAGAACTCGTGCAGGTAATTTTCTTTTGGGTTCATGTCGGTCACCTGAGAGTCAGTTGTCACTGCCTTTGTTGTCGACGCGGTAGCCGAAGCTGAAACCGACGCCCTGGAACAGCACCACATCCGCCAGTTGCCGGGCGAGTTCGCCGGCGCTGGCGAGTTTGGTTTTTGGCACGTAGAGCATGTCGTCCGGCTGCAGATAGGCGATTTGTGGCGCGTCACCGGACAAGGCCTTTTCGACGTCGTAGTTCATTGCCTGCACCTGATTGCCGTTGCGCCGCATGATCACCACCGAGTCCAGCCGCGCCTTGACGTTGGTGCCGCGTGCCAGTGTCAGCGCTTCGAGCACCGACACCGGCCGGCGGATCGGGTAGGAACCCGGTTGTGCGACTTCGCCCAGCACGTAGATTTCGTTGCCGGCGGTGGACTTGAGCAGAACGTCCACATTCATGCGGCCCGGCAGCTGCGCGTACTTCTGGTTGAGGAAGGTTTCCAGTTGATTGACGGTCATGCCTTGCAGCGGCACGGCGCCGATTTCCGGAAAGCTCGCGTAGCCGTCGGTACCGACGGTGATCTCGCGGCTCATGCCGGTGGCCGGGTGGTTCAACGCGCTCTTGAGGTTCTGCTCGTTGCTCAGCGGGCTGAGAATCTGCACCGAGAGCTGATTGCGGTTGGGCTGGAACAGTTGCTTGCGCTCATACGCACGCTGAATTTCCTGGCGGGCTTCTTCGCTGGTCAGCCCGGCAATTTTCACCGATGTATTGGCGCCCGGCAGTTCGATGGTGCCGTCGGGTAGCACCAGTTGCGTGCCGTTGAGCTGGCTGGCGGCGGTGAAATTCAGGCCGATCTGGTCACCTGATTGCACGCGGTAAGCGTCCGAACCGCTGGTGCTGATGTGAAAAATCACATCCAGCACATCTTTCGGGCGCAGGGTCTGCTCGACCCGCGGCATGTCGGTGGCCTGGGCGTTGGCCGGTGTCGCGGTGAGAATATTCACCGGCATGTTGCGGGTGTCGGAATTGCTGGAGCAGCCCGCAAGCGGCAGCAACAGCAGGACAAGCATTCTGGCGTTCATGGCGTCATCCTTTGCGTTCGCTTACAGGTTTTTGTAAAGCCATTTGGGCATGTAGTACTTGCGCCGGTTGAACACGCTGCCGACCACTTTTGCCCCGGCCTGAGTCAGGCGTTGCACGGCGGCCTGGGCGACTTCCCAGCGGGTGTCTTCGGCACGGACGACAAACACCACGCCGTCGACCTGAGTGCTGATGACCAGCGTGTCGGCGGCGGAGTACACCGCGTCGCCATCGATCACCACGAAGCGGTACTGGCTGCCCAACTGGTCGAGCAACGGGCTCAGGCGCTCGGCGGTCAGGTGTTCCAGCGTGCGGATCGGCCGACCATTGGGCAGCACGTGGAAGGGCAGGCTCGACACCTGCACCACGCAGTCCTGCAACAGCGGCGGGTTGTCCGGATTGAACAGCAGGTCGCGCAGGCCGCGCTCTTTGCCCAGGTTCATTTGCTGGGTGAGGTTGTTCGCCGACTGGCTGGCGTCGACCAGCAATACCTGGCCGCTGCTCATCTGCGCCAGCTGACTGGCCAGTGCCAGCGCGCTGGTGGTGGTGCCGGCGCCGGGATTGGCGGCGGTCAGAAACAGGATCCGCAGATCGAGATCCAGCACGGTCGACGTCAGATTCGACTCGCTGGGGCTGGCGATGCTCAGGCTTTTATTGGTTGAACCGTCCATTAGCTTGCTCCGTGGCCGCTGAATACTTTGAAGGGGGTTTTCAACAGAATCTTCAGATCAAGCAGAAGGCTCTGCTCGGCGATGTAGCTGAGGTCCAACTCAACGCGCTGGTCGAAGTCGATGTTGCTGCGTCCGGAGATCTGCCACAGACCGGTCATGCCGGGGTAGATCGCCAGACGTGCGAGGTGATTGTCCTTGTAGCGGTAGGCGTTGAACGAGGTCGGGCGAGGGCCGACCAGGCGCATGTCGCCGGTCACTACGTTGATCAGGTTGGGCAACTCGTCGAGGCTGGTGCGCCGCAGAAAGCCCCCGATGCCGGTGACGCGCGGGTCCTTGTCGATCTTGAAGTCAATCGCGTCGGCCCCGTGTTTGTTCAGGTGGCGCAGCGACTCTTTGAGTTCTTCTGCGTTGCTGACCATGGTGCGGAACTTGAACATGCCGAACTTGCGGCCGCGGTAGCCGGTGCGTTTCTGCACGAACAGCACCGGCCCAGGGCTGGTGAATTTGATCGTCAGCGCCAGGCCCAACAGCACGGGCGAGAGCAGCAGCAGAATGGTCAGCGCACCGAGGCAGGCGACCACCCGGTTGGTCCGCGACAGTTGCCATGGGCGGCCGCCATCACGGCCGCTGAGCCAGCCACGACCCTGACGGTGAATCGCCGCATCAAGGCGCATGCGATGTTCCGGGTCGACACGCTTGTCAGGGCGCATCTGTGCAATCGACACACTTTTTTCATGTCCAGTCATGGCGTCCTCCGCATTCATTCAGCCGCAAGCGGCGCACGGGCAGTGGGGTAGTAGTCGCGGAACCAGGCAATGAAGCGGCCCAGTCCTTCATCCAGTTCTATCCGGGGCTGGAATCCGGTGGCCTGAGCCAGATCGCTGGCCTCGGCGCAGGTGTTGAGCACGTCGCCCGGTTGCAGCGGCAGCAGCTCGACAATGGCTTGGCGATCGAGGTGTTTTTCCATCAGCGCGAGGTAGGTTTTCAGCGCCACCGGCTGCTGCCCGCCGATGTTGAACAGGCGCCACGGCGCCATGCTGCTGGCCGGGTCGGGTTGCTCGCGATCCCATTGCGGATTGGCTTGTGGTGGCTGATCGATGAGGCGAGCGATGCTTTCGATAATGTCGTCGATGTAGGTGAAATCGCGCTGATGCTCGCCGTAATTGAACAGTTTCAGCGGCTCGCCTTCGCTGATCGCCCGGGCGAACTGGATCGGCGACATGTCCGGCCGACCCCAAGGCCCGTAGACGGTGAAAAAGCGCAGGCCGGTGCAGGGAATGCCGAACAGATGGCTGTAGCTGTGCGCCATCAGCTCATTGGCTTTTTTGGTCGCGGCGTACAGCGACAGCGGATGGTTGACGCCATCCTTGACCGAATAAGGCGTGTGCTGGTTGGCGCCGTATACCGAACTCGACGAGGCGTAGATCAAGTGCTCGACCGGGTGATGCCGGCAGCTCTCGAGAATGTTCAGGAAACCGTTGAGGTTGCTGTCCAGATACGCCCGTGGATTGTCCAGCGAATAACGCACCCCGGCCTGCGCGGCGAGATGAATCACCACTTGCGGTTGTTCGCGGGCAAACAGTGCATCGATGGCCGAAGCGTGGGCCAGATCCACCGTGGCCAGCTGAAAATCGCCAACCTGCTGGCGCACCCACTGCACGCGGTCGTGCTTGAGCTGCGGGTCGTAGTAGTGGTTGAAATTGTCCAGGCCGACCACTGAATGCCCGTCGCGCAGCAGGCGCAGGACGCAATGGGCACCAATGAAACCGGCGGATCCGGTGACCAGAATCTTCATGGCCGCAGCCCTTCAGGGGCGATGTGGCGCAGGCCGATGCCGCTGTAGTGCAGGCCGGCGGCCGCTACTTGTTCCGGGTTGTAGAGGTTGCGGCCGTCGATGATCACCTTCGACCGCAGCTTCTCGGCGAGAAGCTCGAAATCGACCACGCGGAAGTTTTTCCACTCGGTGCAGATCACCAGCGCGTCGGCGTCTTCGAGGGTGTCGTCGCGGGTCGCGCACAGATGCAGGTCGTTACGATAGCCGTAAATGCGTCGGCATTCGGACATGGCTTCCGGATCGTAGGCCTGCACGCTGGCGCCTTCGGCCCACAACGCGTCCATCAGATAACGGCTGGGGGCTTCGCGCATGTCGTCGGTGTTCGGTTTGAATGCCAGGCCCCAGACCGCAATGGATTTGCCGGCCAGGCCTTGCGGAAACTGCGCGCGCAATTTGCTGAAGAGGATGTGCCGCTGGCTGTCGTTGACGTCGGTGACGCTACGCAGCAGTTTCAACGGCATGCCGTTGTGTTCGGCGGTATGCAGCAGGGCACGCAGGTCCTTGGGAAAGCACGAGCCACCGAAGCCGCAGCCCGGGTAAATGAAGTGGTAGCCGATGCGTGGGTCGGAGCCGATGCCTTTGCGCACCGCTTCGATGTCGGCGCCGAGCAGTTCGGTGAGATTGGCCAGTTCGTTCATGAAACTGATGCGGGTGGCGAGCATCGCGTTGGCCGCGTACTTGGTCAGCTCGGCGCTGCGGTTGTCCATGAACATGAGTTTTTCGTGGTTGCGGCAGAACGGTGCGTACAGCTCGCTCATCTGCTCGCGCGCAGCGTCGTCGCGGGTGCCGATGATGATCCGGTCCGGGCGCATGCAGTCGGCGAGGGCGCTGCCTTCCTTGAGAAATTCCGGGTTCGACACCACGCGCACCTGCAGCCCGGCTTTGCCACGTTGCAGCAATTCGCTGGTGGCCGTGGCCAGAACCTGATCGGCAGTTCCGACCGGCACGGTGGATTTAATGATCAGCGTGCGATCGGCTTCCATCAGGCCGGCAATCTGCCGGGCGACGTTGAGCACATGGCTGAGGTCGGCGGAGCCATCCTCGTCCGCCGGGGTGCCGACGGCGATGAAGATCAGCTCGGCGTGGGTCACCGCATCACTGGCCTGGGTGCTGAACAACAAGCGCCCGGCCTTGATGTTTTCTTCAAGTGTTGCGGACAGGCCTGGCTCACTGATGGGCGGTACCGCTTGTTGCAGTTGTTTGATCTTGTTCGGATCAATGTCAATGCATAAAACCCGATGGCCGACATCGGCAAGTGCAGCGGCTTGTATAAGTCCGACATAGCCAGTGCCAAATACGCTCACGTCCATCTGCACACCTCAATAAAACCAGAAAAGTTAACTACGGAATGAGATTGTTAAAGGGGTATAGCGCAGGGTTTGAGAAGCGTGTCAGCAAAATGACATGTTGCACGGGTATAACACTTGAGTGTTTTTTGGCGATTGGCCATCAAGTCATTGCTGCGATTGAATTTGTTGTTTTTTTGCAGATTTGTTCAGATTTAAAGTAACCGACAAGCGGTCGAAAGTATTGGTTTTAAAGGGGTTTCCAGATTTTGTGTGTCAGATTTGAGGCACCGTTTTTTTGACGGTCAATCCGGCTATCAGTCAATTCTTGCGCTTTTAGGGGCGGGTGCTAGTGTCAGGGTCTGACCGACAAAGCTTTGACATCCCGCCATTTCTGCCCGCCCGGTATCGCCATGTTCAGATATGCCAAAGAACTGCTTTTAGTTGTCTTTTTACTGTTGTATTCCGACTACTACCTGGAGCGGTTAAATGCTATCGGGTGGAGTTTCAATGCACTTGTTTTTGGCGCGATGTTTTTGGCGCTGACTTTAGCGTTATATCTGACTGCCTATATACGGCAAGCTCTCGTTCGACATGCATTCGCATTAACGCTGTTTGCGGCGGCGGTGTTTTTCGATGTCTATACCCGGGTCACCGCGGATTACCTGAGATACAGCGATTTCGTCTCGCTGGTGTATTCCGGCGGCTTCATTCAGGAAGCCGCGTATCAGTACCGCGACGCAATTCTGCGCGCGGTGCTCAGCGGCTTGTTGCTGTTGTTCGGCATCGGGCTCAAGCCGCGTCATGCCCTGGTCGTATCGAACAGGTTGCGGATCGCGGCGCCCATCTTCGGTGTGTTGATGCTCAGCGCTCTGCTGTTTTTACGTGCGGGAGAGGGCGCCCGGGGCCTGCCGATCATGTACACGCCTTTGGCCTATTTGAATCTGTTTGCCTATGAAGCGCTGCACGACACTGTCGGCCCGCGTGAAGCGGTTACCCTCGCGCGCGCTGCGCCTGCCGTCGGGCACGACATCGTGCTGATTATCGATGAAAGCATCTCCGGCAATTACCTCGACATCAACGCGCCGTTCGGCGTGCACAGCAACCTCAAACAGGCGCCAGCCGGGGTCGATGTCTTCAACTTTGGCTATGCCGCGTCCATTGCCAATTGCAGTGCGGACACCAACGTCACCTTGCGCTACGGCGGCACCCGCGCCGATTACCGGCGCATCAACAGCACGCAGCCGTCGATCTGGCAGTACGCGAAACAGGCCGGGCTCGGCACGGTGTACATCGACGCCCAGCGCACCGCCGGCAACCTGCAGAACCTGATGACCGCCGCCGAGAAAAACGACATCGACAGTTTCGTGCAATTCGACCAGACCAGCGTCCGTGATCGCGACATGGCGGCAGCGGCGAAGCTGATCGAACTGCTCAACGACGATCGCGCCGAGCTCATCGTGATCAATAAGGTCGGCGCGCATTTTCCGGTGCACGACAAATACCCGGACGCGTTCATGGCTTACCGGCCAACGCTGCCACGCGGGCAGTTCACCGAAGTCGCCGACACTGGCGAACGTGCCGGTTTCAACGGCCAGCCGGATGACTGGGTGCTGTATCGCAACGCGTACAAGAACACGCTGTTGTGGAATGTTGGCGAGTTCTTCGCGCGGGTCTTTGCCCAGGCCAATCTGAACAACGCGCTGCTGATCTACACCTCCGATCATGGCCAGGATCTGCATGAACGCGGCAACCCGGGCTTGAATACCCATTGCGGCGGCGACCCGGTGGAAGAGGAGGGCCTGGTGCCGTTGGTGGTGATTCAGGGCCGTGGATTGCAAACGCCAGACTGGGCAGCGAATCTGCTGGCCAACAAGGACCGCTCCAGCCACTACAACATTTTCCCGACGCTGCTGCAGGTGATGGGTTACGACCTGGCAGGGATTGAAGCGCTGTATGGCAAACCGCTGAGCGTTCCGACGGCGGATGAGTTCACTTTCAACTACCGCTTCAATGCGCGGTTGGGGGCCAAGCCTGAGTGGAAGCATATCGATCTGGGCAGCATCGTCACCCCGGAACGGGCGCCGGCGAGTGTGGCTTCGGGGCAGTGAGATTTGAGTGGGGCGGGCGGGCCTCTTCGCGAGCAGGCTCGCTCCCACAGGGAATTGCATTCCAAGGTGGGAGCGAGCCCTGTGGGAGCGAGCCTGCTCGCGAACAAAAACAGCACAGCCAGCGAGAATCTCAACCCTTGATGAACCGCGCCCGATACACCCCCGGCGCACAACCCAGCCACCGCAGACACGCCCGGTTGAATCCCTGCACATCGCTGTAACCCAACCGATCCGCCACTTCGACCAACTCCAACGCCCCGGACTGCAACAGGTCCTCGGCCCGGTAGTGCCGATACTCGTCAAGCAGTTCGCTGAAGGTCCAGCCCAACGCCTTCAGCCGCCGTGCCGCCGTGCGCTCGAGCACATGCCGGGTTGCGCAGAATTGCTGCCAGTGCGCCGTCGCCAGATCCTCGATCAGGTAATCGCTGAGCTGTTCCAGCAAGGTCGGCTCACTGTGACGGCGGGTCTGCTCCAGCAAATCGATCAAGGTTGTTTCCAGCGCCGGATTGCCCGGTGTCAACGGCATTACGAACAGCTGCGGATCCAGATGAATCGCCGCGCACGATTGCTCTGCGCTCACCGGGGCGCGGAACGCCGTTTCGTGTTGTTCGCGGCTTGCCGACACCAGCGCCACACCCAGCACCGGGTCAGCCTTCAAACCACTGGCCAGCAACTTGCGCCGCATCAGGCCGCACAGGCTGACAAGGATGTAATCGGTCAGCGCTGCCGGAGCACCGAGACTGCCCGTCTCGAGCAGACGCAGCGTTACCCCACGGTGTTCACGCATGATCTCCATGCGCAAATGCCCGTTGAAAAACGCACAGTACTCGGCGAAAAACTCGCAGGCACGTTGCAGCGACACGGCGACATCGAACAGATAGGTCAAACCGTTGGTGGCGGTCGAAACGAAGCGTTCACCCGCCGCCAGACCGATCGACGGATCTGCGCTCTGCTCCACGGCAAACGCCCAGAAGCGCCGCGACATCAGCAGCGGCATGCGCATGAACGGCGTGCGCAGGTCAGACAGGCTGCGGCGCAGTTGGGCTTCGATTGCGCCTTGGGTAATGCCGCGCGCGAGCAATTCTTCAATGGCCGGCAACAGGGTCGGCGCGTAAAAGGCATTGGCGGCCAACGGGGCGAATTTGCTCATGGTGCGCAGGCTCTTGCGCTCATCGATTGGCCGCCAGCAAACGTTGATCGACGCTAAGGATCGCCTCGATCATCGCCCGCGCTGCCGGCGTCAGGGTATAGCCGGCGCGGCTGACGATGCCGTAACCCAATTGCAGCGCCGCCTCGTCGTGCGGCACGTCGACAAAATCGAGCAACTCGATCAGGCCCTCGTCGAGCTGTTCACGCAAGGCCTCAAGCGTCGCCAGACCCACGGCATCAGAGCGCAGGACCACGCGCTGGATGGCATCGAATTGCGCGCACTCCACGCTCGGCGTGAAGTCGGGCTCACCGAGGATATCGGCGAGCACCTTGCGGATCATCGGTGGAATGCGCGTGCCGACGATCGGGTAATCGAGCAGGGCGCGCAAACGCAGGTCTGCCTGCGCGACAAGCGGATGCCCGGCGCGACAGAAAAACCGTCCCGGCCGTCTGCGCAGCTGCTGCACCTGATATTGCGGATCGCTGACGAAGTGCCGCGCGTCCGCGACGAAAAACTCGATCTGCTGCTCACGCAACCACAGCGACAATTGCTGCCAGTCGCCTTGGTGAAAGCGCGTGCGAATCGCCGGATGCGCCTGAATGAAATCGGCCAGCGCTTCGGGCACCAGCACTTGCGCCGGATACGGGCCGCAACCGAATTGCAGTTCGCCGCCGGTGAGGCCGTTGTATTGCGTCAATTCGTTGTGCAGTGCCTGACTGCCGGCGAGCAGGCGCCGCGCGTGCTGCAGCACCAGTTCACCTTGCCCGGTCAGGCGGAATTCACGGCTGCTGCGCTCGACCAGCGCGCAATCGAGGTCGCGCTCCAGCGTCTGGATGCTGCGGCTGAACGCCGGTTGGCTCAAGTTGATCGCCTCGGCGGCGCGACCGAAATTGCGACAGTCAGCGAGGGCGACCAGGTGGCGAAGCTGGCGAAGATCCATCATGCGTCTCCTGCATTCTGCGAATACTTTTAATGCATTGGATCGATAGCACGTCCACTGGCATAAGTACACGCCTGTTCTTCCATGGCATGCCTTCATGTCCCAGCCTGTGTTCGTTTCCAGCGCTTTCGTCCGCACGATTCTCGCTCATGCCCGGCAGTCCGGACTGTGCCCGCAACACTTGATGGCGCGCGCCGGGATTTGCCCGTCAGTGCTCGCCGGTCAGCGTCAATCGATCGCCGCACGATCGGTTGAACAGTTGTGGCGTGAGTGTGAGTGGGCGGGGGTCGCGCCGACGTTCGGCTGTGAACTGGCCGACGGGATGGCGACCGATTGCCTGCAAGGACTGAATATTCTCCTCGACTCGGCGGCGACCTTGCGCGCCAGTCTGAAGTGCTTCATCGACTGCTTGCCGCGGGTGATCAACTACGTCGCGGTGGAGTTGGTCGAGGCGGGCGAAGTGGCTCATTTGCGCCTGCGTTCGCTGCTGGGGCCGCTCCATCATTTCGCTCTGGACGCGGCGGCGCTAACACTGGTGCGCAATATTGCCCGGCGGTTGGGCAGGGCGCCGGGAGATTTGTTTGTGAATGTCAGCCTGCGCGCTGCGCAAATGGCCGGAAGCTGGCTGCGTGAAGTTGGCGTTGCGGTGGAGCAGGGCGAGCACCTGTGCCTGACATTGCGGCGATCGAGTCTCGACCAGGCCTTGCTTGGCGCCAATCCGTTTTTGCACCAAAGCGTGCTGCGCCACTGGCGCGCTGAAGCCAGCGCACCTGCGCGCCAGGATAATCTGACAATGGCGAGGCACTGGCTGACGACGGGGGATCAGCCGAACGAGCGGATCGCCGAACGCCTGGGCTATCGGCAGCCGAGCAACTTTATCCGCGCGTTTCGCAAACAGTTCGGGACTACGCCGAAGCAGTTCCGGTTGAATCCGGGGCAGGTTTGTTGAAAGCAGGATCGAGGTGATTGATCGTCATCAAGGGTGTCAGCAAGATTTACCCCCTCACCCCAGCCCTCTCCCCCAAGGGGGCGAGGGGGAAAGGGAGCCGATCTGCGTGTTATTCAAAACTGCATTCAACTCGTTATCCCACGTCGGCGTATCTCTCACAGGCAACTCGGTCAGTCCCCTCTCCCTCCGGAAAGGGGACTTATGACTCATGGGAGCCGATCTGCGTGTTATTCAAAATTGTATTCAACTCGTTATCCCACGTCGGCGTATCTCGTGCATGCAACTCGGTCAGTCCCCTCTCCCTCCGGGAAGGGGGCTTATGACTCATGGGAGCTGATGTGCGTGTTATTCAAGATTGAATTCAACTAGGTATCCCACGTCGGCGTATCTCGTGCATGCAACGCGGTCGGTCCCCTCTCCCTCCGGGAGAGGGCTAGGGTGAGGGGCTTTTGACTTACGGCGTGACGATATTGAATTGCGGTCCGAACGTATCCAGGCTGCCCATCAGCAATCCGAATTTCTGCCCATTGCCCTGCAACTTCACCAGTCCATTCTGCATCGCCGTCGGGAAGTCCAGTTGCTTGAGGCTGATCTTCTCCAGCGTATCGCGGCTGAGGCTGACACTGGCATCCGCCGCCGGATTCAGGCCGGCGCGGTGAGTCAGTACGCCATTGCGCAAGGTCAGGGTGAAATCCCTTTGCACATCGTCGAACGTCCAGTTCAGCGTCAGGTCATGGGCCACGGCTTTGTCGCTGTCCAGGCGTACCGCGAGGTAGTCGAAGAACATTTCCGGACTCATCGCCCGGACCATGTCCACCGATACGGTATTGGCAGTCTGCGGCGGCACGCCGTCGCGCAGTTCCATCGCCCCGGTCAGGTACATGTTGCGCCAGGTGGCGTTCTCGCTTTGATAACCCAGCTGTTCCAGCGTCTCGGCCTGAGCCTTGCGCGCTTCGGCATTGTCGGGGTCGGCGAACAGCAACTGGTTGCCCAACTGCGCAGCCCAGCGATAGTCAGCGCTGGCCATCGCACTGCGCATTTTCTCCAGCACCGGCGCGGCACCGCCCATGGCCTCGACCGAACGTCTGGCTGCCTCCACCGGCGGCAGCGGATTGAGGTTGGCCGGGTTGCCGTCGTAGAAACCCATGTAGCGCTGATACACCGCGCGGGTGTTGAAACTCAGCGAGCCGTAATAGCCGCGGGTGTACCACTTCTGATCGAGCGAGCCGGGCAGCTTCTTGATCGCCTCGGCGATTTCCAGCGGCGTCAGGCCCTGGTTGAGCAAGTGCAGGGTGCGGTCGTTGATGAAGGCGTACATGTCACGCTGATCGGCGAGCAGAGTTCGAATTCGCTCGCCGCCCCAGGTCGGCCAGTTGTGCTGGGCGAACAGCACGTCGGCTTTGTCACCGTAGCGCGCCAGGCTGTCATCGAGGTATTGCGACCAGGCCTTGGCATCACGCACCTGCGCACCGCGCGGCGTGAGGATGTTGTGCATCATCTGCGTGGCATTTTCAGCCATGCACAAGGCTTTCAACTGGGGCAGATAGAGGTTCATTTCCGCCGGCGCTTCGGTGCCCGGGGTCAGCTGGAATTCAACTTGCAGGCCAGCGATGGTGCGAGTTTCCAGCGGCTCGGCGATCAGGTCGGTGGGCGCGATCAGCGTGACCGTGCCGCCACTGGGCGCGCTCTTGCCAAGGCCAGCGTCGACCTGACCTTTTTCACTGCGCGGCAGCAGACTGCCGAACTGGTACTGCGCGCGGCGGCTCATGGCATTGCCGGCCATGACGTTCTCGCTCATCACGTGTTCCATGAAACCGACCGGCGCATAAACCTTGACCTTGCCGGACTTGACATCGGCCTCGTCGATCACCCCGCGCACGCCGCCGAAGTGATCGACATGAGTGTGGCTGTAGATCACCGCAACGACCGGTTTGCGCGGACGGTTGGCGTAGTACAGATCCAGCGCAGCCCTGGCGGTTTCGGCCATGGTCAGCGGATCGATGATGATCAGCCCTTCGTCACCTTCGATGATGGTCATGTTCGCCAGGTCGAGCCCGCGCACTTGATACAGCTTGGGGCTGACCTCGAACAGACCGGCGTGGGCATTGAGTTGGGCCAGCCGCCACAGGCTCGGATTGACCGATTCCGGCGCCTTTTCTTCAGCGAGGAAGTCATAGGCATTGACGTTCCAGATGACTTTGCCAGCTGCGTCCTTGATCTGACCCTCGAAGGGGGCGATCAAGCCTTTGCTGACCGATTCGAAATCGGTGCGGTCGCTGAACGGCAGGGTGTTCAGGACTGCAGCGTTGCTCGCGGCGGTTTGCGCGCTGGGCGCCACCGGGCCGTCAGCGGCGAGCAGCGACTGACTCAGGCAAGCGGTGATCAGGCAGGTCAACAGGCCGCGCGGGCTCAAAGTGAAACGGGGCATGGGTGTCTCCGGTTTTTTATCGTTATGGCCGAACAGCCAGCAGCGTAAGACGCGGCGCAAGGTTGGCGATGATCATCAGCGGACAAAAACCATTCAGGGCCGCTATCCTAGGCCCAGGTTCACTGATCGGGTTTGCCCATGCTTGAGGTTCGCGACGTTTTCAAAAGCTATGCCACGCCACAGGGAGTGTTGCCGGTGCTGCAAGGCGTCGACCTGACGCTGGAGGCCGGTGGCAGTCTGGCGCTGATGGGCGAATCGGGCAGTGGCAAAAGCACGCTGCTGCATCTGGTGGCCGGGCTGGACAAGGTCGACAGCGGCAGCATTCGCAGCGGCGAACATCGCCTGGAAGCCATGAGCGAAGCGCAACTGGCGAACTGGCGACGCACGGAAATCGGTCTGGTGTTTCAGCAGTTCAACCTGATCGGCAGCCTGCGCGTGGAAGACAATCTGGCCTTTCAGGCGCGCCTGGCCGGGCGCCATGAGCCGCGCTGGCAGGCGCATCTGGTGCAGCGTCTGGGGCTGGGCGATCTGCTCTCGCGGTATCCCGAGCAACTCTCCGGCGGCCAGCAGCAACGGGTGGCGCTCGGCCGAGCATTGGCTTCACAGCCGAAATTGCTCTTGGCCGATGAACCCACCGGCAGCCTCGATGAAGCGACCAGTGATGAAGTGCTGCGGCTGTTGCTCGAACTGCTCGATGACACACCGACGACGCTGCTGATGGTCACCCACAGTCAGCGCGTTGCGGCGCGATTGGCCCAGCGCGTGGTGTTGTCGAACGGGCGGGTTGCCTGATGATCTGGCGGCAAACCCTGCGCGCGCTGCTCAGCCACTGGCGGCGCCATCCCGTGCAGTTTTTCAGCGTGCTGACCGGGCTGTGGCTGGCCACCAGTCTGCTCACCGGCGTCGAGGCACTGAACAGCCAGGCACGCGACAGCTATGCGCGGGCCAGCCAGATGATCGGCGGCGAACCGCAAGCCAGCCTGAGTACGCCGAACGGTGCGTTGTTTCCCCAGCGCTGGTTTATCGAGCTGCGCCGTGAGGGCTGGCCGGTGTCGCCGGTATTGCAGGGTCGGCTGACACTCAAGGGCCACGAAGACCAACGCATTCAGGTGATGGGCATCGAGCCGGTGTCGCTGCCGACGGATTCTGCAGTGGCCGGGCAGGCGATGCCGATCGAGCGCATCGTCGAATTTTTCAGCCCGCCGGGCAGCACCTGGATTTCCCCGGACACCCTGCAAATGCTCGGCTTGCGCGAAGGTGAAACACCGCAAACCGTGAACGGCCAGACCCTGCCGCCAATGCTCGCGCAGAAGGACATGGCGCCGGGCCTGTTACTGGTCGACATCGGCGTAGCGCAACGCCTGCTCGACCAACCCGAGCAATTGTCGCGACTGCTGCTACCCAAGGACTTTCATCAAGAATTACCGGCCAGTTTCAGCGATCGCTTGCAGCTCAAAAGCAGCGGTGAAGAAAACAATCTGGCGCGGCTGACCGAGAGCTTTCACCTCAATCTCGATGCCCTTGGATTTCTGTCGTTTCTGGTCGGCCTGTTCATCGTCCACGCTGCCATCGGCCTCGCTCTGGAACAGCGCCGAGGTTTGCTGCGCACCTTGCGCGCCTGTGGCGTCAGTGCACGAATGCTGATCGCATGTCTGGTGGTTGAACTGGGTGTGCTGGCGCTGATCGGCGGATTGTTCGGTGTGATCAGCGGCTATTGGCTGGCCAGCGTGCTGCTGCCGGACGTCGCCGCCAGCTTGCGCGGGTTGTATGGCGCGGAAGTGGCGGGGCAGTTGCGTTTGAGTCCCTGGTGGTGGTTCAGCGGCATCGGTCTGAGCCTGCTCGGCGCGCTGCTGGCCGGGGCCAACAGCCTGCTGCGGGCGGCGCGCCTGCCGTTGCTGGCGGTGGCTGATCCGCAGGCATGGCATCAGCAATATTCGCGCTGGTTGCGTCGGCAGGGTTGGCTGGCGGCGGCGCTGCTGGCGATTGCACTGGCGGCGCTGATCTGGGGTGACAGCCTGAGCAGCGGCTTCGTGCTCATGGCCGGGCTGTTGCTCGGTGCCGCGCTGGCCTTGCCGGTGCTGCTCAGTGCGTTGTTGAACCCGTTGCTCGGGCGCAGTCGTTCGGTGCTCGGCCAGTGGTTTCTCGCCGATTGCCGCCAGCAACTGCCAGCCCTGAGTCTGGCGTTGATGGCGCTGCTGTTGGCTCTCGCGGCCAACATCGGCGCCGGCAGCATGACCGCCGGTTTTCGCCAGACCTTCAACGACTGGCTCGAACAACGCCTGAGCGCCGAGCTGTACATCAACCCGGCCAATCCAGCCCAGGCTCGCGAAATGCACAGTTGGCTCAAGCAGCAGCCCAACGTCAGCGCAGTGCTGCCCAACTGGCAGGTGTCGGTGACGCTGCAAGGCTGGCCGGCCGATGTCTACGGCATCATCGATCACCCGCACTATCGCCAGCACTGGCCGCTGCTCGACAGCAGCGGCAGCGATCCATGGGGGAAGCTGGCCACTGACGATGCGGTGATGCTCAGCGAACAACTGGCACGACGCCTGAAATTGAAGCCGGGCGAGCATCTGAACATTCCCACGCCAAACGGCACATGGTCGCCGCGCATTGTCGGCATCTACGCCGACTACGGCAATCCGAAGGGGCACGTTCTGATCAGCAGTGAGCACCTGCTGCGCGGCTGGCCGCAACTCACCCCGAATCGCTTCAATCTGCGCATCGATCCACCGCAGATTCCGGCGCTGCTCAACGCCTTACAGGCGCGCTTTGAGCTGGATGACAGCCGCATCATCGATCAGGCGCGGCTCAAGGGCTGGTCGGTGCAAGTCTTCGAACGTACCTTTGCCGCGACGGCGGCATTGAACAGCCTGACCCTGGCCGTGGCCGGTGTGGCGCTGTTCATCAGTCTGCTGACCCAGAGCCAGAGTCGGCTGAGTCAGCTTGCACCATTGTGGGCGCTGGGCGTGACGCGCAAGCAATTGATGTTGCTCAACCTGGGCCAGACCTGGCTTCTGGCGGTGCTGACCTTGTTGTTGGCGCTGCCACTGGGTATCGCACTGGCGTGGTGCCTGGATGCGGTGATCAACGTGCAGGCGTTTGGCTGGCGATTGCCGTTGCGGGTGTTCCCGTTGCAGTTATTGCAACTGATGGGCCTGGCCTTGCTCGCGACTTTACTGGCCTCGGCATGGCCGCTGTATTCGCTGTACCGCACGCAACCGGCGGAGTTGCTGAGGACGTTTGCCCATGAGGATTAACGGCGTCGTGCTGATGCTGGTGTTGCTGCTCGGTGGTTGCGATCAGCCCGCACCCGAGGAGAAGGGCTTTGCGGGGATGGGTGATCAGGCGCAATCGTTCACCCCGGTGGTGCCCGGTCGGGTGTTCAGTTTCCCTGCCGATCACGGCGCGCATGATGGTTTTCGCATCGAGTGGTGGTACGTCACCGCCAATCTCAAGGATCAGCAGGGCAACGATTTTGGTGTGCAATGGACGCTGTTTCGCAGCGCCCTGAAACCGCTCGCCGAGCAGGCCGGGTGGGGCAATCAGACGATCTGGCTTGGCCATGCGGCCGTCACCTCGCGTTCGGTTCATCACGCCGCCGAACGCTACGCCCGGGGAGGTGTAGGCCAGGCGGGCGTGCGCCTGGCGCCGTTCGAGGCGTGGATCGACGACTGGATGTTTGCCAGCCAAGCGCAGGATCCGTTGAGCGATATGCAACTCAGTGCTCGTGACAAGAATTTCGCTTATCAACTGCGCCTTACCTCCAGCCGACCGCTGGTGCTGCAGGGCGATCAGGGTTTCAGCCAGAAATCCGAAGAAGGCCAGGCCTCGTATTACTACAGCCAGCCATTTTTCCAGGCCAGCGGCACGCTGCAGATCGACGGCCGGACCTACACGGTCAGTGGCCCGGCGTGGCTCGATCGCGAGTGGAGCAGTCAACCGCTGACCGCCAATCAGACTGGCTGGGACTGGTTTTCGCTGCATCTGGACAGCGGTGAACATGTGATGCTCTATCGCATGCGGCAGAAGGACGGGGCACCGTACCTGACCGGCACCTGGATCGCCGCTGACGGGCAGATTCAGACCTTGCACAGCGAGCAGATCAGCCTCGTTCCGCAGGATACGGCCAAGGTTGCTGATCGACCGATGCCGGTGAAATGGTCGATCCGTATTCCCGACAAGAAGCTCGATATCAGCGTCGATGCGATCAACCGCAATGCGTGGATGGATTTGCGTATTCCGTATTGGGAAGGGCCGGTGAAGATTGATGGCAGCCATCCTGGCCAGGGCTATCTGGAAATGACCGGGTATTAACGGTAGGTGCAGTTTTCCTGTGGGAGCGAGCTTGCTCGCGAAGGTTTTTTGTCGAGCGGATTTGTTCTGGTTGACCGAGTACATATCCGTTGCTGCGGTAACGGCTGCTTAGGGTTCCGCCCTTACGGCGGGTCACCTTTTTCAAACGCCAAAAAGGTAACCGAAAAGGCTTGCTCCTACGTTCGGCCCCTCGCAGGCTCGGGGTTCCTTCGCTCCGGTATCGATCCGGGCGCAGCGTCTCCGGTTTGCTTCGCTGCACCTCCTCTCGCTGTGTACGACTGCGTCGTACGGTCGCTGCGCTCCCACGCCCGGATCAATCCCTCCACTCAGCCTTCCGACGTCGCCGGTGGATCAAGATCAAAAGCCGCAGGCGAGCTGACACTCGGCCTAGAGGTGAACGCGGAGACTGTAGGAGCTGCCGAAGGCTGCGATCTTTTGCTCTTGCTCTTGCTCTTACTCTTGCTCTTGTAGGAGTGAGCCTGCTCGCGATAGCTGTATCAAAGATACGAATGAATAGCGGATCTACCCTGATCCCTCTGGGAGCTGGCTTGCCAGCGATAGCATCCGTGCCTTCACCGCTGAGCGAACTGACTGGAACTCTCACCGGCGCCCACCGCTCTACCCAGAAACCCGCCATTTTCGGACTTACCCATGAGCGACGACCTGCAACTCCCGGATCTCGGAACCTGGCAGCGCCTGTTCGACGATCAGACCCTTTGGCAGCAATCGCCCGACGCTCACTATTTCGATCTGCAGCGCATCGCCGACGACCTGCTCGGCCAAGGGGCGATCGATCTTGAGCAATGGCAGTTGCTCCGCGCCAAGGCCGACGATTTGCACAAGCAAACGCCCGAGGTCAACGTCGCCCGCGAACTCGACGATCCCGAAGCCTGAGGACTACCGCCGTGAATACGACCAGCAACCAGAACGACAACCCCGACGAACCGCGCCCTGCCGGCGAAACCGAACGCGATAATGATGCCCTGCGCCCAACCGATCCCAAGCAGCGAGAGGACAGCGGCAAAGGCACCGCCAGCGGCGAATCCACCGCTCAGGAAACCGCCAAGCCACACACCCGCGGGCCACAAACCCAAGTCAAGCCCTGAACCGCGTCTATGCTCACTGGCACGCCCGCCGCTGAAGTCGATTCGGCAGCGGGCGTCGCCACTTCATCACAGGGAAAGTAATGCATATGAAGCTCGACGCTCTGGCCAAGGCCATCACCCTCGCAACGCTGCTTTCTGTCACCAGTTTCGGCGCTTTGGCTGCCGACATTCCGTTATCTGCCGTCGTTGAGGCCGATTCCGTTACCACCAAAGTGCTCGCCGTCGACCCGGCCAATCACCAGGTGGTGCTGGAAGGTCCGGAAGGACGTCAGGTCCACGTCCAGCTCAGCGACAAAGCGAAAAATCTCGCCAATCTCAAGGTGGGGGACCTGGTGAAGATCGAAGTGCAGCGGTCTGTCGCGGCTTATCTCGACACCGATGTAGATAAAGGTCTGCCAGGCACCACCGAGCGAACTGGCGAACTGCGCAAGGCTCCGGGCAGCGATAACCCGGGCGGCGAGGCCTATCGCCAGGTTCAGGTGCAGCTGAAGATCACCGAAATTGACTTGAAGACCAACCAGGTCACTCTCGAAAACCCGTCCGGACAATCGAAGACGCTCGATGTGAAGAGGCCGGAGATTCAGGCCAGGTTGAAAGATCTGAAAGTAGGGCAGAGCGTAAATGTCACTTACACCGATATCCTGAAAGTGACCAGTCAACACGATAGTTGAGTATTAGCTCTACAGATTTATTGCTCTTGTACAACTTTATGTATGAGAGCAATCATATAAATGTTTCTGTCGGACAATTCTGGGGAAATATCGGAAATGACGGATTTTTAACTTTTCAGTACAAAAATTTCATGTTTGCGCATGACGACTTATTGATGGGATTGAATTAAAATCCTTGGCGTTCGCCCAGTGTCAGGGCTCTTTACCGGTGCATGGATTGCCAGGCCGTAACACTGGGCGAACTCCAACGACGGTAGTTGTATACAAAAGTTAAGAACAAAAAAGGGCGACTTTGAAGTCGCCCTTTTTGTTGCCTGGACTCAAGCCGAAGCCTGCATGCCAGACTTGCCTCGCTGCCCCCGAAAGCGCTTGAGCGTTGCCTGATACATCTTCGTGCGGCGATGGTCCTTGCCATACGTGCCTGCCGCCGCGACGGTGCCGGCCTGGATGTGATCCAGATAGCGGAAAATCTTCCGCGGCGAGAGGAACCTGACGCCATAGCCCAACTCGATCATTCGATCCTGCAGCGTATAACCCGGCACCCGATCATCCATACAGAAGTGTAATCCTTGCGACTTCATCAAACGCACATTCCACAGCGTACAGAAACTTTTAAGATGAGTTTCTTTATACGGGCGTGGCGGTTTCGAACGCAGGCCGAAATGAACTTTGAGCCGGCGAACATGGTGTTTGCAGAATCGCGAAGTCAACCGCCAGGTATCTCGCAACAACCCACGATCAAGTTGCTCCACACAACCGACCGCCGCCATGTCTGCATTTTTCGTGCACTCGCGCATCATCATCGCGAACACTTCCATGTCGTAGACAAAAGTGTCGGTGTGCAGCAGAAACAAGTAGTCGGTCTCAACTTTCGCCAAGGCCAGATCCAGCGCCTTGCCATGGGCAATATGCCCCGCTTCCTTGCCCGGCGACGGCCGCTCGATCAGATTGATCCAGTCCAGCGAACGCAAGTAATCAAGGCTGGCATCCGCCGAATCGTTGTCCACCACCCAAACTGGAATGCCCTGCGCCTGAACATGCTCACGCAACAGCTCCAGACACATGCGGGTGATGTCCGGGGTTTTGTAATTGACCAGAACGAGGCTGAAGTTGGATTGCGGCTGGGAGGGTAGATCGAAGGCTTTCATGTCGGAGGGACTCATCCACGGCTCAAGACGACGGGGTACATGGGCCGGGATGCTAGCGGGGGAAGCTTAGGTGAAGCTTAATTTGGCAGGGTCGGACCTGGAGAAGTGTAAGGACGTAAAACGGTTGGGATGCGTACCGGATGTCTCCATGCGTTCATCAGGTTGCGAAGTAAAGCTCATCCAGTTGGCGCTTGCGGATTGCCAGGTATTCCTCCCACAAATTGGGAAAATCTTCATCTCGGGTTAGCGGAAAGGTCAGATAGATGTGTTTGCCGGCAACACTGATGTACTGGCGCACACGTTTGAAGGCGGGCTGCTCGTACAGCGCGAGGGTTTCGTCGTACGCGTCGTGATGGTGGCGAATGGTTACTCGGTGAGGGGCAATCATCCCTCGCGCAAAATCGATCACCCAGTCGCCCTCTACGGCCGTACGCAAGAAACCATAAACACCATCCACCGAGAGCAGGATGCAGGTGTTGGCTTGGTGGCCGTCCTCGTCGTTCGCGAGAACAATCCGGTCTGCGAAGTATTTGATCGTCTGGTTATCCGGACCCTGTAGAAGCAAGCTCCAGCCCTCGACGCCCATGCGAAACTCGCCGATGTTTTGAAAGGTTGCGGTCCATCGATTGGCAAGCGTTATCTCACGGGTATTCATTTGGCTCTTCAGTCTCAAATTCCCTGGTTTATTTTTTTTTTTGGCGATGCTAGCGAGTTCGCTGATTGCAGCGTCGCGAGATTATCGTAGGCCGGGTACTTCACGACCACATGATCTTGCCGGTGTAGCAGAGAGTCCTTGAGAGAAACCGACGTGCTTGAGTTGGTAGTAGACGAGCCGGCTTTCCACGGGCCTTCGCCGTCGAACATTGCCAACGGGCGAAAGCTGCCCGGTTCGTAGATGTAGAGTTCAGCTGTTTTTGTCAGGGTTCCTTTCGAAGGAGAATAGTTCCTCATACGCAGAAATGACGCTTTCCAATTCGCGTAAAGTCTTTCTTCTGATCCTACCTCGCCTTCTGGTAAAGGCATATATCTGACGATCGATGAGACCTCTTCTGGATAATCAAGATCAGCATATAGTTCTTCAACTTTTTCGAGAGGGTCCAGAAAAAGATCCTTATTCTCAAAAAGATGAGAAAGGAACAGGTATATCCAAGGCTTTGAGATAGCGTTCTCTTTTGTTGTTGGTTCGTTACTTGCTAAAGATTTTATCAAGTCCTGCACTAGATATAGCTCCTGCGGATCTAGTAAGGAAAGTTCATAGGCTTTTTCCGGTGATGATGGTGTTAGCGTATTACAAGCGAAGCTAGAAGCACCTTGGTCGTCGATGTAACCCTTTTGAAGCCCATATAAAAGCTCGCTCCAAGACAGCCAAGGTGTTTTGGAAAAAACATAGTTTCCGTCAAGTGGTAATAGAGCCAATTTTTCTACCTCGGAAGTCTTGAGGGGATTTGGTTTGGGGTGCCGGTTATTTTTCCGTCAGGTATAAATCTTTGATGCGTTAATTCCATCTTGGTATTGATGATCCACTCAAAGATCCCGGCTTTATCATTCATCGTTCCTGGCATCTGTGTAAGCGTGTTATTAGTGCCATCCCCACCTCTGAGGGCAAATACTCTACCTTTATCAGGTATTTGATCTACAACCTAGCTTGGTGCTCGATGCATCGGGTCTTCTTTTAATGCGCTTCCGACGGGCTGTGCTGCCTTGATCTCATCAGCGGCATAACTTGCCCGAAGCCGTTCATAAAGAGCTGAATTGTAGCCGGATTGATCTTTAGCCTGAGGTAAAGGCGGCGCGTCTTCGTCAACAGCACCTTTAAGAGAAGGAACCTTTTCACTATTTGCTGGTGACATATTATCGCTAGGGCAATTATTCAACCCCAACGGATCCACCCACCCCGTAGGGTTAGGCACGTATTGGTAGCTATTCAACCCACCTGCAAGCTTGATCGGATCCGGCGTCAAGAACCGTCCGATCCCCGGATTGTAGTAGCGGTGGCGGTTGTAATGTAACCCTGTCTCGGCGTCGAAATACTGACCTTGGAAGCGCAGCGGATTATCGATTTCGCTGACATCCAGCGCCGCGAGGTTGCCGTACGCTCGGTACCTCGCGGACCACATGATTTCGCCGCTGTAGTCGGTGAGTTCTTGAGGGGTGCCGAGGTGGTCGAGTTGGTAGTAAAACGGGGCCGCTTTTAGCGGGCCTTCGCCGTCGAGCATTGCCAACGGGCGGAAGCTGCCCGGTTCGTAGATGTAGCTGCGATAACGATTTTGTGCGCTTTCGGCGATCAATCGTTCGCCTTGCCAGAGGAATTCAGTGGTATGGCCGTCGACGGTTTTCTCGATGCGGCGGCCATAGGCGTCGTATTTGTAGGTGGCGGTGCTGCCGCCTGGGAGGCTGACGCCGATCAAGCGGTGTTGGCAATCGTAGCGGTATTCGGTGACGAGTTTTTGTCCGGTGCCGCGACTTTCACGGGTCAGGTTGCCATAGGCGTCGTAATCGTAGTGGCGGTCGCCTTGCATGAGCAGGCGATTGCCTTTGACGTTGGCGAGATTCGCAACGGGCAGGTCATTTTGTCCGAGGAGGTTGCCTGCCGGGTCATGGGCGAAGCTCTCTGGCATGGCGCCGCGCACGCTGATCAGGCGATCCAGCGGGTCGTAGTGATAGCTGCGGTTGCCTTTGCGGCTGTCGTCGATGCCGGCGAGATTGCCGTTGGCATCGTAGTTGTAGCGACGCTGGAACAGGTGCTTGTCCCGTTGGCTGACGCTGTGTGCTTTCAGGCGACCCTGTTCGTCGTACTGGTATTGGCTGAGTAGCAGACCTTGCTGGCGCTGCTGCTCGCGCCCGGCCGTATTCGTAGCGCAAGGTGCCCCAGACTTGGTGTTCCTCGATGAGTTGGTCTGCAAGTCATATTTATAGGCGAACGGCTAACGACCGTCGTCGACGCTGGTTAGTCAACGCGAGCTCGTCGATGCATTAAATTTTTACTTTATTCAATGTATGATCTAACGCTTTTTCAAGATCGGCCCAGGTTTTGGCCGTTTCGGTGTATATAGGCGATGCCCAATTTTGATTTGCGATTAATGAGATTCTGAAGGCGCCGTGTTCACTGAATTCGGGATACCAACCAATGTCTATTATTTGCTCATGCGGGAGTAGCGCTTGCAAAAGATCCTCTCTTAATTCATCTGTAATCAGTGCGATTTCCGATCCGGCTAGGCTGGATATTTCGTCAAAAGTTATCTTGCCACCGAGATCTTTTATATTTTCAAGATTCATAAGTCATTTCTTCTTTTTCGTTAGTTTTCTAAACGATTCTTCTGATATTGGATGTCCATGTATTGTGTTAGCACTTAACTCCACTCTCATGTACTGAGTTTCTTTTCCGTCATTGGCGCCTATGGTTTTTCCCATGTCAATTACTTTCCATGGTTTTCCATTGTTAACATCTTGACCATTTGCAAACGCGTGCCGCTCTAACGCTTCAATGTCCGTGCCGGGTAGATATTTAGCTGCACCTCCATTAGCGGTCGATTTTACAACAGATGGCCAAGGAGCCTTCGGCGCCACATGTTTGTTGCCATGATTTGTCCATTGAACGTCAGGAGGAGGCGGGGCTCCATCGCTTACCCTAGCTTTTCCTTCGGGTATTTCAGCGCTTTGCCCCGGAACGCATTTATCTCCGCCTGGACAAGTATTCAACCCTAGGGGATCCACCCACCCCGTAGGGTTAGGCACGTATTGGTAGCTGTTCAACCCACCCGCAAGCTTGATCGGATCTGGGGTCAAGAACCGTCCAGTCCCCGGATTGTAGTAGCGGTGGCGGTTGTAATGTAACCCTGTCTCGGTGTCGAAATATTGCCCTTGAAAACGCAACGGGTTGTCGATTTCGCTGACGTCCAGCGCCGCGAGATTGACGTAAGCGCGGTATTTTGCCGACCACATGATTTCGCCGCTGTAGTCGGTGATTTCTTGAGTGGTGCCGAGGTGGTCGAGTTGGTAGTAGAAGGGAGCCGCTTTTAGCGGGCCTTCGCCGTCGAGCATTGCCAACGGGCGGAAGCTGCCCAGTTCGTAGATGTAGCTGCGATAGCGGTTCTCTGCGCTTTCAGCGATGAGGCGTTCGCCTTGCCAGGGGAATTCAGTGGTGTGGCCGTCGACGGTTTTCTCGATGCGGCGGCCGAAGGCGTCGTATTTGTAGGATGCGGTGCTGCCACCCGGCAGGCTGACACCGATCAGGCGGTGCTGGCAGTCGTAGCGGTATTCGGTGACGAGCTTCTGGCCGCTGCCACGGCGTTCACGAATCAGGTTGCCGTACGCGTCGTAGTCGTAGTGGCGGTCGCCTTGCATCAGTAGGCGATTACCTTTGACGTTGGCGAGGTTGGCTGTGGGCAGGTCATTTTGTCCGAGCAGGTTACCCGCTGGGTCGTGCGCGAAGCTTTCTGGTGTGGCGCCGCGTACGCTGATCAGTCGGTCGAGCGGATCGTAGTGATAGCTGCGGTTGCCTTTGCGACTGTCGTCGATGCCGGCGAGACTGCCATTGGCATCGTAGTTATCACGACGCTGGAACAGGTGTTTCCCGCTGGCTGATGCTGTGGGCCTGCAGTCGGCCCTGTTCATCGTATTGGTATTGGCTAAGCTGCAGATTCTCCCAGTTGCTACGCACTTGTGACCCGCTTTTATTGGTTAACAGACTTGCCGGCAGTTCTTATTTGCTTTCGATAGGCAGTCACTCATCAAATCCAAAAGTAGTCTAGAATTTATTCAATGCCGCCCATCGATCATTATTAAAGCGGGTATTCGCACCGCCATGGAGGTGTGAATGATTCTGAGTCTATTCCTAGTTTTCCTAGGATTGTATAGATCTCCTCTTCAGAATTCATTGTGTGTAGGTCGGAGATGTTGATGTCGCGATCGTCAATGCCATCGTTTGTATCGATTATCTCGCTAGGTATAGTGAATATTATTAATGCATATTTTGAATTTTTTGATTTGTGAATAAATTCATAATATTGATGTGGGTCGTTCGAAAATTTGTACTTGTAAATTGCATATATTGAGGCCCATCTTCGTAGCAATGGGTCTTCTGAGGGGAGTTCCTGTGCAATGTTGTCGTAGCTCGCTCCGTCGAGTCCATACCATACACTCCGAGGAATTTTCTTTTGTTCTGTCATTTTTGACCTGCAAATGAGTTTGGCCAGTAGATTCGAATTACTTTTCCGTCTTTAGGGTGCAGCTGTAAATGTGGCATGGCAGCATGTGGGTCGGTAGGACTGTGATTGGCCATGTAAACCTTCCGAGTTTCAATATCAGACACTGGAGTGTCATCCCAGTGGTAATAGGATTCTTTTCCTTGAGGTGTTTGGAAGTAATCCTTGGCTGTTACGGAGTTAAATTCTTCAGCATTTCTATATCCTTGCCCTACATTTTTCCTCTAAACAATTCTTCAGCGTCCGCTCGACTGTTTACCGTAACGTCCTTAGCGCCTTGGTCAAGTTGTGCAGAGGCTCTTTTGACGCTAGGACTTGACCAGTCCACATCCGGTGGAAGCGGTTCTTTGGTATCGACCTTTGCATTTCCAGTCGTTGTCGTTGGACTTCCTTTTCCATCTCCATCTGGCGGGCACCCGTTCAGCCCCAACGGATGCACCCATCCCGTAGGGTTAGGCACGTACTGGTAGCTATTCAACCCACCCGCAAGCTTGATCGGATCCGGCGTCAAGAACCGTCCAGTCCCCGGATTGTAGTAGCGGTGGCGGTTGTAATGTAAGCCTGTCTCCGCGTCGAAATACTGACCCTGGAAGCGCAGCGGGTTGTCGATTTCGCTGACATCCAGCGCCGCTAGGTTGCCATAGGCGCGGTACTTCGCTGACCACATGATCTCGCCGCTGTAGTCGGTGAGTTCCTGCGGCGTTCCGAGGTGGTCGAGTTGGTAGTAGAACGGGGCCGCTTTTAGCGGGCCTTCTCCATCGAGCATGGCCAACGGCCGGAAGCTGCCCGGTTCGTAGATATAGCTGCGGTAGCGGTTCTTGGCGCTTTCGGCGATTAGGCGTTCGCCTTGCCAGAGGAATTCAGTGGTGTGGCCGTCGACGGTTTTCTCGATGCGGCGGCCGAAGGCGTCGTATTTGTAGGATGCGGTGCTGCCTCCCGGCAGGCTGACGCCGATCAGGCGGTGTTGGCAGTCGTAGCGATACTCGGTGACGAGCTTCTGGCCGGTGCCGCGACTTTCGCGGATGAGGTTGCCGTAGGCGTCGTAATCGTAGTGGCGGTCGCCTTGCATCAGCAGGCGATTACCTTTGACGTTGGCGAGGTTGGCTGCGGGCAGGTCATTTTGTCCGAGGAGGTTGCCTGCGGGGTCGTGAGCGAAGCTCTCAGGCATAGCGCCGCGTACGCTGATCAGGCGATCCAGCGGATCGTAGTGAAAGCTGCGGTTGCCTTTGCGACTGTCGTCGATGCCGGCGAGATTGCCGTTGGCATCGTAGTTGTAGCGACGCTGGAACAGGTGCTTGTCCCGTTGGTTAACGCTGTGTGCTTGCAGGCGACCCTGTTCATCGTATTGGTATTGGCTGAGCAGCAAGCCTTGCTGGCGCTGTTGTTCGCGACCGGCGCTGAATTGGTGAGAGGTCAGGCGTGAACCGTTCAGGTCGATACTGCTCAGGCGTCCACCGGACAAATGACGGTAATCGAGCACGCAGCCGTCCGGCAGACGGCAGTGGCTGAGTTGGCCGACGTTGTCGTACGCGTAACGGGTGGTGCCCCAACCCTGATGCTCGGTGATCAAGCGATCTTGCACGTCGTATTCATAAGCGAGCGGCCAATGGCCGTCGTCGACGTTGACCAAGCGACCCAGTGCGTCGTAGCTGTAGTGAATCTCTTCGCCATCGGGCAGCGTCTTGACCAGCAAACGGCCGGCGGCATCGCGCTGGTATTCGGTAACCAGTCCGCTACCGTCATCGCCGAACTCGGTTTTCTTCAGCAGTTGGCCGTTGAGGTCGTACTCGTAGGCAGTCCGACGACCATCGAAACCGGTTTCCTGCTGGATCAGGCCGTTCGAGTAATAATCAAGTTGATAGCGTTCGCCACGCTCGTTCTCGATCTCGGTGATGTTGAGTTGCGAGTTGTCGTAGCGGTAGCGCAGTTGGCTGCCGTCGGGATTGATGCGGCGGCTGACGAGGTGCAGGTTGTCGGCATATTCGTAGCGGGTGATACGGCCGAGCTCGTCGCGTTCGTCCGTGACAGGGCGACTGACGCTGTCTATAAATGCGGAGGGGGGCCGCCGAGTAGTAAGTTGCGGATTTACAAAATGCTAGAAAACTAAAGAGTTCAACTGCTTTTGTCAGCGTTCCTTTCGAGGGAGAATAGTTCCTCATACGCAGAAATGACGCTTTTCCAATTCGCGTAAAGTCTTTCTTCTGATCCTGCCCCGCCTTCCGGTAAAGGCATATATCTGACAATCGGTGAGAGCTCTTCTGGATCACCAAGATCAGCAAGGGGAAATGCTCTACCTTTATCAGGCATTTGATCTACGCAATAGCAGCGGTTTCAAATAGATTCAAAGTTTATTAATGATTTCATAAAGCTTGGCCGATTTTATCTCTTCACTATTTAGCTTGGATAGTATTGATTTTATTCTTTCTGAGTATTTTTGGGAGGTGATAATATGAGCGGTTGAGTGGGTGTCACTTTCTAGAAAGCGAGCGATGAGTGCATCTCGATTACTCTTCAAGAACTTTGCTATAGCTGCTGCGTTCAATCTGTCGTTCTCACTTAGTTGGCTCCAGATTTTATATGCGTCTTCCTCTTCCTTTTTTAGAATGAGAATAGTGTTTCGGTATTGTGTTAGTTCGTTGGGGGTGAACATGATATCGTTCGTGTTAGTGAAGTCTACATAAGAATATATTTTGGTCTTTTCGTTTTTTTTCAAAAGTCCATTCGGGCTTAGGCTCGTGAGTATCTCTTTTTGCAGGCGGAGCTCTTGAATTTTCTGTTGTTCCAGAGAGTATCCAATGGTCCGCCACTTTATGGTTACCGGCCATTCAGGCGCGAGAAAGTTACTGACGGCTTTCCACGTGGTCCATAAGTCTTGAAGAGTGCCTGCTATCAATGCGATGCTCATGAAGTCAGGGGCGGGAAAGTGCTCGGGCGTTTCGTGGAACTTTATGCCCGGTTCGCATGTGTAGTATATGCTCATGATTAGTCTTTTTTGAAGTAAATGTGTGAGTTGTCACCTTCTTTTAAGGCTGCTTTCGTACCTGTCGTTCCCGTAACTTCAGTGTTGAAGTGTGGTCCTTCATTACCTTTTACATGTCCCAATGAATGCTCTCTGATAGTCACAATCCTGCCGTCTTTCAAATTGAATTCGTAAACCCTACTCATCACGCGACCAGGCTGGTCGGTAAGTACCTCTTTATAGGATCTGGATGGCTGCTGTGATAGGGGCACACCTCCAACGCGTTTCGCTTGTCTGAATGCGGCTTTCCTAGTAATTGTGCTGTCATGGCCTATAGGTAGCTCTGGTTCGCCATTTTCAACCTTATTGTTACTAGTATCATCCACCTTTCTTTGAAAGCCTTTTTTCGCTTTGCCAGGGCAATTGTTGCTCAACCCCAAAGGATCCACCCACCCCGTAGGGTTAGGTACGTACTGGTAGCTATTCAACCCACCCGCAAGCTTGATCGGATCCGGGGTCAAAAACCGTCCAGTCCCCGGATTGTAGTAGCGGTGGCGGTTGTAATGTAACCCTGTCTCGGCGTCGAAATACTGTCCTTGGAATCGCAGCGGGTTGTC
>NZ_JBXAWN010000010.1:0-296208 GCF_057291835.1 Pseudomonas sp. 1L-B-1-E-C1 | reverse complement strand
ACCGGTGTTGAGATGTTCCGCAAACTGCTCGACGAAGGTCGTGCTGGCGAGAACTGCGGCGTTCTGCTGCGTGGTACCAAGCGTGACGACGTTGAACGTGGCCAGGTTCTGGTCAAGCCAGGTTCGGTCAAGCCGCACACCAAGTTCACCGCAGAAGTTTACGTTCTGAGCAAGGAAGAAGGCGGCCGTCACACTCCGTTCTTCAAAGGCTACCGTCCACAGTTCTACTTCCGTACTACTGACGTGACTGGTAACTGCGAGCTGCCAGAAGGCGTTGAAATGGTAATGCCAGGTGACAACATTCAGATGACTGTTACCCTGATCAAAACCATCGCGATGGAAGACGGTCTGCGTTTCGCTATCCGTGAAGGCGGTCGTACCGTCGGCGCTGGCGTCGTAGCCAAAATCATCGAGTAAGACTTTTAAAGTCAGCTTGATGGATTGAAAAAGCCCCCGCTCAGCGGGGGCTTTTTTATTGGGTTGACACCTATCGGGGGCGTCTATAGAATTGCGCCTCCTTTTAACGGGCGTATTGCGCCCGGTGGGAATAGCAGCCGGAGTCTGAAATCCAATGCAAAATCAGCAAATCCGTATCAGGTTGAAGGCTTTTGACCATCGCCTGATCGACCAATCAACCCAGGAAATCGTGGAAACCGCGAAACGTACTGGTGCTCAAGTGCGTGGTCCAATTCCACTGCCTACCCGTAAAGAGCGGTTCACCGTTCTGGTTTCTCCGCACGTCAACAAAGACGCGCGTGACCAGTACGAGATCCGCACTCATAAGCGTGTTCTGGACATCGTCCAGCCAACGGATAAAACCGTTGACGCGCTGATGAAGCTTGATCTTGCGGCCGGTGTGGAAGTGCAGATCAGCCTCGGCTAAGACTCGGTCTTGGTCGTGTAACGCTCTGAAATGGGCGGCCATAGCGGGTGAAAGCCCCGTACACTCATGAGGTTTACAACATGACTATTGGTGTAGTCGGTCGTAAATGCGGTATGACCCGTATTTTCACCGAAGAAGGTGTCTCCATTCCGGTCACGGTCATTGAGATCGAGCCGAATCGCGTCACCCAGTTCAAAACTGAAGAGACCGATGGCTATCGTGCAGTGCAAGTCACTGTCGGCGAGCGTCGCGCTTCGCGTGTAACAGCAGCTCAGGCTGGCCACTTCGCTAAAGCGAACGTTGCCGCTGGTCGCACCACCATGGAATTCCGTCTTGAAGAAGGCGAGTACCAGGCTGGCGATCTGATCAACGCTGAAATCTTCGCCGCTGGTCAACTGGTTGATGTAACCGGTCAGTCCAAGGGTAAAGGCTTCCAGGGTACGATCAAGCGTTGGAATTTCCGCGGGCAAGATAACACCCACGGCAACTCCGTATCCCACCGCGTCCCAGGCTCTATCGGCCAGTGCCAGACTCCTGGTCGTGTATTCAAGGGCAAAAAAATGTCCGGTCATATGGGCGCTGAGCGCGTGACCGTGCAGTCCCTGGAAGTAGTGCGCGTGGACGCTGAACGCAATCTGTTGTTGGTCAAGGGTGCTGTTCCTGGCGCTACTGGCGGCAATCTGGTTGTACGTCCAGCAGCCAAGGCTCGCGGTTAAGGGGAAGCTGACATGCAATTAAATGTAAATGACGCTCAAGCGATCGAAGTTTCCGAACTGACATTTGGCGGCGAATTCAACGAGACGCTGGTTCACCAAGCAGTCGTGGCCTACATGGCCGGCGGCCGTCAAGGTAGCAAGCAGCAGAAGACCCGTTCCGACGTTCGTGGTGGCGGCAAGCGCCCATGGCGTCAGAAAGGTACTGGCCGTGCTCGTGCCGGTACTATCCGTAGCCCAATCTGGCGTGGCGGCGGTACCACTTTCGCAGCTCGTCCACAGGATCACTCCCAGAAGCTGAACAAGAAGATGTATCGCGCAGCAATGCGTTCCATCCTTGCTGAGCTGGTGCGTACTGATCGTCTGGTCGTGGTTCAGGATTTCGCTGTTGAAACTCCGAAAACCAAAGATCTGCTGGGCAAACTGAACAACATGAGCCTGACCGACGTTCTGATCGTGTCGGACGCTGTTGATCAGAACCTGTACCTGGCTGCTCGCAACCTGCCGCACGTAGATGTACGTGACGTGCAAGGTTCCGATCCAGTTAGTCTGATCGCATACGACAAGGTGTTGATCACCGTGTCGGCCGTGAAGAAATTCGAGGAGCTGCTGGGATGAACCAGGAACGCGTATTTAAAGTTCTGCTTGGCCCGCACGTTTCCGAGAAGGCTACGGTTCTGGCAGACAAGAAAGGCCAGTTCGTTTTCAAGGTTGCTACCGATGCAACCAAGCTGGAAATCAAGAAGGCCGTCGAAAGCCTGTTCAGCGTGAAAGTAGAGCGCGTCACTACCCTGAACGTTCTGGGTAAGAGCAAGCGCACTGCTCGCGGTCTGGGCAAGCGTAATGACTGGAAGAAGGCAGTTATCTCCCTTCAGCCAGGCCAAGATCTCGATTTCAGCAGCAGTGCTGAGTAAGGAAGGGGTGCATCATGGCAATCGTTAAATGCAAACCGACTTCCCCTGGCCGCCGTTTTGTGGTCAAGGTGGTCAACCAGGAGCTGCATAAAGGCGCTCCTCACGCACCGCTGCTCGAGAAAAAATCGAAGTCTGGTGGTCGTAACAACAATGGCCGTATTACCACTCGTCACATCGGTGGTGGTCATAAGCAGCATTATCGTATGGTCGATTTCCGTCGCAACGACAAAGATGGCATCGTCGCCACTGTCGAGCGCATCGAATACGATCCAAACCGTACTGCTCACATCGCACTGCTCTGCTACGCAGACGGCGAGCGCCGCTACATCATCGCCCCTAAAGGCGTGAGTGCTGGCGACCAGCTGATCGCGGGCGCTCTGGCTCCAATCAAGCCAGGCAACGCTCTGCAACTGCGCAACATTCCAGTCGGTTCTACCGTACACGGCATCGAATTGAAGCCAGGTAAAGGTGCACAGATCGCTCGTTCCGCTGGTGCTTCGGCTCAGTTGATCGCTCGTGAAGGTGTCTACGTGACCCTGCGTCTGCGTTCCGGTGAAATGCGTAAAGTCCTGGCTGAATGCCGTGCGACCCTGGGTGAAGTCTCGAACTCCGAGCACAGCCTGCGTTCGCTGGGTAAAGCTGGTGCCAAACGCTGGCGTGGCGTTCGCCCAACCGTTCGTGGTGTTGCCATGAACCCGGTTGACCACCCACATGGTGGTGGTGAAGGTCGTACCTCTGGTGGTCGTCATCCGGTATCGCCATGGGGCTTCCCGACTAAGGGCGCGAAGACTCGTGGTAATAAGCGTACCGACAAAATGATCGTCCGTCGTCGCAAGTAAATAGAGGGATACGACAGTGCCACGTTCTCTGAAAAAAGGTCCTTTTATTGATCTTCACCTACTGAAGAAGATCGAAGTGGCGGCGGAAAAGAACGATCGCAAACCAATTAAAACCTGGTCGCGTCGTTCGATGATCCTGCCACAAATGGTCGGTCTGACCATCGCAGTACACAACGGTCGTCAGCACGTCCCAGTTCTCGTTAACGAAGACATGGTCGGCCACAAACTGGGCGAGTTCGCCGGTACCCGCAACTATCGCGGGCACGTGGCTGACAAGAAAGCCAAGCGTTAAGGGGTAAGGAAATGGAAGTAGCCGCTAAGTTGTCGGGCGCTCGAATCTCCGCCCAGAAAGCCCGCTTGGTCGCCGACCAGATCCGCGGGAAGAAGGTGGGCGAAGCGCTCAACCTGTTGGCTTTCAGCAGTAAGAAAGCCGCCGAGATCATGAAGAAAGTGCTGGAGTCGGCCGTAGCCAACGCCGAGCATAACGAAGGCGCAGACGTTGATGACCTGAAGGTCAGCACCGTTTTCGTCAACGAAGGGCGTTCGCTGAAGCGCATCATGCCACGTGCCAAAGGTCGTGCTGATCGCATCGTCAAGCGGTCTTGCCATATCACTGTCAAGGTTGCTGACAAGTAACGGAGTCGAAGAGATGGGTCAGAAAGTACATCCCATTGGCATTCGCCTGGGAATCGTCAAGGAGCACACCTCCGTCTGGTACGCAGACGGTCGGACTTATGCGGACTACTTGTTCGCAGATCTGAAAGTGCGTGAGTATCTCCAAGACAAACTAAAAAGCGCGTCCGTAAGCCGTATCGATATCCATCGTCCGGCCCAAACTGCACGCATCACCATCCACACCGCTCGTCCAGGTATCGTTATCGGGAAGAAAGGTGAAGATGTTGAGAAACTGCGTCAGGACCTGACCAAGCAAATGGGTGTGCCTGTGCACATCAATATCGAAGAGATCCGCAAGCCGGAGCTCGACGGTATGCTGGTTGCGCAGAGCGTAGCTCAGCAGCTGGAGCGTCGTGTAATGTTCCGTCGCGCTATGAAGCGCGCTGTACAGAACGCCATGCGCATTGGTGCCAAAGGCATCAAAATCCAAGTGAGCGGTCGTCTCGGCGGTGCTGAAATCGCACGTACTGAATGGTATCGCGAAGGTCGTGTGCCACTGCACACCCTGCGTGCCGACATCGACTATGCCAACTACGAAGCTCACACCACATACGGTGTGATCGGTGTAAAGGTTTGGATCTTCAAAGGCGAAGTAATTGGTGGTCGCCAAGAAGAGCTGAAGCCACAAGCACCAGCGCCTCGTAAAAAAGCTGCTAAGTAAGGGGTACGCCAAATGTTGCAACCAAAGCGTACGAAGTTCCGCAAGCAGATGACCGGCCACAACCGTGGTCTGGCACTGCGCGGTAGCAAAGTCAGCTTCGGCGAGTTCGCGCTGAAGTCTGTTGCTCGTGGTCGTCTCACCGCTCGTCAGATCGAGTCAGCGCGTCGTGCTCTGACCCGTCACGTAAAACGTGGCGGCAAGATCTGGATCCGTGTATTCCCGGACAAGCCGATCTCCAAGAAACCTCTCGAGGTTCGTATGGGTAAAGGTAAGGGTAACGTGGAGTACTGGGTTGCCCAGATTCAGCCAGGCAAAGTCCTGTATGAAATCGAGGGTGTTTCTGAAGAGCTGGCGCGTGAGGCTTTCGCCCTGGCTGCTGCAAAGCTGCCGCTCGCCACCTCCTTTGTTAAACGGACGGTGATGTGATGAAAGCGAATGAACTTCGTGAAAAATCCGCACAGCAGCTGAACGAGCAACTGCTCGGCTTGCTGCGCGACCAGTTCAATCTGCGCATGCAGAAAGCAACTGGCCAGTTGGGGCAGTCTCATCTGCTCTCGCAAGTTAAGCGTGACATCGCTCGCGTGAAGACTGTGCTCAACCAGCAGGCAGGTAAGTGATCATGGCTGAAGCCGAAAAAACTGTCCGTACGCTGACTGGCCGTGTTGTCAGCGACAAGATGGACAAAACCATCACCGTTCTGATCGAGCGTCGCGTAAAGCACCCGATCTACGGTAAATACGTTAAGCGTTCGACTAAGCTGCACGCGCACGACGAAACCAATCAGTGCCACATCGGCGACAAAGTCACTATTCGTGAAACTCGTCCGATGGCCAAGACCAAGTCTTGGGCACTGGTTGATGTTCTCGAACGCGCTGTGGAAGTCTAAGGGCTAGGGGTCGGAGAAATTATATGATTCAGACTCAATCCATGCTCGATGTGGCCGATAACAGCGGCGCTCGCCGTGTTATGTGCATCAAGGTGCTGGGTGGCTCCCATCGTCGTTACGCTGGTATCGGTGACATCATCAAAGTTACCGTGAAGGAAGCAATTCCTCGCGGTAAGGTGAAAAAAGGCCAAGTGATGACTGCTGTTGTAGTCCGCACTCGTCACGGCGTACGTCGTGCTGATGGCTCCATTATCCGCTTTGATGGCAACGCTGCTGTTCTTCTGAACAACAAGCAAGAGCCGATCGGCACCCGTATCTTTGGGCCAGTGACCCGTGAACTTCGTACTGAGAAGTTCATGAAGATCGTCTCGCTCGCCCCAGAAGTGCTGTAAGGAGATCCGACATGCAAAAGATTCGTCGTGACGACGAGATCATCGTGATCGCCGGCAAAGACAAAGGTAAGCGCGGTAAGGTGCTGAAGGTTCTTGCTGACAACCGTCTGGTTGTCGGTGGTCTGAACCTGGTCAAGCGTCATACCAAGCCTAACCCGATGTCGGGCGTACAGGGCGGTATCGTCGAGAAAGAAGCGCCACTGCACGCTTCCAACGTCGCCATCTTCAACGGCGAAACCAACAAGGCTGACCGCGTTGGTTTCAAAGTAGAAGACGGTAAGAAAATTCGTGTCTTCAAGTCGACCCAAAAAGCGGTTGATGCTTGAACACTGCTAGGTAGAAGACCATGGCACGACTAAAAGAGATTTACCGGAAGGAAATCGCTCCGAAACTTAAGGAAGAACTTAAGCTTTCGAACGTGATGGAAGTTCCGCGCGTTACCAAAATCACCCTGAACATGGGTCTGGGCGAAGCGATCGGCGACAAAAAAGTCATCGAGCACGCTGTTGCTGACCTGGAAAAGATCACCGGCCAGAAAGTCGTTGTGACCTACGCTCGTAAATCCATCGCTGGCTTCAAAGTCCGCGAAGGATGGCCGATCGGCGTCAAAGTGACCCTGCGCCGTGAGCGTATGTACGAATTCCTGGATCGTCTGCTGTCGATCTCCCTGCCTCGGGTTCGCGACTTCCGCGGCCTGAATGCCAAGTCCTTCGATGGTCGTGGTAACTACAGCATGGGCGTGAAAGAGCAGATCATCTTCCCGGAAATCGACTACGACAAGATCGATGCTCTCCGCGGTCTGGACATTACCCTGACCACCACTGCCAAGAACGATGATGAAGGCCGCGCTCTGCTGCGTGCTTTCAAATTCCCGTTCCGCAACTGATTGGAGTAGGAAAATGGCCAAGAAGAGCATGAAAAACCGTGAGCTGAAGCGTCAGCTCACCGTTGCCAAGTACGCCACCAAGCGTGCAGCGCTGAAAGCTATCATCGTCGACCTGAACGCAAGTCCAGAAGCACGTTGGGAAGCTACAGTAGCTCTGCAGAAGCAACCACGTGACGCAAGCGCTTCGCGCATGCGTAACCGTTGCCGCCTGACTGGTCGTCCGCACGGCGTGTACCGCAAGTTCGGCCTCGGCCGTAACATGCTGCGTCAAGCTGCAATGCGTGGTGACGTACCAGGTCTGGTTAAAGCCAGCTGGTAACAGTTGTCAAAGTCTCGATGATCGGGTTCGCAAGAACCTGACCATCGGTGGCCTTGAATCTGAATCAAGCCCCTTTTGGGGCTTGATTCATTTCTGGGGTGTGTCTAGAATGACCGGCTCGCCTGAGCCCGTGTTTTTCTGCCCGGAAGTTCTCGGCGACAAGTAGTAGCCGCAAGGCTAATTTTTCTGTATTAGGAGCGTCTAGCCCATGAGTATGCAGGACCCGTTAGCGGACATGCTAACTCGAATCCGTAATGCCCAGATGGCTGAAAAGTCTGTCGTAAGCATGCCGTCTTCCACGTTGAAGGCTGCTGTAGCAAAAGTCCTGAAGGACGAAGGTTACATCGCGGATTTTCAGATCACCACCGACGCCAAGCCGTCGCTGTCCATCTCGCTGAAGTATTTCGAAGGCCGTCCGGTTATCGAAGAAGTGAAGCGCGTTAGTCGTCCAGGCCTGCGTCAGTACAAGTCCGTTGAAGATCTGCCGAAAGTTCGTGGCGGTCTTGGCGTGTCTATCGTCTCCACCAACAAAGGTGTGATGACGGATCGTGCTGCGCGCGCTGCCGGTGTCGGCGGCGAAGTTCTTTGCACTGTGTTCTAAGGGGGGATAAGCATGTCTCGCGTCGCTAAGAACCCCGTTAAGCTGCCAGCCGGTGTCGAAGTCAAATTCGCAGGCCAACAGCTTTCGGTGAAGGGTGCCAAGGGCACTCTTGAACTGAACATCCATTCGTCCGTTGAGATCGTTGAAGAAGCTGGTGAGCTGCGTTTCGCTGCTCGCAATGGCGATCAACAAACTCGCGCAATGGCCGGTACCACGCGTGCGTTGGTAAACAACATGGTCCAGGGCGTAAGCCAAGGCTTCGAGCGCAAGCTCCAGCTGGTCGGTGTTGGTTACAAGGCGCAAGCAAAAGGTCAGGTTCTGAACCTGGCTCTTGGCTTCTCGCACCCAGTGGATTACGAACTGCCGGAAGGCATCACCGCTGAGACTCCTAGCCAGACCGATATCCTGATCAAGGGCATCGACAAGCAGCTGGTAGGTCAAGTGGCCGCCGAGATCCGCGACTTCCGTCCACCAGAGCCGTACAAAGGCAAAGGTGTGCGCTACGCGGACGAAGTCGTCCGTCGTAAAGAAGCCAAGAAGAAGTAGGGCATAGCAAATGACCGACAAAAAAGTTACTCGACTGCGTCGCGCTCGCAAAGCACGCCTGAAAATGCACGAACTCGAAGTCGTGCGTCTCTGCGTGTTCCGCTCGTCGCAGCACATCTACGCCCAGGTCATCTCGGCCGACGGCAACAAAGTCCTGGCAAGTGCCTCGACTTTGGATAAAGAACTGCGTGATGGTGCCACTGGCAACATCGACGCGGCCACAAAGGTTGGCCAGCTGGTCGCTACGCGTGCTAAGGCCGCTGGCGTATCGCAAGTGGCTTTCGACCGCTCTGGCTTCAAGTACCACGGCCGCGTTAAAGCGCTGGCTGATGCTGCTCGTGAAGCTGGGCTGGAGTTCTAAGTTATGTCAAATAACGACCAAAAGCGCGACGAAGGCTACATCGAGAAGCTGGTTCAAGTTAACCGCGTAGCCAAAACCGTTAAAGGCGGCCGTATCTTCACGTTCACCGCGTTGACCGTGGTTGGTGATGGTAAAGGGCGTGTTGGCTTCGGCCGTGGCAAGTCGCGTGAAGTGCCTGCTGCGATCCAGAAGGCAATGGAAGCTGCTCGCCGCAACATGATTCAAGTTGACCTGAACGGCACCACTCTGCAGTACGCAATGAAGTCCGCTCACGGCGCTTCGAAGGTATACATGCAGCCTGCTTCTGAAGGTACCGGTATCATCGCTGGCGGCGCTATGCGTGCTGTCCTCGAAGTTGCTGGCGTTCAGAACGTTCTGGCCAAGTGCTACGGCTCGACTAACCCGGTAAACGTGGTTCACGCCACTTTCAAGGGTCTGAAGGCTATGCAATCTCCTGAGTCCATCGCTCTCAAGCGTGGCCTGCGTGTTGAGGAGATCAAGTAATCATGGCTACCGTTAAAGTTACGCTGATCAAAAGCATGACCGGCCGCATCCCTAACCACAAATTGTGCGTTAAGGGTCTGGGGCTGCGTCGCATCGGTCACACTGTAGAAGTCCAGGATACTCCCGAGAATCGCGGGATGATCAACAAGGCTTACTACATGCTGCGTGTCGAGGGTTAATCGATGAAACTCAATGATCTGAGTCCAGCGCCGGGTTCCCGTCGCGAAAAGCATCGTCCGGGCCGTGGTATCGGTAGTGGTTTGGGCAAGACTGGTGGCCGTGGTCACAAAGGTCAAACCTCCCGCTCCGGTGGCACCATTGCTCCAGGCTTTGAAGGCGGTCAACAGCCGCTGCATCGTCGCCTGCCGAAGTTCGGTTTCGTTTCCCTGAAGGCTATGGATCGCGCAGAAGTGCGTCTGTCCGAGCTGGCTAAAGTGGAAGGCGATATCGTCACCGTGCAGTCCCTGAAAGATGCCAACGTGATTAACGTCAACGTACAGCGTGTGAAAATCATGCTGTCCGGTGAAGTGACTCGCGCTGTCACTATCGGCAAGGGAATCGGCGCCACCAAAGGTGCGCGTGCGGCTATCGAAGCAGCTGGCGGCAAGTTCGAGGAATAAATGGCTAAGCAAGGTGCTCTCTCTGCGCTCGGCAAAGGCGGTATGTCTGAACTCTGGGCTCGTCTGCGTTTTCTGTTCCTGGCGATTATCGTCTACCGAATAGGCGCACACATCCCGGTTCCAGGTATCAACCCGGACCGACTCGCAGACCTGTTTCGACAGAATGAGGGGACCATTCTTAGCTTGTTCAACATGTTCTCCGGCGGCGCGCTGGAACGGATGAGCATCTTTGCACTGGGGATCATGCCGTACATTTCGGCATCGATCATCATGCAACTGATGACCGCCGTCAGCCCGCAGCTGGAGCAGTTGAAGAAGGAAGGTGAAGCTGGCCGTCGCAAGATCAGCCAGTACACCCGCTACGGCACCGTCGTCCTAGCTCTCGTTCAGGCTATTGGCATGTCCATTGGCCTGGCGGGGCAGGGCGTTGCGTTCACTGGTGACTTTGGCTTCCATTTCGTCGCGGTAACCACTTTTGTGGCTGGTGCGATGTTCATGATGTGGCTGGGTGAGCAGATTACTGAGCGTGGTGTAGGCAACGGTATCTCGATGTTGATCTTTTCGGGTATCGTCGCCGGTCTTCCGAGAGCAATCGGGCAGTCTTTCGAGTCTGCGCGTCAGGGTGATATCAACATCTTCGCCCTGGTTGCCATCGGTTTGCTGGCAGTAGCGATTATCGGTTTCGTGGTGTTCATTGAGCGTGGCCAGCGTCGTATCGCTGTTCACTACGCCAAGCGTCAGCAGGGCCGCAAGGTTTTTGCTGCGCAGACAAGCCACTTGCCGCTGAAGGTGAACATGGCCGGTGTTATTCCGGCTATTTTCGCGAGCAGCATTTTGCTGTTCCCGGCTTCGTTGGGTGCCTGGTTCGGTCAGTCTGAAGGTATGGGCTGGTTGCAGGACATCTCGCAGTCGATCGCTCCTGGTCAGCCGTTGAATATTCTGCTGTTTAGTGCAGGGATTATTTTCTTCTGCTTCTTCTATACGGCGTTGATGTTCAATCCGAAAGACGTAGCGGAAAACCTGAAGAAGTCCGGTGCCTTTATTCCGGGCATCCGTCCAGGTGAGCAGTCTGCGCGCTATATCGATGGCGTTCTGACCCGCTTGACCATGTTCGGTGCTCTTTACATGACGGCCGTGTGCCTGTTGCCCCAGTTCCTGGTGGTTGCAGCAAACGTTCCGTTCTACCTTGGCGGGACCTCGTTGCTGATCGTGGTCGTGGTTGTGATGGACTTCATGTCCCAAGTACAATCGCACCTCGTTTCGCACCAGTACGAATCCCTGATGAAGAAAGCCAACCTGAAGGGTTACGGCAGCGGCATGTTGCGCTGAGTACCCATAAGGTTCGAGGAGTTGGTGATGAAAGTTCGTGCATCGGTGAAAAAGCTGTGCCGTAACTGCAAGATTATTCGCCGCGAAGGTGTTGTTCGAGTAATTTGCAGCGCGGAACCGCGTCACAAACAGCGCCAAGGCTGAGTGTGATTGTGCTTCAAGCCCGGTAGCTAGTGCGCTACCGGGTTGATTATTTGTTATTACAGCGATATTATCTCGCGCCCTATTTCTTGGCTTCCGGGGCGTAGGTAGCTGTCAATTGGAGTCCCACTGAATGGCCCGTATTGCAGGCGTTAACATTCCAGATAACAAGCATACTGTTATCTCGCTGACCTACATCTATGGTGTTGGTCGCACTACTGCACAGAAGATCTGTGCAGTGACTGGGGTAAACCCAGCAGCAAAGATCAAAGATCTGAGCGACGAGCAGATTGAACAGCTGCGTGGCGAAGTGGCGAAGTTCACCACTGAAGGTGACCTGCGTCGCGAAATCAACATGAAAATCAAGCGCTTGATGGACCTCGGTTGCTATCGCGGTCTGCGTCATCGTCGTGGTCTGCCAGTACGCGGTCAGCGTACCAAGACCAACGCGCGTACCCGTAAAGGTCCGCGTAAGCCGATCCGCAAGTAATCGCCCCAGCGAATCGACAGGAATTTAATCATGGCAAAACCTGCTGCTCGTCCTCGTAAAAAAGTTAAAAAGACAGTGGTTGATGGCATCGCCCACATCCATGCATCTTTTAACAACACCATCGTGACCATTACCGACCGTCAAGGTAACGCTCTTTCCTGGGCTACCTCCGGTGGTTCGGGTTTCCGCGGTTCCCGCAAGTCCACCCCGTTCGCTGCTCAAGTAGCTGCTGAGCGTGCTGGTCAAGCTGCGCTGGAATACGGCCTGAAAAACCTCGACGTCAACGTCAAGGGTCCAGGTCCAGGTCGTGAATCCGCAGTCCGCGCTTTGAACGGCTGTGGCTACAAGATCGCCAGCATCACCGACGTGACGCCAATCCCGCACAACGGGTGCCGTCCGCCGAAGAAGCGCCGCGTGTAATCCAGGAGATTGTAAAGAATGGCTCGTTACATTGGTCCAAAATGCAAACTCGCTCGTCGCGAAGGCACCGATCTCTTCCTGAAGAGCGGCGTGCGCGCGATCGAATCGAAGTGCAACATTGAAGCAGCACCTGGTATCCACGGCCAACGCCGCGGTCGCCAGTCCGACTACGGCACCCAACTGCGTGAAAAGCAGAAGGTCCGTCGTATCTACGGCGTTCTCGAGCGTCAGTTCAGCGGCTACTACAAAGAAGCTGCTGGCAAGAAAGGTGCAACCGGTGAAAACCTGCTGCAACTTCTCGAATGCCGTCTGGACAACGTTGTATACCGTATGGGCTTTGGTTCGACTCGTGCCGAATCCCGTCAGCTGGTATCGCACAAGTCGATCAGCGTCAACGGTCAGACCGTAAACGTTCCGTCGTATCAGGTTCGTGCTGGTGACGTGGTTGCAGTTCGCGAGAAAGCAAAAAACCAACTTCGCATTGTCCAAGCTCTCGATCTGTGTGCCCAACGTGGCCGCGTAGAATGGGTAGAAGTAGACACTGAGAAGAAGTCGGGCGTTTTCAAGAACGTTCCTGCTCGCAGTGATCTGTCCGCCGACATCAACGAAAGCCTGATTGTCGAGCTCTACTCCAAGTAAGGGCTAGAAAATAGGTGCATCCATGCAGATTTCGGTAAATGAGTTCCTGACACCCCGCCACATTGATGTGCAGGTTGTCAGTCCAACCCGCGCCAAGATCACTCTCGAGCCTCTCGAGCGTGGTTTTGGCCACACCCTGGGCAACGCGCTGCGCCGCATCCTGTTGTCCTCAATGCCCGGCTGCGCAGTAGTCGAGGCCGAGATTGACGGTGTGCTCCACGAGTACAGCGCCATCGAAGGTGTACAGGAAGACGTAATTGAAATCCTGTTGAACCTTAAAGGTCTGGCCATCAAGCTGCACGGTCGTGACGAAGTTACGCTGACCTTGTCGAAGAAGGGTTCGGGGGTGGTTACCGCTGCCGATATTCAGCTGGATCATGATGTCGAGATCGTTAATCCCGATCACGTAATCGCTAACCTGGCGTCTAACGGCGCCCTGAACATGAAGCTCACCGTAGCTCGTGGTCGTGGTTATGAACCAGCCGACTCGCGTCAGAGCGATGAAGACGAAAGCCGCAGCATCGGTCGCTTGCAGCTCGATTCTTCGTTCAGCCCGGTTCGCCGTATCGCTTACGTGGTGGAAAACGCCCGTGTCGAGCAGCGTACCAACCTGGACAAGCTGGTTATTGATCTGGAAACCAACGGTACTCTGGATCCTGAAGAGGCTATCCGTCGCGCTGCAACCATCCTGCAACAGCAGCTGGCTGCGTTCGTCGACCTCAAAGGTGAAAGTGAGCCGCTGGTTGTCGAGCAGGAAGACGAGATCGATCCGATCCTGCTTCGCCCGGTTGACGATCTGGAACTGACTGTACGTTCGGCTAACTGCCTTAAGGCGGAAAACATCTACTACATCGGTGACCTGATTCAGCGTACCGAAGTAGAGCTGTTGAAGACTCCGAACCTGGGCAAGAAATCCTTGACTGAAATCAAGGACGTTCTGGCCTCCCGCGGTCTGTCCCTCGGCATGCGCCTCGACAACTGGCCGCCTGCAAGTCTTAAGAAGGACGACAAGGCGACTGCCTGATCGTCGTAATCACCGAACGTAGTGTTTGGTAAGGAATGAACCATGCGTCATCGTAAAAGTGGTCGTCACCTGAGCCGCACCAGCTCGCACCGCAAGGCCATGTTCCAAAACATGGCGGTGTCGCTGTTCGAGCACGAGCTGATCAAAACTACTCTGCCAAAAGCCAAAGAACTGCGCCGCGTTGCCGAGCCGCTGATCACTCTGGCCAAGACAGACAGCCTGGCTAACCGCCGTCTGGCTTTCGACCGTACTCGTTCGAAAGCTATCGTTGGTAAGCTCTTCAACGACCTGGGCAAGCGTTACGCTACCCGTGAGGGTGGCTACCTGCGCATCCTCAAGTGCGGTTTCCGCGCTGGCGACAACGCGCCTATGGCGTACGTCGAGTTGGTTGATCGTGCTACTGCTGGCGAAGCTGTATCCGCCGAGTAAGACGTCAGTCTGAAACAAAGAACCGGGCCTAGTGCCCGGTTTTTTGTGCCCGTAAGAAATGCGCCGTCCGTACAAGTTTCTAACAGGGTCGAACTGCCACTATGTGCCGGGAAAACATAATTAGTAAATATCTATCGATGCCTGCAAGTTAATGAATTTGTAGCGATACCGTCGATGATCAATACTTCCCGCCAAGCCCATTAGCCGGCAGTTCAAAGACTGACAGAGGAAGAAGACCGCATGAGCCAGACCAAGACGCTTACAACCGCCAGTGGCGCGCCAGTCGCTGACAACCAGAATTCCCGCTCCGCCGGCCCACGCGGTCCGCTGCTGCTCGACGATTTCCATCTGCTCGAAAAGCTCGCGCACTTCAACCGTGAAAACATTCCTGAACGCCGTGTCCACGCCAAAGGCTCAGGCGCCTACGGTACGTTCACCGTCACCCGTGACATCACCGAATATACCAGCGCAAAACTGTTCGAATCGGTAGGTAAACAAACGCCAACCTTCCTGCGGTTTTCCACCGTAGGTGGCGAGCGTGGTTCGGCCGACACCGAACGCGATCCTCGCGGTTTTGCCTTGAAGTTCTACACCGAGGAAGGCAACTGGGACATCGTTGGCAACAACACGCCAGTGTTCTTCATCCGCGATCCGCTGAAGTTTCCTGACTTCATTCACACGCAGAAGCGCCTGCCGCAAAGCAACCTGAAAAGTGCGCAGATGATGTGGGATTTCTGGTCGCATTCGCCCGAAGCGCTGCACCAGGTCACCATTCTGTTTTCTGATCGCGGCATTCCGGACGGCTACCGTCACATGCACGGCTTCGGTAGCCACACTTACAGCCTGATCAACGCCAAAGGCGAGCGTCATTGGGTCAAGTGGCATTACAAGACCCAGCAAGGCATCAAAAACCTTGCGCCAGCCGCGGCCGCCCGTTTGGCTGGTACCGACCCGGATTACGCCCAGCGTGACCTGTTCGAGGCCATCGAGCGCGGTGATTTCCCGAAATGGCGCGTGTGCATTCAGATCATGACTGAAGCTCAGGCGGCGGCTCATTACGAGAATCCGTTCGACGTGACCAAAACCTGGTCGCAGAAAGAGTTTCCGCTGATCGAAGTCGGTGAGCTGGAGTTGAACCGCAACCCGCTGAACTACTTTGCCGAAGTTGAACAGGCTGCGTTCGGCCCGAGCAATATGGTGCCCGGCGTGGGTCTGTCCCCGGACCGCATGCTGCAAGGCCGCGTATTCGCCTACGCTGACGCGCACCGCTACCGCGTTGGCACCAACCACCAGCAATTGCCGGTGAATGCTCCACGCAGTCCGGTGAACACTTATCAGCGTGACGGCTCCATGGCGTTCGGCAGCAATGGTGGTGCGGCGCCGAACTATGAACCGAACAGCTACATCGAGTCGCCGAAACAAGCGCCACATTACGCCGAGCCAGCGTTGGCCTTGAGCGGTGCCGCAGATCGCTACGATCACCGCGAAGACACCGACTACTACAGCCACGCCGGTGCGTTGTTCCGCTTGATGAGCGACGAGCAGAGAGCACTGCTGGTGAGCAACATTGCCGGTGCAATGGCGGGTGTTTCGAGCGACGTGGTCGATCGCCAGTTGCAGCATTTCTACCAAGCCGATCCGGCGTATGGAGAAGCAATCGCAAAGCTGCTCAACGTACAGCTTAACGAAGTCTAAACGAGAAGCAGAACCGCCCTCATTTGGGCGGTTTTTGCGTTATTTGGCCTGCTTTTCTCAGAATATCTTCGCTTTTATTGCGCGAAGCGGGTGACCTTACGGTCAGGTTGGTTCAAACTACAGACTTTCAGGAAGGGAGATGTAGGGCGATGCAAGGCCACCCAGATGTAATCGATTACCTCAATACGTTGCTGACCGGCGAACTGGCCGCGCGTGACCAATATTTCGTTCATTCGCGGATGTATGAGGACTGGGGGTTCACCAAGCTCTACGAGCGCATCAACCACGAGATGGAAGAAGAAGCCGGCCACGCCGATGCATTGATGCGGCGGATCCTGATGCTCGAAGGCACGCCGCGCATGCGTCCGGATGATCTGGATGTCGGCACTACGGTGCCGGAGATGCTCGAAGCCGATCTGCGCCTCGAATACAAAGTCCGCGCTGCCCTGTGCAAGGGTATCGAACTCTGCGAGCAGCATCAGGATTATGTCAGCCGCGAGATTCTGCGGGTTCAGCTCAACGACACCGAAGAAGACCACACCTACTGGCTGGAAAAGCAGTTGGGGCTGATCAAACTGATCGGTCTTGAGAACTACCTGCAATCCCACGCGTCCTGATTGCAATGGCTACAAAAAAGCCCCTGTCACTTCAACGGTGACAGGGGCTTTTTCATGCCGGGCGGTTAAGCCCGGTCGCGGATCAGCAACGGCTTGAGGTAATGGCCGGTGTGAGATTGCTTCATCTCGGCGACTTCCTCCGGTGTACCGGTTGCAATGATCTGACCGCCCTTGGAACCGCCCTCTGGACCGAGGTCCACCAGCCAGTCAGCGGTCTTGATCACATCGAGGTTGTGCTCGATCACTACCACTGTGTTGCCGTGGTCGCGCAGGCGATGCAGAACGTCGAGCAACTGCTGGATATCCGCAAAGTGCAGACCGGTAGTCGGCTCATCGAGGATATACAGGGTCTTGCCGGTATCGCGCTTGGACAGCTCGCGCGACAACTTGACCCGCTGTGCTTCACCGCCGGACAGGGTTGTCGCCGACTGCCCGAGTTTGATGTACGACAGGCCGACATCCATCAGCGTCTGCAGCTTGCGCGCCAGCGCTGGCACTGCATCGAAGAACTCCCGGGCTTCCTCAATGGTCATTTCAAGGGTTTCGTGGATGCTCTTGCCCTTGTATTTGATTTCAAGGGTTTCGCGGTTATAACGCTTGCTCTTGCATACATCGCAAGGCACGTAGATATCCGGCAGGAAGTGCATTTCCACCTTGATCAGGCCATCGCCCTGACACGCCTCGCAGCGACCGCCCTTGACGTTGAACGAGAACCGTCCAGGGCCGTAACCACGGGAGCGCGACTCGGGCACGCCGGCGAACAGTTCGCGGATCGGCGTGAACAGGCCGGTATAGGTCGCCGGGTTGGAACGCGGCGTACGACCGATCGGGCTCTGGTCGATATCGACGACTTTGTCGAGATGCTCCAGACCTCTGATGCTGTCGTGTGCCGCCGCTTCCAGCGTGGTCGCGCCATTCAGTGCGGTGGCACTCAGCGGGAACAGCGTGTTGTTGATCAGTGTCGATTTGCCCGAACCGGATACGCCGGTCACGCAGGTCAGCAGGCCGATCGGGATGTCCAGATCGACATTGCGCAGGTTGTTACCGCGCGCACCTTTGAGCGACAGGTTGAGCTTCTTGTTGCGTGGCGTGCGTTTGGCCGGCACTTCGATCTTCACCCGGCCGGACAGGTATTTGCCGGTGAGCGAATCCGGGTGCGCCATGACTTCGTCCGGCGTGCCTTCGGCGACGATCCGCCCGCCGTGCACACCCGCGCCCGGGCCGATATCGACAACATAGTCAGCCAGGCGAATCGCGTCCTCATCGTGCTCGACCACAATCACCGTGTTGCCGATATCGCGCAAATGCTTGAGCGTGCCCAGCAGCCGGTCGTTGTCACGCTGATGCAGGCCAATGGACGGCTCATCGAGAATGTATAGAACGCCAACCAGTCCGGCGCCGATCTGGCTGGCGAGACGGATCCGCTGCGCCTCGCCACCGGAAAGTGTGTCGGCGCTGCGATCCAGCGACAGATAGTCGAGGCCGACGTTGACCAGGAACTGCAGACGCTCGCGGATTTCCTTGAGGATCTTGTCGGCGATCTCTCCGCGCCGCCCGGTCATCTTCAGTGCAGCGAAATATTCGCAGGCATCGCCGATCGGCAGATTGGTCACTGCCGGCAAGGTTTTCTCACCGACCCACACGTGCCGCGCTTCACGGCGCAGACGCGTGCCTCGGCAATCCGGGCAGGCCTGATGGCTGAGGAACTTGGCCAGCTCTTCGCGCACGCTCGCCGATTCGGTTTCGCGATAGCGACGCTCAAGATTCGGCACGATGCCCTCGAAAGGGTGCGAGCGTTTGACGATGTCGCCACGGTCGTTCAGGTACTTGAAGTCGACGTTCTGCGAGCCGCTGCCGTGCAGGATGAACTTCTGCTGCTCGGCGCTCAGGTCGTTGAAAGGCTTGTCCAGGCTGAACTTGTAATGCGAGGCGAGTGAGCCAAGCATCTGGAAGTAATAGACGTTGCGCCGGTCCCAGCCGCGTATCGCGCCCTCGGCCAGGGTCAGCTCGCCGTTGACCAGACGCTTGATGTCGAAGAACTGCTTCACGCCCAGGCCATCGCAGGTCGGGCAGGCGCCGGCCGGGTTGTTGAAGGAAAACAGCTTGGGTTCCAGCTCGCTGATCGCGTGGCCGCAGATCGGGCAGGCGAAGCGTGCGGAGAAGATCATTTCTTCGCCCGGCTCGTCGTCCATCGGCGCCACCAGGGCAATGCCATCAGCCAGTTTCAGCGCGGTCTCGAAGGACTCGGCCAGACGTTGCTGCAGATCGGCGCGAACCTTGAAGCGATCGACGATCACGTCAATCGAATGCTTCTTCTGTTTATCCAGCTTCGGCAGCTCGTCGAGTTCGCAAATGCGCCCGTTGACCCGGGCGCGGACGAAACCTTGCGCACGCAATTCTTCGAAGACCGACAGGTGTTCGCCCTTGCGCTCGCGGATCACCGGTGCCAGCAGCATGAGTTTGCTGCCTTCCGGCTGCGCCAGCACCAGATCGACCATCTGGCTGACGGTCTGCGCTTCCAGCGGAATGTCGTGATCCGGGCAACGCGGCGTACCCACGCGGGCATAGAGCAAGCGCAGGTAGTCGTAGATTTCGGTGATGGTGCCGACCGTGGAGCGCGGGTTGTGCGAGGTCGACTTCTGTTCGATGGAGATCGCCGGCGACAGGCCTTCGATGGTGTCGACGTCGGGTTTTTCCATCATCGACAGGAACTGCCTGGCGTAAGCCGACAGCGATTCGACATAGCGGCGCTGACCTTCGGCATACAGCGTGTCGAACGCCAGGGATGACTTGCCGGATCCGGACAGGCCGGTGATGACGATCAGTTTGTCCCGTGGCAGGGTCAGGTCGATGTTCTTCAGGTTGTGGGTACGGGCCCCACGTATCAGGATCTTGTCCAAAGTGGCCTCGCTCGGCGGGCGTCGAAAACGTAGGAGTATACGGGCAAATACTGGATGGATGCACACTATCCAACGAAGGGCGTTCTGCCGTTCATGAAGAGAGTTTCATCTATACGCGTCATAGCGTCGCGATATACCCCGTCTTCCGATGGGACTGGTAGAATCGCCGCCGGTTCACACGAGGTTTTTCCATGCACGATCCCCACAGCGAACGCATGAGTGGCAGCGAGACCCGCGCGGCGAGCGGTCTGGCCCTGGTGTTCGCCTTCCGTATGCTTGGCATGTTCATGGTGTTGCCGGTGCTGGCGACCTATGGCATGGATCTGGCGGGAGCGACCCCGGCCCTGATCGGGCTGGCGATTGGCGCTTACGGTCTGACCCAGGCGATTTTCCAGATCCCGTTCGGGATCATTTCGGATCGCATAGGTCGTCGACCGGTGATCTATCTCGGGCTGATCGTCTTCGCTCTTGGCAGTGTTCTCGCGTCGCAGGCCGATTCGATCTGGGGCGTGATCGCCGGGCGGATTCTGCAAGGCGCCGGGGCGATTTCCGCAGCGGTGATGGCGCTGCTTTCCGACCTGACCCGCGAACAGCATCGCACCAAAGCCATGGCCATGATTGGCATGACCATCGGCCTGTCGTTCGCCGTGGCCATGGTCGTCGGCCCGTTGTTGACGAGTGCGTTCGGGCTGTCCGGGCTGTTCCTTGCCACTGGCGCCATGGCGCTGGTCGGCATCCTGATCATCATGTTCATGGTGCCGCAGTCCACCGGGCCACTGCAGCATCGTGAATCCGGCGTGGCGCGGCAGGCACTGATGCCGACGCTCAGGCACCCGGACCTGCTGCGCCTCGATCTGGGCATCTTTGTGTTACATGCCATGTTGATGTCGAGCTTCGTTGCTCTGCCGCTGGCGCTGGTGGAAAAAGCCGGTTTGCCCAAGGAGCAGCACTGGTGGGTCTACCTCACCGCATTGCTGATTTCGTTCTTCGCCATGATCCCGTTCATCATCTACGGCGAGAAGCGACGCAAAATGAAACGAGTTTTGCTCGGCGCCGTCATGACACTGATGCTGACTGAACTATTCTTCTGGCAGTTCGGCGATAGCCTGCGCGCCCTGGTGATCGGCACGGTGGTGTTCTTCACCGCGTTCAACCTGCTCGAGGCATCGTTGCCGTCGCTGATCAGCAAGGTTTCACCGGCAGGCGGCAAGGGCACGGCCATGGGCGTGTACTCCACCAGCCAGTTCCTCGGTTCGGCACTCGGCGGAATACTCGGCGGCTGGTTGTTCCAGCATGGCGGTCTGTCGGTTGTGTTCCTCGGATGCGCCGCGCTGGCTGCACTTTGGCTGGCCTTTGCTGTTACCATGCGCGAACCTCCCTACGTGACGAGCCTGCGCTTGCCGTTGTCGCCCGAAGCGATCCGCGAAGCGGGTCTGGTCGAGCGCCTCAAGGCCCTGGTAGGGGTAACAGATGCAGTGATAGTCGCCGAAGAGGCGGCTGTTTACATCAAACTGGACAAAGAATTAGTGGATCGCACCACCCTCGAACGCCTGGTCAACAACCCGGCCGGGGCTGCGTGCGACGCTTAGGAGAACGTTATGGCCCGTGGGGTTAACAAAGTCATATTGGTCGGCACTTGCGGCCAGGATCCCGAAGTTCGCTACCTGCCTAACGGTAACGCCGTGACCAACCTGAGTCTGGCCACCAGCGAACAATGGACCGACAAGCAGACCGGTCAGAAGGTCGAAAAGACCGAGTGGCACCGTGTGTCGATGTTCGGCAAGGTTGCCGAGATCGCTGGCGAATACCTGCGCAAGGGTTCGCAAGTCTACATCGAAGGCAAGCTGCAGACCCGCGAGTGGGAAAAGGACGGCATCAAGCGTTACACCACTGAAATCGTGGTCGACATGCAAGGCACCATGCAACTGCTCGGCGGCCGTCCACAACAGGGCGACCAGCAAGGCGGCGGCAACAACTACCAGCAGCAGGCGCCACGTCAGCAGGCCCCACGCCCGCAGCAGTCGGCTCCGCAGCAGCGTTCGGCTCCGGCACCTCAGCAGGCCGCACCGCAACCGGCTCCGGATTTCGACAGCTTCGATGACGATATTCCGTTCTGATTGGCCGCTGTAACCGCTTTGAATGAAAAAGGCCCGTCGCTTAAACGACGGGCCTTTTTTGTGAGGCAAAATCAGCGCCGCCCCCGAGGACCTGTAGGAGCTGACGAGTGCAACGAGGCTGCGATCTTTTGACGTTGCTTCTGAAGATCAAAAGATCGCAGCCTCGTTGCACTCGTCAGCTCCTACATGGGGAATTGTTTCAGTCGAGGATCAGGTGCGGCAGGAAGCGACTGGAATCCTTGGTGATCAGACTATTGTCTTCACGCACACCAATCCCTGCCGCCTCATCACCAATCACCCACGAACCGATCAGCGTGTAGCTGTCGCCAAACTTCGGCAGCGGCGCGAACTCCTGCAGGATGAACGGCGCATCGGTATAAGGCCCATCCTCTTTGACGATCAGACCCTGGGCCGTTTGCAGTTCGATATTCGCACCTTCCCGGGAAAAGTACGGCTTGCGCACCCAGCCCTTCGGCACCGCACTCTGCGGATTCGCATCAAGGTGCGCGGCGAGCAGATTCGGATGGCCCTTGTGCAGTTCCCACAGTAACGGCAGCACGCCTTTGTTCGACAGAATCGCCTTCCACGCCGGTTCGAAAAACTGCGTGTCGCAATCGGCGATCGCTGTGCCGAACGGTTCGTGGAAGATGAATTCCCAGGCGTGCAGCTTGAACAGGTGCGGGATCCAGCGATCCTGCAGATCGACGAAACGACCTTCAGCCGTCAGGCCGATGTCTTCGATATCGATGTGGCGTGATTCGATGCCGACCTTTTCCGCGATCAACCGCAAGTAGTCAGTGGTGCCTTTGTCTTCGACCGAATCCTTCATCGAAGCGAAGTAGAACGGCCGCTTCAACTGCAATTCGGCGAAAGCCTGGTGCAGCCTGGTGTCGATGCTGTTGAACTGGTCGGCATGCGGTGGCAGCGTGCCGCGTTCGATGCATTGCTCCAGCCAGCCCCACTGAAATGCCGCCGCTTCGTAAAGGCTGGTCGGCGTGTCGTAGTTGAGCTCCAGCAGTTTCGCCGGGCCACTGCCGCTGTAGGAAAAGTCCATGCGACCGTAAAGATGGGGATGACCTTCGCGCCAGGACGTGCGGATCATGTCGTAGTACGCCGCCGGAATGCTCAGACGATCCAGCAGCTCCTCGCTGTTGACTACGCGATCGACCAGATCCATGCACATCTCGTGCAGTTCGGTAGTCGGGTCTTCGAGATCGTTTTCGATCTGCGCGAGGCTGAACTGGTAGTAGGCGCTTTCGTCCCAGTACGGTTCGTCGTCGATGGTGTGGAACAGGAAACCGAGACTTTCGGCGGTGTGTTTCCAGTCGGGGCGCTCGGCGCAGTGGATCTTTTTCATTGTCAGCTGCTCGAGCGTCCGGAACTGCTGCCCCAGCCACCCCAACCGCTGCGGGCGCTGGACTGGCTGCCGAAGCCGCCCCGCGAAGTCGACGAAGCAACGTTCACCGGTTTGCTCTTGCTGCTCTCGTAATCCGGCTGGCTGCGCGTGGTCGTTTCAGCTCTGCGGTATTGCGTCGAAGTATTGTACGGCTGGCGCGTTTCGCGATCGCGGTAAACGGTGCGATTGGCGTTGTTGCTCATTGCATTGCCGATCAGCCAACCGGTCAGCCAGCCATTACCGCCGCCACCTGAACTGCCGGAATAATGCGAGCCGCCGTGACTTGCGCTGCTGGTGGCGTCGCCCGCCGGCATCTGCGCATCGGCAATGGCATCCAGATTTTGCGGCTCTTCACCGTTCTGCGGCACTTTGAAACCGCCGAGTTTGGGCACGAAGCGGCCATCGGAATTTTTCTGACACCAGTCGGCGGCAAAGTCTGCGTCGCACTTGGCCTTGTCGTCGTAGGCCGGGGCGATGCGTCGGTGTTCGTTCAGGGCGGCGACGTAGGCGTTGGAGCAGACATCGGCGGCCACTTCGGCGTCGACACACTGTTCAACGCTTTGGAAGTTGCGCGGCTGATCCAGCGCCGCCGCTTCACCGGTAATCGCCAGCGCAACCGACGCGGCGAGAGACAACTGCACATATTTGCTGCGTTTCATCGCAAGGCTTCCTGCCGGTCAGTGGGACGGTGTCATGCACGCGGCATTGAGCATGCCGACGCTGATCGCCACGGCCGCCACATAAATGCCGGCCGCCACTTCGCCGTTGGCGATGCGCTGGGAGGTGCCATTGAGCACCAGCCCGGTCGCAACGAACGCCAACAGCTGCACGACGGCGGCGATGACCGCCCAGAGGACAAAGTCGAGCACGTTGACCGAGTAGGCGATCACGTTGCTCGCCGGAATCGCGAAACCGATGATTGCCCCGGACAGGGCAATGGCGGCGGCAGTGTTACCGGCACGGATCAGCTCGAATTCCTTGTGCGCGGTGATGCGCGTGTAGACGAATTGAAACAGCATGAACAGCAGCACGGCGCCGATCAGGTAGACGACAAAACCGACCAGCGCGGTTTTGTTCAGAGAAACGGCCAAGACTTCCAGCATGAAAAACTTCCTTTTTTAGATGGCGCTCAAATCAGTCGTGTACAGCGAGATGCCCAGCGAAGTGCTCAGGCTGACCGTGCCTTCTTCGTCCTGTTCGACGGAGAACAGCAGCAGTTCGCGGCGATCGGTCAGGCCGGTGTCGCGGGCATACAGCATCGCGTGGTGCTTGATGGTGTAGGACTCGTCCGGGTTGACCACGTGTTCGGTCATTGGCACCAGTTCGGTCTGTTGCAGTTCGGTGCCCCATTCGCGGGTGTATTCGACACCGTCGTGGGTGTAGGTCGGCAGGCCGATCAGGCTGTTGGGGCCGGCCAGACGCTGCAGTTCGGCGTCACTGTTGACCGTCACGTAGCTGAGGTAATTGAACAGGGTGACCGACTCGACCTGATCATCGCCGGTGACGTGGATCTGCACCCAGAAATCCTCGTCGTTCATGTAATAGCGATGCAGTTTGTTGGACTGGCCGAGATCGACCCAGCCGGCGCTCCACACCGCTTGATCGAACGGCACCCGCACCGACGTCGAGCCTTCCAGCAGCAGCGACAAGGTCGTGTCGAAACGCACGCCTTTGCCTTGCGCCATGCCCAGTGGGCCGCTGACGGCAGTGGTCGTTGGCGCAGCGGACTGCCAATTGCTGGTGCCGAGCAAGTCTTTAAACCATCCCATGGGTACTTTCCTTGAAGCGGGTGGAGGTGTTCGGGGGTGAAAAAGTGGCGGTAGTGTACCGAGCCGAGCGACGAACGAGCAGACAAAATGAAAAGGTTGTGCGGGGGGACGAATCCCTTTGTAGGAGCTGCCGAAGGCTGCGATCTTTTGATCTTGTCTTTTAAAAGCAACATCAAAAGATCGCAGCCTTCGGCAGCTCCTACAAGGGTTTGCGCAATAGCTTACTGCGCGGACTTCTGTTTCAGGCGCTCAAGGATCGCATTGGCGCTGCCTTCGTTCGGCGTGATGCCGGCGTCGCGCAGTTTGCGTTCCAGATCGTTGCCGGTGGAGGCGTCGGCCAGTTCGTCCGCTGCGCTCAGTTCGGCAGCGCGTTGCTGCTGCTTGGCTTGCAGGCGGTTCAGGGTGCCGACTGCGGTTTCCAGTTTGCCGTTGGCGCCGCCGCTGGCAATCGAGGCGCTGACTTGGGCTTTCTGCACGCTGTCGCGGGCCTTGGCCATGTCCACTTGCTGGCGCAGGCTCTTGATCCGCGATTCGGCTTTGCTGATGTCTTTGCGCATGTTGTCGGCGTAGGCGCCGAATTCATCGCTAAGCTTCTTCTCGGCAGCGAGGTCGTTGGTCAGGGTCGAAATCGCTTCGGCCACTTCCAGCGCCAGGTCTTCACGGCCGGCATTCAGTGCGGCGACGGCCTTGGCTTCGAGATCCTTGATCTTGGCGTCGTATTCGCTGACGCGGTCGGCGGCCAGTTTGTGCTTGGCCATGATCGTTACCAGTTCGCGGCGGGCATTGGACAGCGCGGTGTCGGCGTCGCGGATTTCCTGATCGAGGATGCGCAGGGCCTGCTGGTCGGCGATGGCTTCGCCGACTTCATTGGCGCCGCCGCGCAGTGCGGTGAACAACTTGCTCCAGATGGACTGAGTCATTGGATATTCCCTGTTGATTACTTGAAGAAGTGTTCGAAGGCTTCGCTGGCGCGCTGCACGTTGTCGACCAGGGTTTTCACCTCGGTGACGACGTTGGTCAGGCTCGAATCAGCGCTGAGGGCGCCGAACATGTTGTAGACGGTCTGCCCATTGGGCATCGACTCGATACCGATCGACGACAGCGGGAACATCTCGCGGCTGCGCAGCACGGCATCGTTGAAAGCCTGGACGTTGCTGATCGAATCGATGTCGACCAGTACGGTATCGACGATGATCTGCTGGCCGGCCAGGGCGATGTGAATCGGCAGACCGCCGAATTCGTTCATTTCCAGCTTGATGCTCGGTTCGGAGCTCTGGATCAGGGACAGCGAAATCTCTTCGGAAGCCACCTCGTCCAGCGCCTTGAGGGCATTGAAGAGGCTGTCGATGGTCCAGTTGTTGCCTGCGCTCATGTAATTCTCCGACATGAAAGAGCCAGCCAGAAGCGGTTGGCGTAGCTGTTGCTCCATTTGCTTGAGCAAGCTTCGGTTTTCCGGAAGCACCCAAGTTTCGTGTTTCACATAACCGGCGGCGGCCAGGCCCGCGCGCATCTGCTTCATGTAGAAGCTCGACGGTTTTTTCGCCGATGCTTTGGCACGCTCGCCCTTGAGGCTGGCGGCGGCAGGCGTCTGAGTACGGCTTGTCATGGCTGGAATCCGGTTATGAGCGTCTCACGCGTGGGCCACACTACAACCAATGCAAAGTGCCATCAATGACTCACGCGTGAGATTTTCATGACAGACGCAAAAAGGCCCGCAACGCGGCGGGCCTTTGGGTTGTGCAGTTGTTGCTAGGCGTTGCCATGCAGGAACTGGTCAGTTGATACCACGCTGGCGTAGGCAAAACCCAGCGCCGACATGAATGCCGCATGCACATGAGCCGCCGGCACTGTCAGACCATTGAACTCAAGATCACGGCTGGCGCAGGCATCGTGAATCACCGTTACGCCGTAACCCATGTCCGCCGCCGCGCGGGTGATGCCATCGATGCACATATGGCTCATGCTGCCGACCACCACCAGGTCGGTGATGCCTTGTTCGTCGAGCACCGATTTCAGTTCGGTTTCGCGGAACGAGTTGACGAAGTGCTTGAGCACCACCGGCTCGTCGGCGCGGTTGAGCACTTTCGGATGCAGTTTCGCGCCTTCGGAGCCGGGAGTGAAAAACGGCGCGTCTTCGGAGGTGAATTCATGCCGAATGTGCACCACCGGATCGCCCGTTTCGCGGAACGCTGCGATCAGCCGTGCGGCGTTATCGGCAGCGGCGTCGGCGCCGACCAGCGGCCACTTGCCTTGGGGGAAGTAGTCGTTCTGGATATCGACTACGATGAGCGCTTGCTTGGCCATGGGATTGTCCTTGAGGCAGTGATTGGGTGTGGTCACAGTATTGGCGCTGGCCGGTGATTCGAGGATTGGCCGCACCGACAATAGGCAGGGGAAAACTGACAATGGCTGCACAAAGAGCCGCCACCGCTGAATTGGGCGTGCTGATTTATCCCGGCGCGCAACTGGCGGCGGTGCATGGTCTGACCGATCTGTTCGCGGTGGCCAACCGCATCGCCGCCGAGTATCAGGCTGCGCAGTTGCCCGTGCTGCGGGTCAGTCACTGGCAGGTCGCAGGCGAGCAATTGCCGACCCGGGTCTATGACAGTCATCCGGGTGCCGAGGACGTTTTGCTCGCCGTGCTGATCCCGCCGTCTCTTGGCGGGTTCGATGCAGCGCAGATGACCGCGAGCCTGACGCAATGGCTGCGCGATCAGCATGCACGCGGCGCAACGCTTGGTGGTGTCTGCGTGGGCTCGTTGATGCTCGCCGAAAGCGGCTTGCTCGACGGTCGCAGCGCCACCACCCACTGGACCTCGGCCAAAGCGTTCGCCGAGCGTTATCCGAAAATCAAACTGAAGGCCGACACGCCGATTGTCGACGACGGCGACCTGATCACCACGGCCGGGCTGATGGCCTGGTCGGAGCTGGGTTTGCGTCTGGTCGATCGCTTGCTCGGCCCGAGCATTGCCACCGCGACCGCGCGTTTTCTGGTGATGGAACACAGCGACAGCGCCAGTGAATGCGGAAGCAATTTCGCGCCGATCCTCAGTCATGGCGACGCGGCGATTCTCAAGGTTCAGCACTGGTTGCAAAGCACCGGGGCAACGGATGTTTCGCTGGCGGCGATGGCCGAGCGCGCGGGACTTGAAGAGCGCACGTTTCTACGCCGATTCCGCGCCGCGACAGGCTTGAAACCGACCGAGTATTGCCAGCATTTGCGGGTAGGGAAGGCGCGGGAAATGCTCGAGTTCACCAATGGCACGATCGATCACATCGCCTGGACGGTGGGCTATCAGGATCCGGGCGCGTTTCGCGCGATCTTCAAGAAGATTACCGGGCTGGGGCCGAGTGATTACCGGGGGCGATTTGGTCTGACGCGCTAAGCTGAATCAATGAGCTTCCTGTGGGAGCGAGCTTGCTCGCGAATTCGGTGTGTCAGACACATCAGCTTCGATTGACATCCCCCATTCGCGAGCAAGCTCGCTCCCACAATGAACTCTGCAAGGATGAGAGATCGTGCAATTTGCCGGAGTTTTACCCGCCGTCGTGCAGTTTGAAACAGGCTTGATGCCAGCACTTCAGCGGCAAACACCCGATCTCCGGGCGCTTCGTGGAGATCGATGATTGGCCTGATCTCTGCAATTTCCCTGAGTGAACCCATCGACTGATGCAAGGGGAACGCATGACCCCGACACCCAGCAAGAAAATCGTCGTGGCCCATTCGGTGCGTGCCGAGGCGCCGCAACATGAAGTCGAGACCAATAAGGCCCTGGCGCGCTGGCTGGCGCAGATTCTCGGCTGCAAATTCGGCGGCAGTTACGACCCGGCCAAACATCAGGGCCGCGAACTCTACCTGCTCCCGACGCAGACCATCGTCGGCGCCGCCCATGCTCAAACGCTGGGCATCACAGGCCCTGATGATTTATGGGGCGGCTACGTCGAATACGATTTCATCTGCACCAAAGCCATCAGTCACGGTTTGCGCAGTCATCTGGCGCAGGCGCCGCAGGGCTGGTCGCCGCTGTTCTCGGAGCGGGTGCGCAACGTTGTGCTCGACGGTCTCAGCGTATTCGCCCTGGAAGATGCGCGGCCCGCCGCCGAGCATCTGCTGTACGCCGGGCCGATTCGCTTGAAGCCGATTCACGCCTGCGCCGGTCGCGGACAGGAAGTGATTAAAAGCCTTGATGCGTTCGATGAAATCCTCGCCCGCCCCGAGGCAGAAAAAATGTTCAGCGAAGGCGTGGTGCTGGAGCAGGACTTGAGCAACGTCGTCACCCATAGCGTCGGCCAGTCCTTCATCGGCGGTAAGGTTTTGAGCTACTGCGGTGATCAATACCTGACCGAGGACGGCCAGGGCGAAGAGGTCTACGGCGGTTCGAACCTGCTGGTGGTGCAGGGCGGCTATGACGCGTTGCTCGCGCTGGATCTGCCCGATGATGTGCGCCTGGCCATCGAACAGGCGCAGGTGTTCGACAGCGCCGCCGACGAAGCCTACCCACGCTTCTTTGCCTCGCGACGCAATTACGATATCGCCCAGGGCCTGGATGCCGACGGCAACCAGCGCAGCGGCGTGCTCGAACAATCCTGGCGCATGGGCGGCGCGAGCAGTGCTGAAGTGGCCGCGCTGCAAAGTTTCGTCAACGATCCACAGATGCGCGCCATCCGCGTGTCGTCGGTGGAAACCTATATCGATCAGGCGCTGCCGGCGGACGCCATCGAGGTCTATCGCGGCCCGGCGGAAAACAGCGCGTTTCTTCTCAAATACGTAACGGTCAAATCCTATGACGGCTAGAAGCGAAAGCATTCAAATCGACATCGATGACGAACAGATGAGCGGGACTTTTCTCAGTCCCAAATCGAAAGTCCCGGGGGTGTTGTTCGTGCACGGTTGGGGCGGCAGTCAGGAGCGCGATCTGGAACGGGCCAAAGGCATCGCCGGCCTGGGTTGTGTGTGCCTGACCTTCGACCTGCGCGGGCATACCGGCGGGACCGGAATTCCGCTGACCCGGGTGACCCGTGAAGACAATCTGCGTGACCTGCTGGCGGCCTATGATCGCCTGCTGGCGCACCCGGCCCTCGACACCTCGGCGATCGCCGTGGTCGGCACCAGTTATGGCGGTTATCTTGCCTCGATCCTGACGTCATTGCGCCCGGTGCGCTGGCTGGCGCTGCGTGTGCCGGCGCTGTACCGCGACGAACAATGGCACACGCCCAAGCGCGATCTGGACAAGGCCGACCTGCGCGACTATCGCGGCACTCTGGTGCGCGCCGACAGTAATCGTGCCCTGCATGCCTGCTCGCAATTCACTGGCGACGTGCTGCTGGTGGAATCGGAAACCGACGACTTCGTGCCCCACGCAACTATCATGAGTTATCGCGCGGCCTGTCAGCAGACACATTCATTGACGCACCGGATCATCGATGGCGCCGATCACGCATTGAGTGATCCGGTGTCGCAGCAGGCTTATACGTCAATTCTGGTGGACTGGATTACCGAGATGGTGGTGGGGGAGCGGTTGAGCATTATCCAATCCTGAAAAATCAAAAGATCGCAGCCTTCGGCAGCTCCTACAGGGAGATTGCATTCCAAATGTAGGAGCTGCCGAAGGCTGCGATCTTTTGATCTTGATTCTAGTGTGTGGGTTTCTTCTCGATCCGCAACGCCTTGGCCTTCGCCTCCACCACCAGATACATCACCACCGTAATCAACAGCGGCAACAGAAAATAAATCGCCCGATACGCCAGCAGTCCCGCCACCAGACTGCCGCGCGAAGCCTCGTGTTGCAGTAGCGCAACGAACACCGCTTCCAGCACACCCAGCCCCGCCGGAATATGCGTAATGACCCCGGCAATCGCGCTGATCAACAGCACGCCCAGCACCAGCGGGTAATCCAGTTTGCTCGGCAGCAAAGTGAAGATCACCGCCGCCATCAGCGACCAGTTCAACGCACCCAACAGCAATTGCAGGATCGCCATGCGCAGCGACGGCAGGTTGATTTCCACGCCGCGGATCGACCACTCGCGGCGTTTGGAAAACTGGCATGCCGCCAGATATCCAGCGCTGAGCAACAGCAACAACACACCCACCAGTTGCAGCGCGTCACTGCTGAGTTTCCAGCCTGGCGGCATGCGCACCAGACCGCTGCTGAACACTACGCCGGCGATGGTCATGTAGCCGAACCAGTTGGTTGCCAGGCTCAGGCCGAGAATCTTGGCGATGTTGCCCTTGCTCACGCCAAGCCGGGAATACAGCCGATAACGCATGGCGATGCCGCCGACCCAGGCGCTGAGGTTGAGGTTGAAGGCGTAGCTGATAATGCCCACCGGCAGGATCTGCTTCCAGGTCAGGTCCTGACGGATGTAGGTGCGGCCGATCAGGTCGAAACTGGCGTACACCAGAAAACTCAGCAAGGTCAGGCTGGCGGCGATGATCAGCGTGCGCACCTTGAAATCGGCGAGAGTCTCCAGCACCTCGGCCCATTCGATGCGCGTGGCGAACATCGTCAGCAGGACGATCAGCGCGAGGAAAAACAGGATGGTCAGCGGACGTTTCCAGCGGCTCCATTTCGACGGCGCCGCTTGTGCCGAATGGCTAGTGGAATGGACTTCGGAATGACTCATGGACGGGCACCTCGAAAAGGCTTCAGACGCGGTTTATGCGCCGGCAGCCAACCGGCCATGGCCGGGAAGTGCCGCAGAAAGTGGAAGACCAGAAAACCCACGGTCATGTGCCAGATGCGCCCGCGCGGCAAAAGTTTGGCGTCCATGGCCTTGCAGTGGTTCTGGCTGAGGTCTTCAAGGCGTTCGTACAGATGCTGATTGAAGGCGCGGTCGCGGATCAGCACGTTGGCTTCCAGGTTCAGCGACAGGCTCAGCGGGTCGAGATTGCTCGAGCCCACGGTGCTCCAGTCATCGTCGACCAGCGCGACTTTGCCGTGCAGCGGGCGCTGGCAGTATTCGTGAATCTGCACGCCGGCGCGCAGCAGGTAATCGTAGGTCATGCGCGCCGCCAGTTTTGCTACGAGCATGTCCGGCTGGCCTTGCAGGATCAGCCGCACCTCGACGCCACGGCGCGCGGCATTGCGGATCTCGCGCAGCAAACGGTAACCGGGGAAGAAGTAGGCGTTGGCGATGATCACCCGGCGCTTGGCCTTGCGCAGCACCTGCAGGTAGACGTCTTCGATGTCGGTGTTGTGTTGGTCGTTATCGCGGAATACCAGCCGTACCTGGCCGTCGTGTTCGGTGAAAGCCATGTCCGCCAAACGCTGGCGCCGGCGCTGCCACCAGAACCGCGCGCGGCCCGGACGGCCGCTCTGCAGCAGGGCAAAGTGATGGATATCGGCGACCACCGGGCCCTGGATCTCCACCGAATAATCCTGCTTGGCTTCTGGACCGAAATCAGCCAGGTGATCGCCGGAAAAATTGATCCCGCCAATAAACGCGATCAAACCGTCGACCACCACGATTTTGCGATGCAGACGGCGGAACCAGTTGGTGCGGATGCCCAAATGCTTTGGCGCCGGATCGAAGATTTGCAGATGCACGCCGGCATCGCTCAGTGCCGACAGATAGCCGGTGCTCAGCTCGCCGCAGCCGAAGCCGTCGAGGCTGACCGTGGTGCGCACGCCACGCTGGGCGGCATCGATGAGGATTTGCTGCAGCTCGGCGCCGACCTTGTCTTCGAAGACGATGAAGGTCTCCAGCAGGATTTCGCTCTTGGCCGCGCGCATCGCTTCAAACACGCGGGGGAAATATTCCTCGCCGTTTTCCAGCAGCTCTACGCGGTTGTTGCTGTGCCATTGATACTCGACGTCAACGTGGCCGGGCTCGCGCACCGGCGGGTTCAGCGTGACCGGTTCGACGGCGGATTTTTCCAGTGGCGCACTGTTCATAGTTCAATCTCCACCGATAACGGTGCGTGGTCGGAAAGGTGCGACCAGGGCCGGTTGGTCAAAACTTTCGGCCGGCTGGCCTTGAGGTTGCGCACGTAGATGCGGTCGAGCCGCAGCGCCGGCAATCGCGCCGGAAAGCTGCGCGCCGGTTTGCCGTGATGTTCAGCGAATACTTCGCGCAGGCCACAGGGCTTGAGCTGCGCATCTGCACGCTGGCGCCAGTCATTGAAATCGCCGGCGACGATCACCGGCGCATCGGCGGGCAATTCGGCGAGTCGTTGCAGCAGCAGATCCAGCTGGGCGTTGCGATGGCTTTCGCGCAGGCCCAGATGCACGCAGATCGCATGCACCTCGGTGCCATCTCCAGGCAGGCGCAGCACGCAATGCAGCAGGCCACGGTTTTCATGGCCGCTGATCGACACGTCGAGGTTGTCGTGACGGATGATCTGGAATTTCGACAGCAGCGCATTGCCGTGGTCGCCCGCCGGGTACACCGCGTTGCGCCCGTAGGCGAACTGCGGCCAGAGGCTGTCGGCGAGAAATTCGTACTGTGGCATGGTCGGCCAGTTGTCGTAGCGTTTCGGATGCTGCTCGTGGGTGCCGTGCACTTCCTGCAGAAACACCACGTCGGCGGCGACGCTGCGCACCGCTTCGCGCAGCTCAGGGAGAATGAAACGCCGATTCAGGGCGGTGAAGCCCTTGTGGGTGTTGACCGTCAGGACAGTGAAGGTACGCACCGAGGGTGAGACCACGGAGCCTTCGTCGGTGAAACCGACCGGTTCGGGAATGCTCATGACAAAACTCCTTCAGCGGCGACTTGCCCGGGAGTTGTGGCGAGGTCTTTGTCGAGGTCGAAGCGCTGCAACAGATTGCGTGCGTCGTAGGGCGCGCGGACTTTGATGTCGTTGTCGAAGTAGCAGAACACTTCGCGGGATTTGCGGGCGCGGGGTTTCAGGCGTGGGGCGATCAGATGTGCGTCCTCCGGCTGTTTGCCGTGATGCCAGGCGTCGATGCGCTCGGCCCAACGCTTGAGCGCCTGTTCGGAGTAGCCGCTGGCGTAGAGCTCTTCAGCACCGTGCAGGCGCAGATAGACGAAGTCGCTGGTGAGGTCTTCGCGGTACGGCCATTTGCCGGCGGTGTCGGCGACCACCAGTGCAACGTTATGGCGCTTCAAGAGGCGCACGAATTCCGTGTCGATGAAACTTTCATGACGGATTTCCACCGCATGGCGCAGCGGCTTTTTGCGCCAGGCTTTGACGCTGGCGTGGCCGGGCAGATGCGAATCGTGCTGGCGGGCGAGGGCGGCTGCGGCCTGGGTATCGTGGGGCAGTTGCGCGAGAAACTGGTCGAAGCGCTCGGCGTCGAATTTGAAGTTCGGCGGAAACTGCCAAAGGATCGGCCCGAGTTTTTCCTTCAGCTCCAGCACGCCTGAGGCAAAGAAATTCGCCAGAGGTTTTTCGATTTCGCGCAAGCGTCGCACGTGGGTGATGAAGCGCGGCGCCTTGACGCTGAAGACGAAGTCATCGGGGGTTTCGGCGTACCACTGGGCATAACGTTCGGGACGTTGCAGGGCGTAGAACGATCCATTGATTTCAATGCTGTTGACCGCGCGGGAGGCGAACTGCAATTCGCGCTTCTGCGCCAGTCCCTTCGGGTAGAAATCCCCGCGCCACGGGGCGTAGCGCCAGCCTGAAATACCGATGTGAATCGTCGCCATCCCATCCTCCCGTAGAAAGTCCTCGTGTTGCCGTTGTTCTGTGATGACTGCGGCGGGGGCGGGAAAGTTTCGGTGGTGTTACGGACGGTCGCGGGTGAAGCGAAGATCAAGAGCTTACCCCCTCACCCCAACCCTCTCCCCCAAGGGGGCGAGGGGGAAGGGAGCAGATCTTCATGTCTCCTGAAATCGCGTACGACTGTGAAGGGAGCAGATCTTCATGGTCTTTAGGACTTGAGTTCGACTCAAGACGTGCAGTTGGTGAGTTTGGTCATGCAACTCGGTCGGCTCCCTCTCCTGGGGGAGAGGGCTGGGGTGAGGGGGCTCTTGAACTTGCCGCGCAATTACCGATCAGTTCCTTACAGGTTGTTCAGCCACGGGAGATCGGAGTTTTGCGCAATTTCAGGATCGCCATACTGCTGGGAGCGCTGTTGTGCTTCGGCGTCAACACATCGCACGCCGCCGCGCTACCGGGCGTTCCGGCTCCCGCCGACTCGGCGGAGAAACCCGCCGAACCCGAACCGCTGGTGCAGGGCGGTCTGCTCGGGGCGATCAGTACGAGCATCGACGATGTGCAGGACAAACTTGACCTCAACGAACATCTGGTCGACGCTTGGCGTCTGCGCGCCGACCGTGCGGCGGATGAAGTCGATCGGCTGGTCAAGCAGCCGTCGAACCGCTCGGGCTGGAGCGTGGCCGGGGATTTCCTCACGCTGTCGGGTGTGTGGCTGGGCAGTTTCGCCCTGTTGACCGTGCTTGGCAGTCTGCTGGCCAAGCGTCTGCGCGAGGGCCGCTGGTTGCGCACTCGCCAGCGCAGTCAGGACCTGCTCGGCTACGTGCTGCCGTACACCGTGCCGGCACTGATCTGCCTGCCGCTGACGCTGTATGTCAGCCATTTTCTGCAAGGTTCGGTGGGGCGCGCGCTGGCGCTGTGTCTGGCCTACGCCACCAGCAGCGGCATTTTTTCCACGTCGATGTTGTTGTGCGTCGTGGTGATGTTCAACGTTGGGCACAAGCGCGCCGCCGCGCGGATCATCCGTGAATACTGCCCGCGACCGTTGTTCCTGATCGGCTTTCTCGCCGCCCTCAGCGATGCCCTGACCAGCCCGCAGATCGCCCGGCAACTGGGCGGCAATATCACCAGCAGTATCGCCGTGTTCACCGGGCTGATCGCCTCGGTCATCTTCGGTTTGCTGGTGATTCGCCTGCGCCGGCCGGTGGCGCATCTGATCCGTAATCGCCCGTTGACCCAGCGTTTGAAACAACCGTCGCTGCAAGAGTCGCTGCGGATATTTTCCGGGCTGTGGTACTGGCCGATCGTGCTGATGGTGCTGGTTTCGGCGGTCAGTCTGATCGGCATCGGCGAGGACAATCAGAAAGCCCTGAGATGCGCCTTGTTCACCACCGTGTTGCTGATTGCCACGGTGTTTCTCAGCACCGTATTGCAGCACCTGTTCAAGTCGCGCAAAGCCGAGGCGCTGCAGCGCAGCAGTGCCTACAAGGAACGCTTTCTCAGCCTGTTGCATGCGTTGCTGCGCATCGTCATGGCAATTGTGTTCATCGATATTCTCGGGCGGATCTGGGGCGTGTCGTTGCTCGATTTCGCCCAGAGCAGCACGGTCGGCCGAGCGATCAGCAATGCCTTGAGCAGCATTGGGCTGATCTTCCTGGTGACGTGGCTGCTGTGGGTGGTGCTCGATACGGCGATTCAGGAAGCGCTGAAACCCCCGGTCAGCAAACGCGCAGCGCGCCAGCCGAGCACGCGCGTGAAAACCATCCTGCCGTTGCTGCGCAATGCGATCAAAATCATCTTGGTGGTGATCTGCGCGATTACCACCATGGCCAATCTCGGCATCAACGTCGCGCCGCTCCTGGCTGGTGCCGGTGTGGTCGGTCTGGCCATCGGTTTCGGTTCGCAGCAACTGGTGCAGGATGTGATCACCGGGCTGTTCATCATCATCGAAGACACCCTGTCGATCGGCGACTGGGTGGTGCTCGATTCCGGCCATGCCGGCACCGTGGAAGGCCTGACCATTCGCACCCTGCGCCTGCGTGACGGCAAGGGCTTTGTGCATTCGGTGCCGTTTGGGCAGATCAAGGCTGTGACCAACCAATCGCGGCAGTTCGCTTTTGCGTTTTTCTCGGTGCAGTTCACCTACGACACCGATGTCGACAAGGCCATCGAGCTGATCCGCGAGGCCGGTGATTCGATCCGCGAAGACCCGTTCCTCAAGTACAACCTGCAAGGGCCGCTGGATGTGTTCGGGGTGGACAGGATGGACCTCAATGGCGTGGTGCTGACGGCGCAATTCCGCACGGTGTCCGGTGGGCAGTATGCGGTGAGCCGCGCGTTCAACCAGCGCCTGAAGAAGCTTGTGGATAACACCGCGAATGTGCATTTTGCGCAGACTTATCCACAGCAGGTGCTGTTGCCGAAGCGGCAGCAGGAGGGGGCGGTGGTGGCGGCTGAGATGCCGCAGGAGTCGCGGAGCTGACGCCTGTTTGTGTGGAGACAGTGCCGGCGCTTTCGCGAGCAGGCTCGCTCCCACAGGGGGAACGGGATAGAACTGTGGGAGCGAGCCTGCTCGCGAAGACGCCAGATCGACCGACATCAATTGCGGATCAACTTCCGGCCTATCTGCTCCATGGCCACCTGATCCGCCTCTACCCAAACCTGCGGCTTGCCTGCAACCATCGCGGCCACTGGAATCCCATCGCGATACACCAGCCGATTACTCACCAGCGCCGGCACTTTCACCCCGGGCAACAACGTCCCCGCCAGATTCAGCGGATCAACCCCACACACCGCCACCAGGCTGCCGTCCTGCGGCCGCCGGCGTACTTCACGCAGTAAGGGAATCGCCTCCGGCAGCGCAAATTGCTCGCCCGCCAGACCACTGACAAACCGTCCGCCACGAATCTCGCCCCGGGCTTCCAGGCGATGAAAAGTACGCAGCAATTCGCGCCAGCTCGGCAGCCAGTCCGCTTCGCGTTCCAGCAAGCGCCAGAACACCACGCCGTAGCGGCGCAGCAGGGTCATTGCCACATGTTCGAGCGTCTCGGCCGCATCCACGGTTGATCCGCGGCGCAGCAGTGCCCAGCGCCCGGCATCGTCCATACCGCCGATAAACGCGCCGCGTCCGCGCCGACTGCTGCGCTGCTGACGCTTGCTTGCCGGGGTGATCAGCGCGCGCAGGCCGGCGAAGCTGTCGGCGTTCACCAGCCCGGCGGCGACCAGTTCCTGCAGGGCGATTTCCAGTTCGCTGCGCAGCAGGCGCGCTTCGTGAATCAGCTCATCAAAAAACAGTGCGCCGTGCTGACTCAGTGCTTCGAAGACTTTTTGCGTTTTCGGTGATAACTCACTGACTGGCGTCTGCTCAGCCAGCGCACTCCACAAACCCACCTGACTGCGCGGCAGCAGCACAATCGGCGTACTGCGCAACGCCGAGCCACTGACTTTCTGCCGCGCACTGATGCGCGTCCACACCAGTTTGCCGTTGCGGCACAGCTCATCCAGCCAGCTCGGCGAATAGTCCTTCAGGCGCGCCGGCAGGATGTCGCTGTCCCAGGCCGAAGCGGCCGCCGGGTAACCTTCGAACTGGCCGACAATGGCCGGTAACACCGCGCTGCCCTGACCTTGGGTGGCCGGTGTCAGATGCTGCCAGTCGAACAGAAAACGCATGAAATCCTGCAACGCCACCGGTTCGATTTCCCGGCGCAGGCGCTTGACCGTGTAGCGATGGATGCGCGCCAGCAGATGGCGTTCGCACCATTCTTCAATCGCGCTGTTCGGCGTGAACTGGCCGCGCAACACATAGCCCTCACGCTCCAGTTGCGCGAGGGCCTGATTGACTTGCGCGGCTGGCAGGGCGAGCGGTTCGGCGATGGCGGGCAACGGGATCGGCCCAAAGGCGCCGAGGCGGGCGCGAATCACTTCGACCAGCGCCTCATCAAGTGTCCATGCGTCGTCGAATCCAGGCAGCGCCACAGCGGCGGTCTGCAACGTGGCCTGTGGATAAAGTGCCTGCAGGCAACTCAGGCGTTCACGAGCCAGCCATAACTGATGCTCGGTGTCGATCTGCAACAGGCAGGCGCGGCCGCTGGCCATCAGCGTTTGCAGCCAGTCCGGCCAACCCGCGTTGGCGCGGGCTTCGGCGTCGCTGATGCAGGCGAGGCTCATCAGCGCTTCGTGCATTTCATCCAGGGAGTTGGGCGACGGCCAGGCTTCTTCGCGCACGGCGGTGATCGCATCGGCGTCCAGCGCGCCGAGGTCGTCGGTCGATTGCGGATCGCTCCAGCGCCGGTTGATCACCGCTTGGGTGCGGCGTTCCTCAAGCGGCGCGTCGTCGAGAAACGTGTACGGCCGGGCGCTGAGGATTTCTGCCGCCAGTGGCGACGGTGCCGGCAAATCACGGGCGATCAGGCGCACCTCGCCACGCTCCATGCGCCGCAGCAGGGTCAGCCAGCCTTCGCTGTCCATCGCTTCGTGCAGGCAATCGTCAAGGGTCTGTTCCACCAGCGGATGCTCGGGGACTTCGCGCTCGCCGGCGAGGTTTTCCAGGCAGGCGATCTGGTCGGGAAACACGCTGGCGATCAGGTCTTCGCTTTTCATCCTTTGCAGTTGCGGAGCGACTTTGCGTCCGCCGGTAAAGCGCGGCAACGCCAGAGCCACCCCGGCATTCCAGCGCCAGCGCACGCCGAATAACGGCGCATCGAGCACCGCTTGGATGAGCGTGTGTTCGGCGCTATTACTGTGCAGGTAACGCCAGACTTCGTCGAGCTCGAAACTGTGGCTGGTGGACAGCGACAGCACGATCGCGTCTTCGCTGGCGGCGGCCTGCAATTCAAAGTTGAAGGTGCGGCAGAAACGCTTGCGCAAGGCCAGGCCCCAGGCGCGGTTGATACGGCTGCCGAACGGCGTGTGGATGATCAGTTGGGTGCCGCCGGACTCGTCGAAAAACCGCTCCATCAACAGCGTGTCCTGCGAGGGCAGGGCGCCGAGGGTTTGCCGCGCGCGGGCCAGATATTCGACCAGTTGCTCGGCGCTGGCGAGGTTGAGGCCAAGTGTCGCGGTCAGCCAGTCGAGCGCCGGTTGCAGATTGCCGGGGCTGGCGCTGAGCAGCTCATCCAGCTGCCCTTGCAGACGCGCGACGGCGGCCGACAGTTCGTCGCTGCGCCCCGGCGCTTCGCCGAGCCAGAACGGAATGGTCGGCGGCATGCCTTGCGCGTCCTCAACGCGGACCTTGCCGCTTTCTACCCGCAAAATGCGGTATGAGGTGTTGCCGAGCTGGAACACATCGCCGGCGATACTTTCCACCGCGAAATCTTCGTTGACGCTGCCGATGTTCAAGCCCTGCGGTTCGAGCAGCACGCTGTAGTCGGCGTTGTCCGGAATGGTCCCGCCACTGGTCACGGCGGTCAGCTGCGCGCCACGCCGGCCGCGCAAAGTGCGGCTGACGGCGTCGCGGTGCAGGTAGGAGCTGCGGATGCCCTGGCGACCGTTGTAACCTTCGGCGAGCATGCTCAGCAGGGCCTGATAGTGTTTTTCATCGACATCGCGGTAAGGCCAGGCACGGCGGAACATCGCCAACAAGGCATCCTCTGACCATTCCTGACAACTGACTTCGGCAATGATCTGCTGCGCCAGCACGTCGAGCGGTTTTTCCGGGATGTGCAGCATATCGAGCTCGCCCCGGCGCACGCAGTCGAGCAGGGCGGCGCACTCGATCAGGTCATCGCGGGTGGTGGCGAACAGACGGCCCTTGGGCGTGCCGCCGACCTGGTGCCCGGAGCGGCCGACCCGTTGCAGAAACGCGGCAATCGAACGTGGCGAACTGATCTGGCAGACCAGATCGACTTCGCCAATATCGATGCCCAACTCCAGCGACGCGGTGGCGATCAACACTTGCAGCTCGCCGCGCTTGAGCCGTTGTTCGGCGTCGAGGCGAAATTCCTTGGCCAGGCTGCCATGGTGCGCCGCCACCGCCTGCTTGCCGAGACGTTCGCTCAGATGCCGGCTGAGGCGTTCGGCGAGGCGTCGGGTGTTGACGAAAATCAGTGTGGTGCGGTGCTCGCGAGCAAGTTCGGCGAGGCGGTCATACACCAAGCCCCAGACATCGGTGGCCATCACCGCCGACAACGGCACCGGCGGCACTTCGATGCCCAGATCCCGAGGGCGGGCGTGGCCGATGTCGACGATTTCGCAGGGGCGATCATGACCGACCAGAAACTGCGCCACCGCCTCCACCGGTTTCTGCGTGGCGGACAGGCCGATCCGGGTCAGCGGCTCGGCGCAGAGAGCTTGCAAACGCTCCAGGCTCAAGGACAGATGACTGCCGCGCTTGCCGGCGGCCATGGCATGGATTTCGTCGATGATCACCGTACGCGTGGTGCCGAGCATCTTGCGCCCGGATTCCGAGCCGAGCAGCACGTACAGCGATTCCGGCGTGGTCACCAGTATGTGCGGCGCGGTCTTGCGCATGGCGGCGCGGTCTTTCTGCGGCGTGTCGCCGGTGCGTACGGCGGTGGTGATGGTCAGCTCGGGCAGGCCCATTTCGCGCAATTGCGCGGTGATGCCGGCGAGCGGATTCTGCAGATTGATCTGGATGTCGTTGGACAGGGCTTTCAACGGCGAGACGTAGACCACCAGGGTTTCGGCGGGCAGGCCGTCGGGGTGTTCCAGACCGCGATGGACAAGCTCATCGAGCACGGCGAGGAACGCGGTCAGGGTTTTCCCCGAGCCCGTGGGCGCCGCGATCAGCGTCGACCGGCGCTGGCGGATCAACGGCCACGCACGGGCCTGAGCGGCGGTGACCGCCGGGAAAGTCTTGCTGAACCAGGCGCTGACGGCGGGGTGGAAACCGGCCAGAGCGCTGTCGGCGGGGAGGGGCAGATTCATGACAGAAGTTATGCGGGCGAGGGCGGGAAGATGCAAGTACCGTTCGGATCCCATCGCGAGCAGGCTCGCTCCCACCTTGGAACCCGGTCCCCTGTGGGAGCGAGCCTGCTCGCGAAGGGGCCGGTCGGGACGCCGCAAATTCGCGGATCTGCACTTTACGGATGACGGTTGCGCACTAAACCCGCAAAATGCAACGATTCCGGCAATGATCGACCACGGCGCCATGCGTGCCGTCGTCAAAGCCATCGTTCCAATCAGACTGGGCCTGCTGACTCTATGCGAATGCGCCTTATGTTACTGGGCGGCGGAAATGCCCTTGGGCAGGCGCTGATTCGCCTCGGTGCGGAAGAAGACATCGGTTTCCTCGCCCCCCGCCCGCCCGAAAACGGCTGGGATGCCGCGAGCCTCACACAACTGCTCGACGACACCCGTCCCGATGCGTTGATCAACCTCGCCTACTATTTCGACTGGTTCCAGGCCGAGAGTGTGAGCGAAAGCCGCATGACCGGCCAGGAACGCGCCATCGAGCGTTTGGCCGAACTGTGCCAGCACCACAACATCGTCCTTGTGCAACCATCCAGCTATCGCGTATTCGATGGCTCGCGGGCCACGGCCTACAGCGAAAAAGACGAACCGGTGCCGCTGGGCCTGCGCGGTCAGGCCTTGTGGCGCATCGAACAAAGCGTTCGCGCAACCTGCCCGCAACATGTGCTGCTGCGCTTTGGCTGGCTGCTCGACGACAGCCCGGACGGCACTCTCGGACGCTTCCTCGCTCGTGCGGAAAAACCAGAAGAGTTGCTGCTGGCCGATGATCGTCGCGGTAATCCGACGCCGGTCGATGACGCCGCGCGGGTGATCATTTCCGTGCTCAAACAACTCGACTGCGCCGCGCCGCTGTGGGGCACTTATCATTACGCCGGCCACGAAGCGACCACGCCGCTGGCGCTGGGCCAGGCGATTCTCACCGAAGCACGCAGCCTGCATCCGCTAGCGATCGAAGCACCGACCGCGCAGGCACACGCCGCGCGACCGGACGCTGCCGAAGAGCCACAACACGCGGTGCTGGCCTGCAAGAAAATTCTCCACACTTTCGGGATCAAGCCGCGCGCCTGGCGTGCCGCACTCCCGGGCTTACTGGACAGGTTCTACCGACATGGCTGAAGGAACGGTTTTAATCACTGGCGGAGCCGGATTCATCGGTTCGCACCTCACCGATGCCTTGCTTGCCAAGGGCTATTCGGTCCGGGTGCTCGACGACCTGTCGACCGGCAAACGCAGCAATCTGCCGCTGGACAATCCCAGGGTCGAACTGGTGGTCGGTGATGTTGCCGACGCCACATTGGTCGCCCGCGCCATGCAAGGTTGCAGCGCTGTTGCGCATCTGGCGGCGGTGGCCTCGGTGCAGGCCTCGGTGGACGATCCGGTGAAAACCCACCAGAGCAATTTCATCGGCACCCTGAATGTCTGCGAAGCCATGCGCCTGGCCGGGGTCAAGCGTGTGGTGTATGCCTCCAGCGCGGCGGTGTATGGCAACAATGGCGAGGGCGAGTCGATCGATGAAGACACCCCGAAGGCGCCACTGACACCGTATGCGTCGGACAAACTGGCCGGTGAGCAGTACTTCGATTTTTACCGTCGCCAGCATGGCCTCGAGCCGGCGATTTTTCGCTTCTTCAATATCTTTGGCCCACGCCAGGATCCGTCCTCGCCGTACTCCGGGGTGATCAGCATCTTCAGCGAACGCGCCTCCAAAGGTTTGCCGATTACCGTGTTTGGCGATGGCGAGCAGACTCGGGATTTCCTCTATGTCGGTGATCTGGTCGATTTGCTGGTGCAGGCGCTGGAAAAGCCTGAGGTGCAGGAAGGCGCGGTCAACGTTGGCTGGAATCAGGCGATGAGCCTCAAGCAGATGCTCGAAGCGTTGAAATCGGTGGTCGGTGAACTGCCGCCCGTGAGCTACGGGCCGGCGCGTTCGGGCGATATCCGCCACTCACGGGCGGATAACCGGCGTTTGCTGCAGCGCTTTGAAATGCCGTCGCAGACGCCAATGAGTGTGGGCTTGGCGCGCTTGCTCGGGCGTGCCTGATAAAGCCCTCACCCTAACCCTCTCCCAAAGGGAGAGGGGACTGACCAGGGTGACTGGGCGAAATACGCCGACCTGAAATACCGAGCCGAACTCAGGTTTTGAACAACACACAAATCGGCTCCCTCTCCCTCGGGAGAGGGCTGGGGTGAGGGGCCCCGATCTCGAACCCACCACACGACTCAGCACCAAATGAAAAAGGCGCCCTGCAACAGGCGCCTTTTTCACGGCCGGAATATCGCTATCCCTGTGACGAGGGAATCTTATCCCCCGATCAACTGCGTACGGTCGTCGTCAGGTCTGTGCCTGCCCGCCACCAAGCCTCATTCACCACCACGTGAACGTTCGGTTAAAAATCGACTTAGAACTTATAGCCCAGACCGACCATGTAGATGAACGGATCGACATCGACATTCACCCGTGCACGGGTGCCGGGTGCGACGGCGTTGTTCTCGACGGTCGCGCGGGTGTCGATATCGATGTAGCGCACCTGGGCGTTGAGCATGATGTTGTCGGTGATCATGTAGTCGGCGCCGACCTGCCAGGCCAGGCCCCAGGAGTTTTTCGCCTTGAAGTTGCTGAAGCCGTTGGCGCTGGCTTCGCTGCCGACGTGTTCGTCGTAGATCCAGGTGTAGTTGATGCCGCCGCCGACATAGGGCTGGAACGGCGATTTCGAATCCAGTGGGTAGTAGACGACGCTGAGGGTCGGCGGCAGGTGTTTCAGGGTGCCGAGCTTGCCATTGGCGGCGGGCAGGGCGGTGCCCTTGAGCTTGACGTCATGCTCGAACGGCGTGGCCGCCAGCAGCTCGATACCGATGTTGTTAGTGAGCATGTAAGCGAAGTTCAGACCCAGTTGGGTGTCGCTGCTCATGGTCGCCTTGCCGCCCAGGTTGGCGCCGCTCAGTGGGCCCTGATCGACCTTGACGCTGGAGCTGTCGGCCTTCGGGTTGACGGTGATCGCGCCGGCGCGCACAAGAATGTCACCGGCTTCGTGGGCGTGGGCGAGCGGGGCTGTGAGCGCGAGGGCAAACAGCGAGGCGCTGAGCAAGGACTTGTTCATGGGGGCTCCGAAAGACATGAAAATATTCGATGTCCAAGGGTACGAAGCCGTCTGATACGGTGTTTTGACTCAGCTCAATGAAACAGTGATGCGCCCAAAAAGATCGCAGCCTTCGGCAGCTCCCACAGTTGAAATGCGATCCCATGTAGGAGCTGCCGAAGGCTGCGATCTTTTGATCTTGAAATCTACCGGAGTCTACTCCGGCAGCTCATACGCATAAATCTTCTCCGCCTCCATCTGATACCCGGCATCGGCCAGTTCACTGCTGGATGCCTTCACCTGTAACGGTCCTTCAACCCAGTACGGCTGATACAGCTCATCGAGCTTCACGCCCAGTTCGCTTTTCACATGCACGATCTGGTTCGACGGCGGTGGCGGTACGTGGATGCAGGCGCCGAAGTACGGCACCAACAAGAAGTCCGTGGTGCGCCCCTCTTCGCTGACTTCCAGCGGCACGATGTAACCCGGCAGGCGAATATTCTGCCCGTCGAGGCTCTTCACCACCGGTGCATTCGGCATGTCCTGCTTGGCCGCTGGCGCGGACTCGGCTGAGAGTGCGTCGCCCATCTTCGACAGGTCGTGCAGTGGGGTCATGTTCGGTACTTCCGGTGCCGCGTCCGGCGGGATCATTTCCGACCAGGTCAGGTCTTTCGGCGCTGCTGCCCACACAGGCAGGGCAACCAGCATCAGCAGCGCAAGGAGGGCGCGGGGCATGGTGAACATCCTCATAAACGAATCGACAGGCCATCGGCCAGGGATTGGCGATACGCGCGCCAGGCCGGCACGCTGCCCATCAGCAGCGCGGCCGCCAGAATGCCACCGAGCAGCGTCCATTCATACTCGCTTGGCCACGCCAGCGGCAGGTACAAACCGTAATTGGCCTGCACGTAACCTTGCGCAGCGGCGATGCCGACGTACAGCAACGCCAGCCCGGCAATCACCCCGGTCAGCGCCAGGGCGAAAGCTTCCAGCACCAGCAGACTTGCGATGTGCCACGGTCGCGCGCCCACCGAACGCAGAATCGCCATCTCGCGGCGGCGCTCGTTGAGGCTGGTGAGAATCGCCGTGAGCATGCCGATCAACCCGGTCAGCACAACGAACAGCGAGACCACGAACAGCGCTTTTTCGGCCGTGCTCATCAGGCTCCACAATTCCTGCAAGGCCACGCCCGGCAGGATCGCCAGCATCGGCTCGCCGCGGTATTCGTTGATCTCGCGTTGCAACGCAAAGGTGGAGATCTTGCTGTTGAGACCGAGCATGAACGCGGTGATCGCTTGCGGCGTCAGGTCCATGTTGCGCGCCTGATCAGCGCTGATCCTGCCGTTGCCGCGCGCTGGCACACCGTTGTGCCAGTCGATGTGAATCGCCTCCATGCCGCCGAGGCTGATGTGCAGCGTGCGATCGACCGGCGTGCCGGTGCGCTGGAGAATGCCGACCACGGTGAACGGTTTGTCGTCGTGCTTGACCAGACTGATCGCCGCCACGCCGTGGGCCAGCACCAGTTTGTCGCCGAGCTTGTAATGCAGCGCTTCGGCGACCTCGGCACCGAGCACCACTTCGAAAGGATCAGTGGCAAACGCACGTCCGTCTGCCAGCGCCAGGTGTTGCTGGCGCCCGTACTGGTAGTGCTCGAAATAGGCTTCGGTGGTGCCCATCACGCGATAGCCGCGATGGGAATCGCCGAGGGACATGGGGATCGCCCACTTCACTTTCGGGTTGCTGGCGAAGTGTTCGAAGCTGTCCCAGCGAATGTTGTTGGTGGCGTTGCCGATGCGAAACACCGAATACAACAGCAGGTTTACCGAGCCGGAGCGAGCGCCGACGATCAGGTCGGTGCCGCTGATGGTGCTGGCGAAACTGGCTTTGGCTTCGGTGCGCACGCGCTCGACGGCCAGCAGCAGGCACACCGAAAGAGCGATGGCGAAAGCGGTGAGCAGGGCTGTGAAACGGCGGTTGGCCAGGCTGGCCATGGCCAGACGAAACAGATACATCTCAGACCTCGGCAGACGTGGCGGCGCGATTGAGTTCGGCCAGGGACAGATGACGGTCGAACAGCGGCGCCAGGCTCTGGTCGTGGCTGACGAACAACAGACTCGATCCGGCCTCGCGGCATTCGGCGAACAGCAGGCGAATGAAGTTCTCGCGGGCGTCGTAATCCAGCGCCGAGGTCGGTTCGTCGGCAATCACCAGTTCCGGTTGGCCTATCAACGCCCGGGCAGCGGCGACGCGCTGCTGCTGGCCGATGGACAAGGAATCGGCGCGGCGACCGAGCAGGCTTTCATCCTTCAGGCCCAGGTGCGCGAGCAGGGTGGCGGCGGCTTGATCGACGCTGCCGTGGCGCTGTTTCGCCCGTTGCGCGCGCAGTTTCGAGAAGTGACACGGCAACTCAACGTTCTCGCGCACCGAGAGAAACGGCAGCAGATTGAATTGCTGGAAAATGTAGCCAGTGTGATCGACACGAAACGTATCGCGCTTGCCGGCAGAAAGCTCGGTCAGCTCCTGGCCGAGCAGGCGAATGCTGCCGCGACCGGGCTTCTGCACCCCGCCAAGCAGGCCGAGCAGCGTGGTCTTGCCACTGCCGCTGGGGCCTTTGAGAAACAGGGTTTCGCCGGCTTCCAGACGAAACGCCGGGATGTCCAGCAGCGTCGGGTGACCGGGCCAGTTGAAGCCAAGGTCGGAAAGTTCGATGAGTGCTTGGGTCATGGCACCGATTTCATGGTTGGTCATGGGCCTTGTAGGAGCTGACGAGTGCAACGAGGCTGCGATCTTTTGATCCTGGTTTTTTACAATCAAAAGATCGCAGCCTCGTTGCACTCGTCAGCTCCTACAGAGGCTCTTCATTCGCTTCAGAATTTCAGCGCAGCCGATTTCGCCGTCACTTCCGTGCCTTGCTGGCCGGTTGCGCTGATCAGTTGTACCTGAATCTTCTGCGTCGCCGGGAAGGTCTTGAAGATGTTCGCCAGATTCAGCGTGTTCAGCGCACCCGGTGTGGCGCAGGAGAGCTGGTAATGCGCATGAATTTCGCTGTGGTCGTGATGATGCTCGTGACCGTCCTTGTCCGCTTCATCTTCGTCGTGATCATCGGTGTCCGGCTTGTCGCCGAACAGCGGGCTTTCCAGTTCCTGGCTGACCACTTTGCAACCGGCCGCAGCGGGCAGGCTGAAAAGGGCCAGCGGTTTTTCCAGTTGCGCACGAGCGGCGGCGACTTTGGCCTTGTCGGCGTCCGACGTGGCCGCGTGTTCAAAACCCACCAGATTCATCGCCGGGCTTTCCAGCTCCAGCTCCAGGGTCTGACCGTCGAGCGCGGCATTCAGGCGACCCACGCCATGCTCGTGGGCGCCGAGGCTGCCGTGCTCATGATCGTGATCATGCTCATCAACCGCATGGGCAGCGGCCAGCGGCAACAGGGCAAACGGCAAAGCAAGCAGCAAACGACGCATGACGAACTCCGAAAAAATGAAAAGTTTGTTATGTAATCTTATAACGAAAGTGCGCAGAGTGTGCCCGTGCGCTTGGCGTTGCACAAGTCCCGTGGGAGCATGCAGGCCAGAAAAGTGCAGGAGCGAACTTCATGTTGCGGATACGCGGAACGGTCGGCGAGGTGTCGGTGGATTTGACGGTGGAACTGGATGACAGCGATTGGGCCAGGCTCGGTTCGGCGCTGAGCGGGCAGGCGCCGGTTGCGCAGTCTGAGGCGGATGCGCCGGCTCCGGCGGCGAAGCCGGTGAATCAGGACGATGCGTTGTGGCAGGTGGCCAAAGACTTGTTGCGCAAGGCCGGGCAACTCAGCGGGCCGGATCTGCTCGATCAGTTGGAAGCGCTGACCGGCAGTGCTGCGGCGGGCAAGCGTTTGCTGGTGCGCCTGCGCCACAGTGCGGACGTGAAAGTGGTGAGCGGCGGGGATACGCCGCTCTACAGCTGGATCGAGTGAACCGCAAAAGATCGCAGCCTGCGGCAGCTCCTACATTGGAATGGAGTACACCCCTGTAGGAGCTGCCGAAGGCTGCGATCTTTTGATCTTAATAAAGCGCAGCAAACATCTTGCGGCGGTACACCGTCACCAGCGGATGATCATTGCCCAGCAGCTCGAACACCTGCAGCAAGGTCTTGTGCGGCAGGCCTTCGCCGTAGCTGCGGTTGCGGATGAACAGTTTGAGCAAGGCGTCCAGCGCCGCTTCGTATTGCTGGCGCGCCAGTTGCTGGATCGCCAGTTGATACACCGCTTCATCATCCTGCGGATTTTGCGCCAGGCGACTCTTCAGGTCAGCGGCGTCCGGCAGATCGCGGGCGAGGCCGAGGAACTGGATCTGCGCCTTGGCCCCGGCGAGTGCGGCTTTGTGCTCATCGCTCTTGACCGCGTCGAGCACGGTTTGCGCTTCGCCCAGCTCACCGCGTTCGGTCAGGCAGCGGGCGTAAAGGATCAGCGCCCTGGCGTTGGTATTGTCTTCATTGAGCAGGGTCACCAGCGTCGCTTCGGCCTCGGCGAAGCGACCGTCGTCGAACATCGCCTGAGCCTGTTCGAACGGGTCGGCAGCGGCTGGCGGGGGCATCTGCACATGCGGTTCAAGCAAGGCGCGCACGGCAGATTCCGGTTGAGCGCCGGCAAAACCATCGACCGGCTGACCGTCCTTGAACAGCACCACGGTCGGCAGGCTGCGAATGCCGAAGCGGGCGACGATGTCCTGCTCGATGTCGCAGTTGACCTTGGCCAGCAGCAACTCGCCCTGATAGCTCTCGGCAATGCCTTGCAGCATCGGCATCAGCGCCTTGCACGGCGCACACCATTCGGCCCAGAAGTCCACCAGCACCGGTTTGTTGAAGGAGGCTTCGATCACCGACTGGTCGAAATCGGCAGTCGTGGCGTCGAAGATGTACGGCGTTTGCTGACTCATGGGGGGATCTCTCTAAGCGTCAATGACCGCACTATAAGGGGTGGCGCAAAAGATCGCAGCCTTCGGCAGCTCCTACAGGGGTACGCGATCGAGAGTAGGAGCTGACGAAGGCTGCGATCTTTTGGCGGCGTCAATCACGCCGCGCATGGTAGAGGCTGACATGTCTGAATTCTTCCGGCTCGGCCAGATCCGGCAAGGTCATCGCCTCGAGCATTTCAATGCGCTCATACAACGGATGACGAAAATCCCGCCCCCGCGAGTCCGCCACCAGCGCCTCGCGCCCTCGACTGAGAAACGCATCGAGCAGCGGCAGATTGGCCCGGTCGTACAACACGTCGGCGACCAGGATCAGATCGAAGCGATCGGCCTCGGCAAAGAAATCCGTCGAGTAGTTCATCTGCATAGCATTGAGCTCGGCATTCGCCCGGCACGCGGCGATCGCCAACGGATCGAGATCGCAAGCCACCACTTCCAGCGCCCCGGCCTTCACCGCCGCAATCGCGGCGATGCCGGAGCCCGCGCCAAAATCCAGCACGCGCTTGCCGCGAACCCATTCGGGAAACTCCGCCAGATAGCGCGCCACCGCCAGACCACTGGCCCAGCAAAAACTCCAGTACGGCGGTTCGTGCAGGATGCGCTGAGTTTCTTCCTGACTGAACTCGCGGGCCATGTTGTCGCCGTCGATCAGCCACAGCTGCAAATCAGTGCCCGGCAACGCGCAGGCTTTCAGTCTTGCGTCGCCGAGCAATTCGCCCAAGGCCTGTTGCAGGTCGAGCGGTGCCGTCATGGCGCTTTGACGAATTGCAGCTGGCCCAACGCCTGGGTGGTCGGTTGGGTGATGGTCTGCGACGGCAGGTGCAGGATCAATTGACCGGACTGGCTGGCGCGACCACGCAGTTCAACCCGTGCGCCGACTGGGAACGCTTCGGGATTGAAACGCAGGTGAAACGGCAGGATCTGGTTGTTGCCGATCAGGCTGGAACTGGCGAGCAGTTGCTGCGGGCGGTCCTTTTCGTCGATCACCAGCAGCGCCAGTTCGACTTCGGCGCCGGCCGGCACGCCTTGCAGGGTGCCGCTCAATTCGCGCTGATGCGCCGGCAGCGGGCCGAGTTCGGCGGCCTCTTTGGCTTTTTTCTGCGCCTGCTGTGGCGCGGGGCCTGGCGTCGGCGGTTGCGGCTTGGGTGCGTCGCTGCCACAGGCCACCAGCAGGCTGAAAAGACTGAGCAAAACGAGCGGACGTAACGGCATTGGAGGCTCCGGCAGAATGAATTCCATGGATCAGACGATCATGCCGTTCTGTATACCGCAAAGCCTATGGCTTGTCTTGCCACGGGGATGCGCTACCATGGCCCTCCCATTTTTTGTTGCCAGCCACCATGCACTGTCCCTTCTGCGGTGCCAACGACACCAAGGTCATCGACTCGCGTCTGGTCGCCGAGGGCGAACAGGTGCGCCGCCGGCGTGAATGCCTGGCCTGCGGCGAACGTTTCACGACATTCGAGACGGCCGAACTGGTGTTGCCGCGCCTGATCAAAACCGACGGCAGCCGCCAACCGTTCGACGAAGAAAAACTCCGCGCCGGCATGCAGCGCGCGCTGGAGAAACGTCCGGTCAGCATCGAGCGCCTCGAATCCTCTCTGGTCCACATCAAGCACAAGCTGCGCGCCACCGGCGAGCGCGAGGTCAAATCCCTCGTGGTCGGCGAACTGGTGATGGCCGAGCTGCAAAAGCTTGATGAGGTCGCCTATATCCGTTTCGCTTCGGTGTACAAGCGCTTTCAGGACCTCAACGAATTCCGCGAAGAGATCGACCGCCTCGCCCGCGAACCGGTGAAAGAATGACCACCGCCGCCGAGCAGGCGATCCTCGACGCGCATTTCATGGCGCGCGCGCTGGAGCTGGCGCGCAAGGGCCACTACACCACTCATCCCAATCCACGAGTCGGTTGCGTGCTGGTGCGTGACGGGCAGATTGTCGGTGAAGGCTGGCATGAGCGCGCCGGCGAACCCCATGCCGAAGTCCACGCCCTGCGCGCCGCCGGTGAGCAAGCCCGCGGCGCGACGGCGTACGTGACCCTCGAACCTTGCAGCCACCATGGCCGCACGCCGCCGTGTGCCGATGCCTTGGTGACTGCTGGCGTTGCCCGGGTCGTGGCGGCGATGCGCGATCCCAATCCGCAAGTCGCCGGGCGCGGTTTGCAGCGCTTGGCCGAGGCCGGTATCGCCACGCAAAGTGGTGTGCTGGAAGCTGAAGCGCGCAAGCTCAATCAAGGTTTTCTGAAACGCATGGAACATGGCTTGCCGTTCGTGCGGGTCAAGTTGGCCATGAGCCTCGACGGGCGCACGGCGATGGAAAGCGGCGAGAGCCAGTGGATCACCGGCCCGGCGGCACGTTCTGCGGTGCAGCGTTTGCGTGCAGAAGCGGCAGTGGTGTTGACCGGCGCCGACACGGTGCTGGCCGATAGCGCACGGCTGACCGTGCGCGCTGACGAACTCGGTCTCGACAGCGAACAAACTGCGCTGGCCATGAGTCGTCCGCCATTGCGCGTGTTGATCGACGGCCGTTTGCGGGTGCCGCTGGATGCGCCGTTCTTCAAGGCCGGGCCGGCGCTGGTCGCCACCTGTGTAGCGGTCGAAGAGCAATACGCCAACGGCCCGGAATGCCTGATCGTGCCGGGTGACGACGGCCAGGTCGATCTGCATCAACTGCTGATCGAACTGGCCAACCGGGGCACCAACGAGGTGCTGGTCGAGGCTGGGCCGCGTCTGGCCGGCGCCTTTGCGCAACTCGGCCTGGTCGACGAATTCGTGATCTTCATCGCCGGCAAATTCCTCGGCTCCACGGCGCGTCCGCTGCTCGACTGGCCGCTGGCGCAGATGAAGGACGCGCCGGAGCTGAAAATCACTGAAATCCGCGCGGTGGGCGATGACTGGCGAGTCACTGCGATCCCTGTCCCTTCAGCCCGCGTATAATTCCCGGCCATCGCGTTAGCGCTGGCCTCGTTCTCAAGGAGAACCCCATGTTCACCGGCATCATCGAATCCATCGGCAGTATCCGCGCACTGACCCCAAAGGGCGGTGATGTGCGGGTGCACGTCGCAACCGGCAAGCTCGACCTGAGCGACGTCAAACTCGGCGACAGCATCGCGGTCAACGGCGTCTGCCTGACCGCCGTGGAGTTGCCGGGTGACGGCTTTGCCGCCGACGTCAGCCGCGAAACCCTCGATTGCACCGCCATGAATGACCTGAAAAGCGGCAGCCCGGTCAATCTGGAAAAAGCCCTGACCCCGACCACCCGTCTCGGCGGGCATCTGGTGAGCGGTCACGTCGATGGCGTCGGCGAAGTGGTCTCGCGCAGCGACAATGCCCGCGCCGTGGAATTTCGCATCCGCGCGCCGAAGGAACTGGCCAAGTACATCGCCCACAAAGGCTCGATCACCGTCGACGGCACCAGCCTGACCGTGAACGAAGTCGATGGCGCCGAATTCCTGCTGACGATCATTCCGCACACCCTCAGCGAAACCATCATGGCGTCGTACAAGCCGGGCCGCCGGGTGAATCTGGAAGTCGACTTGCTGGCGCGTTATCTGGAGCGTCTGCTGCTGGGTGACAAGGCTGCAGAAAAGACCGCCGGCAGCACCATCACCGAAAGCTTTCTGGCCCAAAACGGCTATCTCAAATCCTGACTGAAGGGGGTGCCCTGTGGCGCTCAATAGCATCGAAGAACTGGTTGAAGACATCCGCCAAGGCAAGATGGTCATCCTTATGGATGACGAAGACCGCGAGAACGAAGGCGACCTGATCATGGCCGCCGAATGCTGCCAGGCCGAACACATCAACTTCATGGCCAAGCACGCCCGTGGCCTGATCTGCATGCCGATGAGCCGCGAGCGCTGCGAACTGTTGAAGCTGCCGCTGATGGCGCCGCGCAACGGTTCCGGTTTCGGCACCAAGTTCACCGTATCGATCGAAGCCGCCGAGGGCGTGACCACCGGTATTTCCGCTGCGGATCGCGCGCGCACCGTGCAAGCGGCTGCCGCCAAAGACGCCAAGGCTGAAGACATCGTCAGCCCGGGCCACATTTTTCCGCTGATGGCCCAGGCTGGCGGTACCCTCGCTCGCGCCGGCCACACCGAAGCCGCTTGCGACCTGGCGCGCATGGCCGGTTTCGAGCCGAGCGGGGTGATCTGCGAGGTGATGAACGACGACGGCACCATGTCCCGTCGTGCTGAACTGGAAGCGTTCGCCGCTGAACACAACATCAAGATCGGCACCATCGCCGACCTGATTCACTACCGGATGATCCACGAACGTACCGTTCAGCGGATTGCCGAGCAGCCGCTGGACAGCGAACTGGGCCAATTCAACCTGGTGACCTATCGTGATTCGGTGGAAGGCGACGTGCACATGGCCCTGACGCTGGGCACTGTCTGCGCGGAAGAGCCGACCCTGGTTCGCGTGCACAACATGGACCCGCTGCGCGACCTGCTGATGGTCAAGCAACCGGGGCGCTGGAGCCTGCGCGCCGCCATGGCTGCGGTCGCCGAGGCGGGCAGCGGTGTGGTGCTGCTGCTCGGTCACCCGCTCGATGGCGACGTGCTGCTGGCGCATATCCGTGAAACCGCTGATCAGGCGCCGACGAAAAAACCGACCACCTACAGCATCGTCGGTGCCGGTTCGCAGATCCTGCGAGACCTCGGCGTGCGCAAAATGCGCTTGATGTCGGCACCGATGAAGTTCAATGCGATATCCGGTTTCGATCTGGAAGTTGTAGAATACGTGCCCTCCGAATAATGACCGGCTGTTTCCGGACTCCGATTCGCGGCAAATAATCACTGAGGGACGCGTAGCAGACGCGTCCCGGCTCTTTAAGAGAACTGACGAATGACCCTGAAGACCATCGAAGGTACCTTCATCGCCCCTAAAGGCCGCTACGCTCTGGTAGTGGGCCGCTTCAACAGCTTCGTGGTTGAAAGCCTGGTCAGCGGTGCCGTTGATGCCCTGGTTCGCCACGGCGTGAGCGAAAGCGACATCACCATCATCCGCGCCCCGGGCGCCTTCGAAATCCCGCTGGTTGCGCAGAAAGTCGCCCAGAAAGGCGAGTTCGCAGCCATCATCGCCCTCGGCGCGGTCATTCGTGGCGGTACTCCGCACTTCGAATACGTGGCTGGCGAGTGCACCAAAGGCCTGGCCCAGGTCTCCATGGAATTCGGCGTACCGGTCGCATTTGGCGTGCTGACCGTTGATTCCATCGAGCAAGCCATCGAACGTTCCGGCACCAAGGCCGGTAACAAAGGTGCCGAGGCTGCCCTGTCCGCTCTGGAAATGGTCAGCCTGCTGGCGCAGTTGGAGGCCAAGTGATTAGCGACGAAAGCGATCGTTTCAACCCGCGCGATCCGAAACCTGCGGATGCCGGCAAGCCGTCGAAAAGCGCCAAGCGTCGCGAAGCCCGTCAGCTTGCGACCCAGGCGCTGTACCAGTGGCACATGGCCCGGCAATCGCTGAACGAGATCGAAGCGCAGTTTCGCGTTGATAACGATTTCACCGATGTCGACGGTGCCTACTTCCGCGAAATCCTTCACGGGGTTCCGCAGTTCAAGACCGAAATCGACACCGCCCTGACGCCTTGCCTGGATCTGGCGATCGAAGAGCTGGATCCGGTTGAACTGGCGGTTCTGCGCCTGTCGACCTGGGAGCTGCTCAAGCGCGTCGACGTGCCGTACCGCGTTGTGATCAACGAAGGTATCGAGCTGGCCAAGGTGTTCGGTTCGACCGACGGCCACAAGTTCGTCAACGGCGTGCTCGACAAGCTGGCCCCGCGCCTGCGTGAAGCTGAAGTGAAGGCGTTCAAGCGCTGATCGGCGCTTGAATACTTTTTCTCGGCCATGGGCGAGTTTGAGCTGATCCGCAATTTCTTCGCCGCCGCGCCTTGTGCGCAGGGCGGCGAAGGCGTTGCTTTGGGGATCGGCGACGACTGCGCCTTGCTGGCGGTTCCCGCCGGGGAACAGCTGGCGGTTTCCACCGATACGCTGGTGGCCGGTGTGCATTTCGCCGACCCCTGCGATCCGTTTCTGCTCGGTCAGCGCTCGCTGGCCGTCGCGGTCAGCGATCTGGCCGCCATGGGCGCCGCGCCCGTTGCCTTTACCCTTGCCCTGACTTTACCGACGGTAACCGCCGATTGGCTGCAAGCCTATGCCCGGGGTTTGAACCGCATGGCGCAAGGCTGCGGCGTAGCCCTGGTCGGCGGCGACACCACGCGCGGGCCGTTGAGCCTGACCGTCACCGTGTTCGGCCGCGTACCGGCTGGTCAGGCCCTGACCCGCAGCGGCGCGCAGGCCGGCGATCTGCTCTGCGTCGGCGGCGAACTGGGCAACGCTGCCGGCGCCTTGCCGCTGGTGCTGGGCCAGCGTGATGCCGCGCCCGAGGTCGGCCAGCCGCTGCTCGATCATTACTGGGCGCCGCAACCACAACTGGCGCTCGGTCAGGCCCTGCGCGGCAAGGCCACGGCGGCGCTGGACATCTCCGACGGCCTGCTCGCCGATTGCGGGCATATCGCGCTGGCATCGAAGGTACGACTTGAGATTGAACGCGAGCGCGTACCGTTGTCGGATGCTTTAGTCGCGTTTCTCGGGCAGCGCGGTGCCGAGCGCGCGGCATTGAGCGGAGGCGATGACTACGTGCTGGCCTTCACCTTGCCGTCCGCCGAGTTGCCGGCACTGCAGGGCGACGGCTGGCCGATCCATGTGATCGGGCGTGTGGCGTCGGGCGACGGCGTGGTTCTGCTGGATCGCGATGGGCGCGACATCACCCCGCAAATTCGCGGCTACCAACATTTTCAGGAGACACCGTGACAGATCACCCGAAACAGGTCCCTGCCGAATTCGTGCCTCCTTCGGTCTGGCGCAATCCGTGGCATTTCCTCGCATTCGGCTTCGGTTCCGGCACCTTGCCCAAGGCGCCTGGCACGTGGGGCTCGCTGGTGGCGCTGCCGTTTATTCCGTTATGGCAGATGCTGCCCGACTGGGGTTACTGGCTGATGCTCGGCATCACCATGCTGTTCGGCTTCTGGCTGTGCGGCAAAGTGGCCGACGATTTGCGCGTGCACGACCACGAAGGCATCGTCTGGGACGAAATGGTCGGCATGTGGATAACCTTGTGGCTGGTGCCGGAAGGCTGGTACTGGTTGCTCGCCGGTTTTCTGGTGTTCCGCTTCTTCGATGTTCTCAAACCGTGGCCGATCCGCTGGATCGATAAACATGTGCACGGCGGCGTCGGCATCATGCTCGACGATGTGCTGGCCGGCGTGTTTGCGTGGGCGGCGATGCAAGGGCTGGTATGGATATTTGCCTGATTCGACTCACGTGAGGAAACAAGCAATGCTGCGACGCGGGTTGGCGCTGCTGGTTCTGGCTCTGCTGGGCACGTTCGCCCATGCGCACGCCGCCGCGCCTGTGCCTGCGGTTATCCATCTGGCCAGCGAAGAATGGGAAGACTACACCGCCGCTGATGGTCATGGTCTGGCCTGGGACGTTCTGCGCAAAGTGTTCGAACCGGCCGGGGTGATGCTGGACATTCGCACCGTGCCGTACACCCGTTCGATCGGGCTGGTGCAGTTGAAGGAAGTCGACGCGCTGGTCGGCTCCTACCGCGACGAAGCCACGCAGGTGCTGTACCCGCAGTGGAAATTCGATTCCGATCACGTCTACGCGCTGGGCCTGGCGAGCAGCCCGCTGCCGACCCAGGCGACTTTGGGCAAATACCGCCTGGCCTGGGTGCGCGGCTATCGCTACGAAAATTATCTGCCGAACATCAAGCGCTTCAACCAAATTGAACGGCGCACCGGCATTCTGCTGATGCTCAAGCAGGGGCGGGCCGATTACTACATCGACGCACTGACCGAGGTTCAGGCGGTTGTGCGCGATGCCGCGGATCCGACGCAGTACCGTTATTCGCATCTGGCTGAATTGCCGCTGTTTCTCGGTTTCGCCGATACCGCGCAGGCCCGGACGTTGATGGCGCTGTATGACCGGCGCATGGCGGAACTGGTCAAGAGCGGAGAGCTGAAACCGATCTTCGAGAAGTGGCAGCAGCCGTATCCGTTCAACCCGAACTGAAGCCCAACGCAAATCCCTGTAGGAGCTGACGAGTGCAACGAGGCTGCGATCTTTTGATCTTGATCTACAAGCACCAGATCAAAAGATCGCAGCCTCGTTGCACTCGACAGCTCCTACAGAGGGCAGGGGGTCAGCGGCATTGTCATCAAACATTTTGATCGTTATGCCCGATAATTCAGCCTAAGCGTCTACAGGAACCTGCTGTTACAATGCCGGCCTGCGAATTTTCAGTTCTAGATCAGGAGCACATCGGTGCCTGTCGTCTTCGTCGCCGCTTCCAAGCTGCCAACGCCTTTTGCGCAATTCACCATGCACGGCTTTCTTGATGAGAGCACCGGGCGTGAGCACGTCGTGCTGAGCCTCGGTGAAATTGCCGATGGCGCCCCGGTACTTGGCCGCCTGCACTCCGAATGCCTGACCGGCGATGCCTTGTTCAGCCAGCGCTGCGACTGCGGCTCGCAACTGGAAGCCGCGTTGCAGGCGATCGCCCGCGAAGGCCGTGGCGTGCTGCTGTATCTGCGTCAGGAAGGCCGCGGCATCGGGCTGCTGAACAAGATTCGCGCCTACGAGTTGCAGGACGGCGGCGCCGACACCGTGGAAGCCAACGAGCGTCTGGGCTTTGCCGCCGATCAGCGCGACTACGCCATGTGCCTGCCGATGCTCGAGCATTTGGGCGTGAAATCCCTGCGTTTGATGACCAACAACCCGCGCAAGGTCAAAGCGCTGACCGACATGGGCATCGTCGTCGCCGAACGCGTGCCGCTGCACACCGGCCACAATCCGCACAACAAACTCTACCTGGCGACCAAGGCCAGCAAGCTCGACCACATGATGGGCAACGAGCATCAGGGCGAGGCCGACCGCGCGTGACCCGCGGCCAGGTGCGGCGGCGGTTGTCGGTGGCCTGGTGGCAATACCTGGCGTTGGCCCTGTTGCCGCTGTTCGTGCTCAATGCGCTGTTTGGCGAAGGCCAAGGCTTGTTGCCGGTGCTGGCGATGCCTTTGTTCATCGCTGGCGTGGCCTCGATGTTTGTCAGCCTGAAGTACTTTGCTCGCTACAAACACGCGCTGATCGCCACGCAAAAAGCCCTCGATACCGCCGAAGAACCCGCCGCCTGGATTGCGCTTGCGGCGCGTCGGCGTGCGGCATTGCTGGTGGCGTCTTTGCCGGCGTGGACTGGCGCGCTGGCGGTGTTCGTCGGCCTCGAAGCCGTGCCGTTAATGCTGCTGGCGCTGTCCACCGCGGTGCTGTTCTACCTCTACCGTATTCCGCGTCAACTCGGTTGATGCATCGCCTGTGGCTGGCGGTTCTGCTGCTCACCCTGAGCAGCCCGGCGCTGGCCGCATTGCGGGTGGTCAGCCTCGCGCCGTCGCTGTCTGAAATCGTCGTTGAACTGGATTCCGCCGACCTGCTGGTCGGCGTGCTGGATGCGGGCGAGCGGCCGGCGGCGATTGCCGATCTTCCGTCCGTGGGCCGCTATGGCCAGCTCGACATGGAGCGCCTGCTCAGTCTCCAGCCGGACTTGTTGCTGCTCTGGCCCGGCAGTGTCGGCGCGGGACAACGTGATCAGCTCAAACGTCTGAACATCCCCACCTTCGTCGCCGAACCGCACACACTGGCGCAACTGGCAATACAGATTGAGGCCATTGCCGGACAGCTCGGGCGTCCTGAACGTGGGATGAAACGGGCGGCCGAATTGCGCAAGCAGCTGAATGATCTGCGCCAGCGTTATCGCCGTGACGAACCGTTACGGGTGTTCTATCAGGTCTGGGACAAGCCGCTGTACACCGTCGGTGGCGGGCAGATCATCAGCGATGCGCTTGAAGTGTGCGGCGCGCGCAATGTGTTCGCCGATCTGAATCTGCCGGCGCCGCAGGTGAGCATCGAAGCGGTGTTGCAGCGTGATCCCGAGGTGATTGTCGCCGGTGATCAGGCCCAGCTAGGGGCGTGGAAGGCCTGGCCGCAGGTGGCGGCGGTCAGGCAGGGGCGGTTGTTGCTGGTCAGTGATAAAGGTCTGGAAAGACCCAGTGGTCAGATGATCAGTGCGACCACCAAGCTCTGCCAATTGATCGCGCCGGACATGTAGGAGCTGCCGAAGGCTGCGATCTTTTGACTTTGTTTTTGGCGGTGTCGGAGCCGCCGAAGATCAAGATCAAAAGATCGCAGCCTTCGGCAGCTCCTACATTGGATCTCAGCGAATTTCCGGGGTCCAGGTCACCCCGAACATCCACGCTCGACCTTCCTCGCGATAGCCATATTGCCCACCGTCATAGCTGTAGTTCGCCCGGCTGTAGCCCTTGTCCAGCAGGTTATCAACCTTCAGATCCAGCTTGATCTCACGGTTCAGCGCCCAACTGCTGCGCAATCCGAGTGTGCCGTAGCCGCCCAGCGCCTGGGTGTTGTTCAAGTCGTCGTAACTGCCGCTGACCAATTGCCAACTGGCGCCGAGCCCTAAACGATCGAACTGCCGATCCACATCCCAACTGGCCGTGCGCCGCGCCCGTCGCGCCAGTGTGTGCCCGGTATCGCGATCACGCGGATCAATGATCGCCAGGCCAAGACTGCTCTGCCAGCCAAACAGATCCTGTTTCAGCGCCGCTTCAAAGCCATTGATCCGCGCCGACGCAACGTTCTGCGGGCGTGAGTTGCTGCCGAAGATGATCGCGTCTTCCAGGTCGGTGCGGTAAATCGAGGCTTCCAGACGCGCGCTGTCGCTCAATTGGCTGCGCCATTGCAGTTCGTAGCTTTTCGAGGTTTCCGGCTTCAGGTCGGGATTGCTGAAATCCGGGTAGTACAGGTCGTTGAAAGTCGGCGCGCGGAAACCTTCGCTGTAGCTCAGCAGCACGTCGTTGTCCGGATTCAGCGGCAGAGTGAAGGTGCCGCTCCAGGTGTTCTGGCGGCCGAACTGCTGGTTGTCGTCGTGGCGCAGGCCGATCTCGGTGGAGAAACTGTCCGCCTGATAACGATGCTGGATGAACGCGGCGCGGTTCCAGCGGCTGTCTTCATCGAACGCAGTGCTGCTGTTGACCCGGTCTTCGTACCAGTCGCCGCCGAGGATCAGGCTGTTGCGTGTGTCGAGCGTCAGGTCGTTCTGCCAGTTCACCGAGTCGCGATAGGTGTTGAATACCGTGCGCTCGTCACTGAGCTTGTCGAAAGTCCTCTCGCGGTTTTCGCTGTGGCCGAATTCAACGCGGGTTTTCCAGGTTTCGTTAACCCGCGCATCGACATAACTGCTGACGCTGCTGACATTGAAGTCGCTGTAGGGCTGCTGTTGCACCGACTCGAAGGTGTTCATATCGAAGCGGCCGAACGGGTTGTCGAATTCGCTCCTGCCCCGGTTATCCAAGAGATTGGCGCCGACTTCGATGTCTTCGCTCAGCGCGTGGCTGAGGCTCAGGCTCAGGGATTTGTTGCGGTAGGCGTCATGGTCGCTGTCGCTTGGATACGAATCGTGGGTACGGTCGATCCCGGCAGTTCCGTCGAGGCTGGCGCCGAGGTTGAAGCGGGTCTTCTCGTCGCCGCCGGACAAGCCGAGGCTGCGTTCCCATGTCTGCTGACTGCCGAAGCCCAGATGCAGGCGTGGCTGCATGCCTTGCTCGGTGCCGCGTCGGGTGAAGATCTGGATCACCCCGCCTATTGCATCGCTACCGTAAATCACCGAGCGCGAACCGCGCAGCACCTCGACGCGCTCGATTTGCTCGATGTTCAGGTGCTGCAGATTGCTGTCGCCGGATGTCGAGTTGCCGATGCGCTGGCCATCGACCAGCACCAGGCTCTGCGCCGATTGCGTGCCGCGAATGTAGATCCCCGGCAGGCTGCCGCGCCCGCCAGTCTGCGCCACTTGCACGCCGGGCACGCGCCGCAGCAGATCGGGCACGTCGTTCGGTTGCAGGCGATCGATGTCTTCGCGGGTGAATACGGTGTTGGCGGCGCTGCTGTCGTTGCGCGCCTCGACCTGACGATTGGCGCTGATCAGTGTGTCCGGCAGCTTCAGCGCTTGGTCGCGTTCGAATGTGTCGGCGACAGCACTGGCGCTGGGCAGCAGGAGGAAGGGCAGGGCGAGGCGCGAGAGGTTCATGGCAATCTATGGTCTTTGCAAAACCATGTAGGAGCTGCCGAAGGCTGCGATCTTTTGATTTTGCTTTTTAAAGGTTCCGGAGCTGCCGAAGAGCAAGATCAAAAGATCGCAGCCTTCGGCAGCTCCTACACGGGATTGCGTCAGCTGTTGAGCAAATCCAGGCGCTGGCGAATCGCCGCTTCGATCCCGGCCTCATCCAGCCCGCACTCGGCGAGCATCTGCGCCGGTTTTGCGTGCTCGACATAGATATCCGGCAAGCCCAGATGCAGCATCGACTTGAGAATGTTCTCGCGGGCGAGAAACTCGCTGACCGCGCCGCCGGCGCCGCCCATGATCGCGTTCTCTTCGATGGTCACGATCAATTCGTGGCTAGCGGCGATCTCGCGCACAAGATCTTCATCCAGCGGTTTGACGAAACGCATGTCGACCACGGTGGCGTCGAGCTTCTCGGCGACTTTCAGCGCTTCGCTCAGTTGCACGCCGAAGACCAGCATGGCGACCTTGCTGCCCTGACGACGGACGATGCCCTTGCCGATTTCGATCGCTTCGAGACCTTTTTCGATGACTGCATTCGGCCCGCTGCCGCGTGGGTAACGCACTGCTGCCGGGCCGTTGTAGAGGTGGCCGGTGGTGAGCATCTTGCGCAGTTCGTTTTCATCGCTCGGGGTCATGATGAGCATGCCCGGGATGCAGCGCAGGTACGACAGGTCAAAGCTGCCGGCGTGGGTCGGGCCGTCTTCGCCGACCAGACCGGCGCGGTCGATGGCGAACAGCACGTCGAGGTTCTGCACCGCGACGTCGTGCACCAACTGGTCGTAACCGCGTTGCAGGAACGTCGAGTAGATCGCCACCACCGGTTTCGCGCCTTCGCACGCCATGCCGGCGGCGAACGTCACCGCGTGTTGCTCGGCAATCGCCACGTCGAAATAACGCTCGGGGAAACGCTCGCTGAACGCCACCAGATCCGAGCCTTCCTTCATCGCCGGGGTGATCCCGACCAGACGCGCGTCGGCCGCAGCCATGTCGCACAGCCACTCACCGAACACCGCCGAATACTTCGGCCCGCTGGCTTGCTTCGGCGCAGCGGCCGGAGCGTCCAGTGGTTCGAGTTTGGTGATGGCGTGGTAACCGATCGGGTCGACTTCCGCCGGGGCGAAGCCTTTGCCTTTCTTGGTGACGATGTGCAGGAACTGCGGGCCTTTGAGATCGCGCATGTTGCGCAGGGTCGCGATCAGGGTCGGCAAGTCGTGGCCGTCGATCGGGCCGATGTAGTTCCAGCCCAGCTCTTCGAACAGGGTGCCGGGGACCAGCATGCCTTTGGCGTATTCTTCGGTGCGACGGGCGATTTCCCAGGCGCCGGGCAGGCGCGAAAGGACTTTCTTGCTGCCCTCGCGCATGCTCGCGTAGGTGCGGCTGGAAAGGATCTTCGCCAGATAATTCGACAGCCCGCCGACGTTGCGCGAGATCGACATGTCGTTGTCGTTGAGGATCACCAGCATGTTGGCGTTGACTTCCGGCGCATGGTTAAGCGCCTCGAAAGCCATGCCGGCGGTCAGCGCGCCGTCGCCGATCACGGCAATGGCCTTGCGATCGCTGTCCTGCAGGCGGGCGGCAATGGCCATGCCCAGCGCGGCGCTGATCGAGGTGCTGGAGTGGCCGACGCCAAAGGTGTCGTACTCGCTCTCGGAGCGACGCGGAAACGCGGCGATGCCGTCCTTCTGACGCAGGCTGGCCATGCGCTCGCGGCGACCGGTGAGGATCTTGTGCGGATACGCCTGATGCCCGACGTCCCACAGCAGACGGTCGTCCGGGGTGTCGAAGACGTAATGCAGCGCGATGGTCAGCTCGATCACGCCCAGGCCGGCACCGAAATGCCCACCGGTCTGGCCGACCGTGTAGAGCAATTCCAGGCGCAACTCATCGGCCAGGGTTTCCAGCTCGGCTTCGCCTAACCGGCGCAGGCCGTCCGGCGTGTTCGCGCGGTCGAGCAGGGGCGTGGTCGGGCGCTTGCGGGGAATCTCATGAAACGTCGTGGGCATCAGGCGAATCGTTATAGGTATAAAAGATGCGGCAGTTTACCTGATGCATCGCCCCCTGCCCACGCGTTGGTCTTTTTTGGCCGATACGCCGTCAGTTGCGCCGCTCGACGATATACCGGGCCAGCTCGCGCAACGGCCCGGCGGCCGCGTCAAACGGTCGCAGTGCCTGCAGGGCCTGGTCGCGCAGTTCCAGAGCGTAGGCCTTGGCGGCGTCGAGGCCGAGCAGCGCCGGGTAGGTTGGTTTGTCGCGGGCAATGTCGGCGCCCTGACGTTTGCCGAGGGTGGCGGTATCGCTTTCCACGTCGAGGATGTCGTCCTGCACCTGAAATGCCAGGCCGATGGCCTGTGCATAAGTCTGCAAGGCCTGTAGCTGCTCGGGTTGGGCGCGGCCGCTGGCCAGAGCGCCGAGCTTGACGCTGACTTCAATCAACGCGCCGGTCTTGTGCCGGTGCATCTGTTCGAGGGCTTTTTGATCGAGCTTGAGGCCGACCGAACCGAGATCGATGGCCTGACCACCGACCATGCCCGCCGGGCCGGCGGCATGGGCCAGCGCAGTGACCATCTGCAGACGGATTTCGCTGCTGCAATCGCTCAGGCGCGGGTCGAGCAGGGCGCTGAAGGCCAGGCTCTGCAAGCCGTCACCGGCGAGAATCGCGCAGGCTTCGTCGAATTTCTTGTGGGTCGTCGGCTGGCCGCGACGCAGATCGTCATCGTCCATCGCCGGCAAATCGTCATGCACCAGCGAGTAGGCGTGGATCAGCTCGACCGCACACGCCGCGCCGCTGGCCTGTCCGGCCTGGCCACCGAGGGCCTCGCACGCGGCGTAAGCCAACAACGGACGCACGCGTTTGCCGCCGTTCATCACGCTGTAGTGCATCGCTTCGTAGAGCCGCGCCAGTTCCGGCAACGGCGCGTTGAACAGAGTCTCCAGCGCCGCGTTGACCCGGGCCTGACTGCTCGCTGAATACGCTGCGATCATTCTGGCTCATCCGCGTCGAAGGGTTCCTCGGCGAGCTCGCCATCGCGCTCCAGCAGCACCTGCACTTTCTGCTCGGCCTGGGCCAGCGCCGCCTGGCAGTCACGGGTCAGGCCGATGCCCTGCTCGAAAGCGGTCAGCGAGTCTTCCAGCGACAATTCACCGTTCTCCAGACGCTCGACCAGTGTTTGCAGGTCGGCGAGGGACTGTTCGAAATCCAGTGCAGCTTTTTTGCGGGCCATGGCGGCAATTTCCGGTAGACGTTAAACCGGCGCGACACTAGCAGATAGGGGGGGTATGGGCAAATGAGCGGGCCATCGCCAACTCTCTCCATTATGGTCGGCGAGTCATTGCGGATAGTTGATTTTGTAACGCGTACTGCGTCCGCCGCCCGGCAAGCGTCGCAGGCAACCTTTCTCCAGTAACTCGGCAAGATGTCGGGTCGCGGTGGCTTTGGACACTTTCGCAACAGCTTGATAGTGCCCGGCACTCAGGCCCTGTTCGAAACCGCGCTCACCGCCGTCGAGCAAGCGATTGAGCACCTTGATCTGCTCCGCTGAAAGGTCGGATTCACGATGCGCCTGCCAGAAGCGGGTTTTGCCCAATACCGAGTCGATCCGGGCGATGGCTTGCTGCAGGCTGCGCAGCAACGTCTGCAAAAACCAGGTCAGCCATTCCGTGATATCGAGCGTGGCCTTTTGGCTGGATTCCAGAATCCGGTAATAACCAGTTCGATCCTCGAGAATGCTCGCGGACATGGCGTAAAAGCGGATCGCCTGCGCTTCGCCCTGAGCCAGTGCCAGATCGGTGATGGTGCGAGTCAGACGACCGTTGCCGTCATCGAAAGGATGCAGAGTGACAAACCAGAAATGCGCAATGCCTGCGCGCAACAGCGGATCCAGCGAAACCTGGTCGCGGCTGGCTTCGAACCAGTTCAAGAATCGCTCGATTTGCTGTTCCAGCCCTTGGCGCGGTGGCGCTTCGAAGTGAACCGTTGGCCGGTCGAGTCGCCCGGATACCACCTGCATCGGTTCTTTGCCACGCAGTGTGCCGACGAGCATCGATCGGGCACTGAAAGTCGCTTCTTCGGCCGGAAACAGCCATGTGTGCCATTCCAGCAAGCGTGCCAGGGTCAACGGCTCGTCGAAACCGTGGGTGGCGTCGAGCATCAACTGCGCTAACCCTTCGCTACGCTGGCTGACGCTCTCGCGATCAATCCATTCCAGGCCCAGCCGTCGCGCCAGAGAGGAGCGCACGGAACCGACGTTCAGTTGCTCACCTTCGATGGCGGAAGAGGTCACGATGTTCTGAAGCAACGCATCGAGCTCACTCTGCGCGCTCATCGATTCGCCGACCGAACCAGCCATGCCAAGGAGTTGGCCCTGTGTCTGCACGCACTCGCGCAGCAGCGGTGCGAGGCGCTCGGCTTGCCAGTTGAAGTCAGGCCAATCGGGTTGTTGCCAGATCCAGTGCGCGCTCATCGATCATCTTTCCTGCATGCGTGAGCCGAATAACAGCGCTATTCGGCTCATTTGGTGAGCCGAATATGCCGGCTATTCGGCTCACCGTCTACCCGGCGGCGCAATTCCTGCAGCAATCACACATGTATCCGATTGTTAAAGAACTGCCGAATCGCTAATCTTCGCGGCTTCTACGGCCCGACAGTTGTGGGTCATTCAGACGAAACGCAGTTCACCGCTGTGAAGTACCGAGGATCGGGTGCAAGGTTTCGTTCAAGGCATGGCAGGAGGCGTCACATGCGTTCATTTCTATTGCTGTTGATTGGCCTCGCCTGCGCGCCTGCGCTGTGGGCCGCGCCGACTGCGCAATTGTCCGAGCCGGTCGGCGGCTGGCGTTATCACGGCTTGCTTGATCGCTCGGAAAATCCGCAGGTCGCCTACCCGACACCGCCGATCGATCGCGGCATCCAGCGCAATCGCACGATGATCCAGGGCCAGCTCAAGGCCCTCGGGCACATGCGCCCGCCGCACAGCCTCGCCGTCAACGGCAATCCATTGAATTTGTACACCGACGATCAGGGGCGTTTCGCCCGGCCTTACGCATTCGGTGCGGGTTCCAATAGCGTCGAAGTGATCAGCGCCGAAGGCCAGTCGCTCAAGCGCGTGCAATTTTATGAAGCAAATAATCTGCGCACGCCGGCGAAGATTCGTCTTGTCTTGGGATGGGACGACCCGAAATCCGAGCTGGATCTGCATATTGTCACCCCCGACGGTCAGCATGCGTTCTGGGCGCGGCCAGCACTGAGCAATGGCGGCGGCCTCGACCCGGATGGCGTCGACGGCCCCGGCCCGGAAATGTTCACCATGACCGCGCCGCTGCACGGCACCTATCTGGTCTACGTCAACTATTGGGGCAACTACGGCGATGGTGGCTATAACTTCGAGGAGACCAGCAACCAGAACGAGGTGATCACCTCGCAGATCACCCTGGTGCTCAACGAAAACACCGTCGACGAAAAACGCGAAACCTTCATCGTGCCCCTGCGGGCGATCGGTGATCTGTTGCTGGTCAAGACTTTCAACTATTAAGCATCCCGCCACGGATGAACTCGGATGTTGTGAACATGAGCGATAACACTGTGACTCCAGCTGCCGCGACACCGGCGGCCAAACCTTCGCGGCGCTGGCCGCTGGTCGTGCTCGGCCTGTGCCTGGTGGCCGGTGTGGCGGGCGGTTTCGGCTGGCTGCTGCTCAAGCCCAAAGCGCCGCCGGCGACACTTGCCAGTGACAAGCTCGGCCTCGGCCGTCCAGACGCCTTGCTCGAAACTCGCTCGCTGAGCCAGTTGCCCAAGGATCTGCTGACGGTGCCGTTTCTCAAGGCCACGCTCACCGAGGATTTCGTCTTCTATTACGAAACTCACGCCGACCGCCTCGGCCTGATCGGCAGCCTGCGGCGGATCATCTACGAGCATGACCTGAAGTTGCAGGACAGCCTGATCGAGCAGCTTTTCGATCAACCGGCCGATGTTGCGCTGTGGCGTGGCGCCGATGGCCGCTTGAAGGATTTCCTGCTGGTGATGGATCGCGGCGGATTGGCCAAGCTGCTCGAGCCGCTGGCCAAAGTGGCGCTGGATGACGCCCAGCTCAGCGTCTTCGGCACTCTCAAAGTCGGCAGCGACGAAGTGCCGCTGTATCAGCTCAGCTACAACGCCAGTAAATCGCTGCTGTTCGCGTCCCGTGGCGACAAACTGGTAGTGCTGTCCAATCCGGCGAAGTATTACGAGCCGGAAAGCGGCGTCTCGGAAGAGTCCGGCCACGTTTCGGCGCCGGCGCTGGCGGCGTTGCTCAATGGCGAAAAGCTTTTTCCCGAAGCGTTCGGCCTGCCGGCGAAAACCCCGGAAACCAAGCAGCGTCTATCGGTCAACTCCAGCGTCCTCGCCATGGGCTATCAGCGCTTTATCCCGAACTTCGCCGGGTTGCGTTTCGACATGGACGACAAGGGCTGGCATAGCTATCTGGCCATGGATGAACTGGAAAACCAGCCGGACTTCGATTTCAAACCGGTCTGGCAAGCGATGCCGCTGGGGGCGAGCGCTTGCGTGACCCTGCCGGTGGCGGCCGAACCGCAGAAGCCGATCCTGATCAAACTCGGCGCCGACGAAGCGGTGGCGCAGACCCTTACCGAACACGTCGCAGGCGCGGCGGGCCTGTGCTGGTACGCCGACTCGCGGCTGTACACGCCGTTGCTGGTCGCCAGCCTCAAAGACGAAGACAGCAGCAAGCTTGATGGTGATTTGGGCAAACTGTTCGGTTCGATGGTTGGCGCGTTCGAAGCCAACGTCGCCGAGAAAGTATTCCCGGTGATCGACAAGCAGGAAGGCCAGAGCCATGTGTGGCAGCGTCAGGTCAGTTCCAGTTTCGGTCCGTACGCGGCGAAAACCGCTGAAAACCCGGAGGCGATTTCCGGCAAGGCGTTCATGAACGTCAGTCTCGCCCGTCATGGTTCGACGCTGCTGTTTTCCCTCGACGACAAACTCGTCGACAAAGCCCTCGGCACCCTCGACAAGCGCTTCCCGCCGATGGCCGACGTGTTGCCAAAAGACGTGCTGATGCCGATCTATTTTGGCCCGGACGCGATGGCGCAACTGATGCAGCGCGAAACCCTCGACAGCCTGCCGCAGGACATGGAGCCGGTGTTCTACAACGCTGCGCAAACCTACCTGATGCCGAAACTGCGCACCCTCGGCGGCTACGGCAAATATGCCCTGACCCTGCCCGAAGGCAGCGAGCCTGACGGCCACTGGCAATGGCTGCCGCTGGAATGGAAAGCGCTGTGACCGCACTGATCCGCAGCCTTGGCCTGCTCGCGATGCTGCTGAGTGCAGGCGCCCGCGCGGTTGAGGCGCCGACGCTCGACCCGGCGCAATCCCAGGTGTTTCGCGCCTGGTTTGTGCGTATTGCTCAAGAGCAATTGAGCAAAGGCCCGAGCCCGCGCTGGTATCAGCAAGACTGCGCCGGCCTGGTGCGCTTTGCCGCCAACGAAGCGCTGAAAGTCCACGATGACAAATGGCTGCGCAGCAATGGTCTGTCCAATCGCTATCTACCGCCGGAGCTGGCGCTGAGCGACGAGCAGCGCAAGCTCGCGCAACAGTGGCAGCAGGGCGGCGGCAAGGTCGGGCCGTACGTCAACGCGATCAAACTGATTCAGTTCAACAGCCACCTGGTCAGCCGCGATGTGTCGCAGGCCCGGCCCGGTGATCTGATGTTTTTCGATCAGGGCGACGACCAGCACCTGATGATCTGGATGGGCCGCTACATCGCCTATCACACCGGCACCACCACCCCCACTGACAACGGCATGCGTTCGGCAAGCCTGCAGCAACTCATGACATGGAAGGACACCCGATGGATACCCGACGCAGCCAACCCCAACTTCATCGGCGTCTATCGACTGAACTTTCTCTCCCAATGACCGGTGCCCGCATGTTGCGTATCTGTTCGCGAATTTCTCTGCTGTTGGCGTTGCTGCTGCAGTTGACCAGTGTCAACGCCGAAGACTCGGTCGAGCCGAGTAATTACACGCAAGTCGCAGGTGAGAGCTTCTTCCTGCTCGCCGACAGCAGTTTTGCCAGCGACGAGCAGGCGATGGTTCGTCTCGAAGCACCGGGTCGTGACTACCGGCGCTTTCGCATGGAGCCATACGGCGGCGCCGACATTCGCGTGTATCGCATCGACAAGCCGCTGGACTTCCTCAAGCGTCAGAAGAACCTGCACCGCGTCGTCAGTGACGGCCAGTTCAAGGGCGAGGGGCTGTCCAACACCCTCGCGTATCTGTGGGACAACTGGTATCGCAAATCCCGGCGGGTGATGCAGCGTGCGTTCTCTTACGAGTCGCGCAAACAGGTCACCGAAGAAGTGCCGGAGCTGAAGATGGGCGAGGCCATGGTTGCGCCGACGCCGTATGACGCGCAGCCGCAATTTGCGCTGATCCCGGGTCTGCCGGTGGTCAGCCAGTTCCGTTATCCGCTGTGGCAGGCCAAGCCAATTCAGCCGCCGGCCGGGGTCAATCTGGCCGGCTCGTCCAGCGACTTCGTCAGCGTCGCACCGGGCAACGTCTACATTCCGCTGGGTAATCTGAAGCCCGGGCTGTATCTGGTCGAAGCGTTGATCGGCAAGTACCGTGCGACCACCATGGTGTTCGTCTCCAACACCGTCGCGGTGAGCAAGATTGCCGGCGATGAACTGCTGGTCTGGGCCGCGCGCAAGCATGAAGGCAGCTCGGTGGCGAAGGTCAATGTGTTGTGGACCGACGGCCTCGGCGTGATGAGCAGCGGCGCCACCGATGCTGACGGTTTGCTGCGTCTGAAACACGTCAGCCCGGAGCGTTCGTTCGTTATCGGCGAGGACGAAGAGGGCGGCGTATTCGTCTCGGAAAACTTCTACTACGACAGCGAAATCTACGACACCAAACTTTATGCCTTTACCGACCGGCCGCTTTATCGTCCGGGGGACTGGGTGTCGCTGAAGATCGTCGGCCGCGAGTTCAAGAATGCACGGGACTCGGTGCTGCCGGGCGCGGCGGATGTCAGCGTCAGCGTGCTCGATGCCACGGGTACCGAACTGCAGACCCTCGACCTGAAACTGGATTCCAAGGCCGGAACCCAGGGCCGCTTCCAGTTGCCGGACAACGCCGTCGCCGGCGGCTACGAGATCCGTTTCAACTACAAGGATCAGGCCTACAGCAGCGCCTTCCGTGTGGCTGAATACATCAAACCGCACTTCGAAATCTCGCTGAATCTGGCCAAGCAGGACTACCGCACCGGTGAGCCGGTCAAAGGCAGTCTGGTGCTGCTCTACCCGGACGGTAAACCGGTGGCGAACGCCAAATTGAGCCTGAGCCTGCGCGCCCAGCAACTGTCGATGGTCGACAACGAGCTGCAATACCTCGGTCAATTCCCGGTGGAATTGACCAGCACCGAACTGACCACTGACAGCAAGGGCAACGCAACTCTCGACCTGCCAGCCGCCGACAAGCCCAGCCGCTATATGCTCACGGTGTTTGCCAGCGATGGTGCGGCGTATCGGGTCAAGACCACCAAGGAAATCCTCATCGACCGCGGCGCGGCAACTTTTCGCTTGAGCGCGCCGCAGCGTTTCAGCGCGGTCGGTGACAAGGTCGCGTTTACCTACGCCAACGAAGGCGGCACTGAGCAGAGCAAAGCAGTCACGCCGAGCAGCTACGCCTGGGTGCGCCTGGAAGACCAGAGCATCGGCGAAGGCAAACTCGCTGCAACCGACAAAGGTTTCAGCCTCGCTTTCGAGCGTCCGGGCACTTACAACCTGACGCTCAAGGATCAACACGGTCGCGTCCTCGGTGCCACCGGCCATTCGGTCACTGGCGACGGTGTCAAAGCGGTGCCGGGCACGGTGGAAATCGTCCTCGACAAGCCTGAGTACAAGGCGGGCGAAGAAGCGCTGGCGCTGATCACTTTTCCTGAGCCGGTCAGTGATGCACTGCTGTCGCTGGAGCGCGACAAGGTCGAAGCCACCGCGCTGCTGGCCAAGGGCGGTGACTGGCTGAAACTGGAAAAACTCAGCGACACCCAATACCGCGCGCGCATTGCGGTTAAGGAAAATTTTGCGCCGAACCTGACCTTCTCCGTGCTCTACACCAAGGGCGGTCAGTACAGCTTCCAGAACGCCGGGATCAAAGTGGTCGCGCCGCAAATCGACGTTGCGATCAGCACCGACAAAGCGGTGTACCTGCCGGGCGATACGGTCACGGTCGACCTGACCACGCAGTTCGCCGGCAAAGCCGTCCCGGCACACTTGACGGTCAGCGTGGTCGACGAAATGGTCTACGCGCTGCAACCGGAAGTCGCGCCGAGCATCGACCAGTTCTTCTATCACCCACGGCGCAACAACGTGCGCACCAGTGCCAGCCTGTCATTCATCAGCTATGACGTGGCGTTGCCGGGCAGCCCCGGCGCACCGGGCAAGGCCAACCGCAGCGAACGCGGCGTGAAAGTGCTGGAGCGTCCACGCCGTGAAGACGTTGATACTGCAGCGTGGCAACCGGAGCTGTTGACCGGCGCCGACGGCAAAACCCGTTTCACCTTCAAGATGCCGGACTCCCTGACCCGCTGGCGCATCACCGCCCGCGCCATCGCTGATGACGGTCAGGTCGGGCAGAGGAAGCAGTTTGTCCGTTCGGAAAAACCGCTGTACCTGAAGTGGAGCGGGCCGAGCAAATTCCGCAAGGGCGATCAGCCGCAACTGGGCGTGTTTGCGTTCAGTCAGGCGGAGAAACCGGTCAAGACCGAATTGGTCACGCACTATGCCGGCGCCGAACAGCGCATGCCGGTGACCCTGAACAGCGGCATCAATTATTTGCCGCTGCCGGCGTTTGCCCTGGCCTCTGGCGAGTGGACGGCGGAGCTGGTACAGGACGGCAAAGTCGCCGATGCGCTGGCGGTTCGACTGAGTGCAACCGGTGAAGGCTGGCAGGTCACCCAGACGCAAAGCCTCGATGTGGTCAGCGGTGACACTCCGTTGAGTTTACCCACCGATGCCACGGACATTCGCCTGCGTCTGGATGACAGCCCGCAAGCACTGTTCCGCTCAGCCCTCGACGACCTGCTCAGCTACCCGTACGGCGGCGTCGAGCAGACGGCCAGTCGCTTGCTGCCGCTGAGCATCGCTTATCCATCGCTGGCCTCGAACCCGCAGACTCGCGATCGCTTGCGTCTGATCATGCAGAACAGCCGTCTGCGTCTGGTGCAGATGGCCGGTCCTTCTGCGAGCTTCACCTGGTGGGGCTATGACGGCGAGCCGGATGCATTCCTTACCGCCTATGCCTATTACGCCGACTGGAATGCCAGCCGCGTACTCGATCTGACCCTGCCGCCGGAGCACTGGCAGCGCATACTTGAGGTTTACGCCAAGCAGGCACCGAACACGCCGTTGCTGCAACGGGCGCTGATTCTGTCGTTCGCCAAACAGATGCAGTTGCCAGTGAACACGCTGCTCAGCGGTCTGATCGAGGATCTGGCCAGGGCAGATGAAGGCGGTGCCGAAACCTTGCTCGACGACGGCCAGGACAGTCTGGTGATGAGCGATCCGGATTCGGCGCTGGGTCTGGCAGCGGCGCGGGTACTCACTGCATCGTTGGCCACGCAGGCGAAAGTTGCGTTGCCGGAGGCGTTCAATCGTCAACTGGGCGCAGCGCAACAGCGTCTGGCGGTCAGTTCGCAGCCATTTGTCGAAGCGTTGAACCTGTCGCTGCAACCTTTCGATCAGGCCCGTGCGACGGCGTTGCTGCAACGTCTGCTGCCGCAGCAATCGACGCTGGAACGTGCGCTTGCACTGACCTGGCTGCAACGCAGCATCGCCCAGGCGTCACCGACCATCGCGCTGATGCCCGGTGAAGGCTGGAAGAAAGACTACGGCGCCAGCGGCGAGATGTACTGGACATGGCAAGGCGCGACGCCACTGCCGAGCGTGCTGAGCGTGTCCGGCACGCAAGAGCGGCCGTTGCGTGCCGCGCTGAGCTTTCAGACTCAGCAGCCGCACATCGATCCGATGGCCGTGACCATCACCCGGCGCCTGTCGAGGCTGGTGCCGGGCGACGAAGCGTTCACCTTCAAACTCGAGCCGGTCGGTACTAAACCGTTGTCCAGCGACAGCCTGTACCTGGACGAGGTGATCCTCACCAGCAAGGCACCGAAACCGCTGCGCTACGGCATGCTTGAAGTGCCGCTGCCACCGGGCGCGGATGTCGAGCGTACGACGTGGGGCATCAAGTTGCAGGGCAAGGACGGCACCGAGCCGACCGCGCTGGAGAAGGCACGTTTCGAACCGGGTCAGTTGGCTTATGCGGTGCCGGTCGATGCGCTGAGTGGCGAATTGCGCCTGCGCCATCTGGTGCGCTTCTCGCAGAAAGGCCAGTTCAACCTGCCGCCGGTACGCTTCAAGCAAGTCTATGCGCCGCAGTATCAGGCCCAGGAAGCGAAAGCCGCCCTCGGTCAGGTCACGGTCAACTGACATGCGCCGGCCGCTGCTGTGGCTGTTGATGTGTTTGATGCCTGCGCTGGCGACAGCGCAGGACGAGCCATTGCGCGTGGCGTACAAGGGCGAGTTGTTGTCGCTGAGTCAGACGCAACTGATCGCCCGTGAACCGTTGCCGTCATCGCTGGATGCGCCGCTGGGCAGTCTGTGGAAATTGTTCGTCTACGCGTGGCTGGTGGACACCGGTGCGCGGGAACCGGCGTATGAATGTCGCGGGCAATCGAAGGAAGAGGTTTATTGCTGCGCGGCTGGCGGCAGGATCGAGCGGGATCAGGCCTTGGTGAAATCCTGCGGGTTGTATTTCGACCCCGCGCGGTTGGGCATTGCAGCGGCGACTTGGCGTGAGTATTGGCAGGCGCGGCAGGCGCCGTCATGGTTGCTGGATTTGCCAGCCGTGCAACCGGCAACAAGAGTCTCGATCGCTGAATTATTGGGTGTTCTGGCGTTGCTGCCAGCGCAGGATCAGCTGCGTCGCGTGTTGCTCGATGTCGTGCTGAACGCGGCGGACGGCAATGTAGTCGGCGAGTTGGGCGGGCGTTTGCGGGTGAAAACCTGGAGCTGGCTCGGCGACCAAGATGCGCAATCGCGACAAGGCGGATTCGCTGGCTGGACCACCGATGGCGCACCGATCTGGGCGGGCGGGCGCGGCACCAGTCAGATCGTCCTGCGTCACTACGGCCAAGCGTTGGCCAGCGTATTGCCGACGGCTTGGCCGGTGGACGCGGGGCGTTGCGTGGAAGTCAGGCTGTTCTCGAAATATCCAGTTTCCAAAGTTTTGTCCGGTGACCGTGTCGCCACGTCCGGGCCAATGCGCGGCGACTATCGCGTCGAATTTGCCAACGGCAACGCACTGGATATCCACAGCCACGGCGAACTATTTCTGCTCAATGACAAACTCGTCGCAAGGCTTGATCGCGAAGAATATGTCGCTCGCGTTCTTGAGCGCGAAGCCAGACCGGAACCTGCCGAAGCCGCCAAGGCGCTGGCCGTAGCGATCCGCACTTATCTGCTGCAAAACGCCACGCGCAACGGTGATTGCCTGAGCATCGATGACAGCAGCAATCGCCAGCGCGTCGCCCCGCGCCCAGCTTCTGCCGAGTCACGCAACATCGCGGTGTGGACGGCGGATCTGGTACTGGCCGGCAGCACCGTCACCTATCACTCCGACCAGCCCGGCCCGGACAAACTGGCCTGGCAGCAAGCCGTCGAGCAAGCGAACGCCGGCCAGCGCTACGACGCGATTCTGCTGCACGCCTATCCACGCGCCAGCCTCAGCCGCTGGGACAACCCGGTCGCCTCCTGCGAAGCATTACCCGCCGCGCAAGACTGGCTGCAAAAGCAGCGACGCGGCTGGCGTCCGAGGCTCGAAAGCGAAACCGGCTACAACGAAGTCAGCACTTTCGCCGTATGCAAACTCGCCTTCGGCCGGCCCTTCGTCGACCGCGAGCGTCAGCGCATTTATGTGCGCGGCGTGCTGAGCCTGCAGGATCGCCTCGACCTGACCCACGAATATCTGCACCTGGCTTTCGAAGCACATCCCAACGGCCAGGATGAAACCTACATCGAAGGGCTCGCCCGTCACCTTTTGCTGGAATAGACCATGACACTCCGTTATCCACAGGTCTTGCTGCTGCTCTGTGCCCTCAACGTGCTGCCGCAAGCATTCGCCGCCGATGGCGTCAAACTCGACACCCCGGTGGGCGGCTGGCGCAGCGGCGCACCGCAAGGCGAGGGCGAAAGCTTCCGCCAGACCGTCAACTACCCGGCCTCGTCGGTCAACACACCACTTGGCCAGGCCAACACCGCCAGAATCAGCGGCCAGATCAAAGCCGTGCCGAAGAACAACGAACCCGGCCGCCTGATCGTCAACGGCGTCAGCATGCCACTGAAAATCGACCCAACCGGCGGCTTCGATCGCCCCTTTTCCTTCCCCAACGGCAGCAACAGCGTCGAAGTCCGCAGCGCCGACGGCCAGCAACGCCACCGCACGCAATTCCTCAACGCCCGCGGCGGCGCCACCCCGGCCAAACTGCGCGTCCTGCTGGCCTGGGACAGCGACGGCACCGACCTTGACCTGCACCTGATCACCCCCGACGGCGCCCATATCTGGTACGGCAATCGCACTGCCGCCAATGGCGCCGCCCTCGATGTCGACGTCACCACCGGCTACGGCCCGGAAATCGCCGCCATGCCCGCGCCGATCAAGGGGCAATATCTGGTCTATGTGAATTATTACGGCGGCGGCTATCGCGGGGATGACGAGGGCGGGGATGAAGCAGTGCAGGCGCTGACGACCGCGCAGGTGACGGTGATTACTGAAGAAGGCACGCCGAGCGAGAAGATGGAAACGTTTGTAGTGCCGATGCGGACGGCGGGGGAATTGACGTTGGTGAAGTCGTTCAGTTATCCGTGAGGGGAATTTGTCCAACAAGTCGTTGGACAATTCAGGGGCTGTAGCGGGGCGCTCAATTCATATTCAGGCCCGACTTACAGATCAGCCAGACTGACCTGCATTCGCTGAGGAGCGGCGAGGCGCTCGTGAACGATGGCGGCAAGTTCGTCATCCTCTTCACTGGCCAACTTGTCTTCGGCAGGCAGCTCGCCTAGTTCGGCGGCGCGCTTCAGCGCGTCCTCAACGAGGGATGAGATTCTGGGCATTATGTTCCCTGCGATATTTGGCGGGGCGGTAACCAGTGCATTGGGCGCTATGCAAGCGGGAAATGCAATTTCAGCAATGGATATGCTTTGTTGCAGGCATTAAAAAGCCGGCTTGTGGCCGGCTTCTCGGGGACTGGCTTGGTTTATTTTTGGTAAACCGCGCCAGCCTTCAAAACGTACATCCGGATCTGCGTCCGGCTGTGGGACTTGGTCAGACGTTGGTCTGCCGCGTCGGGCGTCATCCGAGCCGCTGGGCGGGTCGATGCGCGAATGTGGGGCGCAGGATACTGAGTTTTGCTTTGGATTCCCAGCCTCGAGTGCGGTTTAGAGCGACTGAAGCGGTACAAATCAGGGATGTGTACCGGTTATCAGGGCCCTCTTCGCGAGCAGGCTCGCTCCCACAGGTGCTGCGTAAAAATCGAGATCGGCGCACGCATCACAGAAACGGCACCACCGGCCTGCGCTTGCCCAGTGTGGACCACCAGAATACCCAGCCCAGAATGTGAATCCGCTGCTCCTCGATCTGCGCCGGCCGGAAAACCTCGTCGGGGTATTCGGCGCTGTTGTGGCTGCGCATGCGCAGGCCGTTGCCGGGCATGCGGTGCAGGTATTTGATGCGCAGCATGCCGTCGTGCTCCACGGCGTAGATCTCGCCGTCGACGACCTGAGTCAGGCCGCGATCGATGGCGACGATGGAGCCGTCTTCGATGCGTTCGGCCATGCTGTTGCCGATCATGTGCGCGCAAATCGCGTTAGCGTGCTGTATGTCGAGTTGATCGAGGTGGGCGCGGGGCAGGCGCAGGGATTGGTCGGGGTCGAGGATGACGTGGGTTTTGCCATCGCCGTTGGCAATCGGGGTTTCCTTGAAGAAAGCCAGGTCGATGTCGCTGGGGTTGATGACGGTGTAGACGCCGCAGATGGACTGGGCATCGAACGTGTCGCCATTGCTGGCGGGTGGGTGCAGGCGCGGGACCTCCTTGACGCCTTCCCCGGTTTTCAGCCATTCACTATTGACCGACAACAGGCGTGAGACTTCTTCCATGCGATACGCCGGGACGCCCCGGGTGTACCAGTTATGAACGTTTTGGGCTTCCGTGCCCCAGAACCTTGCGAAATCCGTGGTGCTGATGTTCGCTGCTTCCAGGAGTGCCTTGAATCGTGGACCGCTAGTGTTCTTTCTCATAAACACGGAGTCTACGGCCGGACTAGAGCGGTTTGAATAAACCGGGCGTTCAAAAAAAGCCTGTATTTTGCGACGGGATGTAAGACGCGCTTGTGGGAAATTAAACAGATTAAAACTGCATGTAGGAATTTAAACGGTTTGTTTAGTCGGGCTTTTTCAAGAGCCCCTCACCCCAGCCCTCTCCCGGAGGGAGAGGGGGCCGGCCAGGGTGTATTTCGAGTTACATCGACTTGAAGAGCCGAGTCGATTATGCAGACGCCAATAACAAAAAACCCCGGAAGTCCGGGGTTTTTTCCAAGCTTCACGCAAAGCGCAATGGCTTAGCCCTTGTAGGCGGCAACCGACTTGGTGATCGCTTCGCGGGCGGCGTCTGCGCCCGCCCAGCCTTCGATCTTGACCCATTTGCCTTTTTCGAGATCTTTGTAGTTCGCGAAGAAGTGCTCGATCTGCTGGATCAGCAGGGGTGGCAGGTCAGTGTATTCCTTCACGTCGACGTACAGCTGCGACAGCTTGTCGTGTGGCACGGCGATGACTTTGGCATCGCCGCCGCCGTCGTCGGTCATGTTCAGGATGCCGACCGGACGCGCGCGGATTACCGAGCCTGGCGCTACCGGGTAAGGAGTCACGACCAGCACGTCGAGGGGATCACCGTCGTCGGCCAGGGTGTTCGGGATGTAACCGTAGTTGGCCGGGTAGAACATTGGGGTGGCCATGAAACGGTCAACGAACAGGCAATCGCTGTCTTTGTCGATTTCGTATTTGATCGGCGCGTGGTTGGCCGGGATCTCGATCGCGACGTAGATGTCGTTCGGCAGGTCTTTGCCAGCCGGAATCTTGCTGTAGCTCATTGGGCGTTGCCCCCGTAGTTGACCAAAAACACTTGGCCGGATTGACCAAAAAGTGGCGGCGATTATAGGCACATTCCTACGTCGACGCCACGTACCAGAAGTCGTGCAGAGCTTAGTCGTGCGCCTGATAGACCGGGTCTGTGGCCTGAAGTTGCCGCAGTCTGCCCAACGGATCCTGCCGGTAGAAAAGCTGCAGTTGCAAGTAGACCTGTGGATAAGCCTCGTGCAGCAGATCCGGGGCGCTGAAGAAGTATTCGCTGGTGACGGCGAAGAACTCCGCCGGGTTCTCGGCGGCGTAGGGGTCGATGGCGGTTTCGGCGTCGGGATCGTGGTCGAGCTGGCGGTTGAGGTCGTCGTAGGCGGCCTGCATTACCGCAGCCCAATCGCCGACGCGCATGTCCGCGTGCAGCGGTGGCAGGCCATTGGCATCGCCGTTGAGCATGTCGAGCTTGTGCGCCAGTTCGTGGATCACCAGGTTGTAGCCTTCCCAGCCACCGCTGGCCTGTACGCCGGGCCAGGCGAGAATCACCGGCCCCTGCTGCCACGCCTCACCGCTGTGTTCGCCGTCCCACTCGTGTTCGACGCCGCTGGCATCGCGATGGCGTTGCGGGCTGAGGAAATCATCGGGGTACAGGACGATTTCGTGAAAACCCTGATACCAGTTCAGTTCACCGAGATGCAGCAGCGGCAATTGCGCCTGGGCGGCGAGCAGCAGGCGTTGCTCCTGATGCAGTTCGACACCGGGCAGGGCGGTCAGGCGTTTGTCGTCGAGAAACAGCACGCAGGCTTCGCGCAACCACTGGTCTTCAGCAGCGCTGATGCCGTCGAGAAAGGAGAGCTGATGGCGCACCCGTTGCCACAGGTCGTCGGCAATCGGGTGTTTCGCCAGAATGCGCCGGCGACGCCAGGCGCTCAGTGACCACATCGGATCAGTGCGATTGCACTTTGGTGCCGCCGAAACGGCTGCGCACCACGCCGATGATCATCGGCACCAGCGACAGCAGGATGATTGCCACCACCAGCAACGACAGGTTTTTCTTGATGAACGGCACGTTGCCAAAGAAGTAACCCAGGGTGACCAGACCACCAACCCAGAGGACGGTGCCAAGCACGCTGAAGCCGAAGAAGCGCGGGTACGGCATCCGCGCCACACCGGCGACGAACGGCGCGAAGGTGCGGATGATCGGCAGGAAACGCGCCATGGTCACGGTCTTGCCGCCGTGCTTGTCGTAGAAGTCGTGGGTCTTTTGCAGGTAATCGCGACGGAAGATTTTCGAATTGGGGTTGCTGAACAGCTTCTCCCCGGCCGTGCGTCCGATCACATAGTTGGTGCTGTCGCCCATGATCGCCGCCAGCATCAGCAGGCCGCCGAGCAGCACCGGATCCATGCCACCGCCGGCCGCCACCGCGCCAGCGATGAACAGCAGCGAGTCACCCGGCAGGAACGGCATCACCACCAGGCCGGTTTCACAGAAGATCACCAGAAACAGGATGGCGTAGATCCATGGCCCATAGTTGTTCACCAGCAAATCGAGGTACACATCGAGATGCAGGATAAGGTCGAGCGGGTTGAAATCCATGGGGGCACCTGTATGACGGCCCGACTCGGCAGGCCTGTGCGGATGACTTCGTGTAAGCCTACAGCGGGGTGTAGTTTTTCTTACAAGCCGGAAAGATCGGGATTATACGGTCTGACCGCCGAAAAGCGCGTCGGTTTTGTAGCGGGGAGTGTCGCGAAGTGAGCAATTGTCAGGAAGCAGTTTGCCGTGACGAGGGAGCGCACTCCCTCATCACTGAAGCTTGCAGTCAGAGCTCTTCGCTGATCGGCAGCACGTAGTTCTTGAACTCGGTGTCTTCCTTGAAACCGATCGATTCGTAGGTTTTCTGTGCCACTTCGTTGTTTGCGCTGGTGGACACACGCATGCGCACAGCCTGGGTTTCCTTGGCCATTTTCTTTGCGGTGCGGATCAGGTTGTCCGCGACCAGCTGCCGCCGCGCATCTTCGGCGACGTAGATATCGTTGAGGATCCACACGCGCTTGAGCGACAACGAAGAGAAGCTCGGATAGAGCTGGCAGAAGCCCATGAGCTTCCTGTCGTCATCGTCGGCCAGCGCCAGATAGATCACCGACTCTTTGCGACGCAGGCGTTTTTCGAGAAACGCCCGGGAGGAATCCGGGTAAGGCAGGGAGCCGTAGAACTCGCGATATTTGACGAACAAAGGAGTCAGCAAATCCAGATGTTCGAGGGTCGCTTGAATAATCCGCATGATAGGTCTCGTCTTCAAGTGGCTGTCTTCAACTGCTCTGACGGCGATGGGAAACCCGGGCGGCCGTGCGTCGATCCTGCCTGAAAGCAGCGCAGAATGGCAATGCGGAAACGGTTCAGGCTGGGGGCGGATCGAGTAGGAAATTGCCTTTCATGTCGACAGCGTCGTCCGACTCCAATGTGTGAAGCTGAGCTTCGTCCTTCAGATTGACCCCCGACAGCTGCCGACGGCAGGCTTCACGCATCAGATACAGCAAACGATGCGCCGCCATTCCGTAGCTCAAGCCTTCCAGCCGTACATTGGAAATGCAATTGCGATAGGCGTCAGTCAGGCCGACCTTCGGCGCGTAGGTGAAATACAGCCCAAGGCTGTCCGGCGAACTCAAACCGGGACGCTCGCCGATCAGCATCACCACCATTTTCGCCCCGAGCAGTTGGCCGATTTCGTCACCGATGGCCACGCGCCCCTGTTCGACCAGCACCACCGGCGCCACGGACCAGCCGTCGCCGCTCATCTGCTCTTCCAGGCGCGTCAGAAATGGCAGCGTATGCCGATGCACCGCCAATGCCGACAGGCCATCAGCGACCACGATCACCAGATCGATCCCGCCTTGATGTGCGCTGGCGTAATCGCGCAAGGTCTGCGCCGATTCATCGCTGAGCTTGCGCCCCAGGTCCGGGCGTTGCAGGTAGTTGTGCCGATCCGGCGCGGCACTGTGCAGCAGCAGCGTTTCCCGGCCGCGCTCGCTGAGCTGGCTGCTGATCTCGCCATGATCGAAGGCCAGATGCACGGCATCGCGGGCCTGCGCGTGGGCAAACTGAAAATCCAGCTGCGCCCGCGTCGGCAGGCTGGTGCCGGTGCGGCCCAGGGCAATCCGCGCCGGGGTCAGGCGGCGCAGTTCCAGCCACGGGTTTTGCGGATCGACCGGTGGTTTTTCCATAAGACTCATCCCAAGTGCGCCAAGGCCTGGCGGAAGGCCGGCGGCAGGTTGTTGCCGAAGCGAACCTTGCCGTCCGCCTGGGTGAAGATGCCCATGTTGGCCAGCCATTGCTCGAACTCCGGCGCCGGTTTCAGGCCCAGGGTCTGGCGGGCGTACAAGGCGTCATGAAACGAAGTGGTCTGGTAATTGAGCATGATGTCATCGGAGCCGGGGATGCCCATGATGAAGTTGATCCCGGCGACGCCGAGCAACGTCAGCAGAGTGTCCATGTCGTCCTGATCGGCTTCGGCGTGGTTGGTGTAGCAGATGTCGCAGCCCATCGGCACGCCGAGCAACTTGCCACAGAAATGATCTTCAAGGCCGGCGCGGATGATCTGCTTGCCGTTGTAGAGGTATTCCGGGCCGATAAATCCTACGACGGTGTTCACCAGAAATGGCTTGAAATGTCGCGCCACGGCGTAGGCCCTTGTCTCGCAAGTCTGTTGATCGACGCCGTGGTGGGCGTTGGCCGACAGCGCGCTGCCTTGACCGGTTTCGAAATACATCAGGTTCTGCCCGAGGGTGCCGCGCTTGAGACTGAGCCCGGCGTCGTAGCCTTCCTGCAACACGTTGAGGTTGATGCCGAAACTGGCATTGGCGGCCTCGGTACCGGCAATCGACTGGAACACCAGATCCAGCGGCACGCCACGGTTGATCGCCTCGATCGAAGTGGTGACGTGGGTCAGCACGCAGGCCTGGGTCGGGATGTCGTAGCGCTGGATGATCGCGTCGAGCATCTCCAGCATCGCGCAGATCGAAGCGATGCTGTCGGTGGCCGGGTTGACGCCGATCATCGCATCGCCGTTGCCGTAGAGCAGGCCGTCGAGAATGCTCGCGGCGATGCCGGACGGCTCGTCAGTCGGGTGGTTGGGTTGCAGACGGGTCGACAAGCGCCCGCGCAAACCGAGGGTGCCGCGAAATTTTGTCACCACGCGGATTTTCTGCGCGACCAGCACCAGATCCTGCACGCGCATGATTTTCGACACGGCGGCGACCATTTCCGGGGTCAGGCCGGGGGCGAGGTCGCGCAAACTGGTTTCGTCCGCTGCGTCACTGAGCAGCCAGTCGCGAAAGCCGCCGACGGTGAGATGGCTGACCACGGCGAAGGCTTGTTTGTCGTGGGTGTCGATGATCAGCCGGGTGACTTCATCGGACTCATAGGGGATCAGCGCTTCCTGCAGGAAGTGCGTGAGCGGGATGTCCGCCAGGGCCATTTGCGCGGCCACCCGTTCGCCGTCGTTGAGCGCCGCGATCTCGGCGAGAAAGTCTCCCGAGCGTGCCGGGCTGGCCTTGGCCATGACGTCTTTGAGGCTGTCGAAGCGGTAGGTCTGCGCGGCGACCGTGTGAGCAAAACTGGCCATTCAGCGTTCTCCGTGACGGCGCAGAACAGCTCTGCGCCGTGGTTTTCGACAATCAGTGCAAGGCTTGTTCAGCTTTTTGAATCGCCGCGAATTCTTCTTCCGGCGTGCCTGCTACCAAGTGATGCCGACTGTAGAAAGCAAAGTAAGCAATTAACACTCCATAGATGATCGCCGCGCCGATCACCACCCGTGGATCGACGAGGAACCCCGCCACCACGGCGATGCAGGCCAGCACCAGCGCCACACCGGATGTGAAAATGCCGCCCGGCGTGCGGTACGGCCGGTCCATTTTGGGGCGACGAATGCGCAGGGTAATGTGCGCGGCCATCATCAGCACATAGGAAATGGTAGCGCCGAATACCGCGACCAGAATCAGCAAGTCGCCCTGACCGGTCAGCGACAGACCGAAGCCGATGATCCCGGGAATCACCAGCGCCAGCACCGGCGCCTTGCTCTTGTTGGTCTGCGACAGTTTGCGCGGCAGGTAACCGGCCCGCGACAGCGCGAAGATCTGCCGCGAGTAGGCGTAGATGATCGAGAAGAAACTGGCGATCAGCCCGGCCAGACCGACAAGGTTGACGAAGCTGCCCATCCAGGTCGAGCCGCCGTAGGCCTTGCTCAGCGCTTCGACCAGCGGGTTGCCGGAGGTCAGCAACGAGTTGGCGCCCGCGCCGCCGGGGCCGACGATCAGGATCAGCAGAGCGAACATCAGCAAAACCAGCATCGCCCCGATCAGACCGCGCGGCAGGTCGCGCTTGGGATTTTTGGTTTCTTCGGCGGCCAGCGGTACGCCTTCGACAGCGAGGAAAAACCAGATCGCATAGGGAATCGCCGCCCATACGCCGACGTAGCCGAACGGCAGGAATGGACTGGCACCGACCGCAGTGGTCACCGGGATGTCGAGCAGATTGGCGACGTCGAAATGCGGCACCATCGCCACCAGAAACACCCCCAGCGCCAACGCGGCGACGGCGGTGATGATGAACATCAGCTTGAGCGCTTCGCCCACCCCGAAAATATGGATGGCGATGAAGATGATGTAGAACGCCAGATAAATCACCCAGCCGCCAATGCCGAACAACGACTCGCAGTAGGCACCGATAAATACCGCGATGGCGGCGGGGGCGATGGCGTACTCGATGAGGATCGCCGTGCCGGTAAGAAACCCGCCCCACGGTCCGAACGCGCTGCGGGCGAAACCGTAGCCGCCGCCGGCAGTGGGGATCATCGACGACAGCTCGGCCAGGGAAAAGCACATGCACAGGTACATGGTCGCCATCAACAGCGTGGCGAGAAACATACCGCCCCAGCCACCTTGGGCAAGGCCGAAGTTCCAGCCGGCGTAGTCGCCGGAAATCACGTAGGCAACGCCGAGGCCGACCAACAGGACCCAGCCGGCGGCGCCTTTTTTCAGTTCGCGTTGTTGGAAATAGTCGGAGCCGACTTTTTCGAAGTCGACGGAGGAGGTTGCCGGTTGCGGATTTACGTGATCGCTTGGCATAAGCAGTTACCTGTTTTTATTGTTTTTGGCCCGGTGAAGGCGGGCGTGCTGATGGAGCGGTAAGTCAGCTAAAGCTTTGCTGGATGTGCAGCCGCCTTCGCGAGCAAGCTCGCTCCCACAGTGGATCTGTTGCGAACGCTGATATGTATGTTCCAAAAAACCTGTGGGAGCGAGCTTGCTCGCGAAGACAATCCAAAGGGCGAAGCAGGAACACCTGCCTCACCCCGTCTGGATTAGAAGAACCCCAACGGATTGATGTCGTAGCTCACCAGCAGGTTCTTGGTCTGCTGGTAATGGTCGAGCATCATTTTGTGGGTTTCACGCCCGACGCCGGATTTCTTGTAGCCACCAAACGCGGCATGTGCCGGGTACAGGTGGTAGCAGTTGGTCCACACGCGACCGGCCTTGATCGCCCGGCCCATGCGGTAGGCGCGGTTGATGTCGCGGGTCCACAGACCGGCGCCGAGGCCGAACTCGGTATCGTTGGCAATCGCCAGGGCTTCGGCTTCGTCCTTGAAGGTGGTGATGCTCACCACCGGGCCGAAGATTTCTTCCTGGAACACGCGCATTTTGTTGGTGCCCTTGAGCAGGGTCGGCTGGATGTAATAACCGGTGGCCAGGCTGCCCTCGAGTTTCTCCACCTTGCCGCCAGTCAGCAACTCCGCGCCTTCGCCCTTGGCGATTTCCAGGTACGAGAGGATCTTGTCGAATTGCTGCTCCGACGCCTGGGCGCCGACCATGGTGTCGGTGTCGAGCGGGTCGCCGCGTTTGATCTGGCTGACTTTCTTCATCACGGCCTGCATGAATTCGTCGTAGATCGATTCCTGCACCAGTGCGCGGGACGGGCAGGTGCACACTTCGCCCTGGTTGAAGAACGCCAGCACCAAGCCTTCTGCGGCTTTTTCGATGAAGCTCGGTTCGGCCTGCATGATGTCTTCGAAGAAAATGTTCGGCGACTTGCCGCCCAGCTCCACGGTGGACGGAATGATGTTTTCCGCCGCGCATTTCATGATGTGCGAACCGACCGGGGTCGAACCGGTGAAGGCGATCTTGGCGATGCGCTTGCTGGTCGCCAAGGCTTCGCCGGCCTCTTTACCGAAACCTTGCACGACGTTGAGCACGCCCGGCGGCAGCAGGTCGCCGATCAGTTCCATCAGCACGCAGATGCCCAGCGGGGTTTGCTCGGCAGGCTTGAGCACCACGCAGTTACCGGCGGCCAGCGCTGGCGCGAGTTTCCACGCGGCCATCAGCAGCGGGAAGTTCCACGGGATGATCTGGCCGACCACGCCCAGCGGTTCATGAATGTGATAGGCCACGGTATTGCCGTCGATTTCCGCGGCGCTGCCTTCCTGGGCGCGCAAGCAGCCGGCGAAGTAGCGGAAGTGGTCGGCGGCCAGCGGGATATCGGCGTTGAGGGTTTCGCGGATGGCTTTGCCGTTGTCCCAGGTTTCAGTGATCGCCAGCAGTTCGAGGTTCTCTTCGATGCGGTCGGCGATTTTCAGCAGGATCAGTGAGCGCGCCTGCACGGAAGTGGCGCCCCACGCATCGGCGGCGGCATGGGCAGCGTCCAGCGCCTTGTCGATGTCTTCGGCGGTGGAGCGGGGGAATTCGGCGATGGGCTGGCCATTCACTGGCGAGGTGTTGGTGAAGTACTGACCTTTGACCGGCGCGACGAACTCGCCGCCGATGTAGTTACCGTACTTGCTCTTGAACGAGACTTTGGCGCCGTCAGTACCGGGGTGGGCGTAACGCATGATGATGTTCTCCTTGGCTTTGTACTTATTAGAGAAACGCGCAAGTGCGCTTGCTATAAGCGTAGAGCAAGGCTCGGGCCACTGCCGTGCAGGTCAGGCAAATCAAGGGCTTGGCCGGTTTGTCTCGGACGAATGGACCGGTGCTGTGACGGTTTCGGTACAGCGCGCGTGACAATTTGTACCGCTTGCGGCACAGCCTGTGACCGGGCGGTCTTGCCAGCATTGCAATGCCGCAGCCGCTGGAGGATCCTCAGCCAACAGAAATCCGGTAGGAGCTGCCGAAGGCTGCGATCTTTTGATTTTGTTTTTCAAGATCAAAAGATCGCAGCCTTCGGCAGCTCCTACACGGGATTGCGTCGACCTCTCGGGGAGAACAATAAGAAATGCACGACAACCATTTGAGTCGCCATGCCCGCCAGGTTCTCACCGTTACCCAGGGCAAACCGCACCTGCACGGCCCCGGCGCCGATCCGTCGATCGCGCGTTCGTGGCTGCGTTGCCTTGAGGACTATCACCTCGATCCTTCTGTGAGCATGGCGCCGACCGTGCTCGAGCATGGCCGGGTGCTGGAAAGTCGCGAACGTCTGCAACAAGTGCTGCAGATCGCCGGCACCGAAATGAGCAGCCTGCATCAACAACTCTCCGGCGCCGGCCACGCGGTGCTGCTGACCGACGCGCGTGGGGTGATCCTCAATTGCGTCACCGCACCGGCCGAACGCAAGATTTTCGAGCGTGCCGGGCTCTGGCTTGGCGCCGACTGGAGCGAAGCCTGCGAGGGCACCAACGGTATCGGCACCTGCCTCGTTGAGCGCCAAGCGCTGACTATTCATCAGGACGAACACTTTCGCGGCCGCCACACCGGGCTGACCTGTTCAGCGAGCCCGGTGTTCGATCCGCAGGGTGAGCTGCTGGCGGTACTCGACGTCTCCTCGGCGCGGCCGGACGTGTCGCGCCAGAGCCAGTTCCACACCATGGCGCTGGTCAACCTGTCGGCGAAAATGATCGAGAGCTGCTACTTCCTGCGCTGTTTCGACAATCAGTGGTTGCTGCGCTTTCACCTGCAAGCCGAGTCCGTCGGCTTGTTCAGCGAAGGCCTGCTGGCGTTCGACGGCGAAGGGCGGATCAGTGCGGTCAACCAGAGCGCGCTGAACCTGCTCGGGCATATTCGCGGTGGGTTGCTCGGGCAACCGGTGGAAGCGTTTTTCGATTGTTCGCTGGACGAATTGCTTGGCCGCGCGAGTGCCAATGCCAGCGCCAGTTGGCCGCTGCGCACCCGTGATGGCCGGCATCTGTTTGCCGTGTTGCGCGGCGAAGCGCGCAAGCCGACAGCCATTGTTCCAACGCCTATCGCCGCGCCCGCCCCACGCCTGTCAGGCATCTGTCTCGGCGATGAAGCGTTGCAGGCGGAGTTTCGCAAAGCCCTGCGCGTGTTCGAACGCGACGTGCCGTTGCTGATCAACGGCGAAACCGGCTCGGGCAAAGAGGCGTTCGCCAAGGCTGTGCACCAGGCCAGCCTGCGCTGCGGCAATGCCTTCGTCGCACTCAATTGCGCGGCCATTCCGGAAAGCCTGATCGAGAGCGAACTGTTCGGCTATCGCGGCGGCAGCTTCACCGGCGCACGCAAGGATGGCATGCGCGGAAAGCTGCAGCAGGCCGACGGCGGCACATTGTTCCTCGACGAAATCGGCGACATGCCGCTGGCCTTGCAGACGCGCTTGCTGCGTGTGCTGGAAGATCGGCAAGTGGTGCCGATTGGCGGCGAACCGCAAGCGGTGGACGTGCGGATCATCAGTGCGACGCACCGCAATCTGCTGGAACGGGTCGAGGACGGCAGTTTTCGCGAGGATCTGTATTACCGCTTGAACGGGCTGGAAGTGGCGTTGCCGGCATTGCGTGAGCGTAGTGATAAATCGCAGTTGCTGGATTTTCTGTTGGCCGAGGAGGCGGGAGGCGAAACGATCCTGATCGATGAACCGGCGCGGCAGGCGTTGCTGGCGTTCAACTGGCCGGGCAATGTGCGGCAGTTGCGCAATGTGCTGCGTACATTGGCTGCATTGTGTGATGAAGGGCGGATCGGGATTGAGGATTTGCCAGTGATGATCCGGCAGGCGCGGCCGGCGGTTGTGGCGGCGCAGCCATTGGAAGATGCCGAACGACTGGCCTTGCTCAATGCGCTGGAGCAGACGCGCTGGCACATGACCCATACAGCGCAGCAACTGGGCGTAAGCCGCAACACCCTTTATAGAAAACTGCGTAAACATGGGATTGAGCGGCGTGTCAGCTGAACGCCCTCACCCTAACCCTCTCCCGGAGGGAGAGGGGACTGACCGCGTTGCTTGCGGTATTTACGCCGACCTGAAATATCGAGCCGAACTCAGGATTTGAAGGCGACCGAGATCGGCTCCCTCTCCCTCGGGAGAGGGCTGGGGTGAGGGGCTGCGGTCTGAAGCCGTGCGCAGATGTAGCCGCCAACCCGTCTCCATCCTTCAGCTAAAGAGTGCCATTTCCCCCTCCCTACGCTAACCTGCGGCCATGTTTTACGAGGTCGACTATGCACATTCATATTCTGGGTATCTGCGGGACTTTCATGGGCTCGATGGCGGTATTGGCCAAAGAGCTGGGCCATCACGTCACCGGCTCCGACGCCAACGTCTATCCGCCGATGAGCACGCAGCTCGAGGCCCAGGGCATTCAGCTGACGCAGGGTTATGACCCGGCGCAACTCGATCCGGCGCCGGATCTGGTGGTGATCGGCAATGCCATGTCCCGTGGCAACCCGGCGGTGGAATATGTGTTGAACAAAGGCCTGCCGTACGTCTCCGGCCCGCAGTGGCTGGCTGACCACGTGCTGCAAGGTCGCTGGGTATTGGCCGTGGCCGGAACGCACGGCAAGACCACCACCAGCAGCATGCTCGCCTGGGTGCTGGAACACGCCGGCATGAGCCCGGGTTTCCTGATTGGCGGCGTGCCGCAGAATTTCTCGGTGTCGGCGCGCCTGGGCGACACGTCGTTCTTTGTCATCGAGGCTGACGAATACGACAGCGCTTTTTTCGACAAGCGCTCGAAATTCGTCCACTACCGTCCGCGCACCGCAATCCTCAACAACCTTGAATTCGATCACGCCGACATCTTCCCCGATTTGCCGGCGATCGAGCGCCAGTTCCACCACTTGGTCCGCACCATTCCGAGCGAAGGCCTGGTCATCCACCCGACTACCGAGCCGGCCTTGCAGCGCGTGATTGAAATGGGCTGCTGGACCCCGGTGCAAACCACCGGCGCCGGCGGTCAGTGGCAGGTCAAACTACTGAGCGAGGACGGTTCGGCGTTCGAAGTGATGTTCGAAGGCGTGTCGCAAGGCACCGTCGAGTGGGAATTGACCGGTCAGCACAACGTCGCCAACGCCTTGGCTGCCCTGGCTGCGGCGCGGCATGTTGGCGTGGTGCCATCGATGGGTATCGCCGGTTTGAGCGCGTTCAAAAACGTCAAACGGCGCATGGAGAAAGTCGCCGAGGTGCGCGGCATCACCATTTACGACGACTTCGCTCACCACCCGACCGCCATCGCCACCACGCTTGATGGCCTGCGCAAACGCATCGGCGACGCGCCACTGATCGCGATCATCGAGCCGCGCTCCAATTCGATGAAGCTCGGCGCCCACCGTGACGGTTTGCCGGACAGCGTGGTCGATGCCGATCAGGTGATCTGGTACGCCCCGGCCAACCTCGGCTGGGACCTCGGCGCCACCGCAGCGTTATGCACGGTGCCGTCAATCGTCAGTGATTCGCTGGAAGGCATCATCGAACGCGTGAAGAGCCAGGCGCAGCCCGGTACTCACGTGGTGATCATGAGCAACGGCGGCTTCGGCGGCCTGCACGGCAAACTCGCCGAGGCGCTGCAATGAACACTTTTTCCCAGGCCGGCGGCCCGGAACGCATTACCCTGGCGATGACCGGCGCCTCGGGCGCGCAGTACGGTTTGCGCCTGCTTGATTGCCTGGTGCGCGAAGATCGCGAAGTGCACTTCCTGATCTCCAAGGCTGCGCAATTGGTGATGGCCACCGAGACCGACGTGTCCCTGCCGAACAAGCCGCAGATGATGCAGGCCTTTCTCACCGAATACACCGGCGCCGCCGCCGGACAGATTCGGGTGTATGGCAAGGAAGACTGGATGTCGCCGGTGGCCTCCGGCTCCGGTGCGCCGGCGGCGATGGTGGTGGTGCCGTGTTCGACCGGGACGCTGTCGGCGATTGCCACCGGCGCCTGCAACAACCTCATCGAGCGCGCAGCGGACGTTACGCTGAAAGAGCGCCGTCAGTTGATTCTGGTGCCGCGGGAGGCGCCGTACTCGAGCATTCATCTGGAGCACATGCTCAAGCTGTCGAACCTGGGCGTGACCATTTTGCCGGCGTCGCCGGGTTTCTATCACCAACCGCAGACCATCGACGACTTGATCGACTTCGTCGTGGCGCGGATTCTCAATCTGCTCGGCATCCCGCAGGACATGCTGCCGCGTTGGGGCGAGCATCATCTGAGCAGCGATGAATAAGCTGCTGGTCATCGTGTTGGCGCTGCAGCTGGGCGGGTGTGCCACCGCGCGCACGCTGGATGCGGCGAAACCCGGCGCACCGGTGGTGTATGCCGGGACGCGGCTGGATTTGTATGCGTTGAATGGCGGCTGCTGTGCGAAAGACAGGTTCGGTGCCGAGGCGCCGAGTTATCCGGGAGTGGATCTACCGGCCAGCGCGTTGCTCGATACGCTGTTGTTGCCGTTGTCGTTGTTAACGGTAATTGGCGTGGGGTTCCAGGCGACTGGCGGATTGTAAAGATCAAAAGATCGCAGCCTTCGGCAGCTCCTACAGGAGATCGCATTCCTCTGTAGGAGCTGCCGAAGGCTGCGATCTTTTGTTTTTGTAAGTGCTTATTTGCCGAGCTTCCTCAATTCATCCGACTCGATCACCCGCACCCCATCCTGTTCTTCCAGCGCCAGGCGCCACATCGCCCGTGCCAACTGGCATGCCTCGATGCCGTGGTATTTCCCCGGAATCAGCTTCGACAACGGCCCGGCCAGTTGCTCGGCCAGACGCGGTTCAATGCGCTCGCCCAGCAACAGCGAAGGTCGGCAGATGGTCAATTGTGGCCAGTCCTGCGCGCGCAGGGCCTGTTCCATCTCGCCTTTGACGCGGTTGTAGAACACCGAGGAATTCGGATCGGCGCCGATTGCGCTAATCACGATCAGGTGCCGCGCGCCCATCTCCCGCGCGCGTTTGGCGAACGCCACGACCATGTCCAGATCCACAGCGCGAAAGGCTTCTTCGGAGCCGGCCTGCTTGATCGTGGTGCCGAGGCAGCAGTAGGCGATATCGACCCGGCCACTGAGTTGCGGCAGAAAGGTTTGTGGATCGCCAACCGGGTTTTCCAGATGCGGATGCTCGGCCAGCGGCCGGCGTGAAGGGGCGAGGACACGGGTTATCGTTGGCTCGTTGAGCAAACGGTCGAGCAGATGTTCACCGGTCAATCCGGTGGCTCCGGCAAGCAATACGTGCTGAGGCGTCAAGTACATAGTGTCTCTCCCTTGATACTGTTCAGCTTAGTTGCCTTTTTTCGCCGCGTCGTTCAATGCGCTGCTGTGCAAAGCTTTGCGCGCTTGCTGTTTTCGCAGCAGTTGCCAGTGCGAAAGCACGGTTTTCGGCGCCCAGATCTGCGGCTCCGAGGCTTCGAAGCCGTCGGCCAGTTCGCGTTCGGCGACGGTGGCTTTGGCCAGTTTGAAAGCCTGTTCCAGATCGTCGGTCTGGTTCAGCGCCTGGGCGAACAGCGCATCGCCGAAGTAGGTGAAGTTGGCTTCTTCCGAACAGCCGAACGACACCCTATCCGCGCGGGAGGCGGTCATGATCAGCGTGCGTTCGTCTTTCAGCGCCGGGATGAAACCGCCGGAATAGCACGAGGAGATCACGATGACCTTGTCGCGATGCTTCAGCGGCGCGAGCACGGCGGCGAGCTCATCGGCTGGCAGGTCAGCCAGTTCCATGCGCGGCTGATCGAGCACCAGTTCATGCTCGGCGGTGCCATGGCTGGTCAGATAGATGAACAGCAGATCTTCCGGCCCACTGCGTTCGGCGAGGGCTTGCGCGGCACGGCGCAGGTTCTCGCGGGTGGCCATCGGCCGGTCGCCGAGATGATCGCGATGGTTGACCAAGCGGATCTGGCCGAAAGCGCCGAAGCGTGTGTTGAGCATGTTGGCGACGTAGTCGGACTCGCGCAGGAACACGCTCTGCTTGCCGTCGCCACCGAGGGTCAGGGTGTACAGCTCGACTGCCGGGGTCGAGGCGGGAATCGCCGCCAGCGCCTCGTCGAGCAGACGACCCTGGGCGAGCAAACCGAGTTCGAGGGTGTCGGGCAGCAATTTGCCGTCAGCATCGCGCACACGCTGGCCATTGATCCAGGTGCCGCTGAGCACGCTGCCATCGGTCAGCACCAGAGTACCGCGGCCGGAATAGCTGTCGTTGTCGAAACCGCCGACGTAGAAGCTGCCATCGGCCAGGTTCAAACGGCCCTGCCCGGTGAAACGCCAGTCGTTGAACACACCGATGTAATGGCTGCCGTCAGCGCCGATCAGTTCGCCCTTGCCGGTCAGCGCGCCTTCCTTGAACTGGCCGAGCCAGACGTCGCCGTCCGCATTCTCGTAGCGGCCCTTGCCGTGCAGTTGATTATTCTTGAATCCACCGACGTAGATATCGCCGTCGGCACTGTTGTAAGTGCCGTTGCCTTCCAGTTGACCGTTGACGAAATGACCCGTGAACGAATTACCGCTGGCATCGCCGCGCTGACCTTCACCGTTGGGTTTGCCGTGGGCGAACTGGCCTTGATAGGAGCTGCCGTCGTCCATTTCCAGACGACCGAGGCCGGAATACTGGTCAGCCTTGAATTCACCGCGATAGGTCATGCCGTTTTCTTTCAGCGTGCCTTCGCCATCGCGCCGGCCCTGCTTGAAGCCGCCGGTGTAGCTGCTGGCATTGGTACTCAGGCTGCCCTGGCCGTCGAACAGACCTTGCTGGAACTGGCCGCGATAAACCTCGCCATTGCTGCCGTGCCATTCGCCTTGCCCGTGCCACTGACCTTTGTCGAACTCCCCGGCGTACCAGCTGCCGTTGGGGTAGTCGACCCGGCCCTGACCTTGCAGCAAGCCGTCGACCAGTTCACCGCGGTAGCGACCGCCATCGGGCAGGCGCGCATCCGGCGGCAACAGCGATTCGCCGTCGCCGCAAGCGGTGAGCATCAGGGTCAGGGCAAGGGGTGCAAGTCGAGCGATTGAGCGCATAGCGGGATCCGGGCAATTAGGCGACCGAGTATGCCGCAGCTATGCATCGCATATATACAGACGTGACGCGAAACAGCGTGCGCTGCTTCGCATCCGGGATGATCAGACGAAGCAGAGCGACAGCGGCTCGGCGATATAGGCCGGTTTGTCCGAGCCCTCTATCTCCAGTGTCGCGGTCGCTTTCAGCAGCCACTGGCCGGGTTTTTTCTCGGTGACTTCGACCATGTCGACCTTCAATCGGACTTTCGAATCGACCTTGACCGGCTGGATGAAACGCACGCTGTCCAGGCCGTAGTTGACGACCATCTTCACGCCTTCGGGCAGTACGAGGATGTCTTCCATCAGTTTCGGCATCAGCGACAGCGACAGAAAACCGTGGGCAATCGTGCTGCCGAATGGCGTTTTCGCGGCCTTGACCGGATCGACGTGAATGAACTGAAAATCACCGGTGGCTTCGGCGAACAGGTTGATGCGCTCCTGATCGATGGTGAGCCATTGGGAACGTCCAAGTTCCTTGCCGACATAATCTTTGAGCTCTGCAACGGGAACATAGGGCATTGAGACTCTCCTTGGGTTCATCGGTTTTATAGTTTTTCAGGGGGCGGATTTGACCGGCCTGCGAACCACTGTAGATCATCATGGCGATTTGCTCAGGTCAACCGACCATGCTTTTGGCGAATGCCGGTCCATAGCGCAGGCGTGCTTATAATGCGGGCGATTTGCGGGTTGGAAAGTCAGACGGAGATGTCAGATGTTGCTACGTGGCCTGACCATGCTGGTGTTGTTTCAATTGCTCGGCACGGCGCTCAATCACTTGCTGTTGCCGATATTGCCGGGGCCGATCATCGGGCTGCTGCTGTTGCTGGTGTTCCTGATCATTCGCGGTGAGGTGGGCGAGCCGTTGAATCAGGCGGCGGGCAGTCTGCTGCGCTATCTGCCGTTGCTGCTGGTGCCGCCGGCGGTGGGCGTGATGGTCTATGCCACGGCGATTGCCGCAGATTTCTGGGCGATCGTCGGCGCGCTGGTGGTCTCATTGATCGTGTCGATGGCCTTTGCCGGCGTGCTCATGCAACGACTGGTCAAACGTCACGCGCCGCCGGCGGAGGAGTCCTGATGCTGTTCGACTGGCAAGGCGCGTGGGCCTCGGTGATCCATCATCCGTTGTTCGGCATCGGCATCACCCTTGGCGCCTATCAACTGGTGCTGGCGGCGTTCGAGAAAACCCGCTGGATCTTTCTGCAACCGGTGCTGGTCTCCATGTTGTTGGTGATCGGTGTGCTGGTCGGCTGCGGCCTGACTTACGCGGAGTACCGCAAGAGCACCGAGATCCTCAGCATTCTGCTCGGACCGGCAACCGTCGCGCTGGCGGTGCCGCTGTACTTGAATCTGCGCCGCATCCGCCAATTGTTCTGGCCGATTTTTACTACGCTGGTGATAGGCGGAGTAGTGGCAACGGGCATGGGTGTGGCGCTGGGCTGGTGGTTCGGCGCCGATCACATGATCCTGATGACAATGGCGCCGAAGTCGGTGACTTCGCCGATCGCCATGCTGGTCGCCGAGCAGATCGGCGGTGTGGCGGCCCTGGCCGCGGTGTTCGTGCTGATCACCGGGGTGATCGGCGCAATCTTCGGCCCGGCATTGCTGACCCGGCTCGGCGTGCACAGCCCCGAGGCGCGTGGCATGGCCCTGGGCATGACCGCCCATGCGGTCGGCACGGCGGTGGCGATGCAGGAAAACGATGAGTGCGGCGCCTTCGCCGCGCTGGCGATGAGTCTGATGGGCGTGGCCACGGCGGTGTTCCTGCCGTTGGCGGTGTCGATGGTGGTGTAAGGAAATGTCTATGAGTCTGCCGCTTTTTCCGCTGAACACGGTGCTGTTCCCCGGCTGCAACCTCGACTTGCAGATTTTCGAGGCGCGCTACCTCGACATGATCGGCCGCTGCATGAAGCAGGGTGTCGGCTTCGGGGTGGTGTGCATTCTTGAAGGCAGTGAAGTCGGCGTGGCGCCGGAGGGGTTCGCGATGGTGGGATGCGAGGCGCGGATCACCGATTTCCAGCAGCAGGACAACGGTCTGCTCGGCATCCGCGTGCAGGGCGGGCGACGCTTCAATGTGCTGCGCACCGAAGTGCAGCGCGATCAGTTGATTCTCGCCGATGTCGAGTGGCTCGACGACGAGCCCGAGCAACCGTTGCAGGATGAGGACGCCGATCTGGTGGCGCTGCTCAAGGCGCTGGCCGAGCACCCGATGGTCGAAGCGCTGGACATGGGCATCGAAGCCGTTGGGCAGCAGTCACTGGCCAATCAACTTGCCTATCTGTTGCCTTTTGCCGAAGAAGACAAGCTCGACCTGCTGCAACTCGACGACCCGCAGCAGCGGCTCGACGCAATCCAGGCGTTGCTGGATGAATTGCAGGGTGAGTTGTTTGCCTAGGAGTTCTCAATGGTTTTCCCCACCGCGGGAAACCAATCGAGAACGCCCCCTGGTTGCACTCTGAATTAACTCGGGGCACTTGCCAGCATTGTCTTGCTTTGGTCTTTATCTTAATTTCAGGAGGTCCGCAGGAAGCGGGCAACTTGAACAAGAATAAGGATGAAAACATGACTGTATATGAAGATGAATGGGCATTCTGGGACGATATCGCTGGCAAGTATATTTTGAAACATGCGGATACTGATCATAACGTCAGCTTCGTTATCGAGGCGGCATCCAGTTACGCAGATCGCATGGTGATAGCCCGGCGAAAGCGAAAATCTGCAAAGGTCCCTGACGGCGAAGTTACGCGGATGTTGGCATCGGCCACAACAGCCACAACCGTTTCAGCCGTAACCGTTGTCTGATTGATTTCTTTGCGCATTTGCCTGCCGTTGCCGTTGAGTAACGGCAGGACGTTTATCAATGGGTAACTCTATGTCTTTAGCACAAATAAACAAGAAGGCCTTCACGGCGAATCTGTATCTGGATGGTCGTCCGGTGGTGCTTAATCAACAACGCTTGCAACAAGCGTTGCTCGATAAGCGAATAACCCAAAGCGAAAAACTGGAAGCCGAAGTGGGCCTGGCGATCCAGCGCGTTTCCAGTTCCGTCACGCTGGCTGATCATGAGGACGATAGCCCGCTGCTGTTGAAGTTCATTCCTCAGGGTGACGATTACGCGATCCATCTGGTACAGCCGGGCGCGTTTGACGGTGCGCGGTTATTCATCGAGGACAAGACTCACAACTTGTTGGCCAGCACCAGCGCCCCGGCTCAGTACTTCTCAATCAGTACGTACGGTGTGCCGAAGGCTTCGCTTAACGATATCGCGTCGGGCCCGGCTCATATCGAGTTGAACAGCGAGCCGAATGACAAACCTCTGTATCGTCTGGTGAGCAGTGGCATGAGCACGTTTCTGGATGCCGACCCTAACGTGACGGGACATAACGCTTTCAACAATGGGCCAGCGAAATTCGTGATCAAAGTAGTCAAGTAACGTACAGCTGACTGATTCATAAAAAGGGTGCCATTCATATTTCAATGAATGGCACCCTTTTTTTCAGGGGCGGTAGTGTTCGGCTACAGGCCAGGTTACATCGTTGGAGTTGGTGCCGGAGCCCTTGGGCAGCGTCAGCACGACGCCACCGGAGCGGGTTATTTCAAGTCGACCATGGGCGTTGGTTCCATGACGTATCAGCCTCTTCACCCGACCTGCAGCGGTGTCCCCTGGGCGGGGATGCTCAAATCCTGCGGATTGATTCGCGCCTGCGGATCGCCAGTCAGTCCCCAGTACTGACGCACCGAGTGGTAAACCACCGTACCGACGGTATCGGGCTTGTAACCGATGTGGGTCACGTAAATCCGTGCCGCCAGTTCGTTGCGCTGGCGGTGTTGTTCGATGTCGGCCTGCAGGGCCGCGACACTGGCGAAGCGGCGGGCATCGATGATATACAACTGCAACATCTCGAACAGCAATGAGACTTCATAGATATGGCCGGCGGAAGTCACCACGCTGATGGATTCCACAGGCGTGTCATCCTCGATATCCGGCAGCTCGACGGTGACGCTGGCAATGCGCAGGAGGTTGCCGTCGAGCTGGATATCGCTGCGCGTGACGGTTTCGGCCAGCGTTCGGGTGAACAGATTCCAGGTGGACGCATTGGAGGTTTTCGCCGCCGCCCCCGGGGTAGAAAGACGCACGATGCAGTTGCTCGCAAGATGAACGTCGTAGGTAGAGCTTTTGCCTTCAAGCAGATAAATCCCTGTGTGTGGCCTGGATTCGATTACCACTTTGCTGGGCCGCTCGGTCAGCTGCGGTTTTTCGCTGACCAGTGGGCGGGTGAACGGGTACGCGCCATTGCGCCGTTTCAGCCAGCTTTTGCTACTGACCAGTCGGGTGCCGGGGGCTTGCGCGTCGGCTTCATAATCAAGCTGCGGCACCTGCAGGCGGTATGAGACTTCGTCCTGCATGACCAGCACCAGATCCTGCGCCAGCAGCGGCGTGGTCACCTTCAGACTGTTTCGGCCGCCGTAACCGGTAGCAGCGGCGATCGTCCGGATCAGGCCCTTGAACGCAATCACTTTGGACGGCAGCAGTATCGTCAGGCAGATATCCTTGTAGGTCAGGTGCGTATTGCCCGACACCCCCTGACGAACTTCGACGTCATAACTGATCACGGAGTCGACGATTTCACTGTCTTTGAAATCCAGGTAAACACTGTTTTCAGTAGCAGCGACGCTGCGCCCGACAACGAATTCGACCCTCTGCGGCGTGCGTGCCACGAAGTGTCCAGACAGTGTCTGAGCGTCCAGCGCTAGCGTGCCGCCATTCACTATCGCCGGGGCCTGGGCCGGGCGACCGTTGACGGTGACGGCGACCTCGATATCCTGACTCAGCACTTGACCTGGCTGATTGGGCAGCAGTGCCAGCAGTTCATAACCGTCCTGGGTGCGGAACAGCCACTGTGCATTCTTCAGATGGCGCTGGCCGTCGATCGTCTGGTAGACGTTTTCCAGGGTCAGCACATGATCGGGATCGCTGCCATCCTTGCCGCGCAACGAGGTGATCACCAGTGAAGTGCCGGTGACTTGCCAGCGTTGAATGAGCGCTCTTGGCCAGCCGAACTCGACGCGGCTCGAGTGCTCACCGTCTTCGATGATCGTCGCGCGGGCGTTGGTATTGGCGATGTAATAACGGTCTTCACCGCCGCCGCCATTCACTTCGCATTCGGTGCCGAATATGGCAATGGTGTCGTTGCCGCCACCGGCGCTGATGCGGTCGTAGCCATTGGCGGAAATCTGGTTGGCCGCGTCAGTGCCGATGACGTGGCTGGTGCCTTTGCGCAGCGTCGAAACGTTCTCGAACGAAGTCAGATGTGCAACTTCGATGCCTTGGGCCACCGGATCCAGACTGCGCAGCGCGACTTTGCCGGTCTGCAGATCGATGTCATGGCCAACGTAGCGGGTGTCGCTGGTCGGACGACTGCCTTCGAACGCCACCGTATCGGTGCCGGCGCCGCCATCCAGCAGGTTGATATGGGCAGGCTTGGCCGCGCGATTCAGTTCCTCAGCCGTGATTTCGTGATAGAAGGCATCGTTCTGGTCACCACCGGTCAATGCTTTGTGCCCTTCGCGATAGGTGAACAGGTTGGCCTGGGCCTTGACGCCAATGACCCGATCATTGCCATCGCCCAGACGCCAGAAAACCCCTTTGCCTTCGCCGGCGCTGCCGCTGACTTTTTTGAGGTCTGCCGGCAAGCCATTGCTGGCATCGATCACATCGTCTGCGCCGACGACCACCGCCTGGGTGTCAAGTTTGAACGGCTTCTGCCCGGCGCCTTCGTCCCAGACGTAGCGCCACAACTCGACGGACTGCAGCTCGGTGCGGAAGGCACCGTTGACCACGTGTTCGATGGAATTCTTGTAGGCGCCTTCAAGCATGTCCTTCGCCGACAGCTCGAGCCGTTTCTCATGATCGCTATAGCCTTTGCTCAGCTTGAAGCGATCCATCACCTGAGTATCAAGCTCCTGACCGGTGAAAGCGAACCAGCCTGAGCGCAGGCGTTCCAGGGCGGTCAGCTCGATGTAGTCATCGATATCGTCAACGACCCGCGCAGCCTGATAAATCATCGAGCCGGCGATCAGGATTGCCGCCGCCGCGAGACCCACCGGCCCGGCGACACTGCCGAAACCGGCCAGTGCGGCGACGCCCAGCACCAGACTGATGCCCGCGCCCGCCACACTCAGGGCGCCACTGACGTAATGATCCTGCGCCTCCTTGCCGGTGGCAGCGGCGGCAGCGTTGAACGATTTGACCGCATCAATGACGTCGAACGGCAGGGTGATCGCGCTGGCGAACATGCCGGCGCCCCGGCTCATGTATTTGCCGACCGAGGTCAGGGGGAAGTATTTGAAGAGATGGCCGCCGTTGGTGAGCATCGCCTGGCCGGTTTTGGTCAATCCTTGTTCAATGACCAGTGAGCCCAGTTCGGCCGCAATGGATCCTCCTTGAAAGATCGCCTCCAGTTTGTCGCCTTTCCTGATCGCGTCGGTCATCGCCATGTAGCCGCTGTAAATTCCGAAAGCCTGCAGGCCAACGCCGGCGCCGCTCATCAAATAGCTCTTGTGCTTGTTGACCCAGCCCGGCGCATTTTCGAACGAGTCGATGCGATGGATATCCAGTTTCTGCGCGGCCTTGCCCAATTGATTGAGACGGTCCATGGCGCTGCCGGTTTCTATCGGTGAGTCGCTGACGAACAGTGGCCCGGCATCGATGGAGCGCTTGCAGGCAATTTCATAGAACAGCATCGCCGCTACACCACTGTCGGGGATATCGACCGACTTCAAACGGGCTTCGACCTTCGCCGAGTCAAAATTGAGCGCATCGATGAAGCTTTGGTCCGCAGCTTTCAGGTCGGCGTTCAGCGGACTGAGGGGCTGACCGTTCACCGTCGCGCCCAATGCCTGCAACTCGACGCGAGAGGCCATGACCTCACCCATGCGCAACGGCCCGAAGTGCTTGTCGAGAGACTTGAGTGTCTGCTTCGCGGACGCGTCAGCGTCGTGTGTGATGCCTGGCGAAGGCAAGTGATGGAGATCGCTCGTGGCTGGCGCATGGACATTGGCCGAGGCATCAATAAGCGTGACCTGAAGCACTGGCGCGTTGGCAACATGCGAGGAGGGAGCGATGAGTTTTGACACGTATTAATCCTTTAATAGTATTTGTGGAACCGGCTTCCTTACCGGTGTTGCTGGCAATTCTGTGTATCAGGGCCAGACGAGGTCATGGCCGAACTCGTTCCCGTTGCCCGATAGCCTGAGTATCGGCAACGCCGCCGCCTCGACCCTGTCAATCAGCAGGTCATATTCGAAGTGGTTGGCACGCCCGGCATGGGTGACCGCTTCGATGCGTGCAGCGTTGTCCCCCGCCATGTCCCTGATGTCCGCCACCCTGGCGCCTTTGGTCCGGTCGCTGTTCAACAGCCAGATGCGCTCGGCACTCAGTCCGCTGCGGGTGACCGATATCAGCCCCTCGAAGTCGTCGGAGGGAAATCGGGTCGGCGGCGTGTCGCGGGCGCTGGCGTTGAACATCATGTTTTCTTCATGGGGGACGACTTCCAGGTGGCGGGTGTCCAGGGCATAAAGGAACATCTGCGTCTGGCGGGTGCGAACCGATGGGTAGTCGCGCTCGTGATCCCATGCTATGGGGCTGTCCGGCTCGGACCAGCCGGAGGACGAATCGCTCGGTGACTCACTCGTGTCGCTTGTGCCACTGTCCGAGTGCGTGTCGCCGGGGTCACGCCCGGGATATTTGTGGGTCTGACTGTTGAAACGCAGGTACTCGGGATCGGGTGCGCTGGCATACATCCGGCCTTCATTGAGGCTGAAGGTTGCGCTGATCGGTTTGTGCGAGGTGGTGCCGGGGGTGTGGTGGTAGCGGGGCATCATTGTCCCGTCGTTTGCCAGTTCGAAAGGCGTGCGCTCGTCACCGCGAAACAGACCCGGAATATCGGTGCGGTACAGGCAGTTGTTCTTGTTGCGCAGATAGCCGAGTCGCTTCACCAGCGCTTCGCGTACCTCCGGGGTCAGACTGCCCTCGGCGTAATACCAGTCGTGGCGGGCATTGCGCTTGAGGTTGAGCTGTTCGACCGCGTCCCTGGCGAACTGTTCGAGGCGTTGCGGGTTGCTGACGTCATCGAGAAGGCGCTTGTGCGCCTGCACCCAGGCCGGTATCGCCAGCTCGTTTCTCATGTCCTGCTGCAGACGCGTCAGTTGATCGGGCAGCAGGTTGCAGGACTGCAGAAACGCCTCGCGCTCCTTCAAGGTCAAGGTGGGATGCAACCAGCGCAGGGAATCACGCAGCAAATCGGTGACCGGATTGTCCGTGGTCACAGGTTCAGCCCACTGTGGTGGCTTGCCGCTGGTTTGCGCTTCGACGCGAAACCGCGCGATGTCTTCGCCGTGCATGCCGTACAGCTGCCAGATCTCATGATCGGTCCAGTGCGTGAGGTGCGTCGGTTGCGCATCGAAGCCGCCCACGGGTGGGTCTACGCGCATCAAATTGCCGAACATGTCTCTGAACGCATAGCGCGTGTCGGCTTCGTTCGATGCCAGATATGGCCGCATTTCGTAATAACCCTGGGCATCCGGCGAACGCCACGAAGGGGTGTAGCCTGATTCGATGGGTGTCACCACGGGGGCCGGGCGAGGGCGTTTGGCCGCTGGCGGCGAGTCGGGCTGTGCGGTCTCCGCAGGGCGTTTTGGCGCAGGCTGCTCCGTCAGACGCCAGGTTGGGCGATCGGCGTTTTTATACAGGCGCGGGCCTGAGGGGGCTCGTTCGGTCATACGTTTGATGCGCAAGACGCCGTGCTCGTCGAGGTCGGCGTGGGTGGTTTTAACGCTGCCTTCGAGTTCGACGTCGACGAACTTTCTGCCGACAACCCAACGAAATCCTTCGGCATCCGCAGGCTTCATGCCGCGCAGGAATGCCTCGGACAACCAGTATTCATTCACCGGACTGGCGATCTGCGGCATACCGGCGTTGTGTGTCGGCATCTGGACGATTTCTACGGCAGAGGTCCGTGGCGACTCTCCGGCCAGTTGCAGGCCCGGAGCGCTGTGCGCTGGCGTCAGATCGTCCATTCCGGGGCTGCGGAAAACATTGGGGATATCGGCATCGAATGGATTGTGCGGGCGGTCTGGTCGAGGGCCATTCGATTCGGGCTGATGTGAAGAGGTTGCGGGGATCTTGCGAGGTAATCTGGGACTCATGAAGTGCTCTGAACTAATAAAAGTGAAAAACATTACCCGGAAGTTTCCATACTTCGCTGGATGTAATGGTTTGAATGGCGATAGCGTTGTAATTTGCGTGAGCCAATCTAACTGTTTTTCATCGGCCAGAAGTTCTGTTTTGCTCAAGGCGGGAGTTAATTATGTAACTCCAGTTTTGTAGTTGTTTCGGATAGGGAATTGTCTGGTTTTAACTAAGAAAGTTAACCGGCTAATCGTAATGAAGTGTAGGTAATTAACGCCGCTCTTGTCGGAATATTCCCTAAGAGCGGCGCGCGATAAAAAATGCTTGTAAGTTGTCTGCCTTAGTAGGCGTAACGCAATAGCGTATGTGGCAAGTGGCGCAACACGAAGAAGCCGAACAGGGCAATCATCGACGGCAGGATCAGCCACCAGATCCTGAATGGCATCGGATTGAGCGATGTCTGCCGCTGGCTCAGCCACAGCATGCCAGCGCAGACGCAACTGGCGAGCATGGCGCCGGCCAGGATGTCGGTCGGCCAATGCGCGCCCAGATAGACCCTCGACAACGCAATGGCCAGTGCCGGGATGCAAGCGATCAACAGCCAGGTCAGGCGCATGCGCGGCGGTTGACCGCGACCGGCGAGCACGCCCAGCGTCAGAAACAGGGCAAACGCGCCGGAGGCGTGGCCGCTGGGCATGCTGTAGGTCGTCAGCGGATCGCTGAGCACTTCGGGGCGCACCCGGGCGAAAAAGTATTTGGTTCCGGTGTTGGCCATCGCAGTGATGAGCATGGTGGAACCGGCGAAAACCGCCTGGCGCCACTGCTTGCACAGCAACAGCAGCACCACGAGCAGGGCGCTGAAAAGCAGCATGTTGCGGAATTCGCCGATCAGGGTCAGCGTCACCGCGATTTCGTCCAGGGCTGGCTGGCGATGCTCCTGCACCAGGGTCATCACGCCATTGTCGAGCGCGGTCAAGTACGGGTAGCCGATAAACAGACCGATCAGGATCAACAGGCCCATGCTGCCGATCCAGATCGTCGCGCGACGATGGCGACGCATGCTGCTGTTGACGCTCAGGCCGACCATCACCGCGATGCTGGCGGCGACGATACCTGCTTGCAGCCAGAAACCTTCCGGCAATGGCAGGCGGAACGCCGCGCCCGTGGCCCAGCCCGGCAACAGATAGGCCAGGCTCCACCCGGCGGCGGCTAGCAGGCTGACAGCGAAGAAACGCGGGAACGGCATGTCGCACATCCCCGCGACCATCGGCAGCATTGGCCGCAACGGACCAATGAAACGCCCGACCAGCAGGCTGGCGATGCCATAGCGCTGGAAGTACGACTCGGCACCCGCCATCCATTCCGGGTGATGGCGCAGCCCGGGGAGGCGGCGGATGTCCTGGTGGAAATGGCGACCGAGGAAATAGGAAATCAGGTCGCCAAGGATGCCGCCGAGGAAGCCCAGCAGCAGCGTTTCGCTCAATGACAGCGCGCCGCTGCCGGCCAGTACCGCCACGGCAAACAGCAACACCGTGCCCGGCACGATCAGCCCGGCAATCGCCAGACATTCCACGCACGCAACGATGAACACCGCTGCGGCCAGCCACTGTGGATTGGCGCCGAGCCATCCGGTGATGCTATCGAGCCATGGGCCCATACAGAAAAACTCCAGACTATTGATGATCCCGGTAGGAGCTGCCGCAGGCTGCGATCTTTTGATCTTGTTTCTTTAAAGCAGAATCAAAAGATCGCAGCCTGCGGCAACTCCTACAGGGGTAAGCGTTTACAGCAGGAAATAATCCCGGCCTTCGACCTGACCCCGCCGCAGCGGGTTCCGCGTGCACCATTGCGCATACGCGGCGTCCACGAAGCGATACATCAGATGCTCGTCGCGGCCCAGCGGAATGCCCAGTCGGGTGGTTTGGATAATGTGTGCAGGCGCCGGCCCCGCGTCCTCGACCAGCAACAATTCATGATCGAAACGCTTGGCGTCCCACATCGGCACCTTCAAACCCAGCGCCTTACACAGCAACGTCTGCCCGGCGCACAGCTTCTGCGTCGGACGCGGCCGGCCTTGGGCATCGGGATTGTTCAGCAACATTTGCGCCAGACTCGCCGGCCCGCTCACCTCATCGACCCACGGATAGGCGGATTTGATCAGCACCGCATTGCCCGGACCCTGCGCGCTGAAGTTCAGCGAATCACCGCCGCGGGCGTAGTACATATAGATGTGCCCGCCATCCAGAAACAAAGCCTTACGTTTTTCTGTGTAGCCCAATGAAGAATGGCTGCCTTTTTCCGCAAAGTAATACGCTTCGGTCTCGATGATCCGCGCACTCAGCCACAGGTCGCCGACGCGGTGACGGATGACTTTGCCGAGCAGCGCCTGCGCCAGCACCTGGGCGTCGCGGTCGAAAAAACTGTCCGGCAGGCCCACGGGCAGGCGCGCGGACTCGGGACAAAGGGGCACGGTGGTCATGATGGGCAAGGTTTATCCAGGCTCAAGAGGCCGTGATGATAGCAATGCTGAGCTTAATTACGTCTGAACGACGGGCAAACGCAGCTCATTTCGACCATCCGCCCGTCACCGCTGTTAGTCCCGGGACGCGGCAGCTATAATCTGCCGCTTTCCTCTTTGCCAAGACCCCAGCAGACCATGACTGAGTCCGTTCTTGACTACATGACCCGATTGGGTCGCGCCGCCCGCGCTGCCTCCCGGGTCATCGGTCGCGCCAGCACCGCGCAGAAAAACCGCGCCTTGCAGGCTGCCGCCAATGCCTTGGACGCTGCGCGTGCCGAGCTTGCCGCAGCCAATGAGCTGGATCTGGCTGCTGGCCGCGCCAATAGTCTGGAACCGGCATTGCTGGAGCGTCTGGAACTGACCCCGGCACGTATCGACGGCATGATCGTCGGCTTGCGCCAGGTCGCGGCACTGGCGGATCCGGTCGGCGCGATCCGCGACATGAGCTTCCGTCCGTCGGGGATTCAGGTCGGCAAGATGCGCGTACCGCTGGGCGTGATCGGGATCATCTACGAATCCCGTCCGAACGTGACCATCGATGCCGCCAGCCTGTGCCTGAAGTCCGGCAACGCGACAATTCTGCGCGGTGGCTCCGAGGCGATTCACTCCAACCGGGCGATTGCCGCGTGCATCCAGCGCGGTCTGGCCGAGGCCGAATTGCCCGCCGCCGTGGTGCAAGTGGTCGAAACCACTGATCGTGCCGCGGTCGGCGCGATGATCAGCATGCCTGAATACGTCGACGTCATCGTCCCGCGGGGCGGCCGTGGCCTGATCGAACGCATCAGTCGCGATGCCCGCGTTCCGGTGATCAAGCACCTGGACGGCATCTGCCACGTCTATGTCAGCGCACACGCCGATCTGGCCAAAGCCCAGCGCATCGCCTTCAATGCCAAGACTTACCGTTATGGCATCTGCGGCGCGATGGAAACCCTGCTGGTCGATCAGGCTGTTGCCAATGACTTTCTGCCAGCAATGGCCGCGCAGTTCCGCGAAAAAGGCGTCGAGCTGCGTGGTTGCGAACGTACCCGGGCGATCATCGAGGCTGTAGCGGCCACCGAGCACGATTGGCACACAGAGTATCTGGCGCCGATTCTGTCGATCCGCGTAGTCGACGGTCTGGAGCAGGCGATCGAACATATTAACCATTACGGCTCCCATCACACTGACTCGATCGTCAGCGAAAACCTCGCCGACACCCGCCGGTTCGTAGCGGAAGTCGACTCGGCCTCGGTAATGATCAACACGCCGACCTGCTTTGCCGATGGATTTGAATACGGATTGGGTGCCGAGATCGGCATTTCTACTGATAAGCTGCACGCCCGCGGGCCGGTAGGGCTTGAGGGGCTGACCTGCGAGAAGTACATCGTGGTCGGCGACGGCCAGTTGCGCGGCCAGGCGACGGTCTGACTTGACCGACCTCGACCTGACAGCGCCGCACACCGGCAGCGAGTCGCGCCCGCAACGCATTGGCGTACTGGGCGGTACGTTCGACCCGGTGCACATCGGCCATTTGCGTGGCGCGCTGGAAGTCGTCGAAGCGCTGGCGCTGGACGAGTTGCGCCTGATGCCGAACGCGCGGCCGCCACATCGCGGTACGCCGCAGGTGTCGGCGCAGGATCGGCTGGCGATGGTCCAGTGCGCGGTGGCCGGATTGCCGCCGCTGGTGGTGGACGCCCGCGAATTGCAGCGGGACAAACCGTCCTGGACCATCGATACCCTGGAGTCGCTGCGCGCAGAGATGCCCGCCGAGACCCAGGTTTTTCTGCTTTTGGGCTGGGACGCATTTTGCGGCCTGCCCACTTGGCACCGCTGGGAAGAGTTGCTCCAGCATTGCCACATCCTGGTGCTACAGCGCCCGGACGCCGACAGCGAACCGCCGGATGCCTTGCGCAACCTGCTGGCAGCGCGTTCGGTGAGCGACCCGCTGGCCCTGAAAGGGCCGAGCGGACAGATTGCATTCGTCTGGCAGACACCGCTCGCGGTTTCCGCCACCCAGATCCGTCAACTGCTGGCCAGCGGTAAGTCGGTACGTTTCCTGGTGCCCGACGCGGTCCTGGCCTACATCGATGCGCACGGTCTGTACCGTGCGTCGAACTGAACAAGGCGTGCTTCACTGATACGGATCACCGTATCCCCAAGTCGCCGAATACATGAGCAAAACGAGTTTCATATGACTGATAAAGATCTACCGAAAGTAAAGCGCAAAGGCACGTTCAAGAGCGCGCCACTGCCGGAAGCCGTCAACACCAATGAACCGCTCAAGGGCGACGAACTGGTCAAGATTGCCGTCGCTGCGCTGGAAGACGTCAAGGCCCAGGACATCCAGATCATTGATGTGCGCGACAAGCAGAGCATCACTGACTACATGATCATCGCCACCGGTACCTCCAATCGCCAGATCAACGCGATGCTCGACAAGGTCCGCGAGGAAGTGAAGAAGCAGGGCGCCAAGCCGCTGGGCGAAGAAGGCAAGGGCGACAGCGACTGGGTGCTGCTCGACCTCGATCTGGTGATCGTGCACATGATGACCGCCTCGGCGCGTCAGTTCTACGACCTGGAGCGCCTGTGGGCCGGTGCCGAGCAAAGCCGTGCGGCCGATGCCAAGCATCACAGCCCGGAGAACACCCACGAGCATTTCACCAAGCTCAACAAAGACCAGTTCTAAGGGATTGCTGTGCGACTGCGCCTGATCGCCGTCGGTTCACGCATGCCCAAGTGGGTGGAAGAAGGCTGGCATGAATATGCCAAGCGTCTTCCGTCCGAGCTGGCGCTGGAACTGGTGGAAATTCCGCTCAACACCCGTGGCAAGAATGCCGACGTGGCCCGTTTCATCCGCCAGGAAGGCGAAGCCATGCTGGCCAAGGTCGGGCACAACGAGCGGATCGTCACGCTGGAGGTTCACGGCAAGCCCTGGAGCACCGAGCAACTGTCGGTCGAACTCGATCGCTGGCGCCTGGATTCGCGCACGGTCAACTTCATGGTCGGCGGCCCGGAAGGGCTGGCACCGGAAGTCTGTGCCCGCGCCGACCAGCGCTGGTCGTTATCGCCGCTGACCTTGCCGCACCCGTTGGTGCGGATTCTGATCGGCGAACAGTTGTACCGTGCCTGGACCGTGTTGTCCGGCCACCCTTACCACAAGTAAGCCTGCCCTCATGTCTCAGCCGATCCGCATCAAGGACCACGAAAAGGACGCCCGTCTGGTGCGCAGCCGTGTCGTGTTCGGTGCGATCGTGATCGTGTCGCTGATCTGTGTGCTGATCGCGCGCTTGTATTACCTGCAGGTGATCCAGTACGAGTACCACTCGACCCTGTCGGAAAACAACCGCGTCCATGTGCAGCCGATTCCGCCGACGCGCGGACTGATTTTCGACCGCAACGGCGTGGTCGTGGCCGACAACCGGCCAAGTTTCAGCCTGAGCATGACCCGCGAGCGCTCCGGCGACTGGCAACAGGTGCTCGACGTCATTGTCGAGGTGCTGGAGCTGACGCCCGAGGACCGGGTGATCTTCGAGAAGCGCATGCGTCAGGGGCGCAGGCCGTTCGAGCCGGTGCCGATCCTGTTCGAGCTGACCGAAGAACAGATCGCCCGGATCGCGGTGAACCAGTTCCGCCTGCCCGGGGTGGAAGTGGTCGCGCAACTGGTCCGGCATTACCCGCAGGGTGCGCATTTTGCCCACTCGGTGGGCTACATGGGGCGGATCAACGAGAAAGAGCTGAAAAGCCTCGATCCGGTCAACTACAGCGGCACCCACCACATCGGCAAAACCGGCATCGAGCGTTTCTACGAGCCGGAATTGCACGGTCAGGTCGGTTACGAGGAAGTCGAGACCAACGCCCGGGGCCGCGTGTTGCGCGTGCTCAAGCGCACCGATCCGATTCCCGGCAAGGACATCGTCCTGAGCCTCGACATCAAATTGCAGGAAGCCGCCGAGGCCGCACTGGGCGGGCGACGTGGCGCGGTGGTGGCGCTCGATCCGAAAACCGGCGAAGTGCTGGCGATGGTCAGTCAGCCGAGTTTCGACCCCAACCTGTTCGTCACCGGCATCAGTTTCAAGGCCTACGCCGAGTTGCGTGATTCCATCGATCGGCCGCTGTTCAACCGCGTGCTGCGTGGTCTGTATCCGCCGGGCTCGACGATCAAACCGGCGGTGGCAATTGCCGGTCTCGACGCTGGCGTGGTCACGGCTTCCAGTCGGGTGTTCGACCCGGGCTACTACATGCTGCCCAACTACGATCACAAGTACCGCAACTGGAACCGTACCGGGGACGGCTTCGTCGACCTCGACACGGCGATCATGCGGTCCAACGACACCTACTTTTATGACCTGGCGCACAAGCTCGGCATCGATCGGCTGTCGACCTACATGAACAAGTTCGGCATCGGCCAGAAGGTCTCGCTGGACATGTTCGAAGAATCTCCGGGCCTGATGCCCTCCCGCGAATGGAAGCGGGCGACGCGCAAACAGGCGTGGTTCCCCGGCGAAACCCTGATTCTCGGGATCGGCCAGGGCTACATGCAGTCGACACCGCTGCAACTGGCCCAGGCCACAGCGCTGGTGGCCAACAAGGGTATCTGGAACCGTCCGCACCTGGCCAAGTCCCTCGACGGAGTCAAACCGGTTGATGACAATCCGATGCCGAATATCGTCCTGCGCGACCCGTCCGACTGGAACAAGGTCAACCACGGCATGCAGCAGGTGATGCACGGTGCCCGTGGTACCGCGCGCAAAGCGGCGATCGGCGCGCAATACCGTATCGCCGGCAAGTCCGGTACCGCGCAGGTGGTGGCGATCAAGCAGGGCGAGAAATACGACCGCTCCAAGGTCCAGGAGCGCCACCGCGACCACGCCCTGTTCGTCGGCTTCGCCCCGGCCGATGATCCGAAGATCGTCGTCTCGGTGATGGTCGAGAACGGTGAATCCGGCTCCGGCGTTGCCGCGCCCGTGGTGCGCCAGGTCATGGATGCCTGGTTGCTCGACAAGGATGGCCATCTGAAAGCCGAGTACGCCAGCCCAATCACTGCGGAGGCCACGGCCCGTGATGAATAACTTTGATCGCATGCTCTCCAGCGAGGATGTGATGCGTCGCCGCGCGACGTTGCTGCAAAGATTGCATATCGATGGCCCGCTGTTGATCCTGTTGCTGATCCTCGCCGCCGGCAGTCTGTTCGTGCTGTATTCGGCCAGTGGCAAGAGCTGGGACCTGCTCGGCAAGCAGGCCACGTCGTTCGGCATCGGTCTGGTGGCGATGATCGTCATCGCCCAGTTCGAGCCGCGTTTCATGGCTCGGTGGGTACCGCTCGGTTACGTGATCGGTGTTGTCTTGCTCATTGTCGTCGACATCATGGGCCACAACGCCATGGGCGCCACGCGCTGGATCAACATCCCCGGGGTGATCCGCTTCCAGCCCTCGGAATTCATGAAGATCCTGATGCCGGCTACCATCGCCTGGTATCTGTCCAAACGCACCTTGCCGCCGCAGCTCAAGCACGTCGGCATCAGCCTGATGCTGATTGGCGTGCCGTTCATTCTGATCGTGCGCCAGCCGGATCTCGGTACCTCACTGCTGATTCTGGCCGGTGGCGCATTCGTACTGTTCATGGGCGGTCTGCGCTGGCGCTGGATTCTCAGCGTATTGGCCGCAGCGGTGCCAGTGTCGGTGGCGATGTGGTTTTTCGTCATGCACGACTATCAGAAGCAGCGCGTACTGACTTTCCTTGACCCGGAAAGCGATCCGCTCGGCACCGGCTGGAACATCATTCAGTCGAAGGCGGCGATCGGTTCCGGCGGCGTATTCGGCAAAGGCTGGCTGCTCGGCACCCAGTCGCACCTCGACTTTCTGCCGGAAAGCCATACCGACTTCATCATCGCCGTGCTTGGCGAAGAGTTCGGTCTGGTGGGGATTTGTGCGCTGCTGCTGATCTATCTGCTGTTGATCGGTCGCGGGCTGGTAATCACCGCCCAGGCGCAAACGCTGTTCGGCAAATTGCTCGCCGGCGCGTTGACCATGACTTTTTTTGTTTACGTTTTCGTCAACATCGGTATGGTCAGTGGCCTGCTGCCGGTTGTGGGGGTGCCGTTGCCGTTCATTAGCTACGGAGGAACTTCGCTGGTGACGCTGCTGTCAGCGTTTGGGGTTTTGATGTCGATCCATACCCATCGCAAGTGGATCGCACAGGTTTGAATAAGGTGAAGAGTGCAATGCAAGCAATGCGTGGCTGGGCGACTCGATGCGCGCCGCTGGTTGGCCTGATGGGCCTGCTGGGGAGCGTGCAGGAAGCGCTGGCCGGCGACTATGAAGGCTCGCCGCAGGTGGCCGAATTCGTCGGCGAAATGACCCGCGACTACGGTTTCGCCGGTGAACAACTGATGGGTGTGTTCCGCGAGGCGCAACGCAAGCAGTCGATTCTCGACGCTATCTCCAAACCCGCCGAACGGGTCAAGCAGTGGAACGAATATCGCCCGATGTTCATCACCGACGCGCGCATTGCACGTGGTGTGGACTTCTGGCGTCAGCACGAGGCGACCCTGGCCCGCGCCGAGCAGGAATACGGCGTGCCGGCACAAGTCATCGTGTCGATCATCGGCGTCGAGACCTTTTTCGGACGCAATACCGGCAATTTCCGCGTGATCGATGCTTTATCGACCCTCGGCTTCGACTATCCTCCCCGTGCCGAATTTTTCCGCAAGGAACTGCGTGAGTTCCTCCTGCTGTCCCGCGAAGAACAGGTCGATCCACTGACCCTGAAAGGCTCGTACGCCGGGGCCATGGGCCTGCCGCAGTTCATGCCGAGCAGCTTTCGCGCCTACGCGGTGGATTTCGACGGGGACGGCCACATCAATATCTGGAACAACCCGGACGATGCCATTGGCAGCGTCGCCAGCTATTTCAAGCGTCATGGCTGGGTCGCTGGTGAGCCGGTGGTCAGCCGCGCCGATGTGCGCGGCGAGCAGGTCGATGAAGGCCTGACCACTGGGATCGAACCGGTGAAAACGGTCGCAGAGTTGCGGGCGCTGGGCTGGTCAAGTCATGATGCGCTGCGCGATGATATGCCGGTTACCGCATTTCGACTCGAAGGCGACAGCGGCCCTGAATACTGGATGGGCCTGCAGAATTTCTACGCGATCACGCGTTATAACCGCAGCGTGATGTACGCCATGGCCGTACATCAACTGTCTGAACAGCTGGTACAAGCACGGGGCGTCAAGTAATGCAGGCATTGCCTAACAATAAACCCCTGAAGCTGGTGGCTTTCGCTGCGTTGGCAGTCCTGGTCGCCAGTTGCACGACCAGCCGCACGCCGACGCAGAAAACCCCGTCCACCGCGGTCCGCGCCCAACCGGGCCTGGACATCAACCGCGCGCACAAAGACGGCGCGCCGTGGTGGGATGTCGATGTCTCGCGCATTCCTGATGCGACACCGACGCTGCACACCGGCCCGTACAAGGCCAACCCGTACACCGTGCTGGGCAAGACCTATTTTCCTTTGCAGGAATCCAAGACCTACGTGGCCTCGGGCACGGCGTCCTGGTACGGCACCAAATTCCATGGCCAGAACACCGCCAATGGCGAAGTGTATGACCTGTACGGCATGAGTGCCGCGCACAAGACTTTGCCACTGCCAAGTTACGTTCGGGTGACCAACCTGGACAACAACAAGACCGTGATCCTGCGTGTCAACGACCGTGGGCCGTTCTACTCCGATCGCATCATCGATTTGTCCTACGCGGCGGCGAAGAAACTCGGCTATGCCGAAACCGGTACCGCACGGGTCAAGGTCGAAGGCATCGATCCGCAGCAGTGGTGGGCGGCCAAGGGCCGTCCGGCGCCGCTGATGCTCAACGAGCCGCAAGTGGCGCAGAATAGCGCGCCAGTGATTACGGCTTCGGCTGGCACCGTCGAGCAATGGACGCCGCCGCCGCAGCAGCACGCCGCGGCCGTGGTGCCCGTGCAGATCGATGCAAAAAAAAACGCTTCTGCACCAGCGTCTGGCCAGTATCTGCAGGTGGGCGCGTTCGCCAACCCGGACGCTGCCGAACTGCTGAGGTCGAAGCTCAGCGGGATGGTGAGCGCGCCGGTGTTCATCAGCTCGATCGTGCGCAATCAGCAGACCCTGCATCGGGTGCGCCTGGGGCCGATCGGCTCGCCGGGTGAAATCGCCCAGGTGCAGAACAGTGTGCGGCTGGCCAATCTGGGTTCGCCCAGCGTGGTCACCGAGTAACACGTAGACCTTGATTGACGGTTCACTTGCGGTATTCGGGGGGTGAACCAGGTTGCTGGCTCGTCGAAGAACAAAAGCCCGGCAAGGGTGACTGGAGTGAGCAACTGAACACGCGATGGCCCGTTAGAAGGCTGTCTGAACAAGTTTTGCCTTCGGGCAAGTTTCCATTAGCGATTTCGAGAGACGGATGAACATCACCACCTTTGCCAAACGCCTGTGTCTGCTAGTCCCGCTGCTCCTCTCGCCAGCCGCCTTCGCGGCCGAGATGATGCCGTCGCCACCACAACTGGCCGCCAAGGCCTACGTTCTGATGGATGCCAGCAGCGGCAACGTGCTGGTCGAAAACAACGGCGACCAGCGTCTGCCACCGGCCAGCCTGACCAAGCTGATGACCGCGTACATCGCGACCCTGGAAATCCGTCGCGGTCAGATCGGTGAAAACGATCCGGTGACCGTCAGCGAAAACGCCTGGCGCACCGGCGGTTCGCGGATGTTCATCAAGGTCGGTTCGCAGGTTACTGTCAGCGACCTGCTGCACGGCATCATCATCCAGTCCGGTAACGACGCCAGCGTCGCCCTGGCCGAGCACATCGCCGGCAGCGAAGACGCCTTCGCCGATCTGATGAACAAGACCGTCACCGAACTGGGCATGACCAATACCCACTTCATGAACCCGACCGGTCTGCCAAACCCTGAGCACTACTCGTCGGCGCACGACATGGCGATTCTGGCCCGTGCGATCATCCACGAAGACCCGGCTCACTATGCGATCTACTCGCAGAAAGAGTTCTTCTGGAACGGCATCAAGCAGCCTAACCGCAACCTGCTGCTGTGGCGCGACAAGACCGTTGACGGTCTGAAAACCGGCCACACCGATGAAGCCGGCTACTGCATGGTGTCCTCGGCGGTACGTGACGGCCAGCGCCTGATCGCCGTGGTGTTCGGCACCAACAGCGAAGTGGCTCGCGCCGCTGAAACCCAGAAGCTGCTGACCTACGGTTTCCGCTTCTTCGAAACCCAGACCTTCTACCAGAAGGGCACTGAACTGGCGCAGGCGCCGGTGTGGAAAGGCACCACCAGCCAGGTCAAGGCCGGCCTGGCGCAGGACCTGACCATGACTCTGCCAAAAGGCCAGCTGAAGAAGCTCGCTGCCAGCATGACCATGAACCCGCAACTGGTTGCGCCAATCGCCAAGGGCGACGTAATCGGTAAAGTCGAAGTCAAACTGGAAGACAAGGTGGTGCACAGCGCCGACCTGATCGCTCTGGATGGCGTCGAGGAGGGTGGTATCTTCCGCCGCATGTGGGATAGCATCCGTCTATTCTTCTACGGCTTGTTCAACTGATTCAGTGTTGACCTGCATGGCCCCGCCCCGAACCGGTGCGGGGCCATGTGCGTTACCACGGCTTGCACTCTAGAGGCCGTTACGCCATGACCGATACCGAAGTAAAGGCGCCAAAGATCGAATTCCCTGTCACGGACTATCCCGTCAAGGTGATCAGCGATACCGGTGTAGGCAACAAAGACAAGATCATCGACATCGTCAAGAAACACGCGACCATCAATGATGAGCGCATCGACGAGCGTCAAAGCACCAACGGCAAATACACCACCATTCAGTTGCACATCGTCGCCACCGATCAGGATCAGCTGTACAACATCAACAGCGAACTGCGGGCGACCGGCTTCGTGCACATGGTGTTGTGATGCACGGCACGCTGGGCTTTCGCGAGCTGGGCCAGATGGCTTACGAGCCGGTCTGGCATGCCATGCAACGCTTTACCAACGAACGCGGCAATGCTGCCGCCGACGAAATCTGGCTCGTCGAACACCCGCCGGTGTTCACCCAGGGCCAGGCCGGCAAGGCTGAACACCTGTTGCTGCCGGGAGATATTCCGGTGGTGCAGGTCGATCGTGGCGGCCAAGTGACTTATCATGGCCCCGGGCAGCTGGTGGCCTATCTGTTACTGGATGTGCGCAAGCTGGGTTTCGGCGTGCGTGATCTGGTCAGCCGCATGGAAGCCTGCCTGATCGAACTGCTGGCCAGCTACGGCGTCACCGCCGCGGCCAAGCCAGATGCTCCCGGCGTGTATGTCGATGGAGCGAAAATCGCTTCTCTGGGTTTGCGCATTCGCCACGGTTGTTCCTTTCATGGCCTGGCCCTGAACGTGGATATGAACCTGGAACCGTTTCGACGGATTAATCCCTGCGGCTACGCCGGGCTGGCCATGACCCAGCTGAGCGATCACGCAGGATCGATTGAATTTGCCGAGGTAAGTGCCCGGCTGCGCGCGCAGCTCGTCAAACACCTCGACTATGCTGAGCAGACGACCCTCACGGGCGGAATCGACTGATATGACTACTGATGCAGTGCAAACCATGATCCCGACGCTCGACGTGACCGAGCGCCCGGCCCCGCGTCCCAAGGTCGAAGCCGGCGTCAAGCTGCGCGGCGCCGAGAAGGTTGCACGCATCCCGGTCAAGATCATCCCGACCACCGAACTGCCGAAGAAACCCGACTGGATCCGCGTGCGCATCCCGGTTTCGCCGGAAGTCGACCGCATCAAGAGCCTGCTGCGCAAGCACAAGCTGCACAGCGTCTGCGAAGAAGCGTCCTGCCCGAACCTCGGCGAATGCTTCTCCGGCGGCACCGCCACGTTCATGATCATGGGCGACATCTGCACCCGTCGCTGCCCGTTCTGCGACGTTGGCCACGGTCGTCCGAAGCCACTGGACGTCAACGAGCCGGAAAGCCTGGCCATCGCCATCGCCGACCTCAAGCTCAAGTACGTAGTGATTACTTCGGTTGACCGCGATGACCTGCGTGACGGCGGTGCCCAGCACTTCGCCGACTGCATCCGCGAAATCCGCAAACTGTCGCCGAACGTGCAGCTCGAAACCCTGGTCCCGGACTACCGTGGCCGCATGGACATCGCCCTGGAAATCACCGCCGCCGAGCCGCCGGATGTGTTCAACCACAACCTGGAAACCGTGCCGCGCCTGTACAAGGCTGCGCGCCCGGGTTCGGATTACCAGTGGTCGCTGACCCTGCTGCAACGCTTCAAGCAGATGATGCCGCATATCCCGACCAAGTCCGGCCTGATGCTGGGTCTGGGCGAGACCGACGAGGAAGTCATCGAAGTCATGAAGCGCATGCGCGAACATGACATCGACATGCTGACCCTCGGCCAATACCTGCAACCGTCGCGCAGCCACTTGCCGGTGCAGCGTTTCGTGCACCCGGACACCTTCGCCTGGTTCGCCGAAGAAGGTTACAAGATGGGCTTCAAGAACGTTGCGTCGGGCCCGCTGGTACGTTCCTCGTACCACGCCGACGAGCAGGCGAAGCTGGTCAAGGCCGAGCTGCTGGGATCCTGATTCAGCGCCGAGGAAAAATGCCCGCCGAGGTCTGATAGCCCGGCGGGCATTTTTTTGCCCGACTTACATTCGCTGCTGATTTTTCCTTCAATGCACGGCGTGGCTGATCCTCTTCTGTTTGTTCACGTTCCTGACTAATGTGTGAGCATCAATTCACAGGGAGATCCAAGGATGACCATTCGACCGACCCATACACTCTGCCCGCACAAGGCCGTGCCCGCATTGCCCTCGGAAGGGCTGATCGGCGTCATTGCACCGGCCGGCCCGGGTGCTCTGGACACCGATAAGGCGCTGCAATGGATGCGCGCCCGCGGCTATGGGCTGAAGGTGTTTCCGGGCGTCTACGAGAAGGACGGCTATCTGGCCGGCAGTGATGACGTGCGTCTGCGCGATCTGCACGCGGCGTTCGCTGATCCCCAAGTCGACGCCATTATTTGCCTGCGCGGCGGCTACGGCACGCCGCGCCTGCTGGACCGAATCGATTACGACCTGCTCAGCCGTCATGCCAAACCCTTTGTCGGCTACAGCGACATCACCGCGCTGCATCTGGCCATCAGCCGCTATGCTGGGTTTGTGACCTTTCACGGCCCGCTACTCAATGCCGACCTGCTGGGCGACAAGGAACCGCCGACCGTTACGTCATTTTTCGCCATGCTGCGCGGGCAATTGAAAACAGGCAGTGTGCTCAGCCATCCCGCGGCGTATCCGCTATCAACCGTCGAACCGGGCATTGCTCACGGGCGGTTGCTTGGCGGCAATCTGGCGATGATCGCTGCAACTCTCGGCACGCCCTACGAGATTGATGTCGAAGGGGCGATTTTGTTTATCGAGGACATCAACGAGCCGCTGTACCGTATCGACCGCCTGCTGACTCAGATGCGTCTGGCCGGCAAGCTGGCCAGGCTGCGCGGTGTGCTGGTCGGTGATATCGCCGGGGTGGATGTCGACGCGTTGAATCGCTTGCTCAAGCAGACGTTTGAGCCGTTGCGGATCCCAGTGTTGTCGGGCTGGCGCAGTGGTCATTGCGACCCGAACCTGACGCTGCCGTTGGGCGCGCTGGTGCGCCTGGATGCGGGGAAGCAGGAGTTGCTGCTGGAGCAGGATGTGGTCATCCGATAATTCGGGTGAGGCTCAAAAGATCGCAGCCTTCGGCAGCTCCTACAGGACGCTCGTCAATCCCATGTAGGAGCTGCCGAAGGCTGCGATCTTTTGATTTGTTCTATTGGCTACGCAGGCTCTCAAGCAACTTGTGCGTCGGATAACCATCCGCCGGCCACCCCAGCGCCTGCTGCGCGCTGCGAATCGCTTTGCGGGTGTTGGCGCCAATAATCCCGTCAGCCGTGCCGGCATCGTAGTTACGCGCGCTCAACAGCGTTTGCAGTTCGATGCGCTCGGTGCGGCTTAGCGGCAGATCGTCTTTCGGCCAGTTGCCATTGATCAGGCCTGCTCCTTCGAATCGCTCCGACAACAGACTCACCGCCAACGCATACGATGACGAATTGTTGTACTTGAGGATCGCCCGGAAGTTATCGAGGACCAGAAACGCCGGGCCACGATAACCGGCTGGCAAGAGCAGGGCAGCGGACAGTTGCTCGGAACCGGCTGGCACCTGCGCACCATTGGGCAGGCTCACGCCCAGTTGCCGCCATTCAGCAACACTTTTACGAATCGTGCCATCCGCCAGGGTGTAGTTGAAGCTGCTCGGCAGTTGCACTTCGAAACCCCACGGCTGACCACGCTGCCAGCCTGAGCTTTGCAGATAATGTGCGGTCGAGGCCAGGGCATCGGCGGGGCTGCCCCAGATATCGCGGCGACCATCACCGTCGAAATCCACGGCGTGGGTGTTGTAAGTAGTCGGGATGAACTGGGTCTGGCCCATTGCCCCGGCCCAGGAGCCGAGCATTTTTTCCGGAGTGATATCGCCCTGTTGCAGAATCTGCAGGGCAGCGATCAATTGCGCGTGAGCAAAGCCCGGGCGACGCCCTTCGTAGGCGAGGGTGGCCAGCGAGTTGATCACCGACTTGCTGCCCTGGAACTGGCCGAAATTGCTTTCCATGCCCCACACCGACACCAGTGCCTGGCGATCAACGCCGTACCGTTGCTCAATACTTTGCAGAATGTCGGCGTACTGATTGATCAATGCCTGGCCTTTGCGCACGCGCAGCGGCGACAGCGCGCCATCGAGGTATTCCCATACTGGCCGCGAGAACTCCGGCTGACTGCGATCGGCACGAATCACGCTGGCGTCGAAGCTGACATTGGCAAATGCCTGATCGAACAGCTCAGGGCGAACCCCGGCGGCGAGGGCGTCCTTGCGAAAACCCGCCTGCCATTCGGCAAAAGTCTGGGTCGGTTGAATATCGAGCGGATCGGCGGACGGCACTACCGGCGGGATAATCGCTGGGGCCGTAGGCACGGGAGCGGCTTGAAGCGGTTGTGCATCGGCGGCGGTGGGTTTTTCCGCGCAGGCGACAAGCAGAATGAAGCTGGAGGCAGCGATCAATTGGCGCACGGGCCAACGACGGGAAAGACTTGGGGGCATGCACAGTTCCAGGGGAAACGAATCAGGTGCAGACCTTAACATGAGCGGGGGGTGGTGCGCTTCAGGCAGCCAGAAAGTAAAAAGCCTCCCGGTTGTCAGACCGGAAGGCTTCGCGGCGGTAGCTGCCTTTGCCCTTGGCTGGTCGTTCCTGACGACTGCGGAACAAGGGCTGGGCGACGATGGATTTGGCCTTGTTGGGGCCATGCTTTGCTGGCTTTTTGCTCATGAGCTTCTCTCGGTGAGGTGAGTTTTGCGGGGGGAATAATCTGCCGATGTCGGGCATCTGTCTATAAGACAAATATGGGCAGTGTTTGTAGGAAAACAAGATCAAAAGATCGCAGCGTGCCGCAGCTCCTACAGGGGTCGGTGTAGGAGCTGCCGAAGGCTGCGATCTTTTGATCTTATTCGGCAGGCAAAGTCAGTCGCTGGCCTGACATCAATAAAGCCAGACGACTCAGGCTCATCCACGGCGAACCCGCCGCCTGGCCCTTGATCTGCGCATCGATGCGCTGGGCTTCAAGCAACAATTGCGCCCAGCGTGGCGCCGAGTAGCGTTGCAGAGCCTTGCTCATCAGCGGCTTGCGCTTGTCCCAGACCGGCGGTTTCGACTGGCTGAAGCACTTGTCCAGCGGAGCGCCCTGGCTGTATTGCAGGGAGATGTTGGCCAGCAGGCGCAACTCCCGCGCCAGTGCCCAGAGAATCACCGGCGGCTCGACGCCTTCGCCGCGCAAACCCTCAAGCATGCGCAAGGCGTGGGCCGGTTCGCCGTTGAGTACCGCGTCAGTCAGGCCGAACACGTCGAACCGCGCACTGTCGGCCACGGCGGCCTGCACGGTTTCGACGGTGATCTGCCCACCTTCGGCCATCAACTTGAGCTTTTCGATTTCCTGGGCGGCGGCGAGCAGGTTGCCTTCGACACGCGCGGCAATCAACTCGACCGCGTCCTGACTGGCCGACAGGCCGGCCTGCGACAGACGTTGACGGATCCAGCTCGGCAGCTGATTGGCATCCACCGGCCAGATCTGCACGAACTGGGTTTGCTGGCCTTCGACCAGCGCCTTGCCCCACTTGGTTTTCTGCGCACTGCCATCGAGCTTGGGCAGGCTGATCAGCAGCAGCGTGTCCTCGGCGGGGCGCGAGCAATATTCGATCAGCGCCGCAGCACCTTTGTCGCCGGGCTTGCCTGAGGGCAGGCGCAGTTCCAGCAGGCGTTTTTCGGCGAACAGCGACATGCTCGCACCGGCCTGCAGCAACGTACCCCAATCGAAATTGGCGTCGGCGGCGAATACCTGGCGTTCGTCGAAACCTTGCTGACGAGCAGCGGTGCGGATGGCGTCGGCGGCTTCCTGACACAGCAGCGGGTCATCGCCGCTGATGATGTAGACCGGCGCGAGGGCGCCTTGCAGGTGTTTGCCGAGTTGCGCGGGAGCGAGCTTCATAAGGAAGGGCGAGCGGGGCGCCTGAGCGCCCCGGCCGGCTTACTGCTGCGGGATTTCGAGCGGAGACTGACGCGGCGTTTCCGCCTCAGCCTTTTGCGCCGCTTCCAGCGCATCGGCTTCAGCCTTGGCGCGGTCATTGGCGGTTTGCTGCAGTTGCTGCAACTGGCTCGGAGTCAGTTGCGACAGGCGCAGCATCATGCGCTGGACCAGCTCGCGGCGAATTTCATGACGGGCATCATTGGCTTCCTGGTCGGAACCGACGAGGTTGTTGCCGTCGTGAATGAACACCTTCTGTACTTCAAGTTTGTCGCTAAGCAGGGACAGGTTCTTCTCGCCGCGGATGTCATAACTCAGCACGGTATTGACCTGATACTCGCCTGTGCGGCCGGCACCGGCATAGCTGAGGATGCGCTGGCTTTCCTGCTCGTCAGCCAGGTACAGCTTGTAAGGCGCGCCGCTGTAAACCTTGACGCCGCTGGATTCCAGCGTCTGACGCAGCTGTGTCACGGTTTCGCCGTACGCGTTGCGCGCGCTCAGGTCGATTTCCTTGATCGACAGTTCGTTGGTGCCGGTACCACGCAACTGGAAACCGCAGGCGCCCAGCAGAACGGCGAGGCCCATCACCAGCAGATTGCGTTTGATCATTGTGTTGCTCCCCTTGAAACCAGGTGAGCCGACTCTGCGGCCCGAAAGGTTTTACTGGCTGCCAGGCGAGCCTGACAGCCGATCCAATTTAGCTGGCGACGATGTTGACCAGTTTGCCCGGTACCACGATCACTTTGCGAATGGTCAGGCCGTCGACGAAGCGCAGCACGTTTTCGTTGATGCGCGCGGCGGCTTCGATCTCTTCGCGGGTGGCGCTGGCCGGCATTTCGATCTGCCCGCGCAGCTTGCCGTTGACCTGAATGACCAGGGTCAGGCTGTCCTGCACCAGTGCACTTTCGTCCACCGCCGGCCAGCCTGCATCGATCACCGCATCGGCGTGACCCAACTGCTTCCACAGTTCGTGGCTGATGTGCGGGGTGATCGGCGCCAGCAGCAGGGTCACCGCTTCCAGACCTTCGTGCAGCAGTGCGCGGTCCTGTTCGGTGGCTTGCGCGGCTTTTTCCAGCACGTTCATCAGCGTCATCACTTGGGCGATGGCAGTGTTGAATTTGTGGTTCTGGCCGACGTCATGGCTGGCCTGCTTGATCGCCAGGTGAATCGCACGACGTACGGTTTTCTGCTCGTCGCTCAGCGCGGCGATATCCAGTTTGCCCGGCAAGCCCTGGGTGACGTGGGCTTGCGCCAGACGCCAGACGCGCTTGAGGAAACGGTGCGAACCTTCAACGCCGGAGTCGGACCATTCCGCGCTCATGTCAGGCGGCGAAGCGAACATCATGAACAGGCGGCAGGTGTCGGCGCCGAACTGGTCGATCATCGACTGTGGGTCGACGCCGTTGTTCTTCGACTTGGCCATCTTCTCGGTACCGCCGATTTCCACCGGCAGGCCGTCGGATTTCAGTTTGGCGCTGATGACTTTGGCCTTGCTGTCGCGTTCGAGTTCTACGTCGGCCGGGTTGAACCACGTGTAAGCGCCGTTGGCTTCGCGACGATAGTAAGTCTCGGCGATCACCATGCCCTGGGTCAGCAGGTTCTTGAACGGCTCGTTGGAGCTGACCAGACCTTCGTCGCGCATCAGTTTGTGGAAGAAGCGCGCATAAAGCAGGTGAAGAATGGCGTGTTCGATACCACCGATGTACTGATCCACCGGCAGCCAGTGATCGGCCGCGGACTTCTCGACCAGACCACCTTCGAAGTGCGGCGAGGCGTAACGCGCGTAGTACCAGGAGGACTCGACAAAGGTGTCCATGGTGTCGGTTTCACGCTTGGCCGGCGCGCCGCATTTCGGGCAATTGCACTCGTAGAACTCGGGCATGCGCGCCAGCGGCGAACCGGCGCCGTCCGGCACCACGTCTTCCGGCAGAACGACAGGTAGTTGATCTTCCGGCACCGGTACGTCACCGCAGGCGGCGCAGTGGATGATCGGGATCGGGCAGCCCCAGTAGCGCTGGCGGCTGATGCCCCAGTCGCGCAGGCGGAACTGGGTGCGCGAGGCGCCCAGCTCTTTCTTGATCAGGGCCACTTCCATGGCGTCGAACGCGCCAGCGAAGTCGAGGCCGTCGAATTCACCGGAGTTGATCAGCGTGCCGTGCTCGCCATAGGCGTCCTGCCACGGCGCCGGGTTGCTGTCACCGGAGCTGGTGCGCACCACCGATTTCACCGGCAGGTTGTACTTGTGGGCGAATTCGAAATCGCGCTCGTCGTGCGCCGGCACCGCCATGACTGCGCCGTCGCCGTAGTGCATCAGCACGTAGTTGGCGACCCACACCGGCAGTTTCTCGCCGGTCAGCGGATGCTCGACGAAGAGGCCGGTCGGCAGGCCTTTCTTTTCCTGGGTGGCGACGTCGGCTTCAGCGACGCTGCCGCCCTTGCATTCAGCAATGAACGCTTGCAGCTCAGGGTTGTTCTGCGCGGCCAGGGTCGCCAGCGGGTGCTCGGCAGCCACGGCGACGTAGGTCGCGCCCATCAGGGTGTCCGGACGGGTGGTAAAGACTTTCAGAGTGCCGGCTTCGCCGATCGAGTCGACGTTGTACGGAAACTGCACTTCCATGCCGCGGGACTTGCCGATCCAGTTGCGCTGCATGGTCTTGACCTGTTCCGGCCAGCCAGTCAGCTCGTCGAGGCTTTCCAGCAGCTCGTCGGCGTAGGCGGTGATCTTGAAGTAGTACATCGGGATTTCGCGCTTTTCGATCAGCGCGCCGGAGCGCCAGCCGCGTCCGTCGATAACTTGCTCGTTGGCCAGCACGGTCTGGTCGACCGGGTCCCAGTTGACGGTGCCGTTCTTGCGGTAGATCACGCCTTTTTCGAACAGGCGCGTGAACAGCCATTGTTCCCAGCGGTAGTAGTCCGGCTTGCAGGTGGTCACTTCACGTGACCAGTCAACCGCCAGGCCGAGGCTGCGTAGCTGCGACTTCATGTAGGCGATGTTTTCGTAGGTCCACTTGGCGGGCGCTACGTTGTTTTTCATTGCGGCGTTTTCCGCCGGCATGCCGAACGCATCCCAACCCATTGGCTGCAGAACGTTCTTGCCCTGCATGCGCTGGTAGCGCGAGATCACGTCGCCGATGGTGTAGTTGCGCACGTGGCCCATGTGCAGCTTGCCGCTGGGGTAAGGGAACATCGACAGGCAGTAGTAGGTTTCCTTGCCTGGCTGTTCACTGACTTCAAAGGACTTTTGCTCATCCCAGAACGACTGGGCGGCGGCTTCGATCTCACGGGGCTGATATTGTTCGTGCATGGCTACTTTTGTACTGGATAGGGGTGGCCTAGTCCGCTTCGACGGCGGCATCCGGGATGGCCCGGGTGCGCTGGAAGTGGAATGACAGGAAGCGCCGTAGCATACATGACCGCGCTTGGCCGAGGGAAACCCTGATTACAGCTGAATGCCTGAGGGTTCAGGTGGCGAGGGCCGTTGGTCGCGGCGTGTAGCCGGTTCGTGCAGCGAAGCTAAGCTCTAACTGGGGAGTGAGTCTTATCTTCAATGAGGTGAGGGATGGTGGAGCAACGGAAAAAAAACGTAACGAAACCCGAGTTGTACGAAAGGTTGATCGATCGTCTGGGCATGGCGCTGGACGCCGTGAAAACCGCTGACCGGCTGCGCGACGAGCGCCCCCTGGAACTGGAATTGCGTGGCTTGAGCCCCGCCGAGTTCAAACTGGTCAAGGCCTATCTGGATCGCAGTGAACGTGAAACGCAGGGATGCCTGTCTCAAGCAGTGAAGCAGCTCGATGCAGCACATTCGGCCAAGGTCATCTGGCTCAAGGACAAGGCGCCGCGCAGAGACACCGGCAAGGTTCGCTCTGTACAGGCCAAGTAAGCGCATGGCAGGTCGGTAAACGGATCTTTTGCAACAGGATCCCGCCTATTGGTTGTAACCCTTGATTAACACTCTTAGGCTTCGGGCATCTTTTGGAGATGCCCGATGCCCTTTCGATACTTCATCAAACAACTGCTCTTGCCGCCCGGCATTCTCTTGCTGCTGTTGCTGGCCGCCTGGTGGCTGCGCCGCTCGCGACCGCGCTTGGCTGGCGTGTGCTTTGCCCTTGGCTTCGGCGGTATGTGGCTGATGAGCCTGCCGGTGGTGGTGCAGTGGGGCGCCAAGGCACTGGAACGCGAGCCGCCGCTGGCCCGGCAGGAATGGGCGACGCTGGCGCAACGCGCCGATGCCATTGTGGTGTTGGGCTCGGGTCGCGAGCGCGGTGATCTGGCCTGGGGCGAAGACCAGCCAACCGGCGTCGGGCTCGAGCGTCAACGTTACGCGGCGCGCTTGGCCAAGGCCTCCGGGTTACCGATCCTGACCAGTGGCGGCCTGCATTACGGCACGCCCCCGACCGAGGCGAAGTTGATGGCGGATTCATTGCGCGATGACTTCGACGTGACGGTACGGTGGCAGGAAGGGGCGAGCCGCACCACGTGGGAGAACGCGAAGATGACGGCGGATATTCTCTTGCCGCAGGGGATCAAGCGGGTCGTCGTGGTGACGCAGGCGTGGCACATGCCGCGGGCGGTGTGGAGCTTTGAGCAGGCGGGATTTGAGGTGGTGCCGGCACCGGTCGGGTTTCTCGGTACCGATAACGCAAGACCGTTTGGCGGCTGGCTGCCGGAATTCAAGTCGATCTGGCAGAGCGGGCAATTGCTCAATGAGGCGGTGGGGCAGGTGGGGTATTCGTTGTTTTACCGCTGAAGATCAAAAGATCGCAGCCTGCGGCAGCTCCTACAAGGGGATTTGCGTTTTCCCTGTAGGAGCTGCCGAAGGCTGCGATCTTTTGCTTTAAAGAGTCTTCGACATGCGGTTGGCCATCAGCGCCCAGCCAAACAGCAGCAGGCACAACACGATCAGCGGCCACGAACGCCATTGCAGATAAGGCGTCAGGTCATGCATCGGCACCACTTCGCCGTACAGCACGCCCTGTTCGAACTGCGGAATCTGCGCGGTGATCTGGCCGAACGGATTGATCAGGCCGGTGACGCCGTTGTTGGTGGCGCGGATCATCCAGCGTCCGGCCTCAAGCGCGCGCATCTGCGCCATTTGCAGATGTTGCAGCGGCCCGATCGAGGTACCGAACCAGGTGTCATTGCTGATGGTCAGCAGCAAATCACTGCGGGCCGATAGCCCAGCGGCGAATTCCGGATAGACCACTTCGTAGCAGATAAACGGTGCGATCTGATAACCCTTGGCCTGCAAGAGCGCCTGATCGGAAGGGCCGCGAGCGAAGTCCGACATCGGCAGGTCGAAGAACGCGATCAAACCGCGCAACACATCCTGCAACGGCACGTATTCGCCGAACGGCACCAGTTTCTGCTTCAGGTAAGTGCCGTCGCCTTCGCCGACCACGGTGATGCCGTTGAAGAAGCGCCGCTCGTGATGCACGGTCTGGCGGATCGGCACACCGGTGATCAACGCCGATTTACGCTCGGCGGCGAAGTTGCCCATCATCGTCAGGTAGCCCTCGGCGGATTCCTTCAGCACCGGCACGGCGGTTTCCGGCCAGATCAGCAGATCGACCGGTTTGGAACGGAAACTCAAGTCGCGGTACAGCGCCAGTTGCGCGTTGAGCTCGGCCGGGTCCCATTTCATGCTTTGCGCGACGTTGCCCTGAATTGCGGCGACCGTCAGCGGTGCGCCGGACGGGCTGGTCCAGGCATGGCCTTTGAGGGCGACGCCTGCTGCCCAAGGCCCCAGCAGAAGTACCAGGCCGGCAGCGATAAAGCCTTTGCGGCGAGCCTGCAACAAGCGCGGAGCGTTGTAGATCAAGGCTGCGGTCAGTGCCAGAACGAACGACACCAGCCACATACCGCCCACTGGGGCGAGCCCGGCCAGCGGACCGTCGAGCTGACTGTAACCGGAGTAAAGCCACGGGAAACCAGTAAGGAACCAACCGCGAAACGCTTCCTGGCCGACCCACAGCGCAGCAAATGCCAAGGCATCCGCCAGCGGTGCTTCGTTACGACGCAACCAGCGCGCCCACAACCAGGCGGGCAGGGCGAAGAACCAGGCAATCGCCGCGGTGAACAGCAGCATCAGGAACCCGGCGAGCAACACCGAAGCGCCGCCAAAATGGTGAATGCTGTAATAGATCCAGCTGGTGCCGGCGCCGAACAGGCCGAAGCCGAAGCACCAGCCACGGCCCAGCGCCTGACGCGGACTCAGCTCACGCAAACCGGCATAGAACAATCCGACCGCCAGCAACGCCAGTGGCCAGATGTCGAACGGGGCAAGAGCGAACGTGGTGATTGCACCGGCCGCCACGGCCAGCAGGTTACCGGGCCAGCCGGGGCGGGTAGTCCAGCGCATTTCAGTCCTTAGATTTCTTTACCGGGCGATTGGTGTGAGTCGCAGCAAATGAATCCGACGGCTGTCGGCGTTCAGGATGCGGAAACGATAGGCGCCGATTTCAGTGATTTCGTTGCGTTTTGGCAAGTGCCCGAACGCGCTCATCACCAGACCGCCGACGGTGTCGAACTCGTCGTCGGAGAACTCGCTGTCGAAGAACTCGTTGAAGTTCTCGATCGGCGTCAGCGCCTTGATCAGGAAATCACCGCTGGGCAGCGGCTTGATGTAGCTGTCTTCTTCGACGTCGTGCTCGTCTTCGATATCGCCGACGATCTGTTCCAGTACGTCTTCGATGGTCACCAGACCGGCCACGCCGCCGTATTCGTCAATGACGATGGCCATGTGATTGTGGTTGGCGCGGAATTCACGCAGCAACACGTTCAGACGCTTGGACTCCGGCACGAAGGTGGCCGGGCGCAGCAGGTCCTTGATGTTGAAGCTGTCGCCGTTTTCCTTGAGGATCAGCGGCAGCAGATCCTTGGCGAGCAGCACGCCCATCACGTCGTCATGGCTTTCGCCGATGACCGGATAACGCGAGTGGGCCGAGTCGACCACGGCAGGGAGGAATTCGCGGGGTGTCTGGGTCGCCTTGATGCTGATCATCTGCGAGCGCGGCACCATGATGTCGCGCACTTGCAGGTCAGCCACCTGAATGGCGCCTTCGACGATGGCCAGCGCTTCGCTGTCCAGCAGTTTGTTCTGATGTGCATCACGCAGCAGCTCGAGGAGCTCCTGACGGTTCTTCGGCTCGTGGGCAAAAGCCTGGGTGAGTTTACCCAGCCATGACTTCTGCCCGTTGCTCGATCGATCTTCGCTCATAGCGATTACTCTGAATCCTTTGTTGTAACGATAGGGGAGTGTTCGGTTTCGTCGTCCGCGTACGGATCGGGATAGCCCAGTTCAGCAAGCAACTCGCGTTCCAGTGCTTCCATTTCCTCGGCTTCGTCGTCATCTATATGGTCGTAACCGAGCAGATGCAAGCAGCCGTGAATGACCAGATGTGCCCAGTGGGCCTTTAGTTCCTTGCCCTGCTCGGCGGCTTCGCGTTCGACCACGGCCACGCAGATCACCAGATCGCCAAGCAGCGGGATATCGAGAAACTCGTCGGGCACTTCCGCCGGGAACGACAACACATTGGTCGCATAATCCTTGTGGCGCCAGGTGTGGTTGAGCTCGCGGCCTTCTTCCTCGTCGACCAGACGAATGGTCATTTCCGAATCAGCGGTGCGCTGGCGCAGGGCCAGTTCGCACCACTGGCGGAACTCGGCTTCACTCGGCGCGCTGGCCTCGGTGGCGATTTGCAGATCCAGCTCAAGCATCGCGCGAGGCTTCCTTCGCGGCTTCGGCACGGGTTTCGAAGCGCTCGTAGGCCTCGACAATCCGCTGCACCAACGGGTGGCGCACGACGTCTTTGGGCTGGAAGTGGGTGAAGCTGATGCCCGGCACGTCTTTCAGCACTTCGATCACATGGTGCAGGCCGGACTTGGTGCCGCGCGGCAAGTCGACCTGGGTGATGTCGCCAGTGATGACGGCGGTGGAGCCGAAGCCGATGCGCGTGAGGAACATCTTCATCTGTTCGACGGTGGTGTTCTGGCTTTCGTCGAGAATGATGAAACTGTTGTTCAGCGTGCGACCGCGCATGTAGGCCAGCGGTGCGACTTCAATCACCTGCTTTTCGATCAACTTGGCGACGTATTCAAAACCGAGCATTTCGTACAGCGCGTCGTAGAGCGGGCGCAGGTACGGGTCGATCTTTTGCGACAGGTCGCCAGGCAGGAAGCCGAGCTTTTCTCCCGCTTCGACCGCCGGACGCACCAGCAGGATGCGGCGGATCTGCTCGCGCTCCAGCGCGTCAACCGCGCAGGCGACGGCCAGATAAGTCTTGCCGGTACCGGCCGGGCCGATGCCGAAGTTGATGTCGTTGCCGAGGATTTCCTTCACGTAGCGCTGCTGATTCAAGCCGCGTGGGCGAATCATGCCTTTTTTCGTGCGCAGGGCGACGGTCGGTTCGGCAGGGGCTGGATTGTCCAGATCGCCGGCCGATTCCTGGATGAACAGGTGCACCAGGTCTGGCGACAGCTCGGTACCCTTGGTTTCCCGGTACAGGCGGCGCAGCAGGTTTTCCGCGGACGTGGTGAGTTTTGGATCGCCAATCAGCTCGAACTGGTTTCCGCGATTGCGGATCTCGATGGCCAGGCGCTGTTCGATCAAGCGCAAGTGCTCGTCGAATTGCCCGCACAGATTGGCGAAGCGGCGAGCCTCAAAAGGCTCGAGGAGAAAACGATGTGGTTCGATGGGTGCGTTCAAGGTCGTATTTAGCCGCCCTGGGGCAATTAGGATGAAATCAAGGATAACGCCAGTGGCGTGGGTGCGAAAGCTCTTAAATGAGCCCACCCGATTCATGCCTCTGGCGCTGTACCTGTGGGAGCGAGCCTGCTCGCTAAGGCGGCGACGCATTCAACATTGATGTGTCTGGCAGACCGCCTTCGCGAGCAGGCTCGCTCCCACAGGAGAAATGCAGTGTTATTGAATCAGCGAACCACGCAGCGAGTGCGGCTGTGCGGCGTCGATGTGCACGTCGGCGAACTGGCCGATCAGGGTCGGATTGTCGCAGCGGAAGTTGACGATACGGTTATTCTCAGTCCGGCCCTGCAGTTCGCCCGGATCTTTCTTCGAATAATCGGTCACCAGAATGCGCTGGATTGTACCGACCATTTGTCGGCTGATTTCGAAGCCCTGCTGATTCAAGCGATGTTGCAGCGCATTCAGACGTTCTTTCTTCAATTCTTCCGGGGTGTCGTCGGCCAAATCGGCGGCCGGTGTGCCCGGGCGCTGGCTGTAGACGAACGAATAGGAGAAATCGAAGCCGACATCGGCAATCAGCTTCATGGTCTGCTCGAAATCTTTCTCGGTTTCACCGGGGAAGCCGACGATGAAGTCCGAACTGATGCAGATCCCCGGCACCGCCGCGCGCAGTTTGCGCAGCTTGGATTTGTACTCCAGCGCCGTGTGGTTGCGCTTCATCGCCGCGAGAATCCGGTCCGAACCCGACTGCACCGGCAAGTGCAGGTGCTTGACCAGCTCCGGCACTTCGGCATGGGCCTGGATCAGGCTGTCGGAGAACTCCAGCGGGTGCGAGGTGGTGTAGCGAATGCGATCAATGCCGTCGACGGCGGCGACCACGCGGATCAGCTCGGCCAGATCGGCCAGGCGACCGTCGTGGGTCTGGCCGCGATAGCCGTTGACGTTCTGCCCGAGCAGGGTCACTTCACGCACGCCGTGTTCGGCGAGGTGGATGATTTCCGCGATCACGTCATCGAACGGCCGGCTGACTTCTTCGCCTCGGGTGTACGGCACCACGCAGAACGTGCAGTACTTGCTGCAACCTTCCATCACCGACACATAAGCGCTCGGACCGTCGATGCGCGGTTCGGGCAGGTGGTCGAACTTTTCGATTTCCGGGAAGGAGACGTCGACTTGCGGCAGCTTGGTAATGCGCGCGGCGTCGATCATCTCCGGCAAACGGTGCAGGGTCTGCGGGCCGAACACCACGTCAACGTACGGGGCGCGATCGCGGATCGCCGCGCCTTCCTGACTGGCCACGCAACCGCCGACGGCGATGACCATCTCCGGGTTGGCCAGCTTCAGTTCGCGCCAGCGGCCGAGCTGCGAGTACACGCGATCCTGCGCGCGCTCGCGGATCGAGCAGGTGTTGAGCAGAATCACGTCGGCGTCTTCCGCGCGAGCGGTGACTTCCAAGGCCTGATGTTCGCCCAGCAGATCGACCATGCGCGAGCTGTCGTACTCGTTCATCTGGCAACCGTGGGTTTCGATGTAAAGCTTCTTGGCCATGGATTCGGGTCGTCACGTGATTCAAAGAACCGCGCATTATAGGGAACAAGCCGTCAGGTTCCTACCGCTGTGCGTCCGGTGGCTATGCTATAGTTCGCGCCCTCATTTTTACCCCGATGTTATCCGCCCGCCATGACCAAACGCGAAGCTCCAATCTACAAGGTGATTTTCCTCAACCAGGGCCAGGTATTCGAAATGTACGCCAAGCAGATCTATCAAAGTGATCTGTGGGGTTTCCTGGAAGTTGAGGAATTCGTCTTTGGCGAGCGCACGCAAATGGTCGTCGATCCGAGCGAAGAAAAGCTCAAGGCGCAATTCGAAGGCGTGGTGCGCAGCTTTGTGCCGATGCATTCGATCGTGCGCATCGACGAAGTGGAGCGCCTGGGCACGCCGAAAATCAGCGAAGCGCGCGGTGCGGTCGGCAATGTCATGCCGTTCCCGATGCCGATGCCTGAAAAGTAAGCTTCAAGACCGCGTCGCCTCATTCGCGAGCAGGCTCGCTCCCACAGGGGATCTTCTGAACACTGGAGATCTACTGTGGGAGCGAGCCTGCTCGCGAAGAGGCCAGAAAAATCTATAGAGAAATCAGGGAAGAGGGGAGAAAGGCGTACGCCCATCCGCGCTTTGCAGTTCCATCAGGTATTTGCGGAAAATCTGCCCGAGCACCTGAGTGGCGGTTTCCAGATCTTCGCGGGACATCTTTTCCGAGACTTCGTCGGCCGTGTCCAGCGCCTCTTCGGCACCGTTGACCGCCGCCATCTTCAGCACGATGTACGCCTGGATGTTGTTGGCCTGCACGCCCTCGCCGTGGAAGAACATGCTGCCGAGCTTGAATTGCGCCTGGGCGTGGCCTTGCAACGAGGCCTTTTCGAAATAGCTCAGGGCTTGATTGAGGTCGCGCGGCGCGTTCTTGCCGTCGTAGTAGAACTCACCCAACTCGTATTGCGCTTGCGCGTCCCCTTCGTCCGCCGCTTTCTGGCAGGCGGCCAGTGCCTGCGTGACGTCTTGCGGCTGAGTATTGAGGGTGCAACGACCCATCGCCGGGATCAACAACGAGTTGCCGCCTGCTTGTGCATGCGCGAGCAGGGGCTGAAGGAGCAACAGGCAGCCCAATGCAAGGGTGCGGCCGGTGCGGTTCATGGGAATCGACTTACCTCTGAAGGGCACGCGGACCCGTCGAGGGATCCAATAAGCGCGCATTATGAAATAAGCGAGGCCAACCTTACAAAGTCTTTACTCGTTTTTCTGCTGCATGGGGAATATATCGCCGGATTCAGGCAGCTTTTTCGCAGATGCGTCGGAAAAACCGAGCGGATGTAGGTGAAAGCTGACGCTGGCCATAGCCAACGTCAGCGGTGCGGCGATTATTTCAATGCGGCGAAGGCACGCTCGGCAGCGTCCAGCGTCAGTTGCAACTCGGCTTCGCCATGGGCGATCGAGGTGAAACCGGCTTCGAAGGCACTCGGCGCCAGGTACACACCCCCTTCAAGCATCAAGTGGAAGAAGCGACCGAAGAGGGCCGCGTCGCTGGCCATCACGTCGTCGAAAGTGACGATGTCGTCAGCCCCACTGAAATACAGGCCAAACATGCCGCCGGCCTGGGTGGTCACGAACGGAATGCCAGCAGCATCGGCACGCTGCTGCAGACCGTCGAGCATGCGCGCGGTGTAGTCGGTCAATTCGGCGTGGAAACCCGGGCGGCTGATCAGACGCAAGGTCGTCAGGCCGGCAGCCATCGCCAGCGGATTACCCGACAACGTACCTGCCTGATACACCGGACCGAGGGGGGCGATGCGCTGCATGATCTCGCGCTTGCCGCCGAAGCAGCCCACCGGCATGCCGCCGCCGATGATCTTGCCGAACGTGGTCAGGTCCGGCGTCACGCCGTAGTGCGCCTGGGCACCGCCGAGGGCGACGCGGAAACCGGTCATCACTTCGTCGAAAATAAGCACCACACCGTGCTTGTCGCACAGCGAACGCAGACCTTCGAGAAAGCCCGGCGCTGGCGGCACGCAATTCATGTTGCCCGCGACCGGCTCGACGATGATGCACGCCACGTCTTCGCCCACTTCAGCGAGCATCGTTTCAACCGCATCGATGTCGTTGAACGGCAGGGTCAGGGTGTGTTTGGCAAACGCTGCCGGCACGCCGGCCGAGCTCGGGACGCCTTGGGTCAGCGCGCCGGAACCGGCCTTGACCAGCAGGCTGTCGGAGTGGCCGTGGTAGCAGCCTTCAAACTTGATGATGCTGTCGCGACCGGTGAAACCACGGGCCAGACGGATCGCGCTCATGGTCGCTTCGGTGCCGGAGCTGACCATGCGCACCATGTCCATCGACGGCACCAGCGAGCAGACCAGATCGGCCATCTCGGTTTCCATCGACGTCGGCGCGCCGTAGGACAGGCCGTGTTGCAGTTGATTGCGCACCGCGTCGAGCACGTCCGGATGGCTGTGGCCAAGGATCATCGGACCCCACGAGCCGACGTAATCGACATAACGCTTGTCGTCTTCGTCGGTGACGTAGGCACCTTCGGCATGTTTGAAGAACAGCGGTGTGCCACCGACGCTCTTGAACGCGCGCACCGGCGAGTTGACGCCGCCGGGGATGTGTTTCTGAGCATTGGCAAACAGGGTTTCGGAACGAGACATGATCGGGCTCTCAAATCAGATTTTCAGAAGTTCGTTGAAGGCGCGGGCGCGGCGGGTCACTTCAGCGCTGCTGTCAGCACCGAACAGGCCATGGACCACGGCGAGCAGATCGACACCGTGCTCGACCAGGGGCGCGGCGTTATCGAGGGTGATGCCGCCAATCGCGCAGATCGGCAAGTGCAGCGTGCGTTTGGCTTCGTCGAGCAAGTCGAGGCTGCAACTCGGCGCGCCGGGTTTGGTGGTGGAATTGAAGAAGCGGCCGAAGGCGACGTAACTCGCGCCTTCTTTGGCGGCTTGTTCGGCCAGGGCGATCTGCCCGTGGCAGGTCGAACCGATTATCGCTTTCGAACCGAGCAGGGCGCGGGTCGGCGACAGCGGGCCGTCGGTCTGGCCGAGGTGCACGCCGACGTTGAGGCGCGCGGCCAGTTCGGCGTCGTCGTTGATGATCAACTGCGTTTTGTAGCGTTCGCACAGATTGCGCAGCGCTTCGGCCTCGCGCAGACGGCGGGCCTCGTCGCTGCTCTTGTCGCGGTATTGCAGCAGGGTGACGCCGCCATCGAGCGCCGCCTCCACGTAAGACAGAAACTTGCCGGCCAGCAACTGGCTGTCGGTAATGGCATACAGGCCACGGAGTTTCATCGGGCAGACCTCACGACGTTACGAGCAGAAATCCAGCGGCAGGCGACGCGGGACGAACTGGCCTTTACCCAGTTGTTCGGCGTCGCGCAGGGTCCGCCAGGTGTAATCCAGCGCACTGCGCACGGCACTGGCCAAATGTTCGCCCTGGGCCAATCGACCGGCGAGGGCGCTGGCCAGCGTGCAACCGGAGCCGTGATAGCTGCCCGGCAGGCGCTGGCAGATAAAGGTTTCGCGCAGACCGTCGCGGCTGTACACGCGGTTGTGGATTTCAGTTTCGTCGCCGTGGCCGCCGGTGATCAGCAGGTTCTTGACGAACGGCAGGAGTTTTTCTGCGCATTCGTCGGCGCTGCCGTCAGGCAATTCGGCGAGGATCCGCGCTTCAGGAAGATTGGGCGTGGCAATGATCGACAGCGGCAGCAGACGCTCGCGCATCGCATAGCCGACCTCGTCCTTGCCCAGGCGTCCGCCGCCGCCGGCACGCAACACCGGGTCGCAGACCACTGGCAGGTGCGGGTGCGCCGAGAGCAGTTCGACCACGGTGTCGACCATTTCCAGCGAACCGAGCATGCCCAGTTTCACCGCCGCGACTTCCGAGTCGTTGAGCACGGCGTTGGCCTGGGCCAGCACCCACTCGCGGTCGAGAACGCGAAAGTCAGTGACGTTGACGGTGTCTTGCACGGTCAGGGCGGTGACGGCCGGAGCCGCATGGCAACCCTGCGCGAGCAGGGCTTCGATATCTGCCTGCAAGCCGGCGCCACCACTGGGGTCGTGGCCGGAGAGACAGAGGACAACGGGGCGGGAGCTGTAGATATTCATGGTGCGCGAGCTTACCACCAAAGCTGAATTTGGGGTGTGGGAGGCAGCGCAAGATCAAAAGATCGCAGCCTCCGGCAGTTCCTGCATCGGACCGCATTCCCCTGTAGGAGGTGCCGAAGGCTGCGATCTTTTGATCTTCCTGACCAATGCAACAGCTCTAGGCCGCTGCTTTGCCCTGGAACGCCCGTTCTAGAGCCGTTGTAGGAAAAATTTCCATGGTGCTCAATGGCCATCAACGGCTATGCTAGGCTGGATCCAAACAATCACAGGTAATACCGGTTTTACGTCTACTCAAAGGGAATGGGGGGCTTCCTGACACAACCGGACGAGCCACGCTGGGGCTTCAATGCGCTATTTGCTGATGTTGCTGTTCTGCTTGCCCCTCATGGCGAGCGCTGTCGAATTCGACGAATTCACCCAGAGCCTGCCGCTGGGCCGATCGCTGCAAGTGTTCGAAGACCCGAGCGGTCAAGCGACGATTGCCGACGTCCGTGCGCAAGACGCCGCCGGCCAGTTCAAAGCCCACGACAAAGCCACGCTCAATGCCGGTTACTCGCGTTCGGCGTTCTGGCTGAAGATCGATCTGCATTACCGCCCGAGCAATCCGGCCGCACAGCGCACCTGGCTGCTGGAGCTGGCGTATCCGCCCCTCGATCACCTCGATCTGTACTTGCCTGACGCCAGTGGTGAATACCGTCTGGAGCGCCAGACCGGTGATGCCTTGCCGTTCGCCAGCCGCGAGATCCGCCAGAACAATTACCTGTTCGACCTGCCTTTCAAACCGAATCAACAACAGACGCTGTACCTGCGCCTGGCCAGCGAAGGCTCGATCCAGGCGCCGGTGACGTTGTGGTCGAGCACCGCGTACCTCGAAGACCAACCGGTGCGCCTGTATGTGCTCGGCATCATTTATGGCGTGCTGCTGGGGATGCTGGTCTACAACCTGTTCATCTACCTGAGCGTGCGCGACACCAGCTACCTCTATTACATCTTCTATATCGGCTCGTTCGGCCTTTATCAGTTGTCGGTAAACGGTGCGGCGGTCGAGTATTTCTGGCCGGACAACCCATGGTGGGCCAACGCTGCGACGCCGTTCTTCATTGGATGCGCCGGACTGTTCGGCAGCCAGTTCGCCCGCAGTTTCCTGCAGACCAAAACCCACAGCCCCTGGCTGGATCGTTTGCTGGTCGGTTTGGTTGCCTTCAGTGCGCTGGTGATCGGTCTGTCGCTGATGACCAGTTACGCCCTGGCCCTGCGCCTGGCCACCACCCTGGCGCTGACCTTCACCGTGGTGATCTTTGCCGCCGGAATCCTTGCCTGGTGGCGCGGCCTGCGCGTGGCGCGCTATTTCATCATCGCCTGGTCGGCGTTTTTGCTTGGTGGCATCGTCAACACGCTGATGGTGCTGGGCCTGCTGCCCAATGTGTTCCTGACCATGTACGCCAGCCAGATCGGCTCGGCGATCGAGGTCGCGCTACTGTCGCTGGCGCTGGCCGATCGCATCAACGCCATGCGCGAACAACAGGCGCAGACCTTGTTCGACGCCGGGCAGAAACTCGAAGTGCTCAACCAGCAACTGGCCCACAGCAACAAGCTCAAGGATGAATTTCTCGCCACCCTGACCCACGAACTGCGCACGCCGATGAACGGGGTGATCGGTTCGCTGGAGCTGATGCAGACCGTCGACCTCGATCCCGAGCTTGAGCAATATCAACAGACCGCCGCCGGTTCCGCCCGCGACATGATGCGCATGGTCAATGGCATCCTCACCCTGACTGAATTGCAGGCCGGCAAGCTCAAGGCCACGCCGGGCAGTTTCAGCCTGCGCGCAGTGGTCGAAGCGCTGCGCGTGCAGTTCGAGGGTAATGCGGCGAGCAAGTCGCTGGACTTCAAGGTCGACGTGCTGCCGACCCTGCCGGATCGCTTGCTCGGCGACAGCGCGAAACTGGCGCAGTGCCTGGAATGCCTGCTCGACAATGCGATCAAGTTCACCCGTGTCGGCGGCCTTGCGCTACGCGTTACCGGGCGGCCTTCGACGGATAACCGCATGGCGCTGTCGTTTGCGGTGATCGACACCGGCATCGGTTTCACCGATCTCGGCGAGGCCACCCTGTATCAGCGCTTCTTCCAGCTCGACGGTTCGATGACTCGCGAATACGGCGGCCTGGGGGTAGGTCTGGCGATCTGTCGGCAACTGGTCGAATTGCTCGGCGGCAAACTCACCCACCGCTCCGAGCCGGGGCGCGGCAGCCGTTTCCAGCTCGATGTTGAGTTCGAGCTGCCGATTATCGAAGCGCCTGCGGATCAGCCGACCCGCGATTGCATTCGTGCGCCGCAGGATTGCACGGTGCTGTTGGTGGATGACAACAGCGTCAACCAACTGGTGATGCGCGGCATGTTGCTCAAGCTCGGTTTTCGCGTGCGCAGCGCTGACAACGGCGCCGCCGCGCTGGACTGCCTGCAACGGGAAAGCTTCGACGCGGTGCTGATCGATTGCCAGTTGCCCAGCCACGAAGGCGCATCGTTGTGCTGCCAGATCCATGCGTTGCCGGGCTGCGCGCACCTGCCGGTATTCATGTTGGCGTTGAGCGCTGACCGCCAGCAATGCGCCCCGGGCGTGGTCATCGACTATCTGCCCAAACCGGTGAAATTCGAGGATCTGCAGGCTGCGTTGCAGCGCCGCGTGCTCAGCTGCTGATGGGGTAAAAGCGCCGCAAAAACGGCGCCTATGACACTTTGTTCAAAAAAGCACCAGTGCTTAACTGGTGCCATTGCTGAACAAGGAGCGCCGTCATGAACCTGCATCAGTTCGCCGAAACCCACGAAGTCACCAATCAGCCGCCGTCGCTGGACGGCACCAATCTGTACCGCATCGACCTGCCGTTACAGGAGTGGTCGCGGCGTTTTGGCGCCGGTTGGGCCGAGTCGCGGATCGACGCCTATGGCGCACTGGCGGGCGGGCCTTTGATGGAAGCGGGGTTTCTCGCCAACCAGAACAAACCGCTATTTGCCAGCCATGATCGCTACGGTCACCGCATCGATCTCGTCGAATTTCATCCGGCTTATCACGAGCTCATGCGTACCGCGATTGAACATGGCCTGACCTCGCTGCCCTGGGCGCACCCGCAGGACGGCGCACATGTCGCCCGCGCGTCGATGACCTATCTGCACAGCCAGGCTGAAGCGGGCAGTGGGTGCCCGTTGACCATGACCTTCGCCAGCGTGCCGGCCCTGCGCTTGCAGCCGGACCTGGCTGAACAGTGGCTGCCGAAAGTCCTCGCCACCGAATACGATCCGCGCAACGTTGGCATGGCGCACAAGGCCGGCGTGACCATCGGCATGGCGATGACCGAGAAGCAGGGCGGCACCGACGTTCGCGCCAATACCACCAAGGCTTATCCGGTCGGCGCCAGCGGCCCGGGACAGGCTTATGAATTGGTCGGGCACAAGTGGTTCTGCTCGGCGCCGATGTGCGACGCCTTCCTCACGCTGGCGCAGACCGACAAGGGCTTGAGTTGCTTCCTGCTGCCGCGGCATCGCCCGGACGACACGCGCAATCAGTTCTACATCCAGCGTCTGAAAAACAAACTCGGCAACCAGTCCAACGCCTCCAGCGAAGTGGAATTTCGTGGTGCACTGGCGTGGATGATCGGCGAAGAAGGGCGCGGTGTGCCGACCATTATCGAGATGGTGGCGATGACCCGTTTCGATTGCATGGTCGGCTCCAGCTCGCTGATGCGCCAGGCGCTGACCCAGGCCAGCCATCACTGCGCACACCGTAAGGTTGGTGGCAAATTGCTTAGCGAGCAGCCGCTGATGCAAAACGTGCTGGCCGATCTGGCGCTGGAAAGCGAAGCGGCGCTGGCTTTGAGTCTGCGCATGGGCAAGGCCCTCGATCATCTGGATGATCGTCACGAAGCGCAGTTCGCGCGGCTGGTGACGGCGGTGGGCAAATACTGGATATGCAAACGTGCGCCAGGAATGATCAACGAAGCCGCCGAGTGCATGGGCGGCGCCGGTTATGTCGAAGACAGCATCCTGCCGCGCCTGTACCGCGAAGCGCCGGTGAATTCGACCTGGGAAGGGTCGGGAAATGTGCAGTGTCTGGACGTGCTGCGCGCATTGTCGAAAGAGCCGGGCGTGCTCGATGTGCTGTTCAGCGAACTGGGCGACGGCCATGGCGACAAGCGTCTGGCCACGCATATCCAGCAGTTGCAGGCGCAATTCAAGGACACCAGTGATATTCAGTATCGGGCGCGGCAGCTGACCGAGGACATTGCGCTTGGGTTGCAGGCCAAGCTTCTGTTGGAGGCGGGGAATTCAACCGTCAGTGATGCCTTCATTGCCAGCCGCTTGAGTGGTGGTGGTCGCGTCTACGGCGCGTTGCCGCGTGGGCTGGATGTCGAAACCATCGTCGCCCGCTCGACCCCACAGCTTTTATGACCCACCTCAAATTCCCCCTGTGGGAGCGAGCCTGCTCGCGAAAGCGGTACATCAGTCGACATAAATGTTGAATGACAAACCGCATTCGCGAGCAAGCTCGCTCCCACAGGGGATCTTCATTAATTTAAAGATTTCGGTACACCCACAACGCCACTGTTCCCGTGCGACCACGATGCAGGCAAGATGAAGCTCTGCAAGTCAGAACACAGGAAGCTGATCGTGACCGAAGCGTTTATTGTCGTTCAAACCGCCGAACAAGCCGTGGATCGTCTGGCCGAGCTGCATGAGCGGGCCACCACTGCGCTGAATTCAGCGCTCAAGCGTTACCTCAAGGACCGCGTCGAACCCGACGCCGAACAGCGTGCCCTGTTTCGCTATCCCGAACTGCGTCTGACCTACCACTGCCAGGGCGAAGTGCCGCAGACCACCCGCGCTTACGCCAAGGTGCAGTTGCCGGGCACTTACAGCGTCACCGTCACTCACCCGGCGGCGTTTCGCAAATACCTGCTCGAACAACTGACGCCGTTGATGCACGACTTCACCGTAACCGTCGAAGTCGGCGTCAGCCAGCAGAACATTCCGTATCCGTATGTGGTCGAGCAGGGCGATGAACTGGCCGGTTCCGGCGTCACCGCGGCGGTGCTGGCGCGGGTGTTCCCGAGTACCGATCTGTCCGCCGCCACTGATGGCATTGCCGACGGTCTCTACGACTGGGAAAACACCGATCCGCTGCCACTGGCGCTGTTCGATGCCGCACGCGTGGACTTTTCCCTGCGCCGTCTGGTGCATTACACCGGCAGCGACTGGCGCCATGTGCAGCCGTGGATCCTGCTGACCAACTATCACCGCTACGTCGACCAGTTCATCGTTCATGGCCTGGAGCAACTGCGCAACGACCCGCGTTTCGTGCGCATGGTTCTGCCGGGCAACGTGATCATCGAGAAGAGCATGGATCACGGCGAAGCCTCGGCGATTGCCGCCGGTGTGGTCTGGCACCGTTACCAGATGCCGGCCTATCACCTGATCGCCAACGACGGCCACGGCGTCACGCTGGTGAACATTGGCGTCGGCCCGTCCAACGCCAAGAACATCACCGATCACCTGGCTGTGCTGCGTCCGCATTGCTGGCTGATGATCGGCCACTGCGGCGGTCTGCGTCAGTCGCAGACCATCGGCGACTACGTTTTGGCTCACGCCTATATGCGCCGCGACGGCATTCTCGACCGCGTGGTGCCGCCGAATATTCCGATCCCGGCACTGGCCGAAGTGCAGCTTGCTCTGCAGCAGGCAGCGGCGAATGTCACTGGCGAGAAGGGCGACGACCTGAAAAAACGCCTGCGCACCGGCACGGTCCTGACCTACGACGACCGTAACTGGGAATTGCGCTGGGCTCAGGAACGACCGCTGATCAACCTGTCCCGCGCGGTCGCAGTGGACATGGAAAGCGGCACCATTGCCGCCCAGGGTTATCGCCTGCGAGTGCCGTATGGCACGCTGCTCTGCGTTTCGGACAAACCACTGCACAGCGAAATCAAACTGCCGGGCTCGGCCAACGCCTTCTATGAGCGTGCGGTCAGCCAGCATTTGAAAATCGGTATCGAAGCGGTGGATCTGCTGCGCACCGAACTCAACTCGCTGCACTCGCGCAAGTTGCGCAGCTTCGACGAGCCGCCGTTCCGTTAACGGTTAGTCGTGGTCATTTGGCGGTCGGGGCACTAGCATTAACAGCCCTGACCGTTAGATGTTCTCTTCGCCATGTCCCGTCCCCCACGTCCACCTTCGCGCCGTCCCGGTGTGAAAGCGCAATCGTCCTCGCCACGCCGTGTCGCAAAAGCGCCGCCGGCCGAGCCGAAGCTGATCCTGTTCAACAAACCTTTCGACGTGCTGACGCAATTCAGCGACGGTGAAGGGCGGGCGACGCTCAAGGATTACATTGAGGTGCCGGGGATTTATCCGGCCGGACGTCTGGATCGCGACAGCGAAGGTTTATTGCTGCTGACCAACGACGGCCAGTTGCAGGCGCGCATCGCCGATCCGAAACACAAACTGGCGAAGACCTATTGGGTGCAAGTGGAGGGCGAGCCGACGGCCGAGCAGTTGCAGCGCCTGCGTGATGGCGTCGAGCTGAATGACGGCATGACCTTGCCCGCAGAAGCGCGGCAGGTGGATGAGCCGCAGTTGTGGCCGCGCAATCCCCCGGTGCGCTTTCGCAAAAGCGTGCCGACGAGCTGGCTGGAACTGGTGATTCGCGAAGGACGCAACCGTCAGGTGCGGCGCATGACGGCGGCGGTCGGGCTACCGACGTTGCGTCTGGTGCGGGTCAGGATTGGCGACTGGACGATTGAAGGGCTCGATCAGGGCCAGTGGCAGGAAGTGCCGGCGCGCTTATAAGGCGCCGGATTCGATCAGGCCGATCACCACACTCTTGATGATGAACGCGGCCACGCCCAGCCCCAGCACGAAAAACAGAATGAACGAGCCGAACCGCCCGGCCTTGGACTTCTTCGCCAGATCCCAGACGATGAAACCCATGAAAATGATCAGGATGCTGACCAGACCGGTCATCATCCATTCTTCGAACAGTGCTGGATCCATTGGCGATCTCCGGCGCGGACAGGGCTAAAGGGCGGCGGCGAGTATACGCCAAGGGCGGATGGCGGGGCATTGATCTGTGTCGCCTGTGCCGGCCTCTTCGCGAGCAGGCTCGCTCCCACAGGTTGAAATGCATTCCAAATGTGGGAGCGAGCCTGCTCGCGAAAGCGATTTCAGCTACGCAAATGAGTCAGCGGCAATTTGATCGTTCCCACGCTCTGCGTGGGAATGCAGTTTGGGGCGCTCTGCGTCCCAATCACAAGATCGCAGCCTTCGGCAGCTCCTACAGAGGGACAGTGTTCAATTGCGCAGATGGGTGAGAGGCAATTCCGTGCTGTTTAAAACTTGATTCAACACAAAACTCGACCGCACGCTCGTAACCCCCTCAATCCGGGTCAAATGCCCCAACAGCAACTTCTGATAGTGATCCATATCCGGCACCACCACTTTCAACTGGTAATCAGCATCCACTCCGGTCACCAGGCTGCACTCCAGCACTTGCGGCAACGTGCGAATTGCCGCCTCGAAATTCTCGAAGCGCTCGGGGGTGTGCCGGTCCATGCCGATCAGCACATACGCCGTCAGGCTCAAGCCGAGCATCTTGCGATCGAGCAGCGCAACCTGGCGCGAGATATAGCCATCGTCTTCAAGCTGCTTGACCCGGCGCGAGCAAGGCGAGGGCGACAGACCGATGCGCTCGGCCAGTTCCTGGTTGGAGATACGGGCGTCGCGCTGCAATTCCGCCAAAATACTCAGGTCATACCGGTCAAGTTTGCTCATCAATCTGTCCTTGGTCGTAACTATTGCGGCAGATTATCTATCCAGGGTTAAAAATTGCGCAAGCAGTGTTTAATTGAGCAATTTTCGCAATCATCTGTCGCGGTCTCAGGCCTATTCTTATCACCAGAATCACTGCTCGGTAACATAGTCCACGCGGCCCGCCCAATCAGGCCCGCCGCGGCCGCCACCCCCACCGGGGATGTGCCGGCCCCCGAGCTGCACACTGTCCAGAAGACGGCGTGAGGTGAGCCGACGTCAAAAGCGTCGAGCCAGGACGAAGTTCTCCAGAAGGGAGGCCGACGGGTCTCCCTTTTTTCTTGCCTGCGATTTCATGTTGGCGACTCAATAAATATGTCGCGCGACTGATAACCTGTGGCAGAACCCGGTGGGCCTGATTCGAGTCTCAGCAACAGGCCCTCCCAACGACAGGCTCCCACAATGAGGAAAAGCATGAATTCGCGCATCTGGCGTCTGGCCGGTGTTGGTTTGCTGTGTGTGGGTGTCGGTGCGCAAGCGCTGGCGGATGAGCCGCAGAATCGCGGGCCGGGCAACGGGCCGCAAAACGACGGGATCATCCGTGGCGACAACAGCCGCCAGTTCGAACAGAACGGCCAGCCGCCCAACAATGACGGTCAATGGCAGAACCGCAACCGTGCCGATGATCGTCCAGAACCGCCTCGCCAGCCGGGCAACAACCTGCCGATCCAGCCGCGACCCGACGCCGTGCACCAGACTCAGGAGCCGCGTCAGGGTTACTACCGCGACGAGCGCCCGCAGAACGGTTATCACAATCAGCAATGGCAGACGCGGCCGCGTCCCGATGACAACCGCTGGCCGGGTCGTCCGAACGGTCACGGCAATGGCTGGGGCCCCGGCCCGCAATATCGACCGGGGCATGTGATCGAGCGTTTCCCGGATCGTGATTACCGCGTGCCTTATCGCGGTCAGGAGTACTTCTATTCCGGCGGCTATTGGTATCGGCCGCAAGGCCCGCGCTACATCGTCGTGCAGCCACCGCGCGGGATCCGCATCCAGTATTTGCCGGATTACGCCCGTGAAGTGTGGGTCGGTGGTTCGCTGCTGTTCCTCGCCGCCGGCTCGTATTACGCCTATCAGGAGGCGACGCAGGATTACGTGGTGGTCGAGCCGCCGGTGCAGCAACAGCCGCAACCACAATCCCAAGGCTATGACGTCGAAGCCTACCCGGCCAACGGCCAGTCACCGCAGCAAGTGCAGCAGGACGGTTACCAGTGCTCGCAGTACGCGGTGCAGCAAAGCGGTTTCGACCCGCGCACCGCGACTTATCAACCGGCGCCCGAAGTGGTTCAGGCGTATCGCCAGGCGCAGGGCAACTGCCTGAGCAGTCGCGGTTACCAGGTCAATTATTGAGTGCGGGCGGCGAGCACCACTTCCTGTGGGTCGGCGTGCACCAGCACTTCGGCCTTCGGATAAGCCCTGTGAATCGCCGCTGCCGCTTGATCGCTGATGCCATGGGCAACTGACAGGGTCAGTTCGCCTGGCAATTCAAGATGCAATTGCACAAACCAGTGATTGCCGGAAATCCGCGTGCGCAGGTCATGTGCGCCGAGCACGCCCGGCACGCTGCAGGCCAGTTCGAGCATGTGCTGGCTGACATCGGTCGGCAGTTCCTCGTCCATCAACACCGAAAAACTTTCCCGGGCGATCTGGATCGCGCTCCAGAAAATGTACGCGGCAATCCCCAGGCCAAACCAAGCATCCAGTTGCGCAAAGCCCATACCCGCCAGCACCAGCGCGATCAGGATGCTGCCGTTGAGCAGCAGGTCTGAACGGTAATGCAGCGAGTCGGCGCGTACGGCGTTGGAGCCGGTCTGCTTGATCACCCGATGCTGCAACATCAGCAGCGCGGCGGTCAGCAGCAGAGAAAACACGATCACCCCGATGCTCAGCCAAGGCGCGCCAAGCGGCTCCGGCGTCTGCAAGCGCTGGTAGGCCTGAAACGCGATCAACACCGCGCTGCCACCGATGAACAACGCCTGCGCCATGCCCGCCAGGGACTCGGCTTTGCCGTGGCCATAACGGTGATCGTCATCCGCCGGGCGCAACGCGTAATGCACTGCCAGCAGATTGAGCATCGAGGTGACGCCATCCAGCGCCGAGTCGGTGAGGCCGGCGAGCATGCTCACCGAACCACTGAGCCACCAGGCAATCGCCTTGGCGACGATCAGCGTGCAGGCGACCGCCACCGAAGCGCGGGTCGCCAGCCGCAGCAGGCGGGCGTGTTCGGGGCTGGAGGTCATTGAACGTCCTTGTTAAGCGGCGGGTTGCAGGCCGAACATCGCCAGTTGTTGAGTGCTGCCTTTGTGTTGAATCAGGCGCGGGTCGTCGAGTGGGAAATCTCGGCCCAACTCGCTTTCAAGAATCGCCTGCAACTTGTGATTGTCGACCTGACCGTCCGGGCCGATGGCTTGCTTGAGCCTGGCCGGATCGATCTGCGCAGTGTGGCCCGGTTCGAAATAGATCGCGCCGGTGGCGAAGTCGACGGCAAACGCGATCAGCCCGGGAATGATGTAGAACAGCAGGCCCACGGCGTCGAGCACGGCAATCGCCGGGTCGATCTTGCCGTCGATCTGGCCACGCCGGTCCGGGTAGAAAATCGAACCGCACGCTGACAGTTGCGTGAGAAGGGTGGCAACCAGAACACCGCCAATCAGGCGAAAGGGTAAGCGCATGGAAATGTCTCCTGAGTCATCAAATAACGAAGCTTCGTCTTGTGAAGTTAAGACCCTGACGAACGCGTTGCAGTTCGCCGTTATACTCGCGCCTCTGTTTGGGAGCCAGCATGATTTCTTTGCCGATCGACGATGTTTTACCCGCGCTGCGTGAAGCCCTCGCGTCGCGCCATGAAGCTGTGCTCGAAGCACCGCCCGGCGCCGGTAAAACCACCCGCGTGCCCTTGGCCTTGCTCAATGAAGCCTGGCTGGGCGGGCAGACCATCGTCATGCTCGAACCCCGGCGTCTGGCTGCGCGGGCGGCGGCGGAGCGTTTGGCCAGCGAGCTCGGTGAGCAGGTCGGTGAAACCGTCGGTTATCGCATTCGCCTCGACAGCAAGGTCGGCCCGAAGACGCGTATCGAAGTGGTCACCGAAGGCATCCTCACCCGGCGCTTGCAGGACGACCCGGCGCTGGAAGGCGTGGGCCTGCTGATCTTCGACGAATTTCATGAACGCAGTCTCGACGCCGATCTGGCGCTGGCGCTCAGTCTGAACGGTCGCGAGCTGTTTCGCGCTGAACAGCCGCTGAAGATTTTGCTGATGTCGGCCACCCTCGAAGGCGAGCGCTTGGCTGGCTTGCTCGATGACGCGCCGATCCTTCGCAGCGAAGGGCGCATGTATCCGGTGACGATGCGCTGGGGCCGACCATTTCAGCCGGGCGAATATATCGATCAGCGCATCACGCAAACCGTGCTCGAAGCGCTGCACGACGAGACCGGCAGCCTGTTGGTGTTCCTGCCGGGGCAAGCAGAAATCCGCCGCGTGCATCAGCAGTTGGCCGACGCCATCGGCGAGCGCAAGGACGTTTTGCTGTGCCCGCTGCACGGTGAACTCGACCTCAATGCGCAACGCGCGGCGATCGATCCGGCGCCGTCCGGCCAACGCAAAGTGGTGCTGGCGACCAACATCGCCGAGACCAGCCTGACCATCAACGGCGTGCGCGTGGTCATCGATGCCGGGCTGGCGCGCGTGCCGCGTTTCGACCCGGGCAGCGGCATGACCCGTCTCGACACACAACGAATCTCCAAGGCCAGCGCCACCCAGCGTTCCGGCCGCGCCGGGCGCCTGGAGCCGGGCGTGTGTTACCGCCTGTGGTCGCAGGACCAGCACGAACAACTGGCGGCCTATGGCAGCGCGGAAATTCTCTCGGCGGATCTGGCCAGCCTCGCGTTGCAGCTTGGGCGCTGGGGCGTGGCCCCGGGCGAACTGGTCTGGCTCGACGTGCCGCCCGCCGCCGCGTATGCCCAGGCGCAGGATCTGCTGCAACGGCTCGGCGCCTTGCACGGCGACACGCTGACGGCCCACGGCCAGGCGATGGCCGAACTGCCGGCGCATCCGCGCATTGCGCATTTGCTGTTGCGCGGTCAGGCGCTGGGGTTGGCGGCCATGGCCTGCGATGTGGCGGCACTGCTCGGCGAGCGCGATATCCTGCGCGGCGCTGGCGCGGATTTGCACAGCCGATTGGTCCTGCTTTCTGGCGAAGAGCGCGCCGGTCGTGGGGCGCAGGGCGGGGTGCAGCGCGCCCGGCAATTGGCCCGGCAATATCGCGGCTATCTGCGCGGCAAGCCGAGCGAACCGGTCAGCGATGCCGAGCATCCGCGCTGGCTCGGCGCACTGCTGGCGCTGGCCTACCCGGATCGCGTCGCCCAGCAACGACGTGCCGGTGGTGCTGAATATCGTTTGGCCAACGGTCGCGCCGCGCTGTTCGCTGAGGCCGACAGCCTGATGAAGCACGAGTGGATCGTCATCGCCGACCTCGGCAGCCGTCAGGGCCAGCGCGAGGAACGGATTTATCTGGCGGCGGATTTCGATCCGGCGCTGTTCGATTCGTTGCTCGCCGAGCAAGTGCGCAGCGTCGATCAACTCGACTGGGACGAGCGCGAAGGCGTGTTGCGCGCCGAGCGCCAGCGCAAGGTCGGCGAGCTGATTCTCAGCCGCGAGCCGCTGACCGGTCTGGATGAAAACGCGCGCAGTCAGGCGCTGGTCAATCTGGTGCGGCGCAAGGGGCTGGAGCTGCTGCCATGGACGCCGGAACTGCGCCAGTGGCAAGCGCGGGTGGCGCTGTTGCGCCAGCTCGATCTGAGCACTCAGGACGACAGCCAGTGGCCGGATGTCAGCGACGCAGCGCTACTGAATACGCTGGAAGACTGGTTGATGCCGTATCTGGGCAAGGTCTCGCGGCTCAGCCATTTCGCCAGCCTCGATCTATTGAGCATCGTGCGCAATCTGCTGCCGTGGCCGCTGCCACAGAAGCTCGACGAACTGGCGCCGCATCATTTGAGCGTGCCGTCGGGCTCATCGATTCGTCTGGATTACAGCGAATACCCGCCGATTCTCGCGGTACGTCTGCAAGAGCTGTTCGGCTTGGCTGATACGCCACGGATTGCCGGCGGCCGGCAAGTGGTCAAGCTGCATCTGCTCTCGCCAGCGCGGCGCCCGGTGCAGGTTACTCAGGATCTGGCCAACTTCTGGCGCAGCACTTATGCCGAGGTGAAGAAGGATCTGAAGGGGCGATATCCGAAGCACTATTGGCCGGATGATCCCTTGGTCGCCGAAGCTACCGCACGGGCAAAACCACGGGGCACCTGACCTGCAATGGCAGCGCGCCATTAGCCCATCCGTGCTAATTGCCCTTGTTTGTTCAGGCTCGCAAAATCGCCGCCTGAACAATAACAAGCCTTGTTGCCTGGCAACTTGTGCCCAAGGAACGGAACTGCCCCATGACCTCTTTTTTCAAGCTCAAGAAGCTGATCTTCTTGTCGGCTGCGCTATTGGCCGCCTCCAGTCCGGCCCTGGCCGAAGAACCCAATCCGATTGGCGACTGGTGGATTATCTACGGCAACGGCGTGCCCCAGAAAAACATCATGTACGTCGCCGATGCGACGTCGGTAGTGCCTTCGCAGAAAACCAAAGGCGCGACCATGGTCGCGGTGACTCTGGTTTATGAAGAGCCGGGCAAACCGATGATCGACGTCTACAACCTCGAAGCCCAGTGCTCTACCGGCAAGGTTCGGTTTATCAATGGCCAGTCCATCGAACGTCTCGCCTACACCATGCGTCATCTGAAAGTTGCCAATCAATGGCAGACGCCGAAAGAGTTCTGGGTCCAGCAAGCGCTGAAGTTTGCCTGTGCGCCGGGCAGTCGCGCGAAAAACGACATGGCCGCCGTGGGCAAGATGGAATACCTGCAGATGATCGAGATGCTGCAGCAGATGTTCTTCAAGCTCGCGCCGATTCAGCAAAAGAGCCAGATGATGGACAACATCGACAGCCTGCTCGAACTCAAGAAATAAGCCGGGGCCTCCAATGACTTACACACGCTTATGGCTGGCAATCCTGTTGGCGGGGTTATTTTTGACCGGTTGTTCCAGCATTGCGCAAAGCCGCTGGGAAGGCCGCGACCTCCAGGAAGCACTGGACCTGTTCGGCACGCCCGACTCGATGGCAAAGGAAACCGGCCCGAATGGCGAACCCTTGGCCGTGCTGACCTGGTACAAGTCCGCGAGCTGGACCACCACCGAAGCGGCCGGGACTTCGATGACCCATACCGGCAACGGCATGATGTACACCGAGCACTACCAACAGGTCGGCCATAGTTCTACCTGCAAGTTGCAGGCGAAGATCAATCAGCAGAAGAAGATCGCCCAGTTCCTGATCGAAGACGGGCGAATACTGCACGGCAAGTGCGCCAATGTTCGCTATGTTCCGGGTTACGTTCCGCCCGGTTTATAAGGGCAAAAGCTTATGGCGCAGCGGGTAGCAAGAACCGCGCAATCACCGGCAAGTGATCGGAGATGCGCAAGGTATCGTCCTGCCGCACCTGCGCTTGCACGCGTTTGAGCTTCGGGCTGTAGAACAGATAATCGACCGTGCGATCCGGGCCGTTGAGGCCGGGGTCGTTGGGGTAATGGGTCAGCCATTTGGCCCGGTCGATGCCGCCGGCTTCGTTGTTGGTCGGGATCATCGGGTACTTGTCCCACAGCAGGTGCAGTTCGCTGTCGGCGGAGTAGGGCGTGCGCCGCTCGACGGGCAGGCGCCGATACTGGCCGAGCGGCAACAGATTGAAATCGCCACCGATCAGCCAGGGCAGGCCTTGGCTTTCATACTTGTCGAGCACTTTGGCCACCGCAGCGACTTGCGCGTGTACGTTGCCGTCCGCCTGGCTGGCGCGCTGCAAGTGGGTGTTGAATACGGTCAGTTGTCCGCCATCGCTGAGCGGCAGCTTGGCTGCCAGCAAAGCGTCTTTGGGCTGGAACTGGCGGCTGATGAAGTTGCTTGAGGCAACAGGAAGTTGCAGGCGTTCGGCGTGTTCGATGCGATAGCGACTCAATGTCGCCAACTGGCGGCCGACGCTGCCGTAGATATGGGGGTCGGGGACGAAATCGGCCTTCCAGTCGAAGGCGCTGGCACTGCACGGATACAGGTCGGCGACGCGTTCCTGCAACAGCTTGAGCTGATTCTGGTAATCGCTGGCCTTGGCGCCGTCGTCGAGCTCCTGCAACAGCACCACATCGGGTTGTTCGTCGCGGATCACCCGCGCCACTTCGTCGAGGCTGAAAGCCATGTCTTCGAGAGTTGGCGCTTCATCGTCGCCCTGAGCCAAGTCATTCCAGAACACGTAGCGCTTGCCGGCGAGGAACTGCACGTTCCACGTCATGACTTTCAGCGCTTGCCCGGGCACCAGTGTCGGCGCCGTAGCATTACAGCTGACCGGCAGGGTTTCGCGGGCGTCGGGACGCCAGGTGAGGCTGAACAGCAGCACGCCGAGCAGGACGACGGCGAGGACAACAAGGAGCAAGGTGTAGCGCAGCAGACGGGTCATGGCTCGGCTTATAGCGTTACAGAAAGTGGCCCCGAGCATACCTGACGGCAGCGGCGAAGCCCAAGCATGGCGCGGTCAGACCGCTCCGTTACGTTTGTCAGGCAATTCGCTGATCAGCATGAACAGACGGAACAGCACCACACTGGTGAACAGTTGCAGAAAGCTGTGAGCGCTGTCGATCAGCCCGGCGATCAGCGGATTCTGCGGCTCGGGGTAGACCGCCAGCGTCGCGCCCTTGAGCAGCCACAACGGCGTCATCACACAGAGAATGCACAGCAGAATGCGCCAGAAGTGTCCGCGGGTCAGGCGCAGGCTTTCCTTCATCGCCTGCAACGGCCCGAGGCCGCGCAACACCAGCAGGTATTCAGCGAAGGCGAGCATGACCATCAGCATCAGGCCCGGCAGGAAGTACAGCGACAGGCCGAGCAGAATCAGCAAGGTATTGAGCGCGGTGAGCACGGCGAAGCGCGGCCACAGGGTTGCGGCCATCGCCAGCAGGTCTCGGTTGCGCGGCGACTCGCCACGACTGCGCGCATCGAGAAACAGGATCAGCGCGGCGGTGTACAGCGGATACACCAGCAGACCGACGATGATGCTGACCCCGGCAAAGGTGTCCGGCCCGGTGGCGTGATCGACTGCCTGCTGCAGGAAGGCTTCGACAATCACCAGCGGCAGGCACAACTGCACGATGCTGCCCAGATGGCGTTTGAAAAAATACAAAGAGTCGCGCAGTACTTCGAGGGCATTCATCAGTCGGTATCGCAGGTCGAAAACAGTGGCTCACTTTAACCGATGCAACGCGGGGCGACACAAACGTAAACATTCGGTAAAGGTCATTGAAACGTTTTGTCACTGTCTCCATTACAGGAGAGCACCACGCCCAGAGTGGGCGCGGGCACGTTATTACCGGCAATCTACGAGGTCGCCATGAACAGCGAAGAGCAAACCCTGATCGATGGACTGTTTTCCCGGCTGCAACAGGCCGAGACGGAGGCAGCCCCGCGCGACGCCCAGGCCGAGGCGCGGATCAAGGAACACCTGACGCGCCAACCGGCGGCAGGTTATTTCATGACCCAGGCGATTCTGGTGCAAGAGGCCGCGCTGAAAAGCCTCGACGAGCAGAACAAGCAGCTGACCCAGCAGGTGCAGCGTTTGCAGGCTGAACTGCAATCGGCCAAGGCGCAGAGCGGCGCACCGGCAGCGAGCGGTGGCGGTGGTTTCCTGTCGAGCATTTTTGGTGGCGGCAATTCGCGTCCGGCGCCGAGCCAGAGCGCAGCACCCGCATCTACCGGCGGCTGGCGCGAGCCGGCGCCGCAGCAGAGCTATCAGGCACCGGCGCCACAACAGAGCTTCGGCGCCGCGCCGCCCAACTATGCCCAGCAAGCGGCGCCGGCCGGCAACAGCTTCCTCGGCGGCGCGCTGAAAACCGCTGCGGGCGTGGCCGGCGGTGTGATGCTGGCGCAGGGCATCAGCAGCCTGTTCCACCACAATCAGCAACCGGAAGAAATCGTCGAGATCATCAAGGAAGAACCGGCGCAGGTCGCCGACCAGAGCAACAACGGCTGGGGCGATGAGCAGCACGTGGCCGGCAACGATACTTACGCTAATGATCAGGGCGGTTTCAGCGACGCCGATTACAGCAGCGACAATTCGTCGTTGTTCGATGACGACGACTCCTTCGTCTGATTCACCATTCGTCCGGAGCCCTGCGGGGCTTCGGGCCGATTATTCGCGGAACCCTCCTTCGGACTGGCATACTGAGCGCCTTTTTCGGGCCTGATCGCCTGAACCCGCTTCGTGCGCTCGCGCGCTCACAGGAACTCCGGTGAAAAAAATCGCAGTGTTCGCCGATGTGCAGAACCTCTACTACACCGTGCGTCAGGCCTATGGTTGCCACTTCAACTACGCCGCACTGTGGGCCGACATCAGCAAGCACGGGCAGATCGTCGAGGCCTACGCCTACGCGATCGACCGTGGCGACAGCAAGCAGCAGCAGTTCCAGCAGATCCTGCGCAACCTCGGTTTCACCGTGAAGCTCAAGCCCTACATCCAGCGCAGCGACGGCTCGGCCAAGGGCGACTGGGACGTGGGCATTACGCTGGACATCATGGACGCCGCCGACCATGTCGACGAAGTGGTGCTGGCCTCCGGTGACGGCGATTTCGACATGCTGCTCGAGCGCATCATCAACAAGCACGGTGTGCAGGCGGTGGCCTACGGCGTACCCGGCCTGACCGCCAACTCGCTGATCCGCGCCGCCAGCCGTTACGTGCCGATCGAAGGCGCGCTGCTTTTAAAGAATTGATTCGTACGGAGTTGAAACCGGTTTGGAACGCATTGCAGTCATCGACTTTGAAACCACCGGCCTGTCGCCGAACAGCAGCTGCCGCGCCACGGAAATCGCCGTGGTCATGCTGGAAAACGGCCGCATCGTCGAGCGTTACCAGAGCCTGATGAACGCCGGCGTGCGCGTCCCCGCGTTCATCGAACAACTGACCGGCATCAGCAACGCCATGCTGCGCACCGCGCCGCCCGCTGAGCGCGTGATGGAAGAGGTCAACGAGTTCGTCGGCTGCACGCCGCTGCTGGCGCACAACGCCTCGTTCGACCAGAAGTTCTGGGATTTCGAACTGGGGCGGATCAAACGCACGCGCCTGCAGAACTTCGCCTGTTCGCTGCTACTGGCGCGACGCCTGATGCCGGCGGCACCGAATCACAAGCTCGGTACGCTCACCACGTTCGCGCAGTTGCCGCATACGGGCCAGGCTCACCGGGCCATGGCCGATGCCGAGATGGCAGCCAATCTGATGGCGCATCTGGCCGATGAATTGCGTGGCAAGCACGGCGTGCGCGAGTTGAATCACGACCTGCTGTGCAAATTGCAGAAAGTCCCCGCCGCCAAAGTGGGCGAACATTTGCAGCGTTATCGCTGATCCTGAATCCAGTACTAACCCCTGTGGGAGCGAGCCTGCTCGCGAATACGGTTTTTCATTCAACATTGATGTTGTTTGATACACCGTATTCGCGAGCAGGCTCGCACCCACAGGGGGAATCATCGTTTTCAGGATTTACCATTGCCTTCGATGTGTCCCAACGGCACACGCTTTTCGACTGCGCTTGAAAGCACAATCGACGTCTTGCTGAACCCGAATTTCGCCACGCGGTTGATCAACTCTTCCAGCTCCGGCATCGAGGCCACCGCCGCTTGCATGATCACGCACGGGTCGCCGGTGACCCGATGGCATTCGGTGATCTGCGGGATTTTGATCAGTTCGTCGTAAGTCTTCTGGTTGCCGTGCTGGTTCAGGCGCAGTTCGATGACGCACTGGATCGGCAGGCCGATTTTCGCCAGGTCGATTTTTGCCTGATACCCGGTGATCACTCCGGCCGCTTCCAGTTTGGCCACGCGCTCGGCGACGGCAGGGGCGGAGAGGTTAACCTTGCGCGCCAGATCGGCGTAGGACGCGCGGCCGTTTTCCAGCAGGGCGCTGAGCAGCATGCGGTCGTATTTGTCCAAGGCGAACTCCTGAAATGGGCGGACTTTCGAAATCGTGGTTGAAGCCGGTGATCTCCGTGATTTCAAAAGTGTACCGGCGCGATAAACAGGTTTTGTAACTTATTTTTGCCTGGCGGCCTTTCTAGAATAACCCGTCCACCGAAATCTGAATGTCGAGCTGCCCATGCCTGCCTTGCGCCGTTTTTCCCTGCCGTTGATCGCTGCGTTTTTTGCGCTGTACGTAATTTGGGGGTCGACCTATCTGGTGATCCGCATCGGCGTCGAATACTGGCCGCCGTTGTTGCTGGCTGGGGTGCGTTTCGTCATTGCTGGCAGCTTGATGTATGCCTGGCTGCGCTGGCGTGGGACTCCGGCGCCAACCTGGGCGCAATGGAAAGCGGCGGGGCTGGTCGGCATTCTGCTGCTCAGTTTCGGTAACGGCGCGGTCAGCGTCGCCGAGCACACCGGCGTGGCTTCGGGCGTTGCCGCGCTGGCGGTGGCGACGGTGCCGCTGTTCACCTTGTTGTTCGGCTATTTCTGGGGCGCGCGCAATACCCGTCTCGAATGGGCCGGGGTCGCGCTGGGGATCATTGGCATCGCCATGCTCAACATGGGTTCCAATCTGCAGTCGAGTCCACTCGGCGCGATGTTGCTGATCTTCGCGGCGGCGAGCTGGGCGTTCGGTTCGGTGTGGAGCAAGCATCTGCCGCTGCCCGCAGGGGCGATGGCCAGTGCGGTGGAAATGCTGATTGGCGGCGTGGTCTTGCTGATCGGCAGCGCGCTGAGCGGCGAGCACCTGCAAGCCATGCCACCGATCGAAGGTTGGCTGGCACTGGCCTATCTGATCTTCTTTGGCTCGATCATCGCCTTCAATTCCTACATGTATCTGCTCAAGCACGTACGCCCGGCGGCAGCGACCAGTTATGCCTACGTCAACCCGGCGGTGGCGGTGTTGCTCGGCGTGGTGTTTGTTGGCGAGACCATCGGTATCGAAGAAGCGCTGGCGATGCTGGTGATCATCAGCGCCGTGCTGCTGATCAGCCTGCCGCAGTGGCGCCGGCCGGCACAGCCGCCAGTGGGGGAGGCGAAAGTCGTTCCGACGGAAGCGCGTACGAATTAGGGTAAACTGCGCGGCATTGCATCCCCGCGTCATTTTCTCCTACGGTACTCCCATGACTTTCGCCTCCCTTGGCCTGATCGAACCCTTGCTGCGCTCCCTCGAGACGCTCGGCTACCAGACCCCGACGCCGGTGCAGGCGCAAGCCATTCCGGCGGTGTTGGCCGGTCGCGACCTGATGGCAGCGGCCCAGACCGGCACCGGCAAAACTGCCGGTTTCGCTTTGCCGCTGTTGCAGTTGCTGGCCATGGAAGGGCCGAAAGTCAGCGCCAACTCGGCGCGCGCGCTGATTCTGGTGCCGACCCGCGAGCTGGCCGAGCAGGTCCACGAAGCCGTGCGCCAATACGCGGAAAACCTGCCGCTGCGCACTTATGCGGTGTACGGCGGTGTCAGCATCAACCCACAGATGATGAAGCTGCGCGGCGGCGTCGATGTGCTGGTCGCCACGCCCGGTCGCTTGATCGACCTGTTCCGTCAGAACGCGCTGAAACTGGATCAGCTGCAAACGCTGGTGCTGGATGAAGCCGATCGTATGCTCGACCTGGGCTTCTCCGAGGAACTGGCGAATATCTACCGCATGCTGCCGAAAAAGCGCCAGACGCTGCTGTTTTCCGCCACCTTCTCCGATGACATCCGCCTGCTCGCCGGGCAGATGCTCAACGATCCTTTGAGCGTCGAAGTCAGCCCGCGCAATGTCGCCGCCAACACGGTCAAGCAGTGGATCGTGACTGTGGACAAGAAACGCAAGGCCGAACTGTTCGTGCACCTGATGCGCAAGAACAAGTGGAAGCAGGTCCTGGTGTTCGCCAAGACCCGTAACGGCGTCGATGCGCTGGTGGAGAAACTTCAAGGTTTGGGCGTGAACGCTGACGGCATCCATGGCGACAAACCGCAGGCCACGCGCCAGCGCGCACTGGACCGTTTCAAGCTCAGCGAAGTGCAGATTCTGGTGGCGACGGATGTTGCCGCCCGTGGTCTGGACATCGAAGATCTGCCGCTGGTGGTCAACTTCGATCTGCCGATCGTCGCCGAAGATTACATTCACCGCATCGGCCGCACTGGCCGCGCGGGTGCCACCGGTGAGGCGATCTCGCTGGTGTGTGCCGATGAAGTGAACATGCTCTCGGCGATCGAAATGCTCACGCGGCAGAACCTGAAGCGCCAGAACGAACCGGATTTCGAACCCGAGCACCGCGTGCCGGACACCGATGCCAGTGGTCAGGTGATCAAGAAGCCGAAAAAACCGAAGAAGCCGAAAGCGTCGGGCGGTGGCGGTGGTAAACGCAATCTGGGCAAGTGGGTCGACAGCGGCGAGACCTCGGCACCGGAGCCATCGATCAAGCCAGTGCGCAAAGTGCCGGTGTTCAATACCGGGCCGCGCAAGCGCAAGCCTTGATTTGATGAAGCGTTTGTAAGGACGTCTTCGCGAGCAGGCTCGCTCCCACATTGGGAATGCGTTTCCCTGTAGGAGCTGCGGAACGCTGCGATCTTTTGATGTTGATTTTTGAACATCAAAAGATCGCAGCCTCGTTTCACTCGTCAGCTCCTACAGGGTTTTGTGCTTAAGCCATTGCACGATTCCCAGCCCAGCCGCCCGCCCACTGGCAAAACACCCGGTCAGCAAATACCCTCCGGTTGGCGCTTCCCAGTCAAGCATCTCGCCGGCGCAAAACACCCCCGGCAACGCCTTGAGCATCAAGCGCTCATCCATCGCTTCGAACCTCACGCCACCGGCGCTGCTGATCGCCTCGTCCAGCGGACGGGTTTTCACCAGAGTCAGCGGCAATGCCTTGATCGCTCGCGCCAGGAGCGCCGGATCGGCGAAGGTTTCGGCATCGGTCAGCTCGCGCAACAACGCTGCCTTAACCCCATCAATCCCCACCTGACTGTGCAGATGCTTGGCCATTGAGCGCGAGCCGCGTGGTTTGCTTAGCGCCGTGTGTAATTTATCCACAGGGCGGCCGGGCAGCAGGTCGATGTGGATAACCGCTGCGCCATAGCGATTGATCTCTTCGCGAATTGGCGCCGACAGGGCGTAGATCAGGCTGCCTTCGATGCCGGTCGTGGTGATCACGCATTCGCCCAGACGCGGGATATCGTCGTTCAAGCCGATGGCGATGTTTTTCAGCGGCGCGCCGGCGAATTTGCTCACCATCAGGTCGCTCCAGGCCTGTACCTCGAAGCCGCAGTTGCTCGGCTGCAGCGGCGCCAGATCCACGCCACGTTGCTCCAGCGGCAACATCCACGCGCCATCCGAGCCCAGGCGCGACCAGCTGCCGCCACCCAAAGCGAGTAGGGTGGCGTCGGGGTTAACGCTGATTTCGCCGTGCGGACTGGCGATGCGCAATGCGCCGCTTGCGTCCCAACCGAGCCAGCGATGGCGGGTGTGGATAACCACGCCGCTGTCGCGCAGGCGTTTGAGCCAGGCGCGCAACAGCGGCGCGGCTTTCATGTCGGTGGGGAATACGCGGCCGGAGCTGCCGATGAAGGTTTCTATGCCCAGCTCGTGAATCCACTGGCACAAGGCATCGGCATCGAACGCGCGCAGTAGCGGGGCGATGTGCGGTGCGCGTTCAGCGTAGCGGGAGAGGAATGCCGGGTAGGCTTCGGAGTGGGTGATGTTCATGCCGCCGACCCCGGCCAGCAGGAATTTGCGCCCGACAGAGGGCATGCCGTCATACAGATCGACGCGGATTTCCGCCTGGCTCAGCACTTCGGCGGCCATCAGGCCGGCAGGGCCACCGCCGATGATGGCGACGTGGGTGTTGGCGGGGGCGGTGTTCTGAGTCATGGGCGTGCGCTGCGGTATGGCGGGACAAGGCGCGCATTCTAACAGCGCTGAACCCTGTGGGAGACCCCATGTGGGGGCGAGCTTGCTCGCGAAGACGGTGGGTCAGTTGATGATGTGTTGGCTGATCTGCCGCCTTCGCGAGCAGGCTCGCTCCCACAGGGGCTGCGGTGTGTTTCGAGTGTGGTTAAAAAATAAACAGTGCGCTGTACCCCATGCCCAGCATGGCCTGCAGTCCCTTTCGCGCAGGTTATCCACAGGCAGTTCCACAGCGATTGTGGGTAACGCAGCACGTTTCAGTGACAGCCGTGTGAATCCCACACTCGTTGCGCGCTGTGATGGAGGATGCCGTGGCGGCGGGCGAGGGCGTGGCGATCCTTGCTGTAGCCGCCGCCGATCACTCCGACCACCGGGATGTCGCGGCCCAGGCAATGGCGCATCACCCGTTCATCGCGCTCGGCTACGCCCTCGTCGGTCAGTTGCAGATAACCAAGGGCATCGTCCTTGTGCACATCAACGCCAGCGTCGTAGAGCACCAGATCCGGTTGGTACAGCGGCAGCAGGTAGTTGAGCGTGTCATCGACCACCCGCAAGTAATCGGCATCGCCCATGCCCTTGGGCAGTGGAATGTCCCAGTCACTTTCGGCTTTGCGCGCGGGAAAATTCTTTTCGCAGTGCAGGGAAACGGTAATCGCCTCCGGCGTGTCGTGAAGAATCCGCGCAGTGCCGTCGCCCTGATGCACGTCGCAATCGAAGATCAGCACGCGATTGACCCGGCCGCTCTGCAACAGGTACTGGCTGATGATCGCCAGGTCATTGAAGATGCAGAAGCCGGCAGGGTAATCGTAGTGAGCGTGATGGGTGCCGCCGGCCAGATGACAGGCCAGGCCATGTTCCAGCGCTTTCTCTGCCGCGAGGATCGAACCGCCCACCGCACGCACGGTGCGCCGCGCCAGCGCTTCGTTCCACGGCAGACCGAGGCGCCGTTGGTCTTCGCGGGACAACTCGCCGCTCATGTAGCGTTCGATATAGCTGCGGTCATGGGCGAGGGCGAGAATGTCGTTGGGGCAGATCTGCGGGCGCAGAAGGTCGGCGTCACGGATCAGGCCGCTGTCGATCAGGTGATCGCGCAGCAGACGAAACTTGTCCATCGGAAAGCGGTGATCCGCCGGGAACTCGGGGCTGTAGTCTTCGTGATAGATCAACGGCAAGGGCATGGCTTGTTTCGCGCAGAACCTGGGAACGAATGAACGATCCTACCAGCGATGTAGACTCAACGGCATGGAAATGGAGGGGACGATGGAGCCGATACTGGAGTTGCAAAGCGCGCGGTTGTTGATGCGGCAGTGGCAGGACGAGGATTTGCCGGCATTTGCGGCGATGTGTGCCGATCCGCAGGTGATGCGCTACTTCCCGGCGCCGTTGACCCGGCTGGAAAGTGCCGCTTTGATTGGCCGCGTGCGCGGGCATTTTGCCGAGCACGGCTTTGGCCTGTGGGCGCTGGAGCGCAAGGACACGGGCGAGTTCATCGGTTTCACCGGGCTCGGCGTGGTCGGCTTCGATGCGCCGTTCACCCCGGCGGTGGAAATCGGCTGGCGTCTGGCCAGGGAACATTGGGGGCTGGGCTACGCCAGTGAAGCGGCGTGGACCGCTCTGCGCGCCGGCTTCGACCGCTTGAAACTGGAGGAAATCGTCTCGTTCACCGCCGAGCAGAATGCCCAGTCGGAAAAGGTCATGCAGGCCATCGGCATGCATCACGACCCGCAGGACGATTTCGATCACCCCAGGCTTGCGCTCGATCACCCGTTGCGCCGACATGTCCTGTATCGCATCAGCCGCGAACAATGGCTGCAAACCTTGCATGAATAAGCCGACACGGACGTTTACAATGGCCGCCATCGTATTTGGCCCGTGCCAGAACCTGAATCGTCCGCCGCAGCCAAGACTGCGCGGCCATTGCTTTGTGTGAGGAGTGCCTGAATGAGCCAAGTGCTGGAAGATCTGGTCGATCTGCTGACCCTGGAGCCGATCGAAGAAAACCTGTTCCGTGGCCGCAGCCAGGATCTGGGGTTCCGCCAGTTGTTCGGCGGTCAGGTGCTCGGCCAGTCGCTGTCGGCGGCCAGTCAGACGGTGGAAGAAGCGCGCCACGTGCACTCGCTGCACGGTTATTTCCTGCGCCCGGGCGATGCCAAGTTGCCGGTGGTGTATTCGGTTGATCGCGTGCGTGATGGCGGCAGCTTCAGCACTCGCCGCGTGACGGCGATCCAGAAGGGCCACCCGATCTTTACCTGCAGCGCTTCGTTCCAGTACGACGAAAAAGGCTTCGAACATCAGGGTCAGATGCCGGCGGTGGTCGGCCCGGAAAACCTGCCCTCGGAGCTGGAACTGACCCAGCAGCGCGCGCACCTGATTCCCGAGCATATGCGTGAAAAACTGCTGTGCCCGAAACCGATCGAAGTGCGCCCGGTCACCGAAAAAGACCCGTACAACCCGCAACCGGCCGATCCGGTGAAGTACGTGTGGTTCCGCGCCGACGGCGCCTTGGCCGACATCCCGGCGCTGCACAAGTATCTGCTGGCGTATGCCTCGGACTTCGGCCTGCTGACCACGTCGATGTTGCCCCACGGCAAGTCGGTCTGGCAGAAAGACATGCAGGTCGCCAGCCTCGATCACGCGCTGTGGTTCCACAATGACCTGCGTGCTGATGACTGGTTGCTCTACGCGATGGACAGCCCGTGGGCCGGTAATTCGCGCGGCTTCTCCCGTGGCAGCGTATTCAACCGTGCCGGGCAACTGGTCGCTTCGGTGACTCAGGAAGGCCTGATTCGCCATCGCAAGGACTGGGCATGAGCCTGACCGAGGTTCGTCATTGGGTGTTCGACATGGACGGCACGCTGACCGTGGCCGTGCATGACTTCGCGGCGATTCGCGTGGCGCTGGCGATTCCGCCGGAGGACGACATCCTCACCCATCTCGCCGCGTTGCCGGCCGCTGAAGCGGCGGCCAAGCATGCCTGGTTGCTCGAGCATGAACGCGATCTGGCGCTGGGTTCGACCCCGGCCACCGGCGCGGTGGAGCTGGTGCGTGACCTGCACGCGCGCGGTTATCGCCTCGGCATCCTCACGCGCAATGCGCGGGAACTGGCGCATGTCACGCTGGAGGCCATCGGCCTGGCTGACTGCTTCGCGGTCGAGGATGTGCTGGGTCGAGATGAAGCACCGCCAAAGCCGCACCCCGGCGGTTTGCTGAAACTGGCCGAGGCCTGGCAGGTGCCAGCGAGTGACATGGTGATGGTTGGTGATTACCGCTTTGATCTGGATTGCGGGCGCGCGGCGGGGGCGCGCACGGTGTTGGTGAATCTGCCGGATAACCCTTGGCCGGAGCTGACCGATTGGCATGCACAGGATTGTGTTGAGTTGCGGCGGATGCTGTCAGCCTGACATTTTCGTCGCCTGAGCCGGCCCCTTCGCGAGCAAGCTCGCTCCCACAGGGGGAATGCATTCCAAATGTGGCATTCATTCCAAATGTGGGAGCGAGCCTGCTCGCGAAGAGGCCGGTAGATTCAGCAAACAACTCACTGATCAAACAAAGCCTTCTGCCCCTCCGCCGACGTCAACATCCCATCCCCGTCATGCCCAACCCCAGGCACTTCAATCAGCCTTTGATTGACTCCCTCAGGATGGCGGCGCAGCAAATAACCGAAATACAGTTTGCCGCGCATCAAGCGGTAAGCCCCTTGCGCCTCGGCCGCGCAACTCTTGTCCAGCGCCGGATGCTCCGGGTCGACATCCTGTTGGCCAAGCAGATAAATCACCTCGCGTTTGACGTAAGCGCTCTCGACCTGCAAAGGCGTTTGCCCGCCGGCATACACCGGCATGTCCGCCAATCCGTATTTCCAGCGATTGAAACCGGGGCATTGCGCGTGATCGAACGCCACCGGCCGCTGCTCGTTTAAATACGCATAAGAAGAAGGATTGGCGACTACAAAGCGCAAGCGAATGCCGTTGGCCTTGAGTGCCGGCTGATCCTTGGCCAGCAGCGCATAACGCTGCACCACCTGAGCACCGCCGGAGTGGCCGAAGATCACGATCTGTTTCACGTCCGGAAACTGTTTGCGATCGCTGACGCGCGCGACGATTTCGTCCAGCGCCGCGTAGGAACTCAGCGGATTCGGCCCGGTGGACAAGCCGCCGCCCATCCACTCGTTGCCCTGCCAGCGCAGCACCGTCGGTGGCAAGGAGTACAAAGTGACGTCGCTTTCATTGAGAAATTGCGGGGCGATCACCAGCGTGTGCGCGGTTTGCCCGGCGAGTTCGGCGGCGCTTTCCGCGCTTTTGCGATAGGTCTCGGCGTTGCGCAGGCGACCGTGAATGACGATCAGCACGCGCTCGATCTTCTCCGGCGCCGGGCCGATGCCCACCGCCATTTCCCCGGCCTTGAGTTGCAGGCGACCGGGGCTGATCGCATCGACGCCGGCCGCTTGCGCGGTGCCGGCGATGAACAGTAACGCCACAAGCCATTTATGCATTTACAGGGTTTTCGCCGCGAAGGTGTCGCACTGGCTTACCTGGCCTTGCGCGAATCCGGTTTTGAACCAGCGCACCCTTTGCGCCGACGTACCGTGGGTAAACGAGTCCGGCACCACACGGCCCTGACCCTGTTGTTGCAGGCGATCATCGCCGATGGCATTGGCAGCGTTCAAGGCTTCTTCGATGTCGCCGGGCTCCAGCCAGTTCAGGCGCTTCTGCGCGTTGTACGCCCAGACGCCCGCGAGGCAGTCGGCCTGCAATTCCTGACGGACCAGCAGGCCGCCGTCGCCTTCCATTTGCCGACCTTGCTGGCGCGCTGTCTGCATCTTCGCCGAGACGCCGAGCAGCGTTTGCACATGGTGGCCGACCTCGTGCGCGATCACGTAGGCCTGAGCGAAATCCCCGGCGGCTTTGAAGCGCTGCGACATTTCCTGGAAGAAGGCCATGTCCAGATAGACCTTCTGGTCGGCCGGGCAATAGAACGGGCCGGTGGCCGAAGTGGCCATGCCGCACGCCGAGTTAACCCGGTTGCTGAACAGCACCAGCGTCGGGTCTTTGTATTGGCGCCCGGCCTGCTGGAAGATCGGACCCCAGGTGTCTTCGGTGTCGCCGAGGATTGAGCGGACGAATTCGGCTTGTTCATCATTGGCCGGCGGTGCCTGACGGGTTTGCGAGGTGGGCGCCGGTTGGTCCATCTGCCCGGTCAACTGGCCGAGGATCTGCATCGGGTCCTGGCCGGTCAGCCAGCCGATACCGACAATCAGCACGATGGCAGTCAGGCTCAGGCCCTTGCCGCCACCGAAGCGCATGCCGCCGCCACCGCCGGCATCATCACCCCGGGCGTCGACGACGTTGTCACTGCGTCGGCCTTTTTTCCATAGCATGTGGGAATCCTCTTTATTGCGGGTGATGAGTCAGGTGATGAGTGTTGCCGTTGTGTGAGTGTGGCGCCAGTCCGGTCGTCCGTCCATGCACACGCGCCCGCGTGGTGCGGGCCTGGTATTGACGGTCGAGCGGGCCGTGAATTCAATCCCGAAAGGAATTTCTTCCGGCGAATCCATGAACCGGCTGTTTCGACAGCAGTCTGTGATGTTGCAGACTTGTCGAGAGCCGAAGTGGCGGGAATCTTGCCTCACGGTTTTGCTCAACGGCGGTTTCCCGGCGAAGAAGATGGCAACCTGTGCGGTTGCTGAAAGCTCTGCCGACTATGATTGCCACACCGATTGCCGCCAGCGCGAACGCTCGCCTGGGTATTTTTCAGAGATTGCCAATGACCGTCAGCACCCCGCTCTCCGGTGTCAACCAGCCCTTCAAGGGGATCCTGCTGATTGTCGTGGCGACGTTCCTGTTTTCCAGCCACGACGCATTGTCCAAATACCTGTCCGGCTTCTATCCCATCGTGATGGTGGTGTGGGCGCGCTATGTGGTGCACACCTTGTTGATGGCGGGGATTTTCCTGCCGCAGTCTGGCTTGCGCGTACTGCGCACCAAGAAACCGCTATGGCAGCTCGCCCGTGCCCTGTGCCTGCTCGGCACCAGCCTGTTTTTCACCACGGCGCTGTTGTACATCCCGCTGGCAGAAGCCACGGCGGTCAACTTTCTCGCGCCGGTATTGGTGACGGCGTTGTCGGTGCCGCTGCTCAAGGAACGGGTGACGCGCGGGCAATGGATCGCGGTGATCTGCGGCTTCATCGGCGTGCTGATCATCGTCCACCCCGGCGGCGAACTGTTCACCCCGGCGATCCTGCTGCCGTTCTGCTCGGCGCTGTTTTTCTGCTTCTACCAACTGCTGACGCGCAAGCTCGCCGAAGTGGACAGCCCGACCACCAGCAACTTCTTCGCCGGGCTGTGCAATACCCTGGTGATGAGCGCGCTGGTGCCGTTCTTCTGGCAGGTGCCGACGTTGCCTCATGCCGCGCTGATGCTGGCGCTGGGCAGTTGCGGAATGACTGCTCACCTGTTTCTGACCCAGGCCTTCCGTCACGCAGCTCCGGCGCTGCTGGCGCCGTTCGGCTATTGCCAGATCGTCTTTGCCGGGTTGTTGGGCTGGCTGCTGTTCAATCACACGCCAAGCGGGTTGACGGTGATCGGTATTGCAGTGATCTGCTGCAGCGGATTGGCGGCGGCGTGGCAGCAGAGCCGGCGCTAAGGGGGAGCAAAGATCCCTTGTAGGAGCTGACGAGTGAAACGAGGCTGCGATCTTTTGATCTTAAACAGCAAGATCAAAAGATCGCAGCGTTCCGCAGCTCCTACAGGGGCAATTTAGCGGGTTATTCGACGGTCGGAATCTTGCGTGGTGCCATGAAGTACATCCACGTCAGTGCGAGAAAGTACATCGCCGGAATCAGCGTGAACAACACCGTGTAGTTGTTGTTGGTAACGGTGAGAATGTGGCCGACGATCTGGGTCATGAACATCCCGCCGATCGCCGCGCACATGCCGCCGAAGCCGAACACCGTGCTCATCATGTGCTTGGGCGTGTAGTCCATCACCAGGCTCCAGATGTTCGCAGTCCAGGCCTGATGCGCGCCGATCGCCAGCGAGATCGCCGCCACCGCCACCCACAGATTCGCCGAGCCGGCGGCCATGACCACGCCGATGATGCAGCAGGCAAACAGCAACATCGACAGCAGCCGCGCCTTGATCGAGTTCATGCCGCGACCGATCAGGAACGAGGACAGAATTCCGCCGCCGACACTGCCGAAGTCAGCCGTGACGTAGATGATGATCAGCGGAATACCCATCTGCGTGACGTTGATGCCGAGGTTGTATTGCTGATTGAGAAACGGCGGCAGCCAGTACAGATAGAACCAGAACACCGGCGCGGTCAGCGAGTAGGCGAGGGCGAAGGCCCAGGTGCCGCGCATGCGCAGGATCTTGCTGAACGGCACGCGGGCCTGTTCCGGTTCGACTTGCTGCTGGATGTATTCGAGCTCCGACTGTTTCACCCGTGGATGATCTTCCGGATTGAAGTACTTCAAGCCCCAGAACAGCAGCCAGATCCCGCCGAGTGCGGCCATGCACAGGAACGCCGCTTGCCAGCCCCACGCATGCAGGATCAGCGGCAGCAGCATCGGCGTGAACATCGCGCCGACGTTGGTGCCGGCGTTGAAGATGCCGGTAGCGACTGCACGTTCACCGGCCGGGAACCACAGGCGCGTGGTTTTCACGCAGGCCGGGTAATTGGCCGCTTCGGTGAGGCCGAGGATGAAGCGGCAGACCATGAAGCCGACTGCCGAGGTCGCCAGGCCATGGGCGCCGGTGGCCAGGCTCCAGAGCAGCACGGCGCAGAAGAACACGCGCTTGACGCCGACCCGGTCGATCAGGCGTCCCTGCAGGACAAACCCGATCGCGTAGCCGACCTGGAACCAGAAGTTGATGTTGGCGTAATCCATCGCCGTCCAGCTCATTTCCTTGGCGAGGATCGGCTGCATGACGCCTAGGGCGGCGCGGTCGATGTAGTTGAGAGTGGTGGCAAAAAACACCAGCGCCAGCATGCCCCAGCGGGTCTTGCCGACCGCCATGGCGCCGCGGATCTTGTCGCCGATGCCACCCGTGGCAGTGCTCATGGCCGGAGCCATGCGGGAAGTCTGTGAAGGAATCATGTGTTCCACCCGTTTTTGGATTTGTTATTTGGTGTTCTTTACGGTCGAACACCTTGTCCGGTGGTTAGCGGCCGGACTCGATGTGCAACCGATGTTGGGCAGTGAACAAAAAATCGTCAATTCGCCAAATCGCCTTAGTGTTCGATAATCGCACGCAAAACTAACCGGGTAGTACACTTTAAATTGCTGCGCGCAAGGATGCAGCCAATAATTTCCCTCACTATAAAAACCCATTCCCTCGTAGGAGCTGCCGAAGGCTGCGATCTTTGCTTTTCAGGATCAACAGATCGCAGCCTTCGGCAGCTCCTACCCAAAAGCGGCGCAGTCCGGGAGTTGAAACATGCAGCGTTCCATTGCCACCGTTTCCTTGAGCGGCACCCTGCCGGAAAAACTCGAAGCCATTGCCGCCGCCGGGTTCGACGGGGTGGAGATTTTCGAAAACGACCTCCTGTACTACGACGGCAGTCCCCGCGAAGTTAAACAGATGTGCGCCGATCTCGGCGTCGCTATCACCTTGTTTCAACCGTTCCGTGATTTCGAAGGCTGCCGCCGTGATCGCCTGGCGCGCAACCTCGAGCGCGCCGAGCGCAAGTTCGATCTGATGCAGGAACTTGGCACCGACCTGGTGCTGGTCTGCAGTAACGCTTCTGCCGACAGCCTCGGCGATCATCAGATTCTTGTCGATGATCTGCGACTGCTGGCCGAACGCGCCGACGCCCGTGGCTTGCGTATCGGTTACGAAGCGCTGGCCTGGGGCCGTCACGTCAACACTTATCAACAGGTCTGGGACATCGTCCGTCAGGCCGATCATCCTAGTCTCGGCGTGCTGCTCGACAGCTTCCACACGCTGTCGCTGAAGGGCGATCCAAGCGCCATCGCCGATATTCCCGGCGAAAAGATCTTCTTCGTGCAAATGGCCGACGCGCCGATTCTGCAGATGGATGTGCTGGAGTGGAGCCGGCATTTCCGCTGCTTCCCGGGGCAGGGCGAATTCGATTTGCCGGGTTTCCTCGCGCCGATCATCAAGAGTGGCTATACCGGGCCGCTGTCGCTGGAAATTTTCAACGACGGCTTCCGCGCTGCGCCGCCACGGGCCAACGCCGCCGACGGTTTGCGTTCGCTGCTGTATCTGGAGGAGAAGACCCGCCAGCGTCTCGAGCAGGAAGCACCGCCGGTGGCCAACCGCGAAATCCTCTTCGAAACGCCGCAGGCCAGCGAATACAACGGCGTTGAGTTTCTCGAGTTTGCCGTCGACGAAGCGCTCGGGGCGAAGCTCTGTCACTGGCTGCAACGACTCGGTTTTGCCAAGGCCGGCCAGCATCGCTCGAAAAGTGTCAGCCTGTTGCGTCAGGGCGATATCAACCTGATCCTCAACTCCGAGCCCTATTCGTTCGCCCACAGCTTTTTCGAAGCCCACGGCCCCTCGCTTTGCGCCACGGCTGTGCGGGTCAAGGACAGCGCCAGCGCGCTGGCCCGCGCGGTCGCTTACAAGGGGCAACCCTATCGCGGGCTGGTCGGGCCGAATGAGCTGGAACTGGCGGCGGTGCGTGCACCGGACGGCAGCCTGATTTATCTGGTCGACGAGGACGCCGACGTTTACGGCACCGATTTTAATCTGCTGCCGAACGCACAGACCGGCGGCGGCCTCAAGCGAATCGATCACATGGCCATGGCGCTGCCGGCCGACAGCCTCGACAGTTGGGTGCTGTTCTACAAGAGCCTGCTGGATTTTGAGGCCGATGACGAAGTGGTGCTGCCCGATCCGTACGGTCTGGTGAAAAGCCGCGCACTGCGCAGCCGCGACAGTTCGATCCGGCTGCCGCTGAATATTTCCGAGAACCGCAATACCGCGATCTCCCATGCACTGTCGAGCTATCGCGGCTCCGGCGTGCACCACATCGCCTTCGATTGTGACGACATCTTCGCCCAGGTCAGTCGCGCCAAAGAGGCCGGTGTGCCGCTGCTGGACATCCCGCTGAACTACTACGATGACCTCGCGGCGCGCTTCGATTTCGACGATGAGTTTCTCAGCGAGCTGGCCTATTACAACGTGCTCTACGACCGTGACGCCCAAGGCGGCGAGTTGTTTCATGTCTACACCGAGCCGTTCGAAGGGCGCTTCTTCTTCGAGATCATCCAGCGCAAGAATGGCTATGCCGGCTACGGCGCGGCCAACGTTGCGGTGCGGCTGGCGGCGATGGCTAAATCCCGCAGCGGCGCGGTGCGTCAGGCGAAGTTGTAGGGAATTCGTAAACGCGGGATTAAACACTGGCTGCGCGGCTTCCTTCACTGTCCCGCGCGGCCCATAATCGCCAGCTTGTGCAGTGATGGCCGTGAGCCCGCGATGACCATGAATTCAGAACTTTCCGCCGCGGCTGTCGAGTCCGACGCAGTGCCGCGCAAGAGTCGCAAGAACAACCCGGAAAAGACCCGCGAAAACATCCTGCAGGAGGCGATCGTCGAGTTCGTCCAGCAGGGCCTGTCCGGCGCCCGCGTCGACGCGATCGCCGAGCGCATCCGAACCTCCAAACGCATGATCTACTACTACTTCGGCAGCAAGGAGCGGCTGTACGTCGAGGTGCTGGAGAAGCTTTACGGCGATATCCGCAGCACGGAAAACCGCCTGCACCTGGACGAACTGCCGCCCGAACTGGCGATCCGTCGGCTGGTGGAATTCACCTTCGATCACCACGACCGCAATGTCGATTTCGTGCGCATTGTCAGCATCGAAAATATCCACAATGCCGAGTACGTGAAGCGTTCCGATGCGATCAAGGCGCTGAACAACACGATCCTCGATACCTTGGGCGGGATTCTGCAAAGAGGGGCGGACGAAGATGTGTTCCGGCGCGGCATCGATGCGCTGGACGTGCACCTGCTGATCAGTTCGTTCTGCTTCTACCGCGTCTCGAACCGCCACACGCTGGGGGAAATCTTCCAGATCGATCTGCCGGACGAAACCATCAAGCAGCGCCACCGCGAGATGATCTGCGAATCGGTGTTGCGCTACCTGAAGGCCTGACAGTCAAAAGATCGCAGCCTTCGGCAGCTCCTACACCGTTTCCTGTAGGAGCTGCCGAAGGCTGCGATCTTTTGCTCTTTAACCATTCATGTTCTGAAAATGCTCAAGCATGCGTTGCGCATCCGGCACCACTTCGCTGAACAATTCAAACGCCTTGACCGCCTGAAACACCGCCATGTTGCCGCCATCCAGCGTGCGGCAACCCAAAGCACGGGCGTCGCGCAGCAGTTCGGTTTCCAGCGGGAAATACACGATCTCCGCCACCCACATTTCCTTGCGCAACAACCCGGCCGGCACTGGTGTACCCGGCAGCTTGGCCATGCCCATCGGCGTGGTGTTGACCAGACCATCGGCCTGCGCCAGCGCCGAGGGCAAATCCCGCCCGGCCTGCGCGCGACCGGCGCCAAAATGTTGATTCAGATTGTTCGCCAGACTTTCCGCGCGCTCGTGATCGACATCAAAAATCGTCAGTTGCCGTACGCCTTCGCTGAGCAGTGCGTGGGCCACCGCCGCACCAGCGCCGCCAGCGCCCATCTGGACTACTCGTTCACGGGCAGCGTCTGTCAGACCCCGGCGAAAACCCTCGGCGAAGCCGAGACAGTCGGTGTTGTGGCCGACACGCTTGCCGTCCTTCAGCACCACCGTGTTCACTGCGCCGATACCGCGGGCTTCCGGCGACAATTCATCAAGCAGCGGGATGATTGCCTGCTTGCACGGAAACGTGATGTTCAGCCCGGTGTAATGCATCCGCTCGGCCGCTTGCAGCAAATCGGGCAGGGCCGTGCTGTCGAGGCGCAATTGATCGAGGTCGATAAGTTGGTAGAGATAACGCAGGCCCTGCGCATCGCCTTCGTGCTCGTGCAGTGCGGGAGTGCGCGAAGCTTGAATGCCGGCCCCGATCAGACCGGCGAGTATTACATTGGAGCGCGACATGGCCTTTATCCCTTTAACCGCTGACTGAAATGTTCCAGCGCCAAGCGATAACCATGGCTGCCGAACCCGCACATCACCGCCGTGGCAATGCCTGAAACGAACGAGTGATGACGGAACGGCTCGCGGGCATGCACGTTGGACAGATGCACTTCAATCACTGGCAGCTCGCTGGCAACCAAGGCATCGCGAATCGCCACCGAAGTATGCGTCCACGCCGCCGGATTGATCACGATCCCGGCGCAACGCCCCCGCGCGGCGTGAATCCAGTCGAGCAGCTCGCCTTCATGATTGGTCTGGCGAAACTCCACGGTCAGGCCGAACTCGTCAGCCGCGCGACCACACAGCGCGGAAATGTCCGCCAGGGTTTCATGACCATAAGTCGCCGGCTCGCGGGTGCCAAGCAGGTTCAGGTTCGGGCCGTTAAGCACCAGAACGATAGGGGGCATGGGGGTAACTCCACTTCTTGTTTTTGGCATGGGCCAAGAGGTTCCGGCCTGTGGAGATAAAATGTACTAGATGGTTACATCGGTCAATTGAACAGAAATGACCTGGGCGTTTTATGTTCGGTGATCGCACAGATCAAAAGATCGCAGCCTTCGGCAGCTCCTACATGTGGAACGCGGTTATCTGTAGGAGCTGCCGAAGGCTGCGATCTTTTAGAGCCACGAAAAAGCCGTCAATCACGACGGCTTTTCCGTATCCGCTACCCGCAATCAACGCCGGGTCAGCAGCACACCGGATTCCATGTGATGGGTCCACGGGAATTGGTCGAACAATGCGCACTTGGTAATGCGGTGGGTGTCATGCAATTGGGCGATGTTGGCCGCGAGGGTCTCCGGGTTGCAGGAGATGTACAGGATATTGTCGAAGCGTCGGGTCAGTTCGCAGGTATCCGGGTCCATGCCGGCGCGCGGTGGGTCGACGAAGACGCTGCCGAAGTCGTAGCTCTTCAGATCGATGCCGTGCAGGCGGCGGAACGGGCGCACTTCGTTGAGCGCTTCGGTCAGTTCTTCGGCGGACAAACGCACGAGGGTGACGTTATCCACAGCGTTTTCGCTGAGGTTGCTCAGGGCCGCGTTGACCGACGTCTTGCTGATTTCGGTAGCGAGCACTTTGCGTACGCGGGTGGCCAGCGGCAGGGTGAAGTTGCCATTGCCGCAGTACAACTCCAGCAGATCGTCGCTGCGATCGCCCAGCGCTTCGTATGCCCAGTTGAGCATTTTCTGGTTCACCGTACCGTTGGGCTGGGTGAACGCGCCTTCGGGCTGGCGATAGCTGAAGATGCGGCCGCCGACTTCGAGTTTTTCGACGACATAATCCTGGCCGAGCACTTCGCGCTTGCCTTTGGAGCGGCCGATGATGCTCACACCGAGATTGGTCGCCAACTGAGTCGCCGCCGCGTGCCAATGCTCATCCAGCGGGCGGTGATAGCACAGGGTGATCATCGCGTCGCCGGCCAGCGTGGTCAGGAATTCGACCTGGAACAACTTGTGGCTCAGCGCCGAACTGGCCTGCCACGCGGCCTTCAACTGCGGCATCAACTGGTTGATGCGCAGGCTGGCAATCGGGAATTCTTCGATGAGGATCGGCGTGCGTTTGTCGTCCTGAGAGAACATCGCGTAATGTCGCTCGCCGCCCTCGCGCCACAGGCGGAATTCGGCGCGCAGGCGGAAGTTCTGCAGCGGCGAATCAAACACCGTCGGCTCGGGTGCATCGAACGGCGCCAGCAGCTCACGCAGACGTGTGACCTTGGCTTCGAGCTGTTCGGCGTAGGCTTGGGAATCGAAAGTCATGCGTTGAACCAACCCAGCTTGATCACAAACAGAATCGACAGAATCACCAGTGCCGGGTTCAGCTCACGGGCACGGCCGGACAGCAGCTTGATGGCGGTCCAGGCGATGAAGCCGAAGGCGATGCCGTTGGCGATCGAATAGGTGAACGGCATCGCCAGCGCGGTGACCACCACCGGCGCGGCGACGGTGATGTCATCCCAGTCTATTTCCGCCAGGCCGGAAGTCATCAGCACGGCGACGAACAGCAGCGCTGGGGCGGTGGCGAAAGCCGGAACGCTGGCCGCCAGTGGCGAGAAGAACAGCGCCAGCAGGAACAGAATTGCCACGACAATGGCGGTCAGGCCGGTGCGGCCGCCGGCACTGACGCCGGCAGCGGATTCGATGTAACTGGTGGTGGTCGAAGTGCCCAGCAGCGAACCGGCCATGGCCGCAGTACTGTCGGCGATCAGCGCGCGACCCATTTTCGGCATGTGGCCGTCCTTGCCCATCAGGCCGGCGCGCTTGGCGACGCCGATCAGGGTCCCGGAGTTGTCGAACAGGTCGACGAACAGGAAGGCGAAGATCACGCTGACCAGACCGATGTCCAGTGCACCTTTGATGTCCAGTTGCAGGAAGGTCGGCGCCAGCGACGGCGGCATCGACAGGATGCCGCCGAACTTGGTGACGTTCAGCGCGATCGAGGCGATGGTTACCGCGAGGATGCCGATCAGCACCGCGCCGCGCACTTTCAGCGCTTCGAGGGCGACGATCACAGCGAAGCCGATAGTCGCAAGGATCGGTGCCGGTTTCGTCAGATCACCGAGGCCGACCATGGTCGCCGAATTGCCGACCACGATTTCCGCGTTGTGCAAGGCAATCAACGCCAGGAACAGGCCGATACCGGCGGCAATTGCCGAGCGCAGCGGCAGCGGGATGGCATTGATGATCCATTCACGGATACGGAAGATCGACAGCAGGAAGAACAGCACGGCGGAAATGAACACCGCACCCAGCGCCACCTGCCAGGTGTGGCCCATGTGCAGAACCACGGTGTAGGTAAAGAAGGCGTTCAGGCCCATGCCCGGAGCGAGGGCGATCGGGTAGTTGGCGATCAGGCCCATCACGGTCGAGCCGATTGCAGCCGCCAGACAGGTGGCGACGAAGATCGCGCCCTTGTCCATGCCGGTCTCGCCGAGGATGCTCGGGTTGACGAACAGAATGTAAGCCATGGCCAGGAAAGTCGTGACGCCCGCGAGAATTTCGGTGCGCACGTTGGTGTTGTGTGCCTTGAGTTGAAACAGCCTTTCCAGCATGTCTGCTCCCCGTGGCGCGCGTGGCGCCGTGAATGTATCGACCTCAACAGCAAAGCACAGACCGTCGCAAGCGCCTGGGAAATTGTCGTGGGCCGGAAAAAGCCGCGCATCATACCAGCCGCGTGAGGAATTTGGCGGATGTTGGTGTCGATCGTCGGCGAAGTTTTGCGCAGCAGACAACTGCGCCATACTGCGCGCTGATTTTTCGGAGTGGGCAGGCATGCGCAACAGCGGGATCAGGATTTTCGGATGGATTGCAGCACTGCTGGCGGCGGTCCCGGCGTTCGCGGCTTCGGCGCCGCCGTTGAGCGAAGTGAAGGTGATCAAAGTACAGTCACCGCCCTGCGGACTGGAAGATATCGCCGATAACCAGCCGCAAACCCAATGCAATCACAGTGGGCCGAATATCAAAGTCTTCGTGCTGGAAGTCGGCTATGGCCAGAACCAGCCACACGTGACTCTGGATGGCTTCGAGGTCAACGGCACTCGAGGCCCGGTGTGTGCCTTCGATAATGGCAACCTCACCGAATGCACGCCTGGCAGCAAAACCGTCGGTTCTCTCTATACCTTCGATCTGGCCGGCAAACAGGAAGGCACCTTCAGCTTCAGCAACACCTCGATCAACGCTCCGCGCAACACGCTCTCGACTCAGCTTTACATCAAGTAACGGCTGACTTCGAACAGGGTGGGACAAAGCTGACTACGCTTTACAGACTACCCAGCGGAAAGCGCCCATGACTTCCAGAGCCCTGATTGCCCTCGCCGAGGGCATCGACGATTTGCAAACCGTGACCCTGATCGACGTGCTGCGCCGCGCCGGCATCGAAGTGGTCGCCGCCAGTATCGAAGGCCGGCGCATGCTGACCTGCGCGCGCGGCACCCGGTTGACTGCCGATGGCATGCTGGTCGATGTACTCGCGCAGCGCTTCGACCTGATTGTCCTGCCGGGCGGCGCCGTCGGTTCCCAGCATCTGGCGGCGCATCAGCCATTACAGCAATTGCTCAAGGACCAAGCCAGCGCCGGCCGACTGTTCGCCGCCATCGGCGAAGCCCCGGCCGTCGCGCTGCAAGCGTCAGGCGTGCTGCGCCAGCGACGGATGACCTGCCAGCCCGGCGCCAGTCATCAGTTGTCGGGCTGTACGTTTGTTGATCAATCAGTGGTGGTCGACGGCAACTGCATCACCGCCCAAGGCTCGGGACCGGCGCTGGAATTTGCCTTGACCCTGGTCGAGCAACTTGGCGGCAAGGCGTTGCGGACGAGGGTGGCGGTGGAGTTGATGGCCTGAAGGATTCAGACCTTCTCCTCCACCGGCACATGCATCCGGTCCCGGTTCGCCAATGTCGGGAACAGCTTGATCCACGTCCCGGTCACCACCAGCGTGCCGATTCCGCCCATGACCACCGCCGGCACGGTGCCGAACCAGTGGGCCGTGAGGCCGGATTCGAATTCGCCCAACTGGTTCGAGGCACCAATGAACAGGCCGTTGACCGCGCTGACCCGGCCGCGCATTTCGTCCGGGGTTTCCAGTTGTACGAACGAGGCGCGGATGACCATGCTGATCATGTCCGCTGCACCGAGCACCACCAGCACTGCCAGCGAGAACCAGAACGAGGTCGACAGGCCGAAGGCGATGGTGGCGACGCCGAAGATGCCGACGGCGGTGAACATCACCCGACCGACATTGCGCTCCACGGCAAATCGCGCCAGGAACAATGACATCAGCAACGCGCCCACTGCCGGCGCCGAGCGCAGCAGGCCAAGGCCCCACGGGCCAGTCAGCAGAATGTCCTTGGCGAACACCGGCAGCAACGCCGTGGCGCCGCCGAGCAGCACGGCAAAAAGGTCCAGCGAGATCGCGCCGAGGATGTCCGGGCGGCTGCGGATGAAACGGATTCCCGCCAGCAACGAATCCAGCGTGGCTTTGCCTTTGTTCAGCGGCGTCTGGCGTGCCGGCAGATTGAGCATCAGCGTGCAGGCGATCACATACAGAAGTACGGTTGGACCGTAGACCCAGACGCTGCCAAATGCATAGAGCAAGCCGCCGAGAGCCGGGGCGACGATGGTCGCAGACTGCTGCGCCGATTGCGCGGCAGCGACGGCGCGGGGGAACAGGGCGCTGGGGACGATGCTTGGCAATAGCGCCTGGGTCGTCGGCATTTCGAACGACCGCGCAGCGCCCAGAAGAAAGGCGAGGATGAAAATCATCTCGCGAGTGACATTGTCGGTGGCACTGCCGATGGCCAGCGCCAAGGCAATCAGTGCCTGCAACGACTGACAAAGCGCGGCGACCTTGCGCCGGTCATAGCGGTCGGCGACATGCCCGGTGTGCAGCATGAACAGCACGCGCGGGGCAAATTCGACCAGACCGACCAGGCCCAGATCCAGCACGTTGCCGGTCAGTTGATACAGATTCCAGCCAATCGCCACGGTGAGCATCTGGAAACCGCTGGCGGTGAAAATCCGCGCCAGCCAGAAGGCCATGAACGGACGATGGTGACGTAGCAGCAGGGGCTCTTGAGTGGGCATCTGAAGGCAGGTCTTGGACGAGTGAACGGCGAGATTATCACCAGTCTGTAACAGGAAGTTGCTACGAGAAAAAATTCAGTCAGATGTGCATCAATCTTTTCGGGTTAACCCACAACTTATTCAGGCCAGAACCTTGCTGCGCCAATGAGACAACTTGTCACGCGGCAAACGACCACGCGGTTCGTTGGTAAAAATGGGACTACTCTTTCAACGTTGCTTGATCCAGATCAAGACCCCGACCGGAACTGATCTGACGGCCAGTTGGCCAGACTCCCTGCGTTGCGATGGTTGTAAAAAAAGAACGAATCCGAATTCGCCGCACTCCATATCCGTGGGGGCAGTGGTGCAGGCCTCCGGGTCCGCTACCCGTACTACCTGACAGAGGAAGCCATATGTTCGGTTTAGAGGCTCTCGATCTCGCCCGAATTCAGTTCGCGTTCACCATCTCGTTCCACATTCTGTTCCCGGCCATCACCATCGGCCTGGCGAGTTACCTGGCGGTGCTCGAAGGCTTGTGGCTGAAAACCCGCAACGATACCTACCGTGACCTCTACCATTTCTGGTCGAAGATCTTTGCCGTCAACTTCGGCATGGGCGTGGTTTCCGGTCTGGTCATGGCCTATCAGTTCGGCACCAACTGGAGTCGATTCTCTGATTTCGCCGGTGCCGTCACCGGGCCGTTGCTGACCTATGAAGTGCTTACAGCGTTTTTCCTCGAGGCCGGTTTCCTTGGCGTGATGCTGTTCGGCTGGAACAAGGTCGGGCGCGGCCTGCACTTCTTTTCGACGGTGATGGTGGCGATCGGCACGCTGATTTCGACCTTCTGGATTCTCGCTTCCAACAGCTGGATGCAGACTCCGCAGGGCTTTGAAATCGTCAACGGTCAGGTGATTCCGACCGATTGGCTGGCGATTGTCTTCAACCCGTCATTCCCTTATCGCCTGATGCACATGGCCACCGCCGCGTTCGTCGCGACGGCATTCTTCGTCGGCTCGTCGGCGGCCTGGCATTTGCTGCGCGGCAGGGACAACCCGGCGATCCGCACCATGTTGTCGATGGCCATGTGGATGGCGCTGATCGTCGCGCCGATCCAGGCAGTGATCGGCGACTTCCACGGGCTCAACACGCTCAAGCATCAGCCGGCAAAAATCGCTGCGATCGAAGGCCACTGGGAAAACCACGGCGACGAAGCGACGCCGCTGATCCTGTTCGGCTGGCCGGACATGAAAGAAGAACGCACCAGGTTCGCCGTGGAGATTCCCTACCTCGGCAGCCTGATTCTCACGCACTCGCTGGACAAGCAAGTGCCGGCACTGAAGGAATTCCCGCCGGAAGACCGGCCGAATTCGACCATCGTGTTCTGGTCGTTCCGCATCATGGTCGGCCTCGGTTTCCTGATGATCTTCACCGGGTTGTGGAGTCTGTGGCTGCGCAAGCGTGACTCGCTGTATACCTCGCGGCCGTTCCTGCATCTGGCGTTGTGGATGGGGCCGTCCGGCCTGATCGCGATTCTTGCCGGCTGGTTCACCACGGAAATCGGCCGTCAGCCATGGGTCGTGTACGGCTTGATGCGCACCGCAGATGCTTCTTCCAACCACAGCTTCATGCAGATGAGCATCACCCTGATCATGTTCGTCGTGATCTATTTCGCGCTGTTCGGCGCAGGTCTCGGCTACATGATGCGTCTGGTGCGCAAGGGGCCGAAGATCAGCGAAGGCAGCGAAACGCCCGACGGTGGTCCAGGCAAGAAACGCACCCCGGCGCGTCCGCTGTCCGCAGCCGACGATCCGGCCGAGGGCGAGCACGAAGACAACACTCGCTTGACCAAGGAGATTTGACTCATGGGTATTGATCTTCCGCTGATCTGGGCCGTGATCATCATCTTCGGCATCATGATGTACGTGGTCATGGACGGTTTCGATCTGGGCATCGGCATTCTTTTCCCGTTCGTGCCCGGCAAGACAGACCGCGACGTGATGATGAACACGGTTGCGCCAGTCTGGGACGGCAACGAAACCTGGCTGGTGCTGGGGGGCGCGGCGTTGTTTGGCGCCTTCCCGCTGGCCTATTCGGTTGTGTTGTCGGCGCTGTACCTGCCGCTGATCTTCATGCTGATGGGGCTGATTTTCCGTGGCGTGGCCTTCGAGTTCCGCTTCAAGGCCAAGGATGAAAAACGTCACCTGTGGGACAAGGCGTTCATCGGTGGTTCGATCGCGGCGACGTTCTTTCAGGGTGTGGCGCTAGGTGCGTTCATCGACGGCTTGCCGGTGGTCAATCGCCAGTTCGCCGGTGGATCACTGGACTGGCTCACGCCGTTCACACTGTTCTGCGGCGCAGCGCTGGTGGTGGCCTATGCCTTGCTCGGCTGCACCTGGCTGATCATGAAGACCGAAGGCAAGTTGCAGGAACAGATGCATGATCTGGCGCGGCCGCTGGCGTTTGTGCTGTTGGCGGTGATCGGCATTGTCAGTATCTGGACGCCGTTGTCCCACCCGGAAATTGCCTCGCGCTGGTTCAGCATGCCGAATCTGTTGTGGTTCATGCCGGTGCCGATTCTGGTGCTGGTTACCCTGTATGGCCTGATCCGCGCAGTGGCACGTAATGCCAACTACACGCCGTTCCTGCTGACTCTGGTGTTGATATTCCTCGGCTACAGCGGCTTGGGCATCAGCCTCTGGCCGAACATCGTACCGCCATCGATCTCGATCTGGGACGCCGCCGCACCGCCGCAAAGTCAGGGCTTCATGCTGGTGGGCACGCTGTTCATCATCCCGTTCATCCTGGGTTATACCTTCTGGAGCTACTACGTGTTCCGCGGCAAAGTCACCCATGAAGACGGTTATCACTAATCCAATGCCGGGCTTGCCCTGTGAGAGCGAGCCTGCTCGCGAAGGCGCCATCGGTGGCGCCTTGGCTTAACGGAGATCGATTCTATGACCGGCAAGCATTCCCTGCACGACATTGAAGAAGCCGAAAAAAAACCGCTGTGGCAGCGGCTCGGCTGGTTGGCCTTGATCTGGGTTGGCAGTGTCGGCGTGTTGTTCATCGCCGCCAGCCTGATGCGCATGTTCATGAATGCCGCAGGCTTGACCACCCACTGAAACATCCCGTCCCGGCGCCTTCGGGTACGGGTTTGCAACCCTCCTCACGGAGGTTTTTTATGCCCGGGATTTATTTGCGCGCCTTGAGGATGACGAACTTCGGCGTTGCCGCGACTTGCTCGACACCGCGGAACAAGCGCGCCAGTTTGCTGTGATAGCCCAGGTGCCGATTGCCGACAATGTACAGCGCACCGCCTACCACCAGTGCCTCGCGGGCCTGCTGGAACATGCGCCAGGCGAGGAAGTCGCCGACCACCTGCTGCTGATGGAACGGTGGGTTGCACAGCACCACGTCCAGCGACTGCGGCGCCAGCCCGGCCAGACCATCGCCAGCGCGCACGATGACTTCGCGATCGCCCAACGCCTCGCGCCAGTTCTCGGCAGCCGATTGCACCGCCATGAACGATTCGTCGACCAGCGTGTAATGCGCATCCGGGTTCTGCAGGGCGCTGGCAATTGCCAGTACACCGTTACCACAACCCAGGTCGGCGACTCGTGCGTTGCCAAGGTTTTTCGGCAGATGCGGCAGAAACGCGCGCGTGCCGATGTCCAGGCCTTCGCGGCAGAACACGTTGGCGTGGTTGAGCAGTTCGATCGCCGGTTCATCGAGGCGATAGCGAGTCGGGTAGGGCGATGTCGCGGGCAGTTTGCTTTCAGGCGTGGCGATCAGCAGTCGGGCTTTCTTCACGGCCAGCGACGCCTGCACCGGGCCAATGTAGCGCTCGAGCAGATCGCCGGCGGCACGGGGCAGATGCTTGACCATCGCGGCCGCGATCACTTGCACGCCGGGGGCGAGTTGTCCTTGCAGGCGGATCAGTTGTTCTTCCAGCAGCGCCAGGGTTTTGGGAACGCGGATCAGCACCCGGTCAAACGGCCCCACTAAAGGTTCGCTGGCCGGTAGCGGCCGGATCGCATCGAACGCCTGACCATTGCGCAGCAGATTTTTTTCCAACCCGACGAAACCCAGGAACGAGTCGCCGCTGCTGCTGACCTCGACCTTGCCCAGCAAACTGATCGCCAAGGCACCAAAGCTGTCATTGAGTACCAGCACGCGGGTGCTGCTTGCCGGTTGTTCGCTGGCGAGATGATTGAGCACGTATTCGTCTGCCGCATCGAAGGCTTGCAGCGGTTCATTCTGCTGTTCGGGCTGGCGGATCAGGTCGAGTTGGGCGAAAGGTGTTTCAAGCAAAGGCATGGGGCGGGGACTCGGAATATTCGGCTGGTGTCCCGTTGCCGGCTTCTCACGCCACGGAACCCGACCGAGTGGACTGCGATGCAAGCGGTGTGCGTCATCACTCGGAGAAGACCTCAATGGTACGTTTTTTTGCGGGCGAATACTCGCAGGATTGAGTCGGGAGTCAGTTGACGATTCAGATGATTCCCGCCCGAGCCGCCGCGATCACGGCGGAGATCTTATTGCAGACTTTGAACTTCTCGATCAGGTTTTGCACATGGTAGTTAACGGTACGTTCGCTGAGGCTGAGAATTCTCGAAATATCATGCGCGGTCTTGCCCATGGCGGACAGTTGCAGAATCTCCAGTTCCCGGGACGAAAGCCTGGGCCTGCTGGGTTTGGTCGGTATGGGCACGGTGCGGGCATACAATTCGCTGACGTGTCGGTTGGCGAAAAAGATATAACCGTAATGCTCATACAGCTCCAGCGGGCTGATCGAACAGTGAGAGCGGGCGAGACTGATAATGCTGCACAAGCCGCTGGTCTCATCATGAAACGCTTGCGACCAGCCATGCTGCAGTCCGTTTTTTTGCAACGCTCGCCAAAGTTCAGGTGCCTGGGCGAAGACTCTTTCCTCCCAGACAATTGGCAATATTGAGTGATTGCAATGCGCTATTATCGGGTCAACGTTGCGGTAATTTTCTTTGTCGTACTGTACGTTCCAATCTTTGGGGTAATTATTGATTTGCAGGGCATTGAGGTGCACATCGCGATGTGGCGAGGTTACGGCGATCGCGCACTAATTGAAGCCCAGGTTTTCGGCGAATCTCAGCAGTATTGGGTACGCCGTCTCTATTCCCTTGGCAAACGTCAGTTGTTTCAGTTGTGATTCCTTCCACGTTTCCATGAACCATTGCCTCCATTGCTTTATCTGGGCGCCGAATGGATCCAAAAGATCCGGCACGAAGCGAAGTGTAGGATCTTTCCTACGAATCGCCTTACATTATTTCGAGATTGAAACTTGGAGGTTTTTCATAAAGCGTTCTTAGCAATACAAACCGTTATATTCAAACTGGCATCTTAAAGTTATTACTCCAAATCTGATGTTGGCGGCGAGTACTAATACACTGCGCTGAAGCTGCTCGTCCCGTAACAATGACAAGTGTCCGGCAGCACGATTTTGCGGGACACTGTGGGTAATCGTTTCAAGGAGTGCCTCATGACTGCCAGCGCCGAGAAGTACACCACCCAGACGTTACTCGATGTCCAACCGTTGACCCCGAACCTGTTCACGCTGCGCACCACCCGTGACCCCGGCTTTCGATTCCGTGCCGGCCAGTTCGCCCGCCTGGGCGTCACCAAAGCCGATGGCAGCACGGTCTGGCGCGCTTATTCGATGGTGTCATCGCCCTTCGACGAGTTTCTGGAATTCTTTTCCATCGTCGTGCCGGGCGGCGAATTCACCAGTGAGCTGAGCCGGCTCCAGGTTGGCGACAGCTTGATGGTGGAGCGCCAGGCGTTCGGCTATCTGACGCTGGATCGCTTTGTCGATGGCCGAGACCTGTGGTTATTGTCCACCGGCACCGGGGTGGCGCCGTTTCTGTCGATCCTGCAGGACTTCGAGGTCTGGGAGAAATTCGAGCGCATCATTCTGGTTTACAGCGTGCGCGAGGCTCGGGAGCTGGCGTATCAGGAGCTGATCGCCGGATTGGCGCAACGTGACTACCTGAGCGAACACGTCCACAAGCTGCAATTCATCCCAACGGTGACCCGCGAAGCGCATCCCGGCGCGTTGCAAGGTCGCATTACCACGCTGATCGAAAACGGCGAACTGGAGCGCGCGACGGGCGTTGAGCTATCGCCAGAGCATTCGCGGGTGATGTTGTGCGGTAACCCGCAAATGATCGACGACAGCCGTGCTCTACTGAAGCAACGCGACATGCGCCTCAGTCTGACGCGCAAGCCGGGGCAGGTTGCCGTGGAGAATTACTGGTAACGAAAACGGCACCCGCGGGTGCCGTCTTAATGAGTACCGAATGCCTCAGGGCCGCTCGTTTTGCGCCTTGAGCAGGTCGCGAATTTCGCCCAGCAGTTGCTCTTCCTTGCTCGGGATCGGCGGCGCGGTCGGTGCTACGGCTTCTTCGCGCTTGAGGCGGTTGATGGCTTTGACGCCCATGAAGATGGCGAACGCGACTATCACGAAATCCAGCACGGTCTGCAGGAATTTGCCGTAAGCCAGCACCACCGCGGGCGCATCGCCCTGGGCGGCTTTGAGCGTGACGGCCAGGTCGCTGAAGTCCACCCCACCGATCAACAGGCCAATCGGCGGCATGATCACGTCGCCGACAAACGACGAAACAATCTTGCCGAACGCCGCGCCAATGATGATACCGACGGCCATATCGACCACATTGCCTTTGACCGCGAAGGCCTTGAACTCGCTAAGCACGCCCATAGTTATTTCCTTGTTACAGATGAGTTTGGTGGTGGCAGTGTAAATCAGCGAAACGCCTCCTGCGCGTAACACCTTCTTACAATGCCCGTTTTTATCGACACATCAATCGACGATTAGTTTGCAAAATGCCAGCAATCGCGCGCGAAATACGCGCTAAAGCGCTGATTGCACAGCCAATTTCTTCAATCATGGTGTTACGTTCTTTCTATTTATGTTCCGCGGCACAGGCCTCTAGCCTTGGGGTGGCGCACCTGGATGCGCCCAATAAAACCAGAGGAACCTGATATGACTTCCACGCTTGGACTGGGGGCTTTTCCCTACCGCCGCACCTTCGGTGTATTGACCGCCAGCCTGCTGACCTTTTCGGTCAACGCTGCTCCGCTGACCCGCGATAACGGCGCTGCTGTCGGTGACAATCAGAACTCGCAAACCGCCGGCGCCAACGGCCCGGTGCTGCTGCAGGATGTGCAACTGATCCAGAAGCTGCAGCGTTTCGATCGTGAACGCATTCCGGAGCGCGTGGTGCATGCGCGCGGCACTGGCGCCCATGGCACCTTCACCGTGACCAATGACCTCAGCGACCTGAGCAAGGCCAAGGTGTTCGCCGCAGGCCAGAGCACCCCGGTGTTCGTGCGTTTCTCGGCGGTGGTGCACGGCAACCATTCCCCGGAAACCCTGCGCGACCCGCGCGGTTTCGCCACCAAGTTCTACACCGCTGACGGCAACTGGGATCTGGTCGGCAACAACTTCCCGACCTTTTTCATCCGCGATGCGATCAAGTTCCCGGACATGGTCCATGCCTTCAAACCCGATCCGCGCACCAACCTCGATGACGATTCGCGCCGGTTCGATTTCTTCTCCCATGTACCGGAATCGACCCGCACGCTGACCGAGTTGTATTCCAACTATGGCACTCCGGCCAGTTACCGGGAAATGGACGGCAATGGCGTTCATGCCTATAAGCTGATCAACGCAAAGAATGAAGTTCATTATGTGAAGTTTCATTGGAAGAGCTTGCAAGGCATTAATAACCTGCGGCCAAAGCAGGTTGCAAAAGTTCAGGGGCAGGATTACAGCCATATGACCAATGACTTGGTCAGCAATATCAACAAAGGCAACTTCCCGAAGTGGGACTTGTACGTGCAAGTTCTCAAGCCACAGGATTTGTCCAAGTTTGATTTCGATCCATTGGACGCCACCAAGATCTGGCCGGGTATTCCCGAGCGCAAAGTTGGACAAATGGTCTTGAACCGTAATCCGGCCAATGTATTTCAGGAAACCGAACAAGTTGCGATGGCGCCGGCCAACGTAGTTCCGGGTATCGAGCCTTCGGAAGATCGCTTGTTGCAGGGCCGGGTGTTCTCTTATGCCGATACGCAAATGTATCGCCTCGGCGCCAACGCTTTGCAATTGCCGATCAACGCGCCGAAAACCGCGGTGAACAATGGCAATCAGGATGGTGCGATGAACTTCGGTGCCAGCCAGTCCGGGGTCAACTACCAGCCGAGCCGCCTGCAACCGCGTGAAGAGACGCCGTCGGCGCGTTACAGCCAGTCGGCGCTGGCGGGCAGCACCCAGCAGGCGAAAATCCAGAGGGAGCAGAACTTCAAGCAGGCCGGTGATCTGTATCGCTCGTACAGCAAGCAGGAACGCCGCGACCTGATCGAAAGCTTTGGCGGCTCGCTGGCCACCACCGATGACGAGAGCAAACACATCATCCTGTCGTTCTTGTACAAGGCCGACCCTGAGTACGGCAGCGGTGTCACCGAAGTGGCCAAGGGCGACCTTAGCCGCGTGAAGGCGCTGGCGGCCAAACTGACCGACTGATAGCGATGCGGCGCACGCGGGGGCAGTTCGGCCTCGCGTGCGTTACAGGAGAGTGCCGATGCGTTTTTGTCTTTTATGGTTCACCGCGTGCCTGTCCTTCACCGCGTGGGCGGCCCCGGTCGAGCAAAGCCCTGAGGCGATCAAGGCACAGTTGCAGGAATACTATTTCGACGCCGCACGCCGGGGCGATGTGCCGATGCTCGATACCTTTATCGAGTCCGGCTATTCCCTCGATACCCGCGACAGCAAGGGTTACACCGCGCTGATTCTGGCGGCCTACCACGGTCAGGCACCGGCGGTTGAGCGCCTGCTCGCCGCTGGCGCCGACGCCTGTGCTCAGGATCAACGCGGCAACACGGCGCTGATGGGCGCGATTTTCAAAGGCGAGTTGCAGATCGCCCGGCGCCTGATGGCCACCGATTGCAGCCCAGACCAGCGTAACGGCGCCGGGCAGACTGCGGCGATGTATGCCGGACTGTTCAAGCGTCTGGAATTGCTTGATGCACTGCAAGCCAAGGGCGCCGATCTCGATGCCGAGGATCCGCTGGGTAATAGTGCCGCGCGTCTGGCCAGCGGTGAAATCCGTACCGCTGCGCCGCGCTGATCGGCGGTGGCTGCGTTATCATCGCGTCTTTTGCTTCGGGGGTTCTGATGGCCAAGGCCAAGCGCATGTACGGCTGCACCGAGTGCGGCGCAACCTTTCCCAAATGGGCCGGGCAATGCGGTGAGTGCGGTGCCTGGAACACCCTGACCGAAACCATGATCGAAAGCGGCGGCGCCACGGCACCTACCGGGCGCACCGGCTGGGCCGGGCAACAGGCGCAGATCAAGACCCTGGCCGAAGTCAGCATCGAAGAAATTCCACGGTTTTCCACCGCGTCCGGTGAGCTCGACCGCGTCCTCGGCGGTGGTCTGGTGGATGGCTCGGTGGTGCTGATCGGCGGTGATCCGGGGATCGGCAAATCGACCATCCTTTTGCAAACCCTGTGCAACCTGGCCAAGAGCATGCCGGCGCTGTACGTCACCGGTGAGGAATCCCAGCAGCAAGTGGCGATGCGCGCACGCCGTCTCGGTCTGCCGCAGGATCAGCTGCGGGTGATGACCGAAACCTGCATCGAAACCATCATCGCCACCGCCCGCCAGGAAAAGCCCAAGGTGATGGTGATCGACTCGATCCAGACCATTTTCACCGAGCAACTGCAATCGGCGCCGGGCGGCGTGTCCCAGGTGCGTGAGAGTGCGGCGCTGCTGGTGCGTTACGCCAAGCAGAGTGGCACGGCGATTTTCCTCGTCGGCCACGTTACCAAAGAGGGCGCTCTGGCCGGTCCTCGTGTGCTGGAACACATGGTCGACACCGTGCTGTATTTCGAAGGCGAATCCGACGGTCGCCTGCGTTTGCTGCGTGCAGTGAAAAACCGTTTCGGCGCGGTCAACGAATTGGGCGTGTTCGGCATGACCGACAAGGGCCTGAAAGAAGTCTCCAATCCTTCGGCGATTTTTCTCACCCGGGCCCAGGAAGAAGTCCCGGGCAGTGTGGTCATGGCGACGTGGGAAGGCACCCGGCCGATGCTGGTGGAAGTCCAGGCGCTGGTTGATGACAGCCATCTGGCCAACCCGCGTCGGGTGACGCTGGGGCTGGATCAGAACCGTCTGGCAATGCTGCTCGCGGTGCTGCACCGTCATGGCGGCATTCCGACTCACGATCAGGACGTGTTCCTCAACGTGGTCGGTGGCGTGAAGGTGCTGGAGACGGCGTCGGATCTGGCGCTGATGGCGGCGGTGATGTCGAGTTTGCGCAATCGGCCGTTGCCCCATGATTTGCTGGTGTTCGGTGAAGTCGGCCTGTCCGGCGAAGTGCGCCCGGTGCCGAGCGGGCAGGAGCGGCTGAAAGAAGCGGCCAAGCACGGTTTCAAACGCGCGATCGTGCCCAAGGGCAACGCACCGAAGGAAGCGCCGGCAGGGTTGCAGATCATTGCGGTCACTCGCCTCGAACAAGCCCTCGACGCACTCTTCGAATAACCACAATCCCCTGTGTAGGAGCTGCCGAAGGCTGCGATCTTTTGATTCTGTTTCAAGATCAAAAGATCGCAGCCTTCGGCAGCTCCTACAGGGGGCCAAGTCAGATGTCGATCAGCGCGCCCAACTCGCGCTCCAATTCGGCCTCATCCGCCAGGTTCAGCTCGATCAACCGCCGCAGGCGCTGGATCGATTCCAGGCTGATGTGCCGGCAGATGAACCCCAAATGGCCGTTCTCCTCATGCGCCAGATGCACGTCCATCTCGATATCGACGTCGTCGCTCAGATGAATGTCGACGAAGAAGTCCTGCTCTTTATCCCCAAGCCACGGCTCCGGTCGCTCGATCAGCAGGCCCTTGAGTGACAGGTCGATCAGCCTGACCGGCCAGATGTACTCGCCTTGTTTCAGCTCGGTTCGGGCATCGAACGCAATACGTTTGAAGCGACGTCGATTGGCGGGTTGCTCGTTCATGGCGCAATCCTCATGAAGGTTCGCTGACTATAGACCGCGAATGCGGGCGCCAGCCAATCGCTCACGCGTCTAGACCTATGTCGGGGTATGGCCTTTGGCGCCGTAAGCGCTAAACTCGGGGTGGCTGTCTTTCTTGTCCACCCTGGCTGGAATAAAAAAATGAAAAATAATAATAGCCTGCTGCGCCACTTACCCTGGCTCGTGCTGGCAATCGTAGGAGCGTGCGCCCTGGGCGTAGTGGCATTGCGCCGCGGCGAGGCGATCAACGCCTTGTGGATTGTGGTCGCTGCCGTGGCCATTTATCTGGTTGCGTACCGTTACTACAGTCTGTTCATCGCCAACAACGTGATGCAACTGGATCCGCGTCGGGCCACCCCCGCCGTGCTCAACAACGATGGTCTGGACTATGTGCCGACCAACAAACACATTCTTTTCGGTCACCACTTTGCGGCCATCGCTGGCGCGGGGCCGCTGGTCGGTCCGGTGCTGGCGGCGCAGATGGGGTATCTGCCCGGCACGCTCTGGCTGATTGCCGGCGTGGTGCTGGCGGGCGCGGTGCAGGACTTCATGGTCCTGTTCATGTCGACCCGCCGCAACGGCCGTTCCCTGGGCGACATGGTGCGTGAAGAAATGGGCCGGATTCCCGGCACGATCGCGCTGTTCGGCTGCTTCCTGATCATGATCATCATCCTCGCGGTGCTGGCGCTGATCGTGGTCAAGGCCCTGGCCGAGAGCCCGTGGGGCATCTTCACCGTGATGGCGACCATCCCGATCGCGATGTTCATGGGCATCTACATGCGCTACATCCGCCCGGGCCGCATCGGCGAAATCTCCGTGGTCGGCGTGTTGCTGCTGCTCGGTTCGATCTGGCTGGGCGGGCAGATTGCTGCCGATCCGGTATGGGCCAAGGCCTTTACCTTCACCGGTGTGCAGATTACCTGGATGCTGGTCGGTTACGGTTTTGTCGCCGCCTCGCTGCCGGTCTGGCTGATTCTGGCACCGCGTGACTATCTGTCGACCTTCCTCAAGATCGGCACCATCGTCGCGCTGGCGATCGGCATCCTGATCACCATGCCCGAGCTGAAAATGCCGGCGCTGACCCAGTTCGTCGACGGCACCGGGCCGGTGTGGAAGGGCGGTCTGTTCCCGTTCCTGTTCATCACCATCGCCTGCGGTGCGGTATCGGGTTTCCACGCACTGATCTCGTCGGGCACCACGCCGAAGCTGCTGGATAACGAAACCAACGCCCGCTACATCGGTTACGGCGGCATGCTGATGGAATCGTTCGTGGCGATCATGGCCATGGTTGCCGCTTCGGTGATCGAGCCGGGCGTGTACTTCGCCATGAACAGCCCGGCCGCCGTGGTCGGCAGTGATGCCGCGTCAGTAGCGCAAATGGTCACCAGTTGGGGCTTCGCGATCACGCCGGAAGCGCTGCAAGCGGTTGCCCATGACATCGGCGAAACCACCATCCTGGCTCGCGCCGGTGGTGCGCCGACCCTGGCGGTCGGTATCGCGCAGATCCTGCACAGTGTCCTGCCGGGTGAAAACACCATGGCGTTCTGGTACCACTTCGCGATCCTGTTCGAAGCGCTGTTCATCCTCACGGCTGTCGACGCCGGTACCCGTGCCGGGCGTTTCATGCTGCAGGACTTGCTCGGCTCTTTCGTTCCGGCGCTGAAACGCACCGAATCGTGGAGCGCCAACCTGATCGCCACCGCCGGTTGTGTGGCGATGTGGGGCTGGTTGCTGTATCAGGGCGTGGTCGATCCATTGGGCGGCATCAACACCCTGTGGCCACTGTTCGGCATCTCCAACCAGATGCTCGCCGGTATCGCGCTGATGCTCGGCACCGTGGTCCTGATCAAGATGAAGCGCCAGCGCTACATCTGGGTCACCCTGTTGCCGGCCACCTGGCTGTTGATCTGCACCACCACTGCTGGCTTCATCAAGCTGTTCGACGCCAACCCGGCGATCGGCTTCCTGTCGCTGGCGAAGAAGTACAGCGATGCGCTGGCCAACGGTCAGGTGCTGGCACCGGCGAAAAGCGTCGAGCAGATGCAGCACGTGATCTTCAACGCCTACACCAACGCCACACTCACTGCGCTGTTCCTGTTCGTGGTCTTCAGCATCCTGTTCTATGCGCTCAAGGTCGGCATCGCCGCCTGGGGCAAAAAAGAGCGTACGGATAAAGAATCGCCATTCCAGGCCCTGCCGGATGCGTAACCAGAGGATTGCAGCATGTTCAATGACCTGAGTCGCCTCGGTAAATACCTCGGTCAGGCCGCGCGCCTGATGGTCGGCATGCCCGACTACGACACCTACGTCGAGCATATGCAAACCAAACACCCGGACAAACCGGTGATGAGCTACGAGATGTTCTTTCGCGAACGTCAGGAGGCCCGTTACGGTGGCAAGGGTGGGCCGAAGTGCTGTTGAGCTGACAGCCTGCGGTTGAGGTAATCCCTGTGGGAGCGAGCTTGCTCGCGAAAGCGGTGTGTCATCGGGCATTGATGTCGGCTGACACGACCCCTTCGCGAGCAAGCTCGCTCCCACATTTGTTTTTGGGTTGTTCATTTATTTTTGAAGGAGAAAGTGTTTGTCATCTCCCATTCCGGTAACGGTCCTCAGCGGTTTCCTCGGCGCCGGCAAGACCACCTTGCTGCGTCATTTATTGAAAGCCGAGCACGGCCTGAAAATCGCCGTGATCGAAAACGAATTCAGCGAAGCCGGCATCGACACTCAGTTGCTGGGTGATGAGCCGGTGCAAGTCATGACCCTGGCCAATGGCTGCGTCTGCTGCACCATTCACACCGATCTGACCAAGGCGCTGTACCTGCTGCTCGAACGCCTGGACAGCGGCGAGATCTCCTTCGACCGTCTGGTTATCGAGTGCACCGGTCTGGCCGACCCGGCGCCGGTGGCGCAGACGTTCTTCATAGACGAAGAGCTGCGCGAGCGTTATCTGCTCGACGGCATCATCACCCTGGTCGACGCCGCCCACGCCGATGTGCACCTGACCCAGGCCATCGCCCAGGCGCAGATCGGTTTTGCCGATCGCTTGCTGGTGAGCAAGACCGATCTGGTCGATGAGGCCTCGTTCACTGCACTGAGCGAGCGGCTGACGCGGATCAACCGCCGCGCGCCGATCCGGGTGGTCGAGCATGGCAACATCGATCTGGCCGAACTGCTGGATGTGCGCGGCTTCAATCTCAATGCTGATCTCGGTGGTGGTTTGAGCTTGCGTCCGGTGAGCAAGGCGCCGTCGATCGATCGCATCTCCAGCCTGGTGCTGCGCACCGATCAGGCGCTGGATATCGATCAGCTCAGCGAGTTCATGAACGAACTGCTGGAGGAACACGGCAAGCAATTGCTGCGCTACAAAGGCGTGCTGAATATTGCCGGCGAGGATCGACGGCTGGTGTTTCAGGGGGTGCTGAAACTCTATGGTTTCGACTGGGACACCGAATGGGCCGAAGGCGAGGCGCGGGAAAGCGTGATCGTGTTTATTGCCGATGATTTGCCGGAAGAGAAGATTCGGGCGGGGTTTGCCAAAGTGGTTTCTGCCTGATGGATCTTGGTTGTCAGTGATGGCCTCTTCGCGAGCAAGCTCGCTCCCACAGGAGACGGTATTCCGTCCAGAGATATGCGCTCAACTGTGGGAGCGAGCTTGCTCGCGAAGGCGATCTAACCGACAGCACAATGCTCAAGGTCTGAACCCAGCAGGGTCTGCTCAAGATGATCCAGATGTCGGCTCATCACCATCCCTGCCTTGGCAGCATCACCTCGCTCCACTGTTTCAACCAGCGCCAAATGCTCTTGCCACGCGCAACAGCTGTGCGTCTGGCAGTCACTCCGCGCAATCGCCAGCGACGTCAGCGGCACCAGACTGGCAAGAAAATGCGCCAACGGCAGATTGCCCGCCATCTGCGCCAACGTCAGATGAAACTCCCCGGACAACCGAATCGCCGCCCCGCGCCGATCCTGCTCGACGGCGCGCTTCTCGCGCTCGATCAACGTGCGCAAGCATTTCAATTCATCTGCACGCGGCCGCTGACAGGCCAATCGCACCAATGTGCTTTCAGCCAGCCGCCGCGCATGCAAGGTCTGTCGGATCAACTCTCGATCGGGCGCCGCCACTCGCGGCCGATGATTGGCGCGCAGCACCACGATCTGTTCATGGGACAACTGCGTCAGTACCCGCCGCACATCGGCGCGGCCGGCGCTGAACATCGCCTTCAGACTGTCCTCGGTAAACCGGCTGTGTTCATCGATACGCTGCTCGAGAATCGCATCGAACACTCGCGGATACAGATCCTCCACCGGCGTGCGCAGGCCAGAGAAGAGCAGGGCGGTCGAATGCGCATGCGAGGTTGAAGCAAAACTGTTCATGGCCGTTCTCCTGGCAGATCAGGTGGGCAGGTTGTCGTCCGGAATATTCAGCTCGACGCCCATGCGCTGGCCTTCGCGCAGAATGTGCCGGCGCATCTCGGCGCTGGCCTGAGCGCTGTTCTTGCTGCGGATCGCGCGGACCACGGCTTCGTTTTCTTCCAGACGCTCAGCCAGATGCTCCGGGGAATTGCGCAACACGTCAGCGCTTTGCTTGAGGGCATTGCTGGTCTGCTGGACCACGCTCTGGAAAATCGGGTTCGAGGTGAGGGTGAACAGCTCTTCGTGAAAGGCAATGTAGGCGCTGACCCCGGCTTCGCTGTCGCCGGCCTCGAGGGCTTCGCGCATGTCCATCAGGGTCAGGCGCAACTGGCCGACTTCCTTGCTGCTGATCGATTGCGCAACCAGCCCGACGATGAACGGCTCGAGGGTGTAGCGCAGTTGCAGCACGTCTTCGAGGCTGGCCCCGGCCACCGCGCTGTCGTGGCTCTGGCTGTCGCTGAGTTGCGCATCGAGGACGACCACGCCTTTGCCCGGCATCGAGCGCACCAGACCGAGGGTTTCGAGGACGATCACTGCTTCGCGCAGGCTCGGCCGGCTGATGCCCAGTTGTTCGGCCAGTTCGCGCTGGCCTGGCAGCATGTCGCCTGTGCGCCACTGGCCACGAGCCAACGCGGCGCGGAGCTTTTCCACCACTGAGTTGACGACGGTTGAAGTTGTAATCACGTATTGGCTCCCTGCGCCGTGCCTGCGCATTGGCAGGCACGGCACTCATTCAAAATTCTTTGGCCGCCGCCTGAGCGACGGTTTTTCGCGGTTGAAAGTTATAGCCCTGTTCGCCGTTGAGCACCTTGTTCGCGCGCTGCACGTCGATGTCCTTTTCCCAGCGGGCGATGGCCACAGTGGCGACGCAGTTGCCGATCAGATTGGTCAGCGCCCGGCCGATGCCCATGAACCAATCGACCGCCAACACCAGCACCAGACCAACCACAGGAATCGCCGGGATCGCCGTCAGCGTCGCCGCGAGAATCACCAGCGCCGAACCGGGAATGCCGTGGGCGCCTTTCGAGGTGATCAGCGAGACCAGCAGAATCGTCAGCAAATCAGTCATCGCCAGTGGTGTACCGGTGGCATTGGCGATGAACACGATGGCCAGGGTCAGGTAGATCGAGAAACCGTCGAGGTTGAACGAGTACCCGGTCGGGATCACCAGCCCGACGGTGGAGCTGCCGATACCGAGGTGTTCGAGCTTGCGCATGATCTGCGGCAGCACGGCGTCGGAAGAGGCGGTGCCCATGACGATCAGCAGTTCTTCGCGCAGGTACTTGAGCAGAGGCCACATGCGCAGGCCGGAAACGCGCATGACCAGACCGAGAATCAGCGCGACGAAGGCGACGCAGGTCAGGTAGAACAGACCGACCAGACTGCCCAGGTGCTGCAGCGAGTCGAGGCCGTATTTGCTGGTGGTGAAGGCGATGGCGCCGAACACGCCGATCGGCGCCAGACGCACGATCATGCCCATGATGCGGAAGATCACATGGCTCAGTTCGTTGATCAGCCGCGAGATCCCGGACGCCGCTTCGCCGACCAGATTCAGCGCACTGCCGAACAGCACCGAGAACAGCAGCACTTGCAGAATGTTGTTGTCGGCGAAGGCACCGATTACCGAGGTCGGGATCAGGTCCATCAGGAATTGTGTGGTGGTGTGCATGTGCTGACCGCGTTCGGCGAGGTCGCCCATGTCGGCGCTGGAGAGTTGCTCAAGATGGATATTCGCGCCGCTGCCGATGCCGGTACTGAAAGCGAACACCAGGCCGATCACCAGGGCGATGGTGGTCAGCACTTCAAAGTAGATCACCGATTTGAGGCCGATGCGCCCGACCTTCTTCAGATCGCCCGCGCCGCTGATGCCGCTGACCACTACGCAGAACACGATCAGGCCGATCAACATCTTGATCAGTTTGATGAAGCCATCGCCGAGCGGTTTCAGTTGGGCGGAGTATTCAGGAAGGGTCAGCCCGCAGACGATGCCGAGCATCAGTCCGAGAACCACTTGAAGGAAGATTGAACGCGAGCACCATCTGAGCATGGGAGGAATCCTGGGTCGGTGTCCTGGCTGCCGCACGCGTTGCGCATCGGATTCAGGACTTAATTATTGTGGTCTTACCGGTATGTCCAGTGCAGGCGCAGTCTACGCTCGGTTTTTTCGGGATGACAAGTGAAAAGATCAGAATTGGCATGACCGGTCTGGCCAGTGGCCCTAGCCACGTGTAGGAGCTGCCGAAGGCTGCGATCTTTTGATCTTGTTTTTAAATCCAGATCAAAAGATCGCAGCCTTCGGCAGCTCCTACAGCGGAATCACAGGCGAAAAAAAACCGGCCAATCACTTGGCCGGTTTTTCATGCTGCAAGTCTAACGTCGCATTAAGCGCCGTATACCGGCAATTTCTTGCAGATGGCTTTGACTTTCTCGCGAACGGCGTCGATCACCGCTTCGTTGTTCAGGTCAGCCAGGATGTCGCAGATCCAGCCGGCCAGCTCTTTGCACTCAGCCTCTTTGAAACCGCGAGTGGTCACAGCCGGAGTACCGAAGCGCAGGCCGGAGGTGACGAACGGCGAGCGTGGATCGTTAGGCACGGAGTTCTTGTTCACGGTGATGAACGCTTTGCCCAGAGCGGCGTCGGCGTCTTTCCCGGAGATGTCCTGCTTGATCAGCGACAGCAGGAACAGGTGGTTTTCAGTACCGCCCGATACCACGTCGAAACCGCGCGCGATGAACACTTCGGCCATGGCCTTGGCGTTCTTCACCACTTGTTGCTGGTATGCCTTGAACTCAGGCTGCAGCGCTTCCTTGAAGCAGATGGCCTTGGCCGCGATCACGTGCTCCAGCGGGCCGCCCTGGGCGCCCGGGAATACGGCGGAGTTGAGCTTTTTCTCGATCTCGGCGTTGGCCTTGGCCAGGATCAGACCGCCACGTGGACCGCGCAGGGTCTTGTGCGTGGTGGTGGTCACGACGTCAGCGAAAGGCACCGGGTTCGGGTAGACACCAGCGGCAACCAGACCGGCGACGTGAGCCATGTCGACGAACAGGTAGGCGCCGACCTTGTCAGCGATTTCGCGGAAGCGCGGGAAGTCGAGGATCTGCGAGTAGGCAGAGAAACCGGCAACGATCATTTTCGGCTTGTGCTCGACTGCCAGGCGCTCGACTTCGTCGTAGTCGATCAGGCCGTTGGCGTCGATGCCGTACTGGATGGCGTTGTACAGCTTGCCCGAGGAGGAAACGCTGGCGCCGTGGGTCAGGTGACCGCCGTGGGCCAGGCTCATGCCCAGAATGGTGTCGCCAGCCGACAGCAGCGCCAGGTACACCGCAGCGTTGGCCTGGGAACCGGCGTGCGGCTGAACGTTGGCGTAATCGGCGCCGAACAGTTCCTTGGCACGGTCGATGGCCAGTTGTTCAACCACGTCGACGTATTCGCAACCACCGTAGTAACGCTTGCCTGGATAACCTTCGGCGTACTTGTTGGTCAGGACCGAGCCTTGAGCTTCCATCACCGCTGGGCTGGTGTAGTTTTCCGAAGCGATCAGCTCAATGTGTTCTTCCTGACGCTGAGCTTCTTGCTCCATGGCGGCAAAAAGGTCGGCGTCGTACTTGGCAATAGTCAAATCACGGCTGAACATGGCGGTCCTCAAGGATCGGGGGCAGAAAAGGGGGGCATTCTAACCCAACCGCTTTTGGATGACATATGAAACGACATCATGTCGCAGACAAGTGGTGTTCATGACAGATGTGCGGTGCATCTGCCGGCCTCTTCGCGAGCAAGCTCGCTCCCACAGTAACCGAGGTGACCTCGCTATTTTGTGACCGCCATCAATCCCTGTGGGAGCGAGCTTGCTCGCGAAGGCCCCGCCGCGAATCTTCAGTCGAACATGAACAGCGCGTCGTTACAGAACTGCGCTTCAAACCGTCCCGCCGGCATTGGCCGTCCGAACAGGTAACCCTGCACCTCATCGCAGCCATGCTCACGCAGGAAGTCCAGTTGTTCATGGGTTTCCACACCCTCGGCGATCACCGCCAGATTCAGGCTGTGGGCCATGGCGATGATCGCCCGGGCGATCTGCGCGTCCTGTTCGCCGGACGGCAAGCCGTCGACGAAGGTACGGTCGATCTTCAGCACGTCGATCGGGAATTGCTTGAGGTAGTTCAGCGATGAATAACCGGTGCCGAAGTCATCGACTGCGATGCTCAGGCCGAGGTTCTTCAGCCCGGCAAGAATCTGCATCGCCTCGCTGACCTCGCGCATCAGGATGCTTTCGGTCAATTCCAGTTCCAGGCACGCCGGTGGCAGGCCGGTTTCCCGCAGGATCGTGGCGATCCGCGTGCCCAACTGGCCGTCGGAGAACTGCCGTGCGGAAATGTTCACCGAGACCTTCGGCACCCGCACCCGTTGCTGGTGCCAGGTTTTCAGCTGCCGGCACGCCTCGCTGATGACCCAGTCGCCAACGTCCACCACCAGCCCGAGCTCTTCCAGCACCGGAATGAAATCCCCCGGCGGCACCAGCCCGCGACGGGGATGACGCCAGCGCAGCAGCGCTTCGGCGCCGGTCAAACGTTTGCCGTCGCCGCTGAACTGTGGCTGGTAATACAAGACGAATTCGTTCTGTTCCAACGCATGACGCAGGTCGCTTTCCAGCTCCAGACGTTCCAGCGCACTGGCGTTCATGTCGGCCTGATAAAACTGGAAGTTGTTCTTGCCGCGTTCCTTGGCGTGGTACATCGCGGTGTCGGCGTTCTTCATCAACTGGCTGAGTTCGTTGCCGTCCTGCGGGCTCAAGGCAATGCCGATACTGGCGGTGACGAAGAACTCGCGGCCCTCGAGCACGAACGGCCGCACCAGGCTGGCGAGAATCTGCTCGGCCACGTGAATCGCCCGGTTCAGCGCCAGTTCGCGGCTGGAGCGATGTTGCAACAGCAAGGTGAATTCGTCGCCACCCATGCGCGCGACGGTGTCGTCGTCATCGACGCAGGCCAGCAGGCGCGTGGCCATGTCCTTGAGCATGCGGTCGCCGGCGGCGTGGCCCAAGGAGTCATTGATCGGTTTGAAACGGTCGAGGTCGAGGAACATCAGTACCACCCACGACTTCTGCCGTTCGGCCGCTTGCAGGGCGGTGTGCAGACGATCCTGGAACAGCGTGCGGTTCGGCAGGTGGGTGAGGGCGTCGTAATAGGCGAGGCGGTGAATGCGCTGCTCGCTGGCCTTGCGCTCGCTGATGTCGCTGAAGAAACACACGTAGCTGGCCAGATCGCCCTCGTCGTCGAGCACGGCAGTGATGCCGACCCACGCCGGGTAATGCTCGCCGTTACGGCGCTTCATCCATACTTCGCCTTCCCAGGTGCTGTGCTCGTGCAACTGCTTGAGCACGTAACGCAGGTGCGCGTCCTGCTGCTCGTCGACAGTGAGCATGTTCGGCAACTGGTCGAGCACTTCGCTGACGGTGTAACCGCTGACCCGACTGAACGCTTCGTTGGCCTGGACGATGTAGCCGGCCGGGTCGGTGATCAGGATCGCCGAAGTCGAATGCTCGAATACCGTGGCGGCCATGCGCAGGTCTTTTTCCGCGCGGCGCTGCTGACTGATATCGCGGCCGACGCCGAGCACACCTTCGAACGCGCCATGTTCGTCCCACACCAGTACCAGGCGCAGTTCGATCGGAATCTTGCGGCCATCGGCGCGCAGGCAATCGAACAGGAACAGCTGCGTTTGCACCTGACTGCGCAGCAACGCCAGTTGCTCGGGCTTGTCCAGCGCCTTGCTGACGCGGTCCATCAGCGCATAGATACCGTTCAGTTGCCCGGGATTGGCGATGGTCGATTGCCAGCCGTTCTGGAAAATCCATTCGGCATTGTAGCCAAGCACGGCTTGCACCGACGGGCTGACGTAGTTCAGCGAAAGCTTGCTGTCGGTGGAGAAAATCACGTCGCTGATGCTTTCGGCGAGCATGCGATAGCGCTGTTCGCTGTCACGCAGCGATTCGCTGGCCTCGATCTGTTCGGTGATGTCCTTGGCGACGCCGATGATCCGCGTGACCTGATCGTGCTTGTCCCGCGCCAGTGCCTGTTCGCGAATGTCGAAGCGCCGCCACTTGCCGTCGCGATGACGGAAGCGCAACTGGCATTGCAACAACTGGCTGTAACCGGCGTGGCGCTGCAACTGCCGCGAGCGATGGTAGTAGTCGGCGTCTTCCGGGTGCAGGAGGATTTCCCAGAAGTATTCGCCCATTTGATGCAGCTCGGTGCGGTTGTAGCCGAGGGTCTGGCCGAGGTGGTGGTTACTGAAAATCATCCGCTGGCTGATCACGTCCTGCACATACAGATGATCCGGCACGGTGCGCACCACGTCCGACCAGAAACCTTCGCGCTCCAGCAACGACAGTTCGATCAGCTTGCGGCTGGTGATGTCGTTGATGCTGAGGATCACCGCTTTATAGTCGTGCTGCTCGCTCGGCAGGCGCAGGACCATCCACAGGTGCTGGTCGCGGCCATTGCTGTTGGGCAGTTTGATTTCCAGTTCCAGCTGCTTCTGCTGTTGCAGGACGGCGTCGAGGATCTGCTGGCCGATTGCGCACTGCGGATGGCGCTGGCCGTCGATCAGCAGTTGCCAGGCATCGTCGCAGGAATGCACATCGAGCAGTTGCAGGGCGACCTGATTGACCTCGGTGACGCGCATTTCCTGTAGAAGTTGCTGGCGCTGCTGTGGTTGGTCGAGCCAGGCTTTTAGCTGGTCGCTGGTCTGGATCTGCGCCTTGTCGAACATCTGCTTGAGGCCGGACAGGTCAAGCACGCACAAGGCCACGCCGGTGCCTTCGAAAATATCCTGATAGCGCCGCCGACCTTCGTGCACCTGGCGCTGGCGGCGGCGCATGTTCAGCAGCGCGATCACCGGCAGCATCGAAATCGCCAGGCCGAGCAGGCACTTACCAATGAACGCCGGCAGCAATTCTTCCAGTACGCGCTGGCGGTCGAACAGCCCACGCAGTTGCCAGTCACTGCTGCTCAGCGGCACGGTCAGCACGGTGTTGGCGACATCGTCCGGGGTCAGCACGCCGGCCTTGGCCGATGTCAGCGCGGCGTCGCGGCTGATGATCTGGTGATTGAGGCGGTTTTCCACCAGCCACAAGGGGCGCAGGGCGGTGGCGTCCTGTTTGGTCAGCGAGTCGAAGAAGGTCGGCGTCAGGCGCAAGGCCCAGTAACCGCGACTGCTGCCGCTGGCCTGATGCAGCAGCAGATGCACCACCGAGCCGTCATCGGCATTGCTGAAGTAATGCGCCTGAGCGCGGCTGCGGCGCACCAGTTCGGTCAGGTAATCGGCATCGGAGCTGTCGCTGGCACTGTCGCTGATGATGCGGCCGGAGGGCGAGAGCAGGGCCATGCTGCGCAGATCGGGCAGCGAGCGCTGCAGTTTGCGCAGGAGCATCTGCTGTTCGTCGGCGGTTTGCGGTTGTTCGACGATCGGTAGCAGATTGAGGGCGATTTGTGCGTTCAGCGCCATGTTCAGGCTGACCTGCGCGGCGAGGTCGGCGGTGTAATCGATGGTGAACTGACGCTGGTTCTTCTGGGTTTCGCGCAATTGATCAAGCAGTTGCCAGAACAGCAGCGCCAGCAATAACAGCACGAGGGTGGCCAGCGCCCCCTTCAATGTTCCGCGCAGGGGCGAGCCGGGCGCCGGTGGGGTGCTGCTCACAGAGGCTGGCGGAGTGACATTGGTCAAGCTGTGATCCTGCGATTTGGCTGGACTGGCGCGACGTGCACTATAAGCCGGACGCCCGAAGGGCGGCTAGCATGCCTTGAGTTGTGGCGAAGTGCCAGCCCCTCTCGGCTGGACTGCCTTCCAGCATTAAGGTAGCTTTGCCGGTTAGACCGGGGGCGTTCCAGCCCCTACAATCAGACTTTTTCCAGCGCGCACGCATTGATGACCCTCAAGTGAACGACGCGCACCGGTCTGGCCAGGCATCGCCTGCGCTCCAATCATTCATCTGTCACTGACCCAAGGTTCTCCATGGCTCAATACGTCTTCACCATGCATCGGCTGGGCAAAGTTGTTCCGCCGAAGCGGGAAATCCTCAAGAACATTTCGCTGTCCTTCTTCCCCGGCGCCAAGATCGGCGTGCTCGGCCTCAACGGTTCGGGTAAATCCACGCTGCTGAAAATCATGGCCGGCGTCGATACCGAGTTCGAAGGCGAAGCCCGTCCGATGCCGGACCTGAACATCGGTTACCTGCCGCAAGAGCCGCAGCTCGACCCTGCCAAGACCGTGCGTGAAGTGGTCGAGGAAGCGGTCAGCGTGATCAAGGACGCGCAAGCGCGCCTGGACGAGGTCTACGCCGCCTACGCCGACCCGGATGCCGACTTCGACAAGCTCGCCGCTGAACAGGCCAAGCTCGAAGCGATCCTGCAGGCCAGCGACGGCCACAACCTCGAGCGCCAGCTGGAAGTCGCCGCCGATGCGCTGCGTCTGCCGGCCTGGGACGCCAAGGTTGAACACCTGTCCGGTGGTGAGAAGCGTCGTGTCGCCCTGTGCCGTCTGCTGCTGTCCGCCCCGGACATGCTGCTGCTCGACGAACCGACCAACCACCTGGACGCCGATTCGGTGGCGTGGCTGGAGCACTTCCTCCACGACTTCCCGGGCACTGTGGTAGCGATCACGCACGACCGTTACTTCCTCGACAACGTCGCTGGCTGGATTCTCGAACTCGACCGCGGCGCGGGCATTCCGTACGAAGGCAACTACTCCGGTTGGCTTGAAGCCAAGTCCGATCGTCTGGCCGCCGAATCCAAGCAGCAGTCGGCCCATGAAAAAGCCATGAAGGAAGAACTGGAGTGGGTGCGCAAAGGCGCGAAGGCCCGCCAGTCGAAATCCAAGGCACGTCTGCAACGCTTCGAAGAAATGCAATCGCAGGAATTCCAGAAGCGCAGCGAAACCAACGAGATCTACATCCCGGCCGGTCCGCGCCTGGGCGACAAGGTCATCGAATTCAAGAACGTCACCAAGGGCTACGGCGATCGCGTGCTGATCGACAACCTGTCGTTCTCCATGCCGAAAGGCGCCATCGTCGGCGTGATCGGCGGTAACGGTGCCGGTAAATCGACCCTGTTCCGCATGCTGATGGGCAAGGAAACACCGGATTCGGGCAGCATCGAAGTCGGCGAAACCGTGCAGCTGGCTTGCGTTGATCAGAGCCGCGAAGACCTCGATGGCAGCAAGACTGTGTTCCAGCAGATCTCCGACGGTTCCGACCAGATCCGCATCGGCAACTACGAAATCCCGTCGCGCACTTACGTCGGTCGCTTCAACTTCAAGGGTGGCGACCAGCAGAAGTTCGTCAAGGACCTGTCCGGTGGTGAGCGCGGTCGTCTGCACCTGGCGCTGACCCTGAAGGAGGGCGGCAACGTCCTGCTGCTCGACGAACCGTCCAACGACCTCGACGTGGAAACCCTGCGTTCGCTGGAAGAAGCCCTGCTGGACTTCCCGGGCGCCGCCATTGTGATCTCCCACGATCGGTGGTTCCTTGACCGTGTCGCCACGCACATCCTGGCGTACGAAGACGACTCGCAAGCGGTGTTCTTCGAAGGCAACTACACCGAGTACGAAGCCGACCGCAAAAAGCGCCTCGGCGAAGCAGCGGCCCAGCCACATCGGGTACGTCACAAGAAACTGGCCTGATATCGGGTTGGTTGCAGTAAGAGCGGAGCCTTCGGGCTCCGTTTTTTTTGCCTGGTTTTTTAGCGAAACCGAGGCGCTCCCTTCGCGAGCAAGCTCGCTCCCACAGAAGAACGCATTTCAAATGTGGGAGCGAGCTTGCTCGCGAAGGGGGTGTAACTGTTGGTGCATGACGTGAGTCTGATCTCACCATCAGAGTGCAAAGCAGGGTCAAAAACCGACCTGATTTATATCCTGTGCACCATTTAATTTCATAACTGCGACATTTTGCTCTGTTCCTGTGCGCAACTCGTTTGTTACAGTCCGGCCCAATCTCCTCCAACGACAATAAATTTGCCGAGACTTTGCCCATGATCGAATCCGTCGAATCCTTCCTTGCGCGCCTGAAAAAACGCGACCCGGACCAGCCCGAATTTCACCAGGCTGTCGAAGAGGTGCTGCGCAGTCTATGGCCGTTTCTCGAAGCCAATCCGCACTACCTGACCTCGGGGGTTCTTGAGCGTATCTGCGAGCCGGAGCGCGCCGTAGTGTTTCGCGTGTCGTGGGTCGATGATCAAGGCAAGGTCCAGGTCAATCGCGGTTTCCGCATCCAGATGAACAGCGCCATCGGCCCATACAAGGGCGGTCTGCGTTTTCATCCATCGGTGAACATGGGCGTGCTGAAATTCCTCGCCTTCGAGCAGACCTTCAAGAACTCGCTGACCTCCCTGCCCATGGGCGGCGGCAAGGGCGGTTCGGACTTCGATCCGAAGGGCAAGAGCGATGCGGAAGTCATGCGTTTCTGTCAGGCGTTCATGAGCGAGCTGTACCGCCACATCGGCGCCGACGTAGACGTGCCGGCCGGCGATATCGGCGTCGGTGCGAGGGAAATTGGCTTCCTCTTCGGTCAATACAAACGCCTGAGCAACCAGTTCACCAGCGTCCTCACCGGCAAAGGTATGACCTACGGCGGCAGCCTGATTCGCCCGGAAGCCACCGGCTTCGGTTGCGTGTACTTCGCTGAAGAAATGCTCAAGCGCCGCGGGCAGACCGTGGAAGGCAAGCGCGTGGCGATTTCCGGCTCCGGCAACGTTGCCCAGTACGCGGCGCGCAAAGTGATGGATCTGGGCGGCAAAGTGATTTCCCTGTCCGACTCCGAGGGCACGCTGTACTGCGAAGCCGGGCTGAGCGAAGAACAGTGGCTGGCGCTGCTGAAACTGAAAAACATCAAGCGCGGGCGCATCAGCGAATTGGCGAGCGCTCATGGCCTGGAGTTCCGCGCCGGTCAGCATCCATGGTCGCTGCCGTGCGACATCGCGTTGCCTTGCGCGACGCAGAACGAACTCGACGCCGAAGCCGCGCGCACTCTGCTGGGCAACGGCTGCGTGTGTGTGGCTGAAGGCGCGAACATGCCGACCACGCTGGAGGCTGTGGATATCTTTATCGAGGCCGGCATTCTCTTTGCGCCGGGCAAAGCCTCGAATGCCGGCGGCGTGGCTGTGAGTGGGCTGGAGATGTCGCAGAACGCCATGCGCCTGCTGTGGACGGCGGGCGAGGTGGACAGCAAGCTGCACGCGATCATGCAGTCGATCCACCACGCTTGCGTGCATTACGGCGAAGACAACGGTCAGGTCAATTACGTCAAAGGCGCGAACATCGCCGGTTTCGTCAAAGTCGCCGATGCGATGTTGGCGCAAGGCGTGGTTTAAGCCGGTTCGATGCGGATCACTTCGATCAGTTGATCGCCGGCCGGTCGCTGCCAGAGCACTTCATCGTTGAGCCGGGCGCCGAGCAAGGCCCGGCCTAGCGGCGAGGCCCAGTTGATCAGGCCCTTACTGGCGTCGGCCTGATCCTCGCCGACCAGTTGCACGCGGTGTTCGGTGTCGTGTTCGTCAGCAAAAGTCACCCAACTGCCGATCTGCACCTTGTCGGTGGACGTCGCGGCGACAGCGACTTGGGCGCTGCTCAGGCGTTGGGTGAAATAACGCAGATCCCGTTGCAGGTCGGCCAGCCGTTGCTTGTCGGCTTGCTCGCCTTTGGCCGTTTGCTCGGCGTGCAGGCTTTGCAGTTCGGCGACTTTCGCCTGCAACTGCGCCAGGCCTTGCGGCGTGACGTAATTGGGCTGCGTGCTGACCTGACGTTCGACCGGCTGATCGGCCTGCGCGGCGGCGTTGTCTTCGTTGACGAATGCGCGACTCATGAAGTCCTCCTGTTAAAGGATTTGGGCCATGGTTGCCGGCATTTGGTTTCAACGGATGTCTGCAAGCGACCTATTGCGAGCGATAAGCCCGCCCGACGTCCTGGTCCTTCTGCTGCTGCCAGGCACGTTCGCGTTCGTCCCAATGTTCGTTGCGGTATTGCTCGCGATCCTTGTTTTCCAGCATCGCCTGGCATTGGCGGAAGCCGTCGACCCAGCCTTCGGCGTATTGCTGGTCCTTGAGATAGCGCGGCACGTTCTTGCGAAACTCGCCGCTGATCGAACCCGCCGCTTGCCGGCCGCTGACGCAACCGTCATCGAAACCGTCGGCGAAGGCCGGTGGATAACCCTTGGCGATCAAGTCTTCATGAGTGGTCTGGCAACCGCCCAGCGCCAGGACAAGCCCCAACAACCCCACGCACCGCCACATCGCACTCTCCCGCGCCGGTTTTCGGCTGATAGGGGAAGTCTAGAAGGGGATTGGTCGATGTGGTGTGAAAGAAAGATCAAAAGATCGCGGCCTTCGGCAGCTCCTACAGGGGGGATGCATTGCAAATGTAGGAGCTGCCGAAGGCTGCGATCTTTTCAGTAGTGATACCATTTCACTTCAAGCATGACTTCCGTTTCCGGGCTGGCGAGCTGGCTGAATTCGCGCTGCGCGCTCAAGCGCAAACCGAGGTTGCGCGACAACTCCCACTGCTGATTCAAACTCAGGCTGCGGCGCACTTCCCCGTTGAAGAAATAATCGCCCTTGGCCTCCAGGCTCAGGTTGCCCAGCGGGTTTTTCCACAACACCCCGGTATTGAAGCCACCGGCCGGGGAAACAAACTCGGCGAAGTCGTTATTGTGTTCCACGCGCACCGTGCCAAGGGCAAAGCCGAGCACGTCGTCGCCCAACTGCCACGTGCCGCCACCGCCACCGTTGACATGGCTGACCAGCGTTTCGTCGTCATGCTTGCCCGGCACGCGCTCGAGGCCACCGGTGACTTGCCACGACAGCGGTTGCAGCAGCTCGTTGCGCGGTGTCAGCGAACGAATGGTCGCCAGATCCAATTGCTGCAACTGCCAGTCATTGCCTTCGTACTGACGCAGCTTCAGTTGCAAAATTTCGATCTGCGCGCCGAGAGGAAAGCTTTCGGCGTTGTCGTTGAGGTCGTGGTAGGCCATGCGCAGGCCATATTCCCCGAACGCCCGATCACCGCGGGTACCGAGGCCGGCCTGCCAGGTGCGCGATTCGTGGCCGTCTTCGGGCAGACCGGGTTGCGGAATTTCCAGCTCCGGCGCCGGGTTCTTGTTGATCGCCCGCAGCAGTTCGAAACTGCGCTGCGCTCTCTGCGGGTCGCGTTCCTGGCCGTTGGCGCGGTAGCGCTCCAGGCGATAGGCGGCATCGACGATCAGCGCCTGACGCGCGCGGGGCAGGGCTTTGAACGTTGGCTCTTGCAGGATTTTTTGATCGGCGCTGACTTTCAGTACCCATTGCTGTTCGTCATCGCTCAACGGCTCGGCGCGGCTGAGCAGTTCACGTTCGCGGGAGGGGCGATATTCGATGTGCTCGACCAGCCCGGCCTCTTTCACCGCTTTGACGGTGTCGGTGGGGATCGCGGTCAACGGGAATTGTTCGGTCAGGCGCAGGCTCGGTCGCGCCACTTGCAGCAGTTCCAGCAAGCGATACGAGCAGTTTTCGTCGAAGAAGAAATAGTCGAACTGGATCTGCTTGAGCTCCCACACATGCTCGACCATGCGTGCGGTTTCTTCCTGGGTCAGGTTGAGCCGGTATTCCCACAGGTCGCGGTTTTCCAGGCTGCGGTACTCGGAGAGCTTTTCCTGATACGGCACCAGCGCAAACAACCCCGGGTAGCCACCCATCAAGCCTTTCCAGGCATACAGAATGCTGTTGTCCGAGCCTTCGATGTAGGCGCCGAAGTTGATCGCGTAGCTGAGCAGCGAGGTCTTGTCGGCCTGCACATCCGCCTGATCGATGCGCAGCAGGGTGTGGCCGAACATCGACGAAGGACTGTTGAGATACGCCGCCGGGAAAATCATCACCGCGCTGTGCGGCGAGACGTCCTTGAACCATTTCTTGTATTCGGCGCATTCCGGCGCGGGCAAGTCGGAGAGGTTGAGTTGCGCTTTCAGCCAGCGGGTACGCGCCGGGTAAACGCATTGGGCATGTTGCTCGCCGAGGCTGGCCGGGGCGTAGAGCGCCTGCACGGTGGCCGCCAGTTCGCGGTCCGGATGTTCGTTGCCATCGGGGGCGAGAAAGAATTTCTTGTCGCTGACATAGCTGCGCCAGCCGCCGAGCTTGGCGGTTTCGTAATGACCGAGGGAAATCCAGAAGCGGTCGTTGGCCAGTTGCTGCAAACGTTGAGGATCGATGTGAGGCGCGGCGGACAGCGGGGCGCAGACACAGAGCGCCAGCCAGGCAAGGCGTTTGAGCATAGTCGGCAACTTAAGTCGAAAGAAAAAATTCAATACCAACAAACTGTAGGAGCTGACGAGTGCAACGAGGCTGCGATCTTTTGATCTTCAAAAGCAAGATCGCAGCCTCGTTGCACTCGTCAGCTCCTACAACGCGTCATTTGGCAAAAAATAAAAACCCGCTCCCCGAAGGAAGCGGGCGGGGTCGAGCTTAAGCCTGAGTTGCGTACTTGGCCAGACGTGGGTCCGATTTCAGTACCGCCAGGGTGTTGGTATGCACGTCTTCAGCGGTCACGTCAGCTTTGCTGAAGATCTGCTGGAAGTGCTCGTGGGTCACTTGCGCGAAATGCGCGCGGTCTTCCGGTGCTACGCCCAGTACCACGGCATAGGTGGTCAGCGCTTCGCCGTTGCCTTTGGCCATGTCTTCGGACAGCTCGTTCATCATGCCATTCATGGCGAACCAGGATTTGCCGCCGTAGGTCAGCGATGCGTTGGTCGAGCAACCGTTGGTGCCGGAAGTCATACCGAACGTGGCGTTACCGGAAGTGCCGTTGGTGGTGGAAGCAAGGAAGTGCGCCGGGGTGCCACGCTGACCTTCGAACAGCATGTTGCCCCAACCGCAATCCGGGCCGCCCGGGGCTTGCGCCATTGCGTTGATGGATACAGCGGTGAAGAGAGTACCGAGAAGAATCCGTTTCATAGCTTTGTTCTCTTTATGTGCATACCAATGGACAGGGTTCTGGCCTTTCGCACTCTGCCCGAGGACAGCGCCGAAAGTGTCAGTGGGCCGGTATTAGTTCCAGCCGCGCAGTTTGGAGTTTAGGCACGTTCCAGCGGTTCCGTGACTTTTTGCAAAATATTTGGAATAAACCTCTGATTTATCGGGACGCGTCGACCCGCGGCGCGCTTGTCTATGCTTTGTCATGTGGCGCGCCTTGCCAGTGGGGCACGGGCAGCGCCAGAATGCCGCTACCTGCCCCGCCTGATTGTTAAGGAAGCCCGATGCCTGATCCTGTTGCTGCCAGCCTGCGTCTTGCGCCCGAAGCGCTGACTCGTCCGTTTTCCGCTGAACAGTTCAGCTTCACTACCACCAATGATCTGGAGCCCTTTCGCGGTGTGCTCGGCCAGGAACGCGCGGTCGAAGCCTTGCAGTTCGGTGTGGCGATGCCACGCCCCGGTTACAACGTGTTCGTCATGGGCGAGCCAGGCACCGGCCGCTTCTCGTTCGTCAAACGCTACCTCAAAGCCGAAGGCAAGCGCCTGCAGACCCCGGCAGACTGGGTCTACGTCAACAACTTCGACGAGCCGCGCGAACCGCGCGCGCTGGAGCTGCCATCGGGCACGGCGGGCTCGTTCATCGGCGACATCAACGGCTTGATCGACAACCTGCTGGCGACTTTCCCGGCCGTCTTCGAACACCCTTCATACCAGCAGAAAAAAAGCGCCATCGACCGCGCTTTCAACCAGCGCTACGACAAGGCGCTGGACATCATCGAGCGCCTGGCCCTGGAAAAAGACGTCGCCCTGTACCGCGACAGCAGCAACATCGCGTTCACGCCGATGCTCGACGGCAAGGCCCTGGACGAAGCTGAATTCGCCCAGTTGCCGGAAGCCGAGCGCGAGCGTTTCCACGACGACATTTCCGGCCTCGAAGAGCGCCTGAACGAAGAACTCGCCAGCCTGCCGCAGTGGAAGCGCGAGTCGAACAATCAACTGCGTCAGCTCAACGAAGAAACCATCACCCTGGCGTTGCAGCCGCTCCTGGCGCCGCTGTCGGAGAAGTACGCAGAGAACGCTGCGGTCTGCGGTTACCTGCAAGCGATGCAGGTTTATCTGCTGAAAACCGTGGTCGAGCAACTGGTCGACGACAGCAAGACCGACGCCGTCGCGCGCAAGTTGCTGGAAGAGCAATACGCACCCAGCCTGGTGGTCGGGCATCCAGCCAGCGGTGGTGCGCCGGTGGTGTTCGAGCCGCATCCGACCTACGAAAACCTGTTCGGCCGCATCGAGTACACCACCGATCAAGGTGCGCTCTATACAACCTATCGACAGTTGCGCCCGGGCGCGCTGCATCGCGCCAATGGCGGTTTCCTGATTCTCGAAGCGGAAAAAATGCTCAGCGAGCCGTTCGTGTGGGATGCGCTGAAACGCGCCCTGCAATCGCGCAAGCTGAAAATGGAATCGCCACTGGGCGAAATGGGCCGCTTCGCCACCGTGACCCTCAATCCGCAGCACATTCCGTTGCAGGTCAAGGTCATCATCATCGGTGCGCGATCGCTGTACTACACGCTGCAAGACCTCGATCCGGACTTCCAGGAGATGTTCCGCGTTCTGGTCGACTTCGACGAAGACATTCCGATGGTCGACGAAAGCCTCGAGCAGTTCGCCCAACTGCTGAAAACCCGCACATCGGAAGAAGGCATGGCGCCATTGACCGCCGATGCGGTGGCGCGTCTGGCGACCTACAGCGCTCGCTTGGCCGAGCATCAAGGGCGGCTGTCGGCGCGTATCGGCGATCTGTTCCAGTTGGTCAGCGAGGCCGATTTCATTCGCCATCTGGCCGGCGATGAAATGACCGACGCCGGGCACATCGAGCGAGCTTTGAAAGCCAAGGCCACCCGCACCGGGCGGGTCTCGGCGCGGATTCTCGACGACATGCTCGCCGGGATCATCCTCATCGACACCGATGGCGCGGCGGTCGGCAAGTGCAACGGGCTGACGGTGCTGGAAGTCGGCGACTCGGCGTTCGGTGTGCCGGCGCGGATTTCCGCCACGGTCTATCCGGGCGGCAGCGGCATCGTCGATATCGAGCGCGAGGTCAACCTTGGCCAGCCGATCCACTCCAAAGGCGTGATGATCCTCACCGGCTATCTGGGCAGCCGTTACGCCCAGGAATTCCCGCTGGCGATCTCGGCGAGCATTGCTCTTGAGCAGTCCTACGGCTACGTCGATGGCGACAGTGCGTCGCTGGGCGAGGCGTGCACGCTGATTTCGGCGCTGTCGAAAACGCCGCTCAAGCAATGCTTCGCCATCACCGGTTCGATCAACCAGTTCGGTGAGGTGCAGGCGGTCGGCGGGGTCAACGAGAAGATTGAAGGCTTCTTCCGCCTCTGCGAAGCACGCGGCCTGACCGGCGAGCAGGGCGCGATCATTCCGCAGGCCAACGTCGCCACGCTGATGCTCGATGAGAAAGTCCTCGCCGCCGTACGCGCCGGGCAATTCCATGTCTATGCAGTGCGTCAGGCCGACGAGGCATTGAGCCTGCTGGTGGGCGAGCCGGCAGGCGAGCCGAATGCCGATGGCGAATTCCCTGAAGGCAGTATCAATGCCCGGGTGGTCGAACGCCTGCGCGATATCGCCGAGATGATCAGCGAAGAGGACCTGAAAGAGGCCGAGAAGGAGTTGGCACAAGAGGCGCTGGCCGAAGCCAAACCGGCTTAACAGTCTTAAAGCAAACCCTGTGGGAGCGAGCTTGCTCGCGAAAGCGGCGTATCAGTCGACGAATCAGTTGCCTGGCACTCCGTATTCGCGAGAAAGCTCGCTCCCACAATTGTTTTTCCAGATTGGTCTTTGTGGTGATCTTCGGAAAATTCGCCACAACTCTGACGCCAATATTCACACAATGACCATTCGGCGCCTTCTGGTTCTATCTTGCTTGCGCTGCGGACTTTTCTTCTATTCTCAGGTCAAGGATATCGACAGTATCACTGGATCGAGCCAGTCCTCTCCTGGGGGCTGAACACCGGCTTTACCGAGGGTCGCCGCCATGTCGCGCAACCTCTGTCTCACTCGTCAATGCCTGGGTCTGGTGACCCGGATCGAATGCGCCGTCAAGCCGCTGGCCGGCGACAACGGCATGTGGACGCTGCTCTTCGCGGCCGGCATGGCCGGCGAACAACCTTCCGCGATCAAAGCCCAGGGCCCGTTCCCCGGACCGGTCGCGGCCGAGTCGATTCTCGACACCATCGTGGAAAGCCTGACTTTGCACGGCTACGAACTGGCCGACGATCCGCAGATCTGGAGCCTGCACCTGCAAGCTCAGTTGCGGCAGATCAACGGCGGCCGTGGGCGCAGCCTGTAGGAGCTGCCGAAGGCTGCGTTCTTTTGATCTTGCTCTTCAATGAGCAACCTCGTCCGCCGGCGCCTTGTCGAGCTTGACCTCAAAGCCGTATTGCACGGTGGCGAGGTCGGTACGCTGATAGGTTTCCACGCGAGTCGGGCGACCGTAAAAGTAGTGCACGCCGACCAGCGCGGGGCCTTCGGTGCTGGCGTCGTGGCTCACCGAGACAATCTGCTTGAGATAGTGGCCGCTGTCGTCCTTGACAAAGAAACGCCACTCGTTGGGCGGGAAGGCTTTCAGGTCAACCACCAGCGTGTTGTCCTTGATCGCCAGGCCTTTGGGCAATGACTGCGCGTCGTAGGATTGCTTGGTCACCGTGGCCAGAAACAGCGGCATCGAGCCCACGGCGATCGCCGGGGTTTCCGGAAACAGATTCAGATCATAAGTAATCGTCGCTTGCAGCGGATCGACCTGATACGCCTCGGGTGGCAGCTCGATCGGCTCGTCGAGTTTGCCGCCGCGCTTTTCCGTGAAGAAGGTCACCGGGCTGACGCCGGGGTTGAGTTCGTCGCCAAGCAATTCGTCATTGAAGGTACGGCGGTGGGAGAACTCGATACGCGCCGCGCTCGGCTCTTCCACCGATTGATGAATGCGCACGCCGGCCTTCAGTTGCTCTTCGGTCAGGTTCGCGCCTTTGAGCCAGTTGGCGGCGAGATCGTCGTAAACCACCACCGGCAAGTCCAGCGGTTGCACGGCTTTGGCCGTGGTGTGCAGATCGAAGGTGCGAACTGGCAGATCCAGCTGTTTGCGCGTCACGGTTGCCGAGGAGAAGTCGAGCACGCTGACTTCCAGTGTGTCGATCGGGCCGTGGAAATACACCTTGTTATAGCGGCGCGGGTGGTCTTTCTCGAAGGCTTGCTGGTCGTCGCTGAGCTGTTTTTCCAGGGTGTCGCTCCAGCTCTTCTGCTTCTGTAGCTGCGCCAGCTGTCGCTGATAAAACTCGACCTGCTCCGGGCTTTCGTTGATCGAACCGGCGCGCACCAGGTATTGGCCGCTGGCGTCGCGGGCCTGAACGATCAGCGGATTGATCCGGGTTTGGGCGACTTCGGGAGCCAGCGGCAGGCTGTTGCTGACTTCGACCTCGGCGTAGTTCTTCTCCAGCTTGAGCAGTTTGACGCTGAGGTTGTCGTTGGTGCGGGTCTGGCCGACGTCTTTCTGCGTCAGGTCGAAGCTGTACAGGCGACGTGGCGCGATGACTTCGACCTGGCCTTGCAGACTGACCGGTTGCGGCAGGCTTTTCTTGTCGACGTTGAGGCCATCGATGAACGGGTAGGTCACCGTCAGATCATCGGGGTTGGTCACGTTGGAGCTGGACGGGCTGAGCTGAATGCCCGGATCGGTTTCCGACCACTCCGGCTGCCAGGCGATCACGCGTTTGTTGCTCAGCGTCACCGAATGCCACTCGATGCCGTGGGGAAACAGAAAGCCACCGGGAATGTTCAGGTTGAACGGGAATACCGGCTGCAGGTCGGTGAGGTAATCCGAGCTGGCGTCCTTGTGCAGCACGAACAGGCCGTTGATGAAGGTATCGACCAGCGCCTGCGGGTTAGGGTAGTGCTTGAGCACGGCGAGGGCATCGGCGCCGTATTCGGTATGTGGCGTGATATCGTCGAGCTTGAGCCGGGCTCTTTCCAGCAACAGCAGCGAACCGCCGAGTTCGGTGATCGCGTCCTTGAGCTTCGGATCGCTGATCGTGTCCAGTGACTGTTCGAAGGTGGCGGTCTTTTCATCAAGGTTTGCGACGTGCTTTTCATCGCCGGGCGAGCAACCGCCGATGAGCAAGGCGAGGCAGATTCCGGCAGTCGTCAAGGCTGATCGCACATCCATTTCCACGCGTCCCGTCCACTGTCATAGGGCTGTCAATGCTTTGGACACTAGCAGAAAAACTTTGTCACACACACGCAGGTGGCGGATTTTCCGGCGGTTTCTGGCTGTCACAGCGGGCTGTTATACTCGCCACCATTTCCAGCCCCTTGTGTGAGAGTCAATGGAACGCTTTATCGAAAATGCAATGTACGCCACCCGCTGGCTGCTGGCGCCGATCTATATCGGCCTGTCCCTCGGTCTGCTGGCGCTGGCATTGAAGTTCTTCCAGGAAATCATCCATATCCTGCCCAACGTCTTCGCTATGGCCGAATCTGATCTGATTCTGGTGCTGCTGTCGTTGATCGACATGGCGCTGGTAGGCGGGCTGCTGGTGATGGTGATGATTTCCGGCTACGAGAACTTCGTCTCGCAACTGGACATCGACGAAGGCAAAGAGAAGCTCAGCTGGCTGGGCACCATGGACTCCTCGTCGCTGAAGATGAAAGTCGCGGCCTCGATCGTGGCGATTTCCTCGATCCACTTGCTGCGCATCTTCATGGATGCCAAGAACGTCGATCCCGAGCACTTGATGTGGTACGTGATCATCCACATGACTTTTGTGGTGTCCGCGTTTGCCATGGGATATCTGGACAAGGTCACCAAGCACTGATCGACCGGTCAAGGCAAAAGAACCGCCCGTCTGTTGCGAAACAGACGGGCGGTTTCGTTTGTGGCTTGTGCTTTCAAGCGCAGCGGCCTATCCCTGTAACGGTGCGATTCTCCATGGTGTGAGGTGCTTCCATGAACCTGCAAGAGTTGAACGCGTTTGCCAACGCCGGCAAGGTCGATGAACTGAATCTGATTTCCATGGAGGGCGGGATCTATCTGCTGGAAGCGCGCATGCACGGGGCGGCTCATCCGCTCCACGATCCGCTGGGGAAAACCCTGACTCTTCGTTCCGTCGAGCACGCGCGGGAAATGTTGCATGCGTTTCCGGTGCTGCCGTTCAATCTGGTTCACACCTCGGTGCACGATGAAATGTGCGGTCTGGGTGGTGGCATCAATGAAAGCCTGAAAGTGCCACTGGCCTGGCGCTCGGCCCTGTAGGCCCGGCCCCAACCCCGGGGTATCTGTGCTAGTCTGCTCGCCCTTTTGGTTCCGGGCGCGCCGGGACGCGCTGTGCACGCACGGCAAGTCCTGTGGCCGTCCGCACAGCGGAGCAGTGTCATGTCCGAAGTAAATCTGTCCACCGACGAAACCCGCGTCAGCTACGGTATCGGCCGTCAACTCGGCGACCAGCTGCGCGACAACCCGCCACCGGGTGTCAGCCTGGACGCGATCCTGGCCGGTCTGACCGACGCTTTCGCCGGCAAACCAAGCCGTGTGGGCCAGGAAGAAATGTCCGCCAGCTTCAAAGTGATCCGCGAGATCATGCAGGCCGAAGCGGCTGCCAAGGCTGAAGCCGCGGCTGGCGAAGGCCTGGCCTTCCTCGCCGAAAACGCCAAGCGTGACGGCATCACCACCCTGGCTTCCGGCCTGCAATTCGAAGTGCTGACTCAGGGCGACGGCGCCAAGCCGAGCCGTGAAGACCACGTGCGCACGCACTATCACGGCACACTGATCGACGGCACTGTGTTCGACAGCTCCTACGAGCGCGGCCAGCCTGCAGAATTCCCGGTCGGCGGCGTGATCGCTGGCTGGACCGAAGCCCTGCAACTGATGAATGCCGGCAGCAAATGGCGCCTGTACGTGCCGAGCGAACTGGCTTACGGCGCCCAAGGCGTGGGCAGCATCCCGCCGCACAGCGTTCTGGTATTCGACGTCGAGTTGCTTGACGTTCTGTAATCCCCAGCCTGCTTGATGGCGGGCTAACCCTGTGGGAGCGAGCCTGCTCGCGAAAGCGGTGTGTCAGTCAACTCGATCGTCGGCTGGAAATCCGTCTTCGCGAGCAGGCTCGCTCCCACAGGTTTTGTATTACCGCTCATATTTCGATCTTGTTGTGCAGCTCACTGGTCGGGCGCAACGCCCGGGCATAGCAGAACAGGAACAGATTGCGCACCAGCTCCTTGAGTACCAGCGGCTCGCTGGAATTGAGGCTGCTGACGTCCAGATCACCTTGATCCTGCAGTTCATGCAAGGCTTCTTCTTCAAGCACCGCACAGACTTCGCCGGTTTCCCGATGAAGGATTCTGAGGTAAGGGTGTGGGCGGTCCAGCCAGGCGTCGATCAAATAAGTCATGGGTCTCATCTCCTTGAAAGGTTTCAATGAGAATAATTCTTATTCATCAAATAGCAAGCGCCTATTGGCAGATCGTGTATTTTTCCGGGTAAGGGTTGTGTCAGGTCAAAATGGCTGGCTGATGGCCATGCGCGGATTCATTGAGCTGAAGCGGGGAGGGCAACGCTCCATCCCACGGCTGGCGCGGGATGGATGACATAAGGCTCAGACTTTTCTGACGAACTCGGATTTGAGCTTCATCGGGCCGATGCCGTCGATCTTGCAGTCGATGTCGTGATCGCCATCGCACAGGCGGATGTTCTTGACCTTGGTGCCGACCTTGACCACCAGCGACGTGCCTTTGACCTTGAGGTCCTTGATCACGGTGATGGTGTCGCCGTCCTGCAGGACGTTGCCGACCGAATCTTTCTTTACGGCATCATCGGTAGCCATTTCGGCTTCGCCGCTGGCAGACCACTCATGGGCGCACTCGGGGCAGACCAGTTGGGTGCCGTCTTCGTAGGTGTATTCGGAATTGCATTTCGGGCAGGGTGGCAACGTGCTCACTAAGGTTCCTTGGGTATCAGGAGGACTAAAGGGCGCACATTGTATAGGGTTTTAGGCTGCGAAGGGCATAGCGCAGAAACAACTGTGGGAGCGAGCCTGCTCGCGAAGGCGTCCTGCCAGACAACATAACTGTCCGCTGGCAGAATGCTTTCGCGAGCAGGCTCGCTCCCACAGGGGATTGAATCAGTGCGTGCGGGCGACCGCGAACTCGCTCAGTTCAACCAGTGCATCGCGATATTCGCTGGCCGGCAGCGCTTCCAGGCACTTGATCGCACGGGCCACGTAGTCGCGGGCCAGTTGCGCGGTGTATTCCAGCGAACCAGACGCTTCCACGGCGATACGGATGCTTTCCAGGTCTTCGATCCCGCCTTTCTGGATCGCCTGACGCACCAGTGCCGCCTGTTCGGCCGTACCTTCGCGCATGGTGTAGATCAGCGGCAGGGTCGGCTTGCCTTCGGCCAGATCGTCACCGACGTTCTTGCCCAGGGTTTCTGCGTCGCCCTTGTAATCCAGCAGGTCATCGACGAGCTGGAACGCCACGCCCAGGTGATCACCGAACGTGCGCAGGGCTTCGCTCTGCTCGGCGGTCGCACCGGCCAGGGCGGCGGCGCTGTGGGTCGACGCTTCAAAGAGCATTGCGGTCTTGCCGCGAATGACTTCCATGTAGGTTTCTTCGCTGGTGCTGGCGTCACGTACCTTGGACAGCTGCAACACTTCGCCTTCCGCGATGATGCGCGTGGCTTGCGACAAAATCTTCATCACCGGCATCGAGCCGAGTTCGACCATCATTTCGAACGAGCGCGAATACAGGAAATCACCGACCAATACGCTCGGGGCGTTGCCCCACATGGCGTTGGCGGTCGAGCGGCCACGGCGCATGCCGGACATGTCGACGACGTCGTCATGCAGCAGGGTCGCGGTATGCAGGAATTCGATGGTGGCGGCCAGCAGGCGCATGTCGTCGCCTTCGCGACCCAGGGCCTTGCCACACAGCAACACTAATAAAGGACGCAGGCGTTTGCCGCCGGCCGAAGTGATGTAATCGCCGATTTTCGATACCAGCGGCACTCGAGACGTCAGCTGCTTCTTGATGATGCCGTCGACGGCGCTAAAATCGTCCGCCACCGCGCGGTAGAAAGCTTGGGGTTGCATCAGCGAGAGTCGCTCCAGAAGGGTTGCGCGGCATGCTAGGACCCCTTCCCAGACCTGTCAAGGCGCGATGGACGGCCCCTTGCAAGCCTGCGGCGGCTTGCGTACAATCGCGCACCCTGAACTTCCTGGGCAGCACCTGCCTTACGCAATTGCACTTGGGCCGTTCCAGCCCCATGCAGCCATGCCAGCCAATACCTCTTCTTATAAAGAGCTGGGTGAGCAGGATTATCGGAGAAATACCATGTACGCAGTAATCGTTACCGGCGGTAAGCAATACAAGGTCGCTGAAGGTGAATACCTGAAGATCGAAAAACTGGAAATCGCTACTGGCGAATCCGTGACTTTTGATCGCGTTCTGCTGGTCGCCAACGGCGACGACGTGAACATCGGCGCACCAGTTGTTGCTGGCGCAACCGTCAAGGCTGAAGTGATCTCCCAAGGTCGTCACGATAAAGTCCGCATCATCAAGTTCCGTCGCCGTAAGCACCACATGAAGCGTATGGGCCACCGCCAGTGGTTCACCGAGATCAAAATCACCGGTATTCAGGCTTAATTACAGCCTAATTCCTCACTAGGAGAATTGAACTCATGGCACACAAAAAAGCTGGTGGTAGTACCCGTAACGGTCGCGACTCAGAAGCCAAACGCCTTGGCGTGAAGATGTATGGCGGCCAGGTCATCAAGGCCGGCAACATCATCGTGCGTCAGCGCGGCACCCAATTCCACGCTGGCTACGGCGTTGGCATGGGTAAGGATCACACTCTCTTCGCTAAAATCGAAGGCGTGATCAAGTTCGAAGTAAAGGGCGCCTTCGGTCGTCGTTACGTGAGCGTAATCGCGGCTTAATCGCGAGATCGCTGGAGAAGCCCTGTCTTGCGACGGGGCTTTTTCGTTTGTGGGGTGAGTCTCTTGCAAAGCTGTTTGTATGGGCTGTCGGCGTGCGATGCAGGTCGTGTCTTGGGGTCGCTGCGCTCATTTTTGCAAGAGTCTTATGTCTTGATTGTTTTTCGGCTCGTCCGTACGGCGAGAGGCGTTGGTTATGAAGTTTGTTGATGAAGTATCGATTCGCGTAAAGGCTGGTGACGGTGGCAACGGTGCCATGAGTTTCCGCCGGGAAAAATTCATTGAAAACGGTGGCCCGAACGGTGGTGATGGCGGTGACGGCGGTTCCATCTACATGATGGCCGACGAAAACCTCAACACCCTGGTGGACTACCGTTACACCCGTCACTTCGATGCCGAGCGTGGCTCCAACGGTGGCAGCACCGACTGCACCGGCAAGAAGGGCGAAGACCTGATCCTGCGCGTGCCGGTCGGCACTACCGTGATCGACTCCGCTACTCAGGAAGTCATCGGCGACCTGACCAAGGCCGGCCAGAAACTGATGGTAGTGCAGGGCGGCTGGCACGGCCTGGGCAACACCCGTTTCAAATCCAGTACCAACCGTGCGCCGCGTCAGACTACGCCAGGCAAGCCCGGCGAGCAGCGCGACCTGAAACTGGAAATGAAAGTGCTGGCTGACGTCGGTCTGCTGGGCTTGCCGAACGCCGGTAAAAGTACCTTTATCCGTTCGGTCTCGGCCGCCAAGCCGAAAGTCGCCGACTACCCGTTCACCACACTGGTGCCGAACCTCGGTGTGGTCAGCGTCGATCGCTGGAAGAGTTTCGTCATTGCCGACATTCCGGGTCTGATCGAAGGCGCTTCCGACGGTGCCGGCCTGGGCATTCGCTTCCTCAAGCACCTGGCGCGTACGCGTCTGCTGCTGCACCTCGTCGACATGGCTCCGCTGGATGATTCCAGTGCTCCGGACGCGGCTGAAGTGATCGTCAACGAGCTGATCAAGTTCAGCCCGTCGCTGGCCGAGCGTGATCGCTGGCTGGTGCTGAACAAGTGCGACCAGATCCTTGAAGAAGAGCACGATGCTCGCGTCAAGGAAATCGTCGATCGTCTGGAATGGACCGGTCCGGTGTACGTGATTTCGGCCATCGCCAAGATCGGTACCGAGCGTCTGTGCCACGACATCATGCGCTACATGGAAGACCGTGCCGATCGCCTGGCCGCAGACCCTGCGTACAAGGAAGAGCTGGCCGATCTCGATCAGCGCATCGAAGACGAAGCCCGTGCGCAGTTGCAGGCGCTGGACGACAAGCGTGCCCTGCGCCGCAGTGGCGTGAAGTCGGTCCATGACATCGGCGACGATGACTGGGACGAAGAAGATGTGGATGACGAAGACGGTCCGGAAATCATTTACGTGCGTGACTGATCCGTTGCGATAAACTTGAACGCCGCTCAATCGAGCGGCGTTTTAGTATCCGGAAATCGATCGTTGGTCAGCAATCGCCACGATTAACGTCACGGGCAGTGCCGGTCGCGCTGCCCTCAAGCTAAGGTTGAAGATGATGCGGAGCAAGGTGACAGGTGCGCAGCGTTGGGTCGTGAAAATCGGCAGCGCTTTGCTGACAGCTGATGGCAAGGGGCTGGATCGCGCGGCAATGAGTGTCTGGGTCGAGCAGATGGTGGCGCTGCATGAAGCGGGCGTCGAGCTGGTGCTGGTGTCCTCCGGGGCGGTGGCGGCCGGCATGAGTCGCTTGGGCTGGACCGCGCGACCCAGTGCCATGCACGAGCTGCAGGCGGCCGCTGCAATCGGTCAGATGGGGCTGGTGCAGGCGTGGGAGTCGAGCTTCGCCGAGCATGGCCGGCACACCGCGCAGATTCTCCTGACCCACGACGACCTGTCCGACCGCAAGCGCTACCTCAACGCCCGCAGTACCTTGCGTGCTTTGGTCGAGCTGAAAGTCATTCCGGTGATCAACGAAAACGACACCGTGGTCACCGATGAAATCCGTTTTGGCGACAACGACACGCTGGCGGCACTGGTGGCTAATCTGGTCGAGGCCGATCTGCTGGTGATCCTTACCGATCGCGACGGCATGTTCGACGCTGATCCGCGCAACAATCCCGATGCGCAGCTGATTTATGAGGCGCGCGCCGATGATCCGACGCTCGATGCAGTGGCTGGCGGTACCGGCGGTGCCCTGGGGCGCGGCGGCATGCAGACCAAGTTGCGCGCGGCGCGACTGGCAGCTCGTTCCGGTGCGCACACCATCATCGTCGGCGGGCGGCTTGAGCGCGTGCTCGATCGCCTGAAGGCGGGCGAGCGCATCGGTACGCTGCTGTCGCCTGAGCGCGGCATGCTCGCGGCGCGCAAGCAGTGGCTGGCCGGGCATCTGCAAACCCGTGGCACTCTGGTGCTGGATGAAGGGGCAGTGTCGGCGTTGTCCAAGGGCAACAAAAGTCTGCTGCCGGTAGGGGTGAAACTGGTTCAAGGCAGTTTCCGGCGTGGTGAGATGGTGGTCTGCGTGGCGCCGGACGGTCGTGAGATCGCGCGGGGACTGGCCAATTACAGCGCCCTGGAGGCGCAAAAAATCATCGGTCAGTCGTCGGATGCGATTGTCGGTTTGCTCGGTTACATGGCGGAGCCGGAACTGGTTCACCGTGACAACCTGATTCTGGTCTAAGGAAAATTCGATGCGTGTAGCGAAAGGATTGTTGGGCCTGCTGATGGCCATGCCATTGCTGGCCTCGGCCGAGGAAATCGGTCAGGTGTCGACGGTGTTCAAGTTTGTCGGTCCGAATGACCGGATCGTGGTCGAGGCGTTCGACGATCCGAAAGTCGAAGGCGTGACCTGCTACCTGTCGCGCGCCAAGACCGGCGGAGTGAAGGGTGGTCTCGGTCTGGCCGAGGATCGTGCCGAAGCCTCGATCGCTTGTCGTCAGGTCGGGCCGATCAAGTTCAAGGGCGAACTGAAGGATGGCGACGAGGTCTTCAAGGAGCGCACCTCGCTGGTGTTCAAGACCATGCAGGTGGTGCGTTTCCTCGACAAGAAGCGCAATACGCTGGTGTACCTGGTCTACAGCGATCGTCTGATCGAAGGCAGTCCGCAGAATGCCGTAACCGCTATCCCGATCCTGCCGTGGGTGCCTGTCCAGCCATAACACCGCAAAACCAATTGTAGGAGTGAGCCTGCTCGCGATGGCGGTGTGTCAGATAGAAAATTCTCATCTGACTCACCGCCATCGCGAGCAGGCTCGCTCCCACATTTTTTTGCCTGTAGCTTGTTAAATCACAGGCAATAAAAAACCGACCCTGAGGTCGGTTTTTTAATGACTACGTCGATTAAGCGGCTTCTTTCAGCGCTTTGACGTGGCCATTCAGACGGCTCTTATGACGAGCAGCCTTGTTCTTGTGGATGATACCTTTATCGGCCATACGGTCGATAACTGGCACAGCCAGAACGTATGCAGCTTGAGCTTTTTCAGCGTCTTTTGCGTCGATGGCCTTAACTACATTCTTGATGTAGGTACGAACCATGGAACGCAGGCTGGCGTTGTGGCTGCGACGCTTCTCAGCCTGTTTTGCACGTTTTTTGGCGGAAGGTGAGTTGGCCACCGTCGAGCTCCTCGAAAGACTTTTTAGGAAATAGCAAACAAAATAGGCCGCGAATCATGCCGATGAAGACTTGTCTTGTCAAGGGCACTTGAATCGTTCCGCTAAGTGGTAGGTATAAAGAGGCGGGATATTTATTTCCGGCGCTTGACCTGTAAACTCGCGAGCTTTGGCTCTGTGCTGTTGCGGCGCGGAGTATCGCACAAGTGGGCGCATTGTTCGCCTGCTGTTTATCGACAGGCACAAACTCTCTCAATGAATCTGCTCAAATCGTTGGCCGCCGTCAGCTCTATCACGATGCTTTCCCGGATTCTGGGGTTTGTTCGTGACACGCTGATCGCGCGGACATTCGGCGCCGGGATGGCCACGGATGCCTTCTTTATTGCTTTCAAGCTGCCCAACCTGCTGCGGCGGATCTTTGCCGAAGGGGCTTTCTCCCAGGCATTTGTGCCGATCCTGGCCGAATATAAAAGTCAGCAGGGCGAGGAGGCGACGCGCACCTTTATTGCCTATGTATCGGGCCTGTTGACGCTGGTGTTGGCGGTTGTGACGGCGCTGGGCATGATCGCTGCGCCCTGGGTGATCTGGGCCACGGCCCCCGGTTTTACCGATACCCCGGAAAAATTCCAGCTCACCTCCGATCTGTTGCGGGTGACCTTTCCTTATATATTGCTGATCTCGCTGTCGTCGCTGGCCGGCGCGATCCTCAACACCTGGAACCGTTTCTCGGTGCCGGCCTTCGTGCCGACTTTGCTCAACGTCAGCATGATCGTGTTTTCGCTGTTCCTCACACCGTACTTCGATCCGCCGGTCATGGCCCTCGGCTGGGCGGTGTTGGTCGGCGGTCTGGCACAACTGCTTTATCAGCTGCCGCACCTGAAAAAGATCGGCATGCTGGTGCTGCCGTGCCTGAATCTGCGCGACAGCGGCGTATGGCGGGTGATGAAGCAGATGCTGCCGGCGGTTCTCGGCGTGTCGGTCAGTCAGATCTCGCTGATCATCAACACGATCTTCGCCTCGTTTCTGGTCGCCGGTTCAGTGTCGTGGATGTATTACGCCGACCGCTTGATGGAATTGCCGTCGGGCGTATTGGGCGTGGCGCTCGGCACGATTCTTCTGCCAACGCTGGCCAAGACCTACGCCAGCAAGGATCGCCACGAGTATTCGCGAATTCTCGACTGGGGGCTGCGCCTGTGTTTTGTGCTGGTGCTGCCGTGCGCGCTGGCGCTGGGGATTCTGGCCGAGCCGTTGACCGTTTCGCTGTTCCAGTACGGCCAGTTCAGTGGCTTCGATGCCGAGATGACCCAGCGTGCGCTGATCGCCTATTCTGTCGGTCTGCTCGGGATAATCGTGATCAAAGTGCTCGCGCCGGGCTTTTATGCGCAACAGAACATCCGCACGCCAGTGAAAATCGCAATCTTCACCTTGGTCTGCACCCAGTTGTTCAACCTGGCGCTGATCGGGCCGCTGGCCCATGCCGGTCTGGCGCTGGCGATCAGCGCCGGCGCTTGCCTGAATGCGGGGCTGCTGTTCTATCAACTGCGCAAGCAGAAGATGTATCAACCGCAGCCGGGCTGGGGCAAATTCGGTTTCAAACTGGTTGTTGCGGTGACGGTGATGTCGGCGGTGTTGCTGGCCGGCATGCATTTCATGCCCGCTTGGGATGAGGGCCATATGCTCGAGCGCTTCCTGCGCCTGGGTGCGCTGGTGGTTGCCGGTGTGGTGGCGTATTTCGGTATGTTGCTGCTGCTGGGTTTCCGCCTGCGCGACTTCAATCGCAAGGCCTTGAGCTAAGGTTTCAGCCTTTATCGACAGGCACGGGCCGGCGGTTTTGTCGGCTCGTTCACTTTGCGTTACGGTGTTGCCTGTCGTCGGCCGTCGGGTGTGGTTATAATCGACCACTTTATGAGCAAGAAGCGCGTTATGCAGCTGGTTCGAGGCCTCCACAACTTGCGCCCCCAGCATCGGGGCTGCGTCGCCACTATTGGCAACTTTGACGGTGTTCACCGTGGTCACCAGGCTATCCTGGCCCGGCTGCGTGAGCGTGCGCTCGAGTTGGGCGTACCCAGCTGCGTGGTGATTTTCGAGCCGCAGCCACGGGAATTCTTCGCTCCCGACACGGCGCCAGCGCGCCTGGCGCGGTTGCGCGACAAGCTGCAATTGCTGGCCGCCGAAGGCGTCGACCGGGTCTTGTGCCTGGCTTTCAACCAGCGCCTGAGCAAGCTCAGCGCCAGTGAGTTCGTCGATACCATTCTGGTCGATGGCCTTGGCGTGCAACATCTCGAGGTCGGTGATGATTTCCGCTTCGGCTGCGACCGTCTGGGCGATTTCGATTTCCTGCTGCAGGCCGGGCAGGTTCATGGTTTTAGCGTCGAAGCCGCGCAAACCGTCGAGCTGGACGGCATTCGCGTCAGCAGCACGCAAGTGCGCAACGCCTTGGCTGCGGCCGATTTTGCCTTGGCCGAACGCTTGCTCGGCCGCCCGTACCGCATCGCCGGTCGCGTGCTGCATGGCCAGAAACTCGCCCGGCAACTGGGCACGCCCACTGCCAACATTCAACTCAAGCGTCGTCGCGTGCCGTTCACCGGGGTCTATCTGGTGAGCGTCGACATCGAAGGCAAGACCTGGCCCGGCGTCGCCAATATCGGCGTGCGTCCCACGGTGCAAGGGGATGGAAAAGCCCACCTCGAGGTCCATCTGTTAGATTTTGCCGGCGATCTGTATGACCGGCGTTTGACGGTGGTTTTCCACCAAAAGCTGCGTGAAGAGCAGCGCTTCGCCTCTCTGGAGGCATTGAAAACGGCGATCAATGCGGATGTCGCCACCGCCCGTGCACTAGCCGCACCTAGCGCCCATCGCTAATGAAGAGCCTTAAATGACCGACTATAAAGCCACGCTAAACCTTCCGGACACCGCCTTCCCAATGAAGGCCGGCCTGCCACAGCGCGAACCGCGGATCCTGCAGCGCTGGGACAGTATTGGCCTGTACGGAAAGTTGCGCGAGATTGGCAAGGATCGTCCGAAGTTCGTCCTGCACGACGGCCCTCCGTACGCCAACGGCACGATCCACATCGGTCACGCACTGAACAAGATTCTCAAGGACATGATCATCCGCTCGAAGACCCTGTCGGGTTTCGACGCGCCGTATGTCCCGGGCTGGGATTGCCACGGCCTGCCGATCGAGCACAAGGTTGAAGTGACCCACGGCAAGAACCTCGGCGCGGATAAAACCCGCGAGCTGTGCCGTGCCTACGCCACCGAGCAGATCGAAGGGCAGAAGTCCGAGTTCATCCGCCTGGGTGTGCTGGGCGACTTCGCCAACCCGTACAAGACCATGGATTTCAAGAACGAGGCCGGTGAAATCCGCGCCCTCGCCGAAATCGTCAAGGGTGGTTTCGTCTTCAAAGGCCTGAAGCCCGTGAACTGGTGCTTCGACTGCGGTTCGGCGCTGGCTGAAGCGGAAGTCGAGTACGAGAACAAGAAGTCCTCGACCATCGACGTGGCGTTCCCGATCGCCGACGAAGCCAAACTGGCTGCCGCGTTCGGTCTGGCGTCGCTGAGCAAGCCTGCTGCGATCGTGATCTGGACCACCACCCCGTGGACCATCCCAGCCAACCAGGCGCTGAACGTGCACCCGGAATTCAACTACGCCCTGGTCGATATCGGCGACAAGCTGCTGGTGCTGGCTGAAGAGCTGGTCGAAGCCTGCCTGGCGCGCTACGGCGTGGAAGGTTCGGTGATCGCCACCACCACCGGTAAACAACTGGAGCTGATCAACTTCCGTCATCCGTTCTACGATCGCCTGTCGCCGGTGTACCTGGCTGACTACGTCGAACTGGGCGCTGGGACTGGCGTGGTTCACTCCGCCCCGGCCTACGGCGTGGACGACTTCGTGACCTGCAAGAAATACGGCATGGTCAACGACGACATCCTCAACCCTGTGCAGAGCAACGGCGTGTACGTGCCGTCGCTGGAATTCTTCGGCGGCCAGTTCATCTGGAAGGCCAACCCGGCCATCGTGGAAAAACTGACCGAAGTCGGTGCGCTGATGCACACCACCGTCATCGAACACAGCTACATGCACTGCTGGCGCCACAAGACCCCACTGATCTACCGCGCCACCGCGCAGTGGTTCATCGGCATGGACAAGGAGCCAACCAGCGGCGACACCCTGCGTGTGCGCTCGCTCAAAGCCATCGAAGACACCAAGTTCGTTCCGGCCTGGGGTCAGGCGCGCCTGCACTCGATGATCGCCAACCGTCCGGACTGGTGCATCTCGCGTCAGCGCAACTGGGGCGTGCCAATCCCGTTCTTCCTCAACAAGGAAAGCGGCGAGCTGCATCCACGCACCGTCGAGCTGATGGAAGAAGTCGCCAAACGTGTTGAAGTCGAAGGTATCGAAGCCTGGTTCAAGCTCGACGCCGCCGAACTGCTGGGCGATGAAGCGCCGCAGTACGACAAGATCAGCGACACCCTCGACGTCTGGTTCGACTCCGGCACCACGCACTGGCACGTCCTGCGCGGTTCGCACCCGATGGGTCATGAGAGCGGCCCGCGTGCCGACCTGTATCTGGAAGGCTCCGACCAGCACCGTGGCTGGTTCCACTCGTCCCTGCTGACCGGTTGCGCCATCGACAATCATGCGCCGTACCGCGAACTGCTGACGCATGGCTTCACCGTCGACGAGTCCGGCCGCAAGATGTCCAAATCGCTGGGCAACGTGATCGCGCCGCAGAAGGTCAACGACACCCTGGGCGCCGACATCATGCGTCTGTGGGTCGCTTCGACCGACTACTCCGGCGAAATGGCGGTGTCCGAGCAGATCCTGCAGCGCAGCGCGGATGCCTACCGTCGTATCCGTAACACTGCGCGCTTCCTGCTTTCCAACCTGACCGGTTTCAATCCGGCCACTGACCTGCTGCCTGCTGAAGACATGCTGGCGCTGGATCGCTGGGCGGTGGATCGCACGCTGCTGCTGCAACGCGAGTTGCAAGAGCACTACGGCGAATACCGTTTCTGGAACGTCTACTCGAAGATCCACAACTTCTGCGTGCAGGAGCTGGGTGGTTTCTACCTCGACATCATCAAGGACCGCCAGTACACCACCGGCGCCGACAGCAAGGCCCGTCGCTCGTGCCAGACCGCGCTGTTCCACATCTCCGAAGCGCTGGTGCGCTGGATCGCGCCGATCCTCGCCTTCACTGCCGATGAGCTGTGGCAATACCTGCCGGGCGAGCGTAACGAATCCGTCATGCTCAACACCTGGTACGAAGGCCTGACCGAGCTGCCGGAAGGCTTCGAGCTGGGTCGCGCCTACTGGGATCGCATCATGGAAGTGAAGGTCGCGGTCAACAAGGAAATGGAAATCCAGCGCGCGGCGAAAGCCGTCGGTGGCAACCTGCAGGCCGAAGTGACGCTGTTTGCCGAAGAGGCGCTGAGCGCCGATCTGGCCAAGCTGAGCAACGAGCTGCGCTTTGTCCTGATCACCTCGACTGCCAGCGTTGCGCCATTCGTGCAGGCTCCGGCCGATGCAGTGGTCACCGAAGTCAGCGGTCTGAAACTGAAGATCGTCAAATCGGCGTTCCCGAAGTGCGCACGTTGCTGGCATTGCCGCGAAGACGTTGGCGTGAACCCGGAGCATCCGGAAATCTGCGGTCGTTGCGTCGACAACATCAGCGGCGCTGGCGAGGTTCGTCACTATGCCTGATGCCATTGGCCGTTTCGGACGGCTGAGCTGGCTGTGGTTGAGCCTGCTGGTCCTGGTCATTGACCAGGCCAGCAAGTTCTACTTCGAAAGCAAGCTCGAAATGTTCCAGCAGATCGTGATCATTCCCGATCTGTTCAGCTGGACCCTGGCCTACAACACCGGCGCCGCCTTCAGCTTCCTCGCGGACAGCTCCGGCTGGCAGCGCTGGCTGTTTGCGCTGATCGCCATTGTCGTCAGCGCCGTGCTGGTGGTCTGGCTCAAGCGCCTGGGCCGCAACGACACCTGGCTGGCCGTCGCCCTGGCGCTGGTTCTGGGTGGCGCGCTGGGCAACTTGTATGACCGCGTTGCCTTGGGCCATGTGATCGACTTCATTCTGGTGCACTGGCAGAACCGCTGGTATTTCCCGGCGTTCAACATTGCCGACAGCGCGATCACCGTTGGCGCGATCATGCTGGCGCTGGACATGTTCAAATCGAAGAAAACCGAAGAGGCCGCTCATGACTGAACCGCTATCGACTGAGCAACGCATCGGCCAGAACACCGAAGTCACGCTGCACTTTGCCCTGCGCCTGGAAAACGGTGATACCGTCGACAGTACGTTCGACAAGGCCCCGGCCACCTTCAAGGTCGGCGACGGCAACCTGCTGCCGGGTTTCGAAGCCGCACTGTTCGGCTTCAAGGCCGGCGACAAGCGCACCCTGACCGTCGAGCCGGAAAACGCTTTCGGTCAGCCGAACCCGCAGAACGTGCAGACCATCCCGCGTTCGCAGTTCACCGACATGGAGTTGTCACCGGGCCTGCTGGTGATCTTCAACGATGCGGCCAATACTGAATTGCCGGGTGTGGTGAAGGAGTTCGACGACACGCAAGTGACCGTCGACTTCAACCACCCGCTGGCCGGTAAGACGCTGACCTTTGACGTGGAAATCATTTCCGTCAAAGCGCTATAACTGACTGTATAAGGTCAAAATGTGGGAGCGAGCCTGCTCGCGAAAGCGGTGTGTCAACCAACAGAAATGTTGCAGGTGATGGCCCCCTTCGCGAGCAAGCTCGCTCCTACAGTGGTTCTCCATTGTTTTCGCGCGCAAGACACGAGGCACAGCATGCAAATCAAACTCGCCAACCCCCGTGGCTTCTGCGCCGGTGTGGACCGGGCGATCGAAATCGTCAACCGCGCCCTGGAAGTCTTCGGGCCGCCGATCTATGTGCGTCACGAAGTGGTGCACAACAAATTCGTCGTTGAAGATCTGCGCAGCCGTGGCGCGATTTTCGTCGAAGAGCTCGATCAGGTGCCCGATGACGTCATCGTCATCTTCAGCGCCCACGGTGTTTCCCAAGCCGTGCGCAACGAAGCCGCCGGTCGTGGCCTGAAAGTCTTCGATGCAACCTGCCCGCTGGTCACCAAGGTGCACATCGAAGTGGCCAAATACAGCCGCGACGGTCGTGAGTGCATCCTGATCGGCCACGCCGGTCACCCGGAAGTCGAAGGCACCATGGGTCAGTACGATGCCAGCAATGGCGGGGCGATCTACCTCGTCGAAGACGAGAAGGACGTGGCCGAGTTGCAGGTGCGCGATCCGGAAAGACTCGCCTTCGTCACCCAGACGACTTTGTCGATGGACGACACCAGCCGCGTCATCGATGCCCTGCGCACGCGGTTCCCGGCGATCGGCGGTCCGCGCAAGGACGACATTTGCTACGCCACACAAAATCGCCAGGACGCCGTCAAGCAACTGGCCGACGAGTGCGACGTGGTACTGGTGGTCGGCAGCCCGAACAGCTCCAACTCCAACCGTCTGCGGGAACTGGCTGAACGCATGGCGACTCCGGCCTACCTGATCGACGGTGCCGAAGATCTGCAACAGAGCTGGTTCGACGGCGTCGAGCGTATCGGCATTACTGCTGGCGCCTCGGCACCGGAAGTGCTGGTCCGTGGCGTGATCCAGCAATTGCAGGCCTGGGGCGCGACCGGTGCCGATGAACTGGCCGGCCGTGAAGAGAACATAACGTTCTCGATGCCGAAAGAGCTGCGCGTGCGTTCGATCTGACGTTTCTGCGTCTGTCGCACAGCGCCTGTTCAGTTTCCCGACTGCTCAGGCGCACGCGACCGGTCGCCGCCAGTACGATCTGGCGCTGGCTGACCGGTTCACGCGGCGAGCAGATGTGTATTGTTCCCGCCTGAAATCGCCGTCCTGGCATCAGCGGTTGCCCCAGATGACTGAACCGCACAAAGCGGCTCACCCACCAATTGCCGACAATCGGCACCTTCACCTCACTGGCGCGTTCAACCAATAGCGGATTGCTGCTGTCCTCCGAACCCTTGCCGCTAAGATCCAGAATGATTCGCCAGCCACGACTCCAGTCGCCGTCGATGCCATGGATCACCACGCTCTGGTTGTGTGTCATAGCCAGGGTGCGAGCGTGGCGAATACCTTCGAGCAGCGACTGCGCTGCATGATCGCGTTGAGTCGCTTGCTTGAGCGCAGCGAACGCCGGGCTGACCAGCAGCAGAACAATTGCGCCAATCGCCAGTCCCATAAGCAGTTCAATGAGGCTGAAACCGTGTTGCGGCATAAAAAATCCCTCCGTGGAATGGTATGAGCAGCGCAATCCGTGCGCCGCGCAGGGCAAATCAGTCGGCGCGTGCCGAGCGAATGTTCTAGCGTGTAGAAGCAGGTATAGCCGACGGCAACGGAGGGCATCGATGGATCTTCGTACAAAAGGTTTCACGCTGGTCGAATTGCTGGTCGCCATCGCGGTGTTCCTGGTACTGATCACGCTGGCGGTGCCTGCCTTTACCCGTACGATCCAGAGCAGCAAGGCGGATACCGAAGTCGGCGACTTGCAGCGGGCAATCAATTTCGCTCGCCTCGAGGCGATCAATCGCGGCGTGACCACGCGTTTGCGCCCGACCGCTGGCGGCAGCGTCTGGACCGGTGAACTGGCGGTCTACGACAGTACCGGCAATCCGGCCAATGTGTTGCGGGTTGTTCCAGCGATGAGCAGTGGCGCGACTCTGACGCTACCCTCAGGAGTGACCGCCCTGGATTTCAACAACCTCGGCGGTCTGGCGGCACCGTCGACGGCGGTGGTCATCGGTTACACGCTGGGCACGCAAAGCAGGACGCTGAACGTGTGTTTGAACGGACGCATTCAACTGGGTGGAAATTGCGGATGAGGGCAGGGAGCAAAAACGCACAGGAGGGCATGACGCTGATCGAAGTGCTGGTCGCGTTACTGATTCTGACCGTCGGGCTGTTGGGCGCAGCAGCGGTGCAGCTCAATGCGCTGAAGTACACCGACAGTTCGCGGATGACCAGTCAGGCCAGTTTCATTGCCTACGACATGATGGACAGGATTCGCGCCAACTCCGGTGCCGACTACACCGTCACGCCACCGACCTCGGGCAATCTCAGTGTGGCGCGGGATCAGGATCTCTACGACTTCACCACCAATATCGCCAACTTTGGCGGTCCGACCGCGACGGGCAGCATCACCCTCAACCAACGGGTCTACACCATCACGATTACCTGGAGTGATGCGCGCGCGGCCAATGCTGCCAGTGCCCAGCGCAGCTTCGTGCTGACCAGTCGGGCAGCAGTCGATCCGGTAGCTACACCATGAAGCGTTCCAGCCGCGGTTTCGGCCTGATCGAGTTGCTGATCGCGTTGGCGTTAGGGCTGATCGTCGTGCTGGGTGTGGTGCAGATCTTCATCGCCGCGAAAAACACCTACGTCAGTCAGAACAGCGCTGCGGCGATGCAGGAAGATGCGCGTTTCGTCCTCAGCAAAATGATTCAGGAAATCCGCATGGTCGGCATGTTCGGCTGTCTCGGCACCATCGTCGACTCCAGCGCGGCAGGGGATTTCAACGCCGCGCAGCTCACCCCGATCAACTGGGATAACGCCAGTCTCAAGCTGACCATGGTCACCGCCGATGTCGGCAGCGGCGGCGGGACACCGACCTGGACAGTGATTTCAGACTGTCGCAACAGCGCGGTCGCCTACAGCGGGTTGCGCAGCCCGACCACAGGGCAGATCGCTTTCCCGATCCGGCGTCTGATCTATAGCTTCAGCAATAACCAGATCCTCATGGGCACTGGCAGCGGCAATCCGGCGCAGCAGGTGCTGGTGAACAACGTCAGCGCCTTCAACGTTACCTTCGGTCTGGCCAGCTCCGCGACCGACGTGGCGGCCTCCACTTACAGCAGCAACCCTGGCGATCCGGCGCGCATCCGCAGTGTACGCCTGAGCCTGACCCTCACCGACCCGAACAATCGGGTGCGTAACCAAACCTTCAACGTGGTTGCGGCATTGCGCAACCGCTTGCCATGAGGGGGCGGCGATGAGGATTTCCTTGCAGCAACGTCAGGCACAACGCGGCATGGTCTTGCTGGTCAGTCTGGTGTTTCTGCTGTTGCTTACCTTGATCGGTTTGTCCTCGATGCAGAGCGCCAACCTGCAGGAAAAAATGGCCGGCAGCGTAAGCCTGCGCAATCAATCATTCCAGGCTGCCGAAGCGGCGCTGCGTATTGGCGAAAGCGCGGTGCAACTGGACAGTTACTCGCTGGCAGTGTGTAGCGGCACAACATGTCTACCGCCGGCGGAGTCGTCCGTGGTCAATTCGGCCGGCTTCAATTCGACCTCCGGGGTAACCTGGATCGCCGCCGGTAATGGCTTTTACGGGGTGCAGAACATCGGAACGACTCTGACCGCGGTGAACGTGCCGAGCAACACCTCGGCAACCTTGTATCGCGTCACTGCGGTCGGCATCGCCGGAAATTCGCGTAGCGTGGTGGAGAGTGTCTATGCGAAGTATTGAGCGCGGCGCCTCGCTGCTGGTCGGCATGCTCCTGAGTTTCTATCTGGCGGCGCCGGCCTGGGCTTTCACGCCTTCCGATTCGCCATTGCTGAGTGCGGCTGCCGTGGCGCCAAACGTGATGCTGCTGATCGACGATTCAGGGAGTATGAACAGCATCATTTACGCTGCCGGATTCGACCCGAATGTCAATCGCACTCCCGCCCGACAGTGCAATGCCTTCCTCGGCTTGTGCTCTGCACTCAATGCGCCGCAGATTACTGGCGACACGGTGTTTCTATCGAGCCTGCCAACCTCCGGTTGCTCGGGAGGCGCCTATGCGTTCTACAACAACAGTGTGGCGCCGTTGTGCCTCAAGCTCCCCGACCCGGTAGGCAACGAGAACACCCGTTATTCCGGCGATTACATTTCCTACATAGTCAGCCTGGCCAACAGCAACGGCACCCGCGATTTCACCACTGGGGCGATTCCCAACGATTACCGGATGAACGTCGCGCGCAACGTTTCCACCGCGTTGGTGAGCAGCAACCGCACCTTGCGCATGGGCCTGTCGACGTTCAATCCGGCCACCAGCACCAACCCGGGCAATGGCGGCTTCATTGCCCGCTCGATCACCGATCTGTCGCCGGTCACCGGCAGCGTGACCCAGGCCCAGGCCGACGCTAACTACAATGCGCTGATTTCATCGATCAACGGCTTGAACGCGGTGGCCAATACACCGTTGGCCGAGAGCTATTACGAAGTCACTCGCTATATGCGTGGCCTGGCGCCGTATTACAACGGCACGCCGGCGACCTATACCAGCCCGATTCAATATCGTTGCCAGAAAAACTACGGCGTGGTGATTACCGACGGCTTGCCGACTTACGATCGTACTTTCCCCACCAACGATCCACTGGGTGGCAGCCGCTTGCCGAACTGGGATGGCGTGAATAATGACGGCGACAACCTCAACGGTGACGGTGAAGGCGACACGCTGTATCTGGATGACATTGCCAAGTTTGCCTTCGACATCGACATGCGCTCGACCGGCACCGACGCCGCCGGCAAGAGCTGGAACGCGGTGGATTTTCCCCGGCAGAACATGAACACCTACACCGTCGGTTTTGCTGCGGATAACGACATGTTGTCCGACGCCGCCAGTTATGGGCAGGGCAGGTACTACCAGGCGACCGACAGCTCCGGGCTCAATGCGGCATTGTCGTCGGCACTGAGCGATATCACCTCAAAGGCCGGCTCCGGTGGTGCCGGCGTCGCCAGCAGCAGCACGTTGACCAGTGGCAGCAGTTTTTACCAGACCACCTACGATCCCAAGGATTGGCGCGGCACGATCAGGTCGTTCGGCTTCACCTCGACCGGCACGGTAAATACCTCGGCGGCGCAATGGTCGACCGACACCACGATCGTGCCCGCTGCCACGGCGCCGACTTTTCAGTCATGGAACACCGCGAGCAATGCGCCGATTGCCTTGGCATTTGGCAGCTTTTCCCCAGCCCAGCAGACCACGCTGAATCAGGGCCTGCCCACCGGAATCACCGGCAATGATCTGGTGGAGTGGAGCAAGGGCACCAACAAGGCCGGGCTCAAGGTGCGCAGTGTGCTGCTCGGCGACATCATCAATTCGCCGCTGGTGCTCGCGGCGCCTTCGGACAAGACCGCATCCGATCTGACAGGTGACAGCAGTTACACCAACTACCTGACGACCAAGGCTGCGAACATGAACACCAGTCTGGTGGTGAACGCCAACGACGGTTTCGTCAACGTGATCAATTCGGCGAACGGCACCCGTCGTTATGCGTACATGCCTTCCAGCGTGCTGCCTTCCTTGCGGCTGATCGCGGACACCAACTACGTCAACGGCGTCAGCCACAAGTTTCTGGTGGATGGTCAGGTCGGCGTATTCGATGCACAGTCCGGTACCACCTGGAAAACCCTGGCCATTGGCGGAACGGGGGCCGGCGGCAAAACCTTCTATGGGCTGCAACTGTTCGATGCCTCGGCAGGTAACGTGATCAGGGCACTGTGGGAAGTCAGTGCGCCGGTGACCGCCAACACGGCGAATGCTTTCAATGATCTGGGTTACGCCTACGCCCGTCCGGAAGTGGCACGCTTGGCCAACGGTCGCTGGGCGACCTTCATTGCCAATGGCTACGGCAGCCATTCGGGGGTTGCGGCTTTGTATGTGCTGGATGCGCTGGATGGTTCGCTGATCAGGAAAATCGTGATCGACAGCACGGAAACCAGCAACGGTCTGTCATCGGTGAAGCTCCGGGTCAATTCCTCGAACGTGGTGCAGGCTGTCTACGGTGGAGACCTCAAGGGACGCATGTGGAAATTCGACCTGAGCGCGACGGCGCCGGAAAGCTGGGGTGTGGCGTTCGCGGGCAAGCCATTGTTCACCGCCCCGGGTGGGGCAACGCAGCCGATCACCGCGCAACCGCTGCTGGCGGATAACCCACAGGGCGGCAAGCAGGTGTTCTTTGGCACCGGCAAGTTCAACGAAACCGCCGACAAGACCAACAAGGATCTGCAGGCGTTCTATTCAATCTGGGATGCAGAAGGTGGAGCCGGACAAATCACCGTCAGCAATTTGCAGGCGCAGGCGATAACCGGTTCGTTCTCCGGCAGTTCCGGGCAATTCCTGACCACCAGCCAGAATGAAACGACGTATCCGGGAGAAAAAGGCTGGTATTTGCCGCTGGTATACAACAACGTGCTGACCGGCGAGCGCGTGATCAACCAGGCCAGTCTGGTGTTGGGGCGAGTTGTTTTTACCACTGCCAGCGTCGATACCACTGACCCTTGTTCGAGCTTTGGCACGGGCAGGTTGGTCGAACTGGATGCGTTCAACGGTAAGATGCTCAACTACGCCGTGATCGACACCAACGGCGACCGTTTGGTTGATGGCAATGACACGATATCCAGTGGCGTGGTATTCACCGGTGGCATCCCGACCCTTAACGTCATCTCCAGTGATGCCAAGACCAAGCTCGTGAGCGACACCAGTGGCGTCATCACCACCGTTGTGGAAAAGGGTGGCGGCGGCAGCCGTCGTATCATGTGGCGACAAATCCAGTAAGCGAGAATTTGAGGCATGCGCAAAACCAGCCGAGGTTTTACCCTGATCGAAATCATGATCGTCATCGCGATTATCGGGATCATCCTCACCATCAGCATTCCCAGCTACAACGAATACGTGAAGAAGGGCCGTCGCGCCGAAGTGGTCTCGCTGCTATCGGAGCAGGCGCAGACCCTCGAACGCTTCTACACCCGCAACAATGTCTACACCGGCGTCACCGGGCTGAGCACGGGCAATGATTTCTACACCATCACCCCAACGCTGACCGACCAGACCTTCGTGCTCACCGCGACGCGTAAAACCGGTTCGGCTATGGCCACCGACAAGTGCGGGGATTTCACCCTGACCAACACCGGCGTGCGAAGCATGAACAACGCGACCACCGGAGTGACCACCAAGGATTGCTGGGGCCGCTGACGCACTCTCTTCCGGGCGCCTTTTGCGCCCACTGTCTTTTTTACGGTTGGATCAAACATGACCAGGCAACAGCAAGTGGTGATTGTCGGTGGCGGGGTAATTGGCCTGCTCACTGCCTACAATCTCGCCTCCGAAGTGCGCAGCGTAGTGCTGCTGGACCGCTCGAATGTCGGCCAGGAGTCGTCCTGGGCCGGCGGCGGCATTGTTTCGCCGCTGTATCCGTGGCGCTACAGCCCGGCGGTTACTGCGCTGGCGCATTGGTCGCAGGATTTTTATCCACAGCTCGGCGAGCGCTTGTTTGCCGGCACCGGGGTCGATCCTGAAGTCCACACTACCGGCCTGTACTGGTTGGATCTGGACGATGAAGCCGCAGCGCTGGCCTGGGCCGAGCGGGAACACCGGCCACTGCGGGCTGTGGATATCTCGGCGGCGCATGACGCGGTGCCGGTGCTAGGCAGTGGTTTCAGCCGGGCGATCTATATGGCCGATGTCGCCAACGTGCGCAATCCACGACTGGTCAAATCGCTGAAGGCCGCGTTGCTGGCGCTGCCGAACGTGATGATTCATGAGCAATGCGAAGTCAGTGGCTTCGTCCGCGAGGGGGAGCGCGTGGTCGGCGTGCAGACCTCCACTGGCGTGATCAGCGGCGAGCAGATTGTGCTGACGGCGGGGGCGTGGAGCGGAGATCTACTCAAGACGCTGAACCTGACGCTGCCGGTCGAGCCGGTCAAAGGCCAGATGATTCTCTACAAGTGCGCGGCTGATTTTCTGCCGAGCATGGTGCTGGCCAAGGGGCGTTATGCGATCCCGCGTCGCGACGGCCATATTTTGATCGGCAGTACGCTGGAGCACGAAGGCTACGACAAGACCCCCACCGACATAGCGCTGGAAAGCCTCAAGGCCTCGGCCATCGAGTTGTTGCCGGCGCTGGCGGATGCCGAGGTGGTGGGGCACTGGGCCGGGCTGCGACCGGGGTCGCCGGAAGGCGTTCCGTTTATTGGCCGGGTGCCGGGGTTCGAGGGTTTGTGGCTGAACTGCGGGCATTACCGCAACGGGCTGGTGCTGGCGCCGGCGTCGTGTCAGTTGTTTGCCGATGTGATGCTGGGACGGGCGCCGATCATTGATCCGGCGCCGTATGCGCCTGAGGGCCGCCTCTAGAGCAAGGTCAAAAGATCGCAGCCTTCGGCAGCTCCTACAATGGAATGCGTTCCCTGTAGGAGCTGCCGAAGGCTGCGATCTTTGCGATCTAATCCAAGCCCAATTTCTTCAGCCGATAGCGCATCGACCTGAACGAAAGACTCAACCTTTGCGCCGCCGCCGTACGGTTCCAGCGGGTTTCCTCCAGCGCCTGCAGAATCAGCTTCCTCTCGACGCTCTCCAGATAATCCTCGAGATTGTCGATCTGCGTCAGATCGGCCAACGCCCCATCCGCTGTGCAGTTGCCTTCGCTCAAACGCAGATCCTGCGCGTCGATCATGCGGTTTTCGCACAAGGTGTGCGCGCGTTCGAGGACATTCTCCAGTTCGCGCACATTGCCGGGAAAGCGATAGTTCTTCAGCGCTTCCAGCGCTTGCGGGTGCAGCCGCGCTTCCGGTTGTCCGGTGTCTTTGGCCAAGCGCTTGAGCACGTGCATGGCAAGCGCCTCGATGTCATCGCGGCGTTCGCGCAGGGAAGGTACGCGCAGTTCGATGACGTTGAGCCGGTAATACAGATCCTGGCGAAAGCGCTCGGCCGCGACTTCGGCCTCAAGGTCTTTGTGCGTGGCGCAAAGGATGCGCACGTCGACCACCGTTTCCTGCTGGCCGCCGACGCTGCGCACGGCTTTTTCCTGAATCGCCCGCAGCAGCTTCACTTGCATCGACAGCGGCAGATCGGCAACTTCATCGAGAAACAGAGTGCCGCCATGGGCCGCCTGGAACAGCCCCGGCTTGTCTTCGACGGCACCAGTGAAACTGCCTTTGCGGTGGCCAAAGAATTCGCTTTCCATCAGCTCCGACGGAATTGCCCCGCAGTTCACCGGCACAAATGGCTGGCTGGCGCGCGGGCCCTGTTCGTGGATCAGGCGCGCAACCAGTTCTTTACCGCTGCCGGACTCGCCGCTGATGTAAACGGGCGCCTGGCTGCGCGCAAGTTTATCGATCTGCTTGCGTAAATTGGCCATCGGCAGCGAATCACCCAGCAGCCTTCGCTCGATTGCCGTGCTCAGGCCGGCCGCCGTCGGCATGCGTAGGGCCGAACTGACCAACTCGCGGAGTCGCGGCAGCTCCACCGGTTTGGTGAGGAAATCGAATGCCCCGGCCTTCAGCGCATTGATAGCCGTTTCCAGGTTTCCGTACGCGGTGATCATTGCCACCGGCAGGTGCGGGTTGCTTTTCTGGATGTGTTGCACCAGCTCCAGCCCGGTGCCGTCGGGCAGGCGCATGTCGGTCAGGCACAGGTCAAAGTGCTCGCGCTGCAACAGCGCCTGAGCCTCGCCCAGATTGCGTGCGCTGAAGGTCTCGAGTTTCATCCGTCCCAGGGTAATTTCCAGGAGCTCGCGGATATCCGGTTCGTCGTCGACGATAAGAATTTTTTGCCGTGGGCTTTTATTCAACTTTGTTTCCGTCCGTGAGCAAAGGTGATGCGAAAGCAGCCGCCGCCTTGGCGTGATTTGAAGTCTAGGCGTGCCTGGTTGCTTTCGCACAGCTCACGGGACAGATAAAGGCCAAGACCGGTGCCCTGGCTGCTTGTAGTGAAGAACGGTTCAAACAGATGCGCCTGTTCATCGGCCGACACGCCGGGGCCATTGTCCTGCACTTCGAGCACTGCCAATTGGCTGTCGGGATCGACGAACAGTGCCAGCCAGACTTCGGCCTGCTCGTGTAGTTGGGCACTGTGCCGCCAGGCGTTGCGTATCAGATTGTCGAGAATCTGCCGCAGCTGGTTGGGGTCCATCAGCGTGGTGAAATCTCCCGAATTGATCCGCAGATGAATGTGCTGGCGCTCGTTGGCCTGCTCGCGGGTTTCGCCGACGAAGTTTTCCAGCCACGGCTTGAGGTCCAGCCGTTGCGGTGCGCTTTGCTGACGGCGGGACAGTTGCAGGACGTTTTCGATGACTCGATTCATGCGCTGGGAGTGGTCTTGAATAATCTGCGTCAGACGCCGATCTGCGCTATCGAGTTCCTCGGACTCGGCCAACAGCTGCGCGGCATGACTGATCGCGCCCAGTGGATTGCGAATTTCGTGAGAGATGCCGGCGGTCAAACGCCCGAGCGCAGCGAGCTTGAGTTGCTGCGCCTGTTGGGTGATTTGCGCCAGGTCTTCGAGAAACACCAGCGTCTGCTGGTTAGGGCTTTGCTCCAGGGCGATGAAGCTAGGCTGCAGTTCAAGACCATTGCCGGGAATTTTCAGGCTCTGCGGGCGCAGGGTCGGGTTGTTGCGCCACAGTTGCAGACGATCGACCAGCGCGGGCGAGTAATCGTCAATCAGATGACCTTGCAGGTGGCTATGTGCAAGCAGACTCTGCGCACTGTGATTGGCCAGTTGCACCCGGCGCTGTTCGTCGAGCACCAGAATGCCGGTGCGCATGCGTTGCAGGATCAGTGCATTCAGCGCCTCCAGGCCAACCACTTCACTGGCGCGCTGTTCGGCCAGGGTCTCACTGAGCTCAAGGCGCCGGATCAGCCCTTGCACCAGCAACGAGGCGGCAAAGCACAGCGCACCGAGGGTGCCCGCTTGCAGGTAGGCGTTGGCGCTGAGGGGATGGTTGAGGCCCAGCAGAAAGCTCAGGCCGACAATGCCGATCGCCGCAATGGCGGCAATCAGCAGGCCGATGCGCCGTCGCAGCAGGGTGTTGCTGATCGCCACCGAGACGACCAGCAAGTTGCCCAGCGCGCTGGCCACGCCGCCCGCGGCGTAGAACAGACCGCACAACAGCAGCACATCGATCAGCGCCAGGGCGAACAGTTGCGCCGGGCGCCGGGTGTTTTCGAGGAACACCACCAGCAGCATATTGATGATCAGGTACAGCCAGCTGCCGCCGCGTAGCAAATCGTCGTTGGCGGACGTCAGCAGGCTGTTGTCCATGTTGCTTGAGATCAGCAGCACCAAGGTGATGCCGACACTTAAACGGTACAGGTGATAAAGGCGCAGCAGACGCTGCGCCTGTTTCTGGTCGGCGTTGGCGGTCTCAGCGACCACTGGCGCCCGGGCCTTGCTCAAGATGAGCCTGGCTGCAATACCACTGTTGCTGATTGCCCAGGGCGCGGTCGCGCGGCAGGTGCACGCCGCAATGGGCGCAACGCACCATCGGCGCAGCGTCCTGTTCGCGCGGGGATCGGGTGGACGAGGCAGGGGCCTTGAATTTGCGCCAGAGCCAGATGGCGGCGAAGATCAGGGCAATCCAGAACAATAAACGAAGCATGATGAGCGGCTTTTCGACTGATGATCCGGCAGTTTAGCCAAGGACCCGAGCAGCGCACAGCCTATTAAAGCGCGGCAATAAAAAAGGGAGATCTGCAGATCTCCCTTTTTCGTACCGCCGATGTGATCAGTCGAACACGCCGAAGGTCATGTAGCTGAACCACGAGCGGTCAGTGTCGCTGGATTCCGGCTCCGGCTCTTCGATCACGTCGCCGTTTTCGTCTTTAGGCTTGAGCTCGTTCGGGATCGCGTCTTTCGCGTCCTGGAACTGCTTCTGCACGTCCTGGTTGGCGCGGGTTTCGCCCGGCGGAAGCGGTGGACGGGATTCGATCAGGCCCAGCGTCGCCTTGCTCAGGAACGAACGGTTGTCGGCTTCGGCGACCCGTGGCACGAACTGGCCGTCCTGCAGGCTCGGGTGATCAGGGTAGTTGAGCTTGAGGGTTTCCAGGCTGGTGGCCGCCAGATCGTCGAGGTGCAGACGCTGGTAGGCTTCGGTCATCACCGCCAGGCCGTCACCGACCGATGGGGTTTCCTGGAAGTTCTCGACCACGTACTTGCCACGGTTGGCAGCGGCTACATAAGCCTGACGGGTCAGGTAGTAGTCAGCGACGTGGATTTCGTAGGCGGCCAGCAGATTGCGCAGGTAGATCATGCGCTGCTTGGCGTCCGGCGCGTAGCGGCTGTTCGGGTAGCGGCTGGTCAGCTGCGCGAACTCGTTGTACGAGTCACGGGCGGCGCCCGGGTCACGCTTGGTCATGTCCAGCGGCAGGAAGCGCGCCAGCAGGCCGACGTCCTGATCGAACGAGGTCAGACCCTTGAGGTAATACGCGTAATCCACGTTCGGATGCTGCGGATGCAAACGAATGAAACGCTCGGCGGCGGACTTTGCGGCTTCCGGCTCGGCGTTCTTGTAGTTGGCGTAGATCAACTCCAGCTGAGCCTGATCGGCGTAGCGACCGAACGGATAACGCGACTCCAGAGCCTTCAGCTTGGCTGTAGCGCTGGTGTAGCTGTTGTTGTCCAGATCAGTCTGAGCCTGCTGATACAGCTCGGCTTCGCTGAGGTTTTCGTCTACGACTTCCTTCGATGAGCAAGCAGCGGTCAATGCGAGGATGGCGATCAGCAGCAGGTGTTTCACTTGCATGGCGGCTTGCGTCCCTATGACGGCCGCTGTCTTGGGCGGGGCCGTCCTGTTATGATGAGCGCCCCGTTGAAAAGCCTCGGGGCAAAAGACGCCGTATTTAACCACAAGCGCGCAGCCGAAACCAAAGGCTGTGCCGACGCCCAGTCCGAGCATGTCCGATAAAATAGAACTTCGCGCAGAGGTGCCGTCCGAATTGGGCGGCCAACGCCTCGATCAAGTCGCCGCCCAACTCTTCGCTGAGCACTCACGCTCGCGCCTTTCCGCCTGGATCAAAGAAGGCCGCCTGACTGTGGACGGGGCGGTGATCCGTCCGCGCGACATTGTGCATGGCGGTGCCGTCCTTGAGCTGACTGCCGAGCAGGAAGCCCAGGGCGAGTGGATCGCCCAGGATATCGAGCTCGATATCGTCTATGAAGACGACGACATCCTGGTGATCAACAAGCCTGCAGGCCTGGTGGTGCACCCGGCTGCCGGTCACGCCGATGGCACCCTGCTCAACGCTTTGTTGCACCATGTGCCGGACATCATCAATGTCCCGCGTGCCGGTATCGTGCATCGTCTGGACAAGGACACCACCGGTCTGATGGTGGTCGCCAAGACCATTCAGGCGCAGACCAAGCTGGTCGCGCAATTGCAGAGCCGCAGCGTCAGCCGCATCTACGAGTGCATCGTCATTGGTGTGGTCACCGCCGGTGGCAAGATCAACGCACCGATCGGTCGTCACGGCCAGCAACGCCAGCGCATGGCAGTGATGGAGGGCGGCAAGCCTGCCGTCAGCCACTACCGCGTGCTCGAGCGTTTCCGTTCGCACACCCACGTGCGGGTGAAGCTGGAAACCGGTCGGACCCACCAGATCCGGGTGCACATGGCGCACATCAACTTCCCGTTGGTCGGCGACCCGGCCTACGGCGGGCGTTTCCGCATTCCGCCAGCGGCCAACCCGACCATGGTTGAATCCCTCAAGCACTTCCCGCGTCAGGCCCTGCATGCGCGCTTCCTTGAACTCGATCACCCGACGAGCGGTGAGCGGATGAGCTGGGAATCGCCGCTGCCGGAAGATTTCGTCTGGCTGCTGACCTTGCTCAAGCAGGATCGCGAGGCCTTCGTCGGATGAACTGGCTGACGCCGGACTGGCCCGCGCCGGCCAGCGTCAGGGCCTGTGTCACCACCCGCGAGGGCGGTGTCAGTGAGGCGCCGTTCGATAGCCTCAATCTGGGTGATCACGTCGATGATCGTCCAGAGGCGGTGGCCGAAAATCGCCGCCGTTTGACCGATCACTTCGCCATACAGCCTGCCTGGTTGCAGCAAGTGCACGGCATTACCGTTGCCCATGCTGATCCGGGCATCGTTGCGACTGCAGACGCCAGTTGGACGGCAACACCGGGAATCGCCTGTGCGGCGATGACAGCGGACTGCTTGCCGGCCTTGTTCTGCAATCGTGCCGGCACCCGGGTTGCAGCAGCCCATGCCGGTTGGCGTGGCTTGGCGGCGGGCGTACTTGAAGCCACCCTCGACAGCCTCGATGTTGCGCCGGAAGACGTTCTGGTCTGGCTCGGCCCGGCCATCGGCCCGCAAGCCTTTGAAGTCGGCGCGGAAGTACGCGAAGTCTTCGTCAATCAGTTGCCGGAAGCGGCGACAGCCTTCGCGCCGAGCAGCAATGCCGGCAAGTTCATGGCTGACATCTATCAACTGGCGCGCCTGCGTCTGGCTAAGCGTGGTGTTACCGCTGTTTATGGGGGCGGTTTCTGCACCGTGAGCGATCCGCGCTTCTTTTCCTATCGCCGTGCGTCGCGCACCGGTCGCTTCGCCTCCCTCGTTTGGCTCACCCGCTAGACTTGCCTGACCTGTATCAACCCTGCGACGCTTGAATCTTGCAGAATCGACCGCATCTATAGCGGTATCTGGCAGGTTTCTTTATTCAGGATGGTTTCTTAGGTCCGGCCTGCTCAAAAGGAAGGTGACCCATGCGTATAGACCGTTTAACCAGCAAATTGCAGTTGGCCCTGTCCGACGCCCAGTCGTTGGCGGTTGGCCACGATCATCCGGCCATCGAGCCGGCGCACTTGATGCAGGCCATGCTTGAACAGCAGGGCGGTTCGATCAAGCCGCTGCTGATGCAAGTAGGCTTCGACGTCAACAGCTTACGTAAAGAGCTGACCAAAGAGCTCGACCAATTACCGAAAATCCAGAACCCGACCGGCGACGTGAACATGTCGCAGGATCTGGCGCGCCTGCTCAATCAGGCTGACCGTCTGGCCCAGCAGAAAGGGGACCAGTTCATCTCCAGCGAACTGGTGCTGCTCGCCGCGATGGACGAGAACAGCAAGCTCGGCAAGTTGCTGCTCGGCCAAGGCGTGAGCAAGAAAGCCCTGGAAAACGCGATCAACAACCTGCGCGGCGGCGAAGCGGTGAATGACGCCAACCACGAAGAGTCGCGGCAGGCATTGGACAAGTACACCGTCGACCTGACCAAGCGTGCCGAAGACGGCAAGCTCGATCCGGTGATCGGCCGTGACGACGAAATCCGTCGCACCATTCAGGTTCTGCAACGGCGTACCAAGAACAACCCGGTCCTCATCGGTGAACCTGGCGTGGGTAAAACCGCCATCGCCGAAGGCCTGGCTCAGCGCATCATCAACGGCGAAGTGCCGGATGGCCTGAAGGGCAAGCGCCTGCTATCGCTGGACATGGGCGCGCTGATTGCTGGCGCCAAGTATCGCGGTGAATTCGAAGAGCGCCTCAAAGGCTTGCTCAACGAGCTGTCCAAGCAGGAAGGGCAGATCATTCTGTTCATCGACGAACTGCACACCATGGTCGGCGCCGGTAAAGGCGAAGGCTCGATGGACGCGGGTAACATGCTCAAGCCTGCGCTCGCCCGCGGCGAGTTGCACTGCGTCGGCGCGACCACGCTCAACGAGTACCGCCAATATATAGAGAAGGACGCGGCGCTCGAGCGGCGTTTCCAGAAAGTCCTGGTGGACGAGCCGAGTGAAGAAGACACCATCGCCATCCTGCGTGGCCTCAAGGAACGTTATGAGGTCCACCACAAAGTGGCGATCACCGACGGCGCGATCATCGCCGCGGCCAAGCTCAGCCATCGCTACATCACTGACCGGCAGCTGCCGGACAAGGCCATCGACCTCATCGACGAGGCCGCCAGCCGTATCCGCATGGAGATCGACTCCAAGCCGGAAGTGCTCGATCGTCTCGAGCGGCGCCTGATTCAACTGAAGGTGGAATCCCAGGCGCTGAAGAAAGAGAGCGACGACGCGGCGAAGAAGCGCCTGGAAAAACTCCAGGAAGAAATCGAGCGTCACGAGCGTGAGTACTCCGATCTGGAAGAAATCTGGAACTCGGAAAAAGCCGAAGTGCAGGGTTCTGCGCAGATTCAGCAGAAGATCGAACAGTCGCGACAGGAACTGGAAGCCGCACGGCGCAAAGGCGACCTGAACCGCATGGCCGAGTTGCAGTACGGGGTGATCCCGGATCTGGAACGCAGCCTGCAAATGGTCGACCAGCACGGCAAGAGCGAGAACCAATTGCTGCGCAGCAAGGTAACTGAAGAAGAAATTGCCGAAGTCGTGTCGAAGTGGACCGGCATTCCGGTGTCGAAAATGCTCGAAGGCGAGCGTGACAAGCTGATGAAGATGGAAAGCCTGTTGCACAAACGGGTGATCGGTCAGGAAGAGGCAGTCGTGGCCGTGGCCAACGCCGTGCGGCGTTCCCGCGCCGGGTTGTCCGACCCGAATCGTCCGAGCGGCTCGTTCATGTTCCTCGGCCCGACCGGTGTCGGTAAAACCGAGCTGTGCAAGGCGCTGGCCGAATTCCTCTTCGACACGGAAGAGGCGATGGTGCGGATCGACATGTCCGAGTTCATGGAGAAACATTCCGTGGCTCGTCTGATCGGTGCGCCACCGGGCTACGTCGGCTATGAAGAGGGCGGTTATCTGACCGAAGCGGTGCGTCGCAAGCCGTACTCGGTGATCCTCATGGACGAAGTCGAAAAGGCGCACCCGGATGTGTTCAACATCCTCCTGCAAGTGCTCGAGGATGGCCGTCTGACCGACAGCCACGGGCGTACGGTGGACTTCCGCAACACGGTGATCGTGATGACCTCCAACCTCGGGTCGATGCAGATCCAGGAGCTGGTCGGTGATCGCGAGGCGCAGCGCGCTGCTGTGATGGACGCGCTGACCTCGCACTTCCGTCCTGAGTTCATCAACCGCGTCGACGAAGTGGTGATCTTCGAGCCGCTGGCGCGCGATCAGATCGCCGGGATTACCGAAATCCAGTTGGGTCGTCTGCGCAGTCGTCTGGCCGAGCGCGAGTTGAAGCTGGAGTTGAGCCCGGAAGCGATGGACAAGCTGATCGCCGTCGGTTACGACCCGGTGTATGGCGCGCGTCCTTTGAAACGGGCAATTCAGCGCTGGATCGAAAATCCGCTGGCGCAGTTGATCCTGTCGGGGCATTTCATGCCTGGCGACACCGCCACCGGCAAGGTCGAGAACGACGAAATCGTTTTCGGCTAAGCCTCAGCGGCAATGAAACCGGGAAGGCCTCGCATTGCGAGGCCTTTTTTTCGCCAGGCTGTTGAACTCAAAGGAAAAGGCTTGTAAAGTGCGCCCCGCAGTCAGTCACCGGCAGCGTTTCAACCCACCGGGTTGGAATCTGAAATAAGTTGCAAATCATTAACTTGAAAGCAATTTAGGGGGTTGACAGAGGTGTTCTAGGTTGTAGAATAGCGCGCCTCAGACACACGAACGCAGCGATGCGAAAGGGTGTCGAGAAGCAACAAGCTTCACCGTTGTAACTTGAAATATGTAGTTCCGTGATAGCTCAGTCGGTAGAGCAAATGACTGTTAATCATTGGGTCCCAGGTTCGAGTCCTGGTCACGGAGCCAATTTCAAATCGGGGTATAGCGCAGTCCGGTAGCGCGCCTGCTTTGGGAGCAGGATGTCAGGAGTTCGAATCCCCTTACCCCGACCATATTTGGGTCGTTAGCTCAGTTGGTAGAGCAGTTGGCTTTTAACCAATTGGTCGTAGGTTCGAATCCCACACGACCCACCATTTTTGAAACCAGTTCGCGCTGGGATCGAATCTTAAGATCAGAGGCCAAAAGCGCTGATCGAAGAAGGCGATCTTTGAAAGGTCGCCTTTTTTTTACCGGGGTATAGCGCAGTCCGGTAGCGCGCCTGCTTTGGGAGCAGGATGTCAGGAGTTCGAATCCCCTTACCCCGACCATATTGAAAATCCTCGTATCGAAAGATGCGGGGATTTTTTTTGCCTGCCGAAAGGCGAATCCCTTCAAGTCGTCATACAACCTGCCGATAGCCCGCTAACACGAGGGGACTGCCAATGCTTCGCCCCTTGAATCTGGCCATTACAAGAATAAGGGCGTTCGTCATGTTGCTTCGTCAGTTGAATATTGCTCCCCGGGCTGCCCTGGGATTTGCCCTGATCGCGGTGTTGGTGGCCATGCTTGGGGTATTTGCACTGGGACAGATGTCGAGCATTCGCGACAGTGAGGTAGCGGTGGAGAACCGCTGGTTGCCAAGTATTCGTGGCGGCGACGAGATCCGCGAACTGATGCTGCGCATCCGCACCATCTCCCTGCGCATGGCGCTCGATCAGGATCCGGCCAACATCGCCACCTATCGCGGCCAGATGGACACCCGCGACAAGGAGCTGAGCGAGAAGATCGCCGCCTACGACAAACTGGTCGACACGGCCGAGGGTCAGCAGCTGTATGACCAGTTCAAGAAGACCTTCGCTGCTTATCGCACCGGCATCGCGCAGTCATTCACTCTCGCCGAGCAAGGCAAGCGTGACGAGTTGACCAAATTGCTGCTGGTTGACATGAAGACGGTGGTCGACGGTTCCGGCAAGCAACTCAACGATCTCGCCGATCTGTTTGCCCGCCAGGTTGCCGCCGAAAGCGAAAAGTCCGCTGCGCATTATGAAACCTCGCGGACCATCGTCACTCTGTTCATTGCCTTGGCGGCGCTGGCCACGGTGGCGCTGGCGATGTTGCTCACACGCAGTATCGTGCGTCCCTTGAGCAGCGCCGTGGATGCCGCTGAAAGTGTGGCCAAGGGCGATCTGACCCGACCGATCGAAACCCATGGCAACGACGAAGTCAGCCGCTTGCTCAAAGCCCTGGCGACGATGCAGCAGAACCTGCGCGAAACCCTGCAAGGCATCAGCGGCTCGGCAACGCAACTGGCCACCGCCGCAGACGAACTCAGCGCCGTCACCGTCGACAGCACCCGAGGCCTGCAGCAGCAGAACAACGAAATCGAACAAGCCGCGACCGCCGTCAACCAGATGACCGCTGCGGTGGAGGAGGTTGCGCGCAACGCCGTGTCGACGTCCGATGCCACGCGCCAGTCCAGTCAGTCGGCGCAATTGGGGCAGGAGCGCGTCAGCGAAACCGCCAGCGCGATCAATGCACTGGCCAGCGACGTGCAGCACACCGGCGAACTGGTACAGTCGCTGGCCAATCAGTCGCAAGACATCGGTAAGGTTCTGGACGTGATTCGGGCTATCGCCGAGCAGACCAACCTGCTGGCGCTCAACGCCGCCATCGAAGCGGCACGCGCGGGTGAAAGCGGTCGAGGTTTTGCGGTAGTGGCCGATGAGGTGCGTGCGCTGGCATATCGGACCCAGCAATCGACTCAGGAAATCGAGCAGATGGTGCAAGGCATGCGCAGCGGTTCGAGCCTGGCGCTGGATTCAATGCAGGCCAGCGCTTCCCGTGCGGCGAGCACGCTGGTCCTCGCTGAGCGGGCGGGCGAGGCGCTGGTGACGATCACGGCTTCGGTGCACGAGATTCACGAGCGCAACCTGGTCATCGCCAGCGCCGCTGAGGAGCAGGCGCAAGTGGCGCGGGAAGTGGATCGCAATCTGGTGAATATCCGTGACCTGTCGGTGCGTTCGGCTGCGGGGGCCGATCAGACCAGTGCGTCGAGCCATGAGCTGTCGCAACTGGCCAACGCGCTACAGGGCATGGTGCGACGCTTTCAGCTCTGATGGACAGAGATCAATTGCAGGCCTTCGCCTGCTGATTTGCGCACAACACGAAACAATTTGGGAGCGAGCTTGCTCGCGAAGGGGCCGAATCATTCAACGACAGTGTTGACTGACCCACCGCTTTCGCGAGCAAGCTCGCTCCCACAGGTTGGCGCTTTAGTGCAATTTCAGGCGCGGCTCGGTACCACGGCCAATCTTGCTCCCCAGCATCAGCATCGCCGTGCGGAACGGCCCATACAGCGCCATCTGGTGCATGCGGTACAGCGACACGTAGAACATCCGCGCCAGCCAGCCTTCAAGCATCACGCTGCCGGTCAGGTTGCCCATCAAGTTACCCACAGCAGAAAAACGCGACAGCGAAATCAGCGAGCCGTAGTCGGTGTACTTGTACTCCGGAAGGGTCTTGCCTTCGATACGCAGTTTCAGCGACTTGGCCAGCAACGATGCCTGCTGGTGCGCAGCTTGTGCACGCGGGGGGACGTTGCGATCGGTGCCCGGTTGCGGGCACGCCGCGCAGTCACCGAAGGCGAAGATGTTTTCGTCGCGGGTAGTTTGCAGGGTTGGCAGCACTTGCAGCTGATTGATGCGGTTGGTTTCCAGCCCGTCGATGTCCTTGAGGAAACCCGGTGCGCGAATACCGGCGGCCCAGACTTTCAGGCTAGCCTTGATCTCGTTGCCATCGGCGGTGATCAGGCTGTCGGCGGTGACTTCACTGACCGCAGCGTTGGTCATCACATTGACCCCGAGCTTCTCCAGGGTCTTGTGTACCGGCCCGCTGATCCGCTCCGGCAGGGCAGGCAGCACTCGCGGGCCGGCTTCGATCAGGGTGATGTGCATGTTTTCCGGTTTGATCCGGTCCAGACCATACGCCGCCAGTTCATGCGCCGCGTTGTGTAGCTCTGCCGCCAGTTCGACACCTGTGGCGCCGGCGCCGACGATGGCCACGCTGATCTGCTCGACCACATCGGTCTGCCCGGCATGGGCGCGCAGATAGTGGTTGAGCAATTGCTGATGGAAGCGCTCGGCCTGTTTGCGCGTATCGAGGAACAGGCAGTGCTGCGCCGCGCCCTGAGTGCCGAAATCGTTGGTGGTGCTGCCGACGCTGATCACCAGCGAGTCATAGGCCACTTCACGCGCCGGTACCAGCTCGACGCCGTTTTCGTCGTAGGTTGCCGCCAGCTGGATCTTCTTCTGCGCTCGATCGAGTCCGCTCATGCGCCCGAGCTGGAACTCGAAGTGGTTCCATTTCGCCTGGGCGACATAATTGAGTTCGTCTTCGGAAGAGTTCAGAGAACCGGCAGCGACTTCGTGCAGCAGCGGTTTCCAGATGTGGGTCAGGTTCGCGTCGACCAGCATGACGCTGGCCGTGCCGCGTTTGCCCAGAGTCTTACCCAGACGGGTAGCCAACTCCAGACCGCCGGCGCCGCCGCCGACAATGACAATACGATGGGACATAGGGATAACTCGCAAGGTTTTTAAAGGAAATCTTTGTGGTCACCCGAGCGAGCGCGATGCAGCTCATAGCGTCAGGTAACTGATAAATCGGCTCAACAGGCCCAGACCAATGGTCACTGCCAGCACCAGCACCAGGAGCATCCACGGCCGGAAAGGCCGGCGCTCGACACGGTGTTGGGACAGTTGCAGGTACTCTTCGACATGCTTTTGGTCTTCGGGGTTCAGGCGGCTGGTCATATTTGCCTCGTCAGGTAGACGTTACTGAAAGAGCACAAGCTACAGCGGTGTTCAGCCGGGGTGGAACGGCGCATAGCCGCTGTCCGGGACCGGTTCGACGCGTACTTCATCGTCGAGGCGAATGATGCCGCTTTGTAACACCCGGGCGGTGATTCCGCCATGCCCGCGCACGGCTTGAAAAGTGCCCGGGCCAAGGTTGTTCTGCAAACGTGCGCAGGGCTGACACCAGCCAGTGGTTTCGAGTATCGCCTGCCCGATGCGAAAGCGCCGCCCCTTCAGGCTAAACAAATTGATTCCGCTTATAACGAGATTGCGCCGCAGATCTTCAGGCCTGACCGGTTGATCGCCGGGGCGGCCCATCAAGGCGTTGATCACCGCCAGGTGTTCCCACTGAATCAGCGTCACCTGTCGCGCATTGCGGACGCCTGGGCGGGCGTGGTCGCCAGTGAGCCCGGCCTCCAGCCGCGCCTCGACCGCATCGAGTTCAAGCATCGGCCCACGGGATTCGGGACGCACGCCGATCCAGCGCACCCGGCCCGTTTGCGGAACATCGGCGATTAGCTGCTGCAGCGGCGTCACAGGCTGATACCCACGTCGAAGACGATGCTGCGGCCGAGGTTGCTGCGCAGAAAGTCCGGTGCATCGGGGTGAGCGAACAGCACGCGGGCGAACGTCGGGCCGACCAGCGACAGCGAGCGCCAGCCCTGACGCAGGTATTCGGTCGGTGGTGGAAAATGACTGTTGAGATCGAGCACTTCGCGCTTGAGGCTGGCGAAGGCGATGATGTCCAGTTCTCCCAGATCCATGCCGCGCTCCTTGTAGTTGTGCGCCTTCTTGCGCAAGGTCGGCGCCAGGCGCAGGAGAAATTCATTGGCCGGGATGCGTTTCGGTTTGGCTTCGCGGCGCACCAGTTGGCTCAGGGAAAACGCGCTGCGGCGGCGCTGCAATTCATCGCGCCATTCATCGTTGAGGCGACGGCCTTCGTCGAGGACGAAAAAAACTTCGAAGTTGGCGTCGCGGAACAGCACGTCCGGCGGCTCACCGGCCGGGGTGAACTCGTCGGCACGGTAGGGAATGTTCAAGCCTTGCAGCAGGCGCTGGCAGACCCAACGCTCACGCTCCCATTTGCGGGCATTGGACAGGAACGCGTTGGCTTGCTCGGCCGCGATGGTCAGCAGGCGTAAATAATCTGAATCATCCATAAGCCCAAGCTTAGCGTCCAAATGCGACAGGCAGATAGCTTTGCATCGGCCCGGATATAAACGTCGTGCGATTTCGCCCTTGTAGGAGCTGCCGAAGGCTGCGATCTTTTGATCTTGTTTATAAAAGCAAAAGATCGCAGCCTTCGGCAGCTCCTACAAAAAAGCGTGTCGAGTAGAAGGTGAGGGAATCATGATCGGTGCCGAACTGCTGTCCTCGGCAAGCCTGACGCTCGGCTGGCTGATTTATCTGCCGGTGCTGCTCTGGGCGATCGTGCGTGCGCCATGGGTCGAACTGTTCAGCGACAGTCGTCGTCAGCACTTGCTGTTCGGTACGGTGTTCGCGCTGTTTCTGCTGTGGCTGGTGCGCAGGGATTTCGATACCGGCGTGTCTTATCACTTCATCGGCATGACGGCGGTGACGCTGCTGCTCGATTGGCCGCTGGCGATTGTTGGCGGGCTGGTTGCGCAGATGGGGCTGGTGCTGTTGGGCCGTCAGGATCTCGCTGCGGTTGGGGTCAATGGCGCTTTGCTGATTCTGCTGCCGGTGCTGATCACCGAATGCGTGGCAATCCTCGTGGAGCGTGCGCAGCCACGCAATCCGTTCGTTTACATCTTCTGTTCCGGCTTCTTCGCCGCTGCGTTGTCCGGCCTGCTGTGCCTGATCCTCAGCCTGACGCTGCTCTGGTACGACGGCCTCTTCGCCATGCCGGAATGGCTGGAGGATTTCGTCGGTTATCTGTGGCTGCTGTTGTTTCCCGAAGCGTTCATCAACGGCATGGTCGTCAGTGCGTTGGTGGTGTTCTGCCCGGAATGGCTGGAGACCTTCAATCGCACCCGTTACCTGTCCGCGCCGTGGAAGGATGACGATCCGAAGACTTGATCCACATCGAACCGCCATGCTCGCGGGCTTTTGCAGCCCTTATCAGTGACGCGGATCGAAATCGCCGGAGAACAACTCGTCTTCCGCGTCCGGGGCGACTGGAATCTTGTGCTCTTCCGAAGCCCAACTGCCGAGGTCGATCAGTTTGCAGCGATCGGAGCAGAACGGACGAAATTTGTTCGCCGGGGTGAATTCGACGGGTGCGCCGCAGGTTGGGCATTCAACGGTTGGAATCTGGCTCATGCTTGGCCTCCGGATAAAGTCAGGTAAATGTGATGCAGACGCTCGACCTCGCTTTGCAGCCAGGCGAGGTCGCGGTCGTTGACGATCACGTCGTCGGCACGGCTCACGCGGTCTTCACGGCTAGATTGCGCCTTGAGTATCGCTTGCACTTGTTGTTCGCTGGTCTGGTCTCGCTGCAGGGTGCGTTCGATCTGCAGTTGCTGTGGCGCATCGATGACCAGAATGCGCTGGGTCATCGCGTATTGCCCGGACTCGATCAGCAACGGTGAAACCAGAATCGCGTAAGGCGATTTTGCCTGCGCCAGATGATGAGCGATTTCTTCGCCGATCAACGGATGCAGCAGCGCTTCGAGCCAACGCCGTTGTTCGGCGTCTTCAAAAATCAGTTTGCGCAGGGCGGCACGGTCCAGCGTGCCATCGGCCTGCACCACCCCGGAACCGAAATGTTCAGCGATCTTCGCCAGCGCCGGACGTCCTGGCTCCACCACCCAGCGCGCCGCATGATCGGCATCCACTACATGCACGCCGAGGTTGATGAAGTGCTGGGCCGCCGCACTTTTGCCGCTGCCGATGCCGCCGGTCAGGCCGAGAATCCAGGGTTTTTCCACAGGGGTATTCATTTCAAACCGACAGACTGCCAATAGAAGTCGGTTATTTGACCACCCCAGAGCAAGGCAATCCAGCCGGCAATTGCCAGAAACGGTCCGAAGGGGATTGGCGCCGAGGTTTCCCGGGCGCGCAGACGCAGCATGACGATGCCCAAAATCGCCCCAACCAACGATGACAGGAGAATCGTCAGCGGCAGGATCTGCCAGCCACCCCATGCGCCAAGCAAGGCCAGCAGCTTGAAATCGCCATGGCCAATGCCGTCCTTGCCGGTGAGCAGCTTGAACAGCCAAAATACCGACCACAGCGCCAGATAACCCGCCACCGCGCCCCACAATGCATCGGGCAACGCCACGAACACGCCGAAACTGTTGACGATCAGCCCCAGCCACAGCAACGGCAGCACCAGCACATCGGGCAGCAGTTGATGCTCGCAGTCGATCAGACTCATCGCCAGCAAGCCCCACGTCAGCAAGATCAACAGACCCGCCGGCCAGCCGAAGCCCAGATGCCAGGCGATGAAAGCCGAGAGCAGGCCGCAGGCCAGTTCGGTCAGCGGGTAACGTTTGCTGATCGGCGTCGAGCAGGCCGAGCAGCGCCCACGCAGCCACAGATAACTGAGCAGCGGAATGTTTTCCCACGGGCGAATTCGATGTCCGCAATGGGGGCACGCGGAATGCGGCAGCATCAGGTTGTAGGTGGGCGCAGGCGTTTCGATGGGCAGGCCGAGCACATCATGGGCCTGCTGGCGCCAGTCGCGCTCGAGCATCTTCGGCAGGCGCCAGACCACTACATTGAGGAAGCTGCCCACCACCAGTCCGAGCAGCAGCGCGGTGAGCACAAAGGCCAGCGGATACACGGCAAACAGTTCGTCGATAGGCATGTCAGATCGCTGAGCCGAGTTGGAAGATCGGCAGGTACATGGCCACCACCAGTCCGCCGACGATGACCCCCAGCACTACCATGATGAATGGCTCCATCAGGCTGGTGAGGTTGTCGACCATGTTATCGACTTCGGCTTCATAAAAACCGGCGACCTTGTCGAGCATGTCATCCAGTGCCCCGGACTCCTCGCCGATGGCGGTCATCTGCACCGCCATGTTGGGAAACACACCGGTGCTGCGCATCGAAAAGTTCAGCTGCATACCGGTCGAGACGTCCTGCCGAACCCGCAGCACCGCACGCTTGAACACCACGTTGCCGGTAGCGCCAGCGACCGAATCGAGCGCTTCCACCAATGGCACACCGGCGGCGAATGTGGTTGAGAGGGTGCGGGCAAAACGTGCAACGGCGGACTTGTACATCAGGGTGCCCACCAGCGGCAGTTTCAGCAGCCAGGTATCGCGACGGTCGCGTAGGGCCTGCGAAGTCTTCAGCGCGTGGCGAGTGCCGAAAAACGCCGCCACCAGCGCAAACAGAATCGCCCACCACCACTGTTGCATGAACTCTGACAGGCTGATGATCATCAGGGTGAAGCCCGGCAGTTCGGCGCCGAACCCGGAAAATACCGACTGGAACTGCGGCACCACTTTGACCAGCAGAATGCCGGTCACCACCGCCGCCACCAGCACCACGGCGGTGGGGTAGGTCATGGCTTTCTTGATCTTGGCCTTGAGCGCCTCGCTTTTTTCCTTATAGGTCGCGACCCGCTCGAGCAAGGTGTCGAGGGCGCCGGATTGTTCGCCGGCGTCGACCAGATTGCAGTACAACTCGTCGAAGTATTGCGGTTTTTTGCGTAGCGCCGTGGCGAAGCTGTTACCGGCGGCGACCTCCTGTTTGACCTCCTCGACCAGTTTGCGCATGGCCGGGTTTTCAAAGCCCTCGCCGATGATGTCGAAGGACTGCAACAGCGGCACGCCGGCCTTCATCATGGTCGCCATCTGCCGGGTGAACAGGGCGATGTCCTGCGGTTTGATGCGTTTGCCGAAGCTGAGCAGAGATGCGGATTTCTTGCGTACTTTGCCGGGGTTGATCCCCTGTTTGCGCAGCTGCGCCTTGATCAGCGCGGGATTCTGCCCGCTCAGTTCGCCAGTGACTTTGCTGCCTTTGCGGTCCGTGCCTTCCCAGGCGTAAACGCTGACTTTTGCTGACTTGACCGCCATGTTCAATCCTTGGTGACCCGGTTGATTTCCTCAAGGCTGGTGATGCCTTGCATGGCCTTGTGCAGCCCGGAGGTGCGCAGATCGGCGAAACCGTCGCGGCGCATCTGGATGTCGATTTCCAGCGAATTGCCCTCGGCCATGATCAGCCGTTGCAGGTCCGGTGTGTTTTTTACCACTTCATAAATTCCCACGCGTCCTTTGTAACCGCCGTTGCAGTGATCGCAACCGACCGGCTCGTAGATCGTGAAATGACCGATGCGTTCCTCGGGGAAGCCTTCCTTGAGCAAGGTTTCATGTGGAATCTCCAGCGGCCGCTTGCAGTGCGCGCACAACTTGCGCGCCAGGCGCTGGGCGATGATCAGGCTGACCGAGGTAGCAATGTTGAAACCGGGAATGCCCATGTTGTGCAGGCGCGTGAGGGTTTCCGCGGCGCTGTTGGTGTGCAGGGTCGACAGCACCAGGTGGCCGGTCTGCGCGGCTTTGATCGCGATCTCGGCGGTTTCCAGATCGCGGATCTCGCCTACCATGATCACGTCCGGATCCTGGCGCAGAAACGAGCGCAGCGCCTGGGCAAAGTCCAGCCCTTGACGGGGATTGACGTTGACCTGGTTGATGCCTTCCATGTTGATTTCCACCGGGTCTTCGGCAGTGGAAATATTGATATCAACGGTGTTGAGGATGTTCAGCCCGGTGTACAGCGACACGGTTTTACCGGAGCCGGTGGGGCCGGTAACCAGAATCATCCCTTGCGGCTGTTTGAGCGCCGCGAGGTACAAAGCTTTTTGCTCGGGCTCGTAACCCAGCGCGTCGATGCCCATTTGCGCACTGGAGGGGTCGAGAATCCGGATCACCACTTTTTCGCCCCACAGGGTCGGCAGGGTGTTGACGCGGAAATCGATGGATTTGCTTTTCGACAGGCGCATCTTGATCCGCCCGTCCTGGGGTTTACGCCGTTCGGAAATATCCAGACTGGCCATCACTTTCAAGCGTGCGGCGATGCGCCCGGCCAACTGGATCGGCGGCTTGGCCACCTCGCGCAGCATGCCGTCAGTGCGCATGCGTACCCGGTAGTTTTTCTCGTAGGGCTCGAAGTGCAGGTCGGAAGAGCCGCTCTTGATCGCATCCAGCAGCATCTTGTGCACAAAGCGCACGACCGGGGCGTCGTCGGCATCGAGGCCGCCGATCGCGTCCTGCTTGTTGTCATCGATGGACTCGACGTCGAGGCCGTCGAGATCGACGTCGGCCATTTCTTCCAGGCCCGAGGTGTGGCTGTCGAAGAACTTGTCGATGGCGTCGCTGAGCTTGTCGTCCTCGACCAGAATCGCTTCGGTGCTCAGGCCGGTGCTGAACTGGATGTCGCTGATTGCTTGCTGATTGCTCGGGTCGGAAAGGCCCACGAACAGTTTGTTGCCGCGCCGCCACAAGGGCAGGGCGCAATGCTGACGAATCAGTTTTTCACTGACCAAGCCTTTGGGCTGGACCTCTTTGTCGAGGCAATTGAGGTCGAGCAGGGCCATGCCGAAATGTTCCGAAGCGATCTCGGCGATCTGCCGGCTGTTGACCAGTTTGTTGTGCACCAGGTAGTTGACCAGCGACACGCGATTGCGCTGGGCCTGCGCCCAGGATTGCCGGGCGCTTGTTTCCGTGAGCAGTTCGGCCTGCACCAATTGCTTGGCCAGGCCGCTCAGAGCGATGTCATTCATGGGGATTCCGCACGCTTGCCGTTCATGACTTATAGCCTAGTCAAGTGACAGCGCCAAACACGGCCGGTGCAGGTGACAAAAAGTGTCAGATAGTGCGGTTGCGGGTTGTAGGAAACGGCGTCCTGAAACCCGCGGTCCCAACGGGCGGGGCCGCAAAGGCGTTGGCATGGGCTGTGCTGGGTCTTGTTCAGATCATGAGATTTCGACTCATGCATGGAGCGTGTCTATGAAAAAACAACAAGGTTTCACATTGATCGAGCTGCTGATCGTTGTGGCGATCATCGGCATTCTGGCGACGATTGCCCTGCCGCAGTATTCGAAATATCAGGCGCGGTCGAAGGTGACGGCGGGGCTGGCGGAGATCACGGCATTGAAAGTGCCGTTTGAAGACACGATCAATCAGGGGACCGCCCCGGATATCACCAACGTGGCGGGCGGTACTACGGCTACTTCCAATTGCACGTTGGCAGTTACGGGCACGGCGGCGACAGGCGCAGGCACAATCACTTGCACCTTGCTCAACGCCCCGGGACCGGTGCTGAACAAGACAATTACACTCACGCGCTCGGGCGCCTCTACGGGTAATACTTCCGGTCTCTGGACTTGCGCTACGACCGTCAACGCCGATTACTCGCCTCGTGGTTGCACGGCAAGCGGTACGTAATTCTGAGTCGAGCAAACGAGAAATGCCCCGCACCGCGGGGCATTTTCGTATCGCGACCGCTTCACAAAAGCTCCAATAATTTCAGCAGCTTATGAACTTTCCGAAAAACCGCAACTTGCATGCGCAATTGAAGTGAGTCATGCATTTTGCATGAAAATGAAAATCAGCGTTTTTCATAACTGTTTGTTTTTAAAGGATTTTATACGGTCGAAAAAGTTGGCACAGCGTTCGCACTATCTCCGGTAACCCTGCTGACAAGCGTTACAGCAGACTTCCAGTAAAAACAGGAGTTACTCGTATGAAGAAGTTCGCTATCACTGCCGCTGCTACCGCTCTGACCCTGACCATGGCTGGTGGCGCTTTCGCCCAGACCGCTCAGGCTACCCAAGCGCCAATGGTTCTGGCTGCCGGTGAAGTTACCGAAATGAAACAAGATACCAGCGACACCTGGATCACCACCAAGGTCAAAGCTGACCTGGTTACCGAAAAGGGCATTCCAGGCACCGACATCAAAGTTGAAACCAACCAAGGTGTTGTATCGCTGTCGTCGACCCAGCCTGTGACTGCGGCTCAAAAAACCACCGCAGTGAACATTGCCAAGAAAATCAAAGGCGTTAAAGACGTATCTGCTGCTGGCCTGAAAGCCGAGTAAGGCAAGACTTCTCGCCTGAACCGGGAGAAGACGCGACAGACGGGCCGAGCAATACGTCTGCCGCAACTTTAGAGTTCATGCGAACGGTCACACGGATGTGACCATTACAGGCCCCGGCACTTGTGTCGGGGCCTGTTCTATTTTGAAGAAGCAAAAGATCGCAGCCTTCGGCAGCTCCTACAGGGAAATGCATTCCAAATGTAGGAGCTGCCGAAGGCCGCGATCTTTTGCTCTTCTCAGTTACCGCGCTGCCAGTGGCATCGACCGAAGATCAATGTGGGAGCGAGCCTGCTCGCGAATGCGTAGTGTCAGCCGACAGATTCGTCGCAGACAAACCGTATTCGCGAGCAGGCTCGCTCCCACAGGGCGGATTTCGTTCGGTTCAGTTACCGCGTTTGCTGGTGATCTGCCGCAGGCGATTGCCTTCGAAGCGCAGGTACTGGTACATGCCGTTGTTTGGCCCGTAGGTCCATTCCTCGACCTGAAACTCTTCGCGGCGGTTGGCGCTGCGCTTGTAGCCGAGCACATCGCGACTGACCGGGTCACCACATTTTTGCAGCACTTCGCTGGCGCGGTCGCCCAGGCTGATCAATTGGCTGCCGCAGCGCAAAGTGTCCGAAGCCGATGCGTGGCCAGCAACACACATCAGTGCGAGCACGGCCAGCCAGTTACGCATGTTCATTCCGCGTCCAAATGCATTTGCGTCACCACGCGGCCATCGCTTTCGGCCTCGCCGAGGTTGGCGTCGATGAAGTACACCCGGTCATCCTCGAGCTTGCCCTTGTCGACCAGGTAATCCTTGATGGTGCTGGCGCGATCCTGGCCCAACTGCCGCAACAGCACGTCGCTGCCACTCCAGAACGCAATCACGCCCTGGCGCATTTTTGCCGTGCGTTCTTCCTTGCCCAGATCTTTCCATTCTGCCGGTGGCTGGGTTTTCAGGCGGGTGCGGTAGATGCCTTCGAGCAGCGCGCCTTTCTCGCTTTCGGGTACTTGCAGCAGCGAGGCCTGGGCCGGGACTTTATCGCCACGGCGCTGGAGCATCTTGTAGTAGTTGTACTGGTATTCGCGTTCCAGACGCTGCTCGGCGAGCAACGGCCCGTCGCTGCTCTTCGCCGCAGTGCCTTCGATTTCCAGGCGCAGCGCCGGACGCTCCTTGAGCGCTTGCGACAGTTTCACCAGCGCCGCTTCGGCGTCTTTGCTCAAGTCGCTGGAGCCCGGCGGGAAGGACACCGTGCCGAGGTCTTCGGAGCTGCCGCCACTGACCAGCCCGCCGATCATCTTGAACGGTGCGGCGGCGGCTTTGACGATGAGGTTGCGCAGGGTCTGCCAGACGATCGGCATCACGCTGAACTGCGGATTGTTCAGGTCGCCGGTCACCGGCAATTCGATGGAGATCTTGCCGTCGACGTCCTTGAGCAGGGCGATCGCCAGTTTCAGCGGCAGACTCACCGCATCGGGGCTGTCGACTTTCTCGCCCAGTTGCAGTTGCTCGACCACGACCTTGTTCTCGGCCTTCAACTGACCCTTGGTGATCAAGTAATGCAGGTCAAGATTCAGCCGGCCCTTGCGGATACGGTAGCCGGCGAATTTGCCGGAGTAGGGCGTCAGTGTCGTCAGTTCGACGCGCTTGAAACTGGTGGCGATGTCGAGGCTGGCCATCGGGTCGAACGGATTGACCGCACCCTTGATCGTCACCGGCGCATAACGGTCGACCTTGCCTTTGATGTCGACGCTGGCCGGTTTCGCCTGACGACTGTCGATGGTGCCGATCTGGCCATTGAGCTGCTGCACGGCGGTGGCGAAATTCGGCGTCAGACTGAAATCGGCGAAGTTGGCCGAGCCGTCATTGATCGCTATCGCGCCAATGTGAATGCCCAAAGGTTTGTCCTTGCCGGCCGGTTTGCTTCCGGCCGGTTTGACACCGCTGTCCGCCGGTTGCGGAATTAGCAAATCGTCGACGTTGGTGGTGCGGTCGTCGTTGATCATGAAACGCACGTACGGCTGCAACAGGTTGACCTTGTCGATCGACAGGCTGTCGCCGTGCTGATAGTTGATGCCGTCGACCACCACTTGCTGCCATTTCAGGAAGTCGCGGGTCTTGAGCGTGTCGAGAGTGTGCAACTGATCGATCTGCGCGCGGCCGGTGACGCTGAGGGCCAGCGGTTCGGTGCTCTTCAGGTCGACCTTGAGGTCACTGCCAAGCATGCCGCTGCGTAGTTCCAGACGAATGAACGGGTTGATGTAGGATTGCGCGACACGCAGGTCGACATCCTGGGTTTTCACGTTGAGCTGCGCATTCACCGGGGCCAGATTGACCGTGCCGTCGGCGCTGATCCTGCCTTGCTTGCCCAGGCCGCTGTCGAGCTTGAGCTTGAAAGGCGAGCCGTTGAGGCTGTCGAAATCCTGCAGGTCGACGTTCAGCGGGGTGATGTCCAGCGCCACCGCCGGCTGTGCTGAACGGTCGGCGAGATGAACCGTGTAGTTGCGCAGTTGCACATCTTTGACGAGCACCTGCCATGGCTTGCTCGGCGCGGTCGATTCAGGCTTCGGCGAGTCGGCGGCAGCAGGTGCATCGGCCGGTTCGGCGGCGGCTTTGGCGGCCGGTTTCGACGGCTGGCTGGCGAACAGCTTCTGCCAGTCCAGTTGGCCGTCGGCTTCCAGCGCGGCCCAGGTTTCCAGTTTGTTGCTGCGGATCTTGCCGACGACCACTTGCTGCTTGGCCAGGTCCAGCGAGGTTTCGCTGACGTCGAGACGTTCGAGCCTGGCCAGCGGACGGCCGTCCGGGGCCTTGATGGCGAACGGAGCAATGCTCACTGCGACATTGTTCAACAGCAGTTCGGTTTGTTTCGACAGGTTGAGTTTGTACTCGGTACTGAGGCTGACCACGCCGTTTTCCAGTACCAGCGGCACGGCGTCACGCACGTAGGGCCAGAAGGATTTCATCTGGCCATCGGTGACTTTCAGGGTGCCTTCGGAAGTGAAGGGGATCAGGCTGAAGTTGCCGGTCCAGTCGATCCGGCCGCCAGCGGGGCCGATCGCGATAAGGGTCATGTCGGCGCTGTCTTCGGGCAGGGTGCTGAGGTTTTTCAGCTCGAAACTGAGGTCGTCGTAAAGAAATTCGATCGGCTCGCTTGGGCGTGCGTCCTCGAAATGCACGACGCCGCCCGCCAGTTTGATGTTGTCGATGCGCAGCGGAAATGGCTTGGCGTCGGGATCGGCGGGTGTCGGTTCACTCGGCGGCACGTTGAACAGCCCGAGCAGGTTGAGCTTGCCGTCCTTGGCGAAGAGGATTTCGCTTTTGGGTTTGTCCAGTTCGATGTCGGAGAGGTGCAGCGCTTTGGTCCACAGGCTGTCGATTTGCAGGTTGGCATAGAGGCGATCGAAGCCGACTTGCTCCTTGCCAGGCTCGCCAATGACCAAGCCCCACAGGGTGACCTCCAGGCTGAAGGGGTTGAGTTCGATACGCTGCAAATGCGCTGGCAGCGTCGCGTAGTTCGCCAGTTGCTGGTTGGCCACGCGCAAGGCAATGCCCGGCAGGATCAGAAACCCCAGCAGGCTGTAGAGGGCCAGGGCTGTCAGCAGTGCGCCAATCGCGCGAATCAATCCTTTGGGCATGTGCGGCTTCATCTGTCTGAATCGGAGTGCCTTGGAGTATGGCACGCGATTCTGGTTCCGAAGTGCTTGATGTGGGACAGGATTGTTCAGTTTTATCCGTAAGAACAAATCCCATGTGGGAGCGAGCTTGCTCGCGAAGGCGTCGTATCAGGCAGCCTTTTTGGTGACTGATGCACCGCTTTCGCGAGCAAGCTCGCTCCCACAGTGGAGTGTGGCTATCCGAGAATTGGGAATTACAGCTGCAGAATGAGCGTCTTCAGCGGTGGCTGCTGGTCCTGCGAAGGGAAGTCGGCGCCCGGGGTCATCACGCTCCATTCACGCACTGGGCGGCCGGCCTTTTCGGCGCAGCGCAGCACTTGCTCGCGCCAGTCGTCCATGCTGACTCTCGCCAGGTTGTTGCAGCAGATCAGCACGCCGTTATCAGCGGTGGTCAGCAGCGCGGGTTTGAGCAGGCTTTGATAATCGCGCAGCAGGTCTACGGTGCCGAACGCGCTTTTCGCCCACGCCGGCGGGTCGAGCAGGACCAGATCGTATTGGCGCTGTTCGAGGCGCTGATAGCTCGGCAACTTCTGCCCGCGCCGCTGGCTGATCGGCAGGCCGGCAAGCTGGCGGATCGCCGGGAAGTAATCGGACTGGATGAATTGCATCTCCGGCAGTTGCGGGTTGAGCAAACCATTCTCCCGCCCGACTGCCAGATTACCCTCGGCAAAATCCAGGTTGCACACCTCGCGCGCACCGCCGGCCGCAGCACTGAGGCCAACGCCACAGGTATAGGCGAACAGGTTGAGCACGCTTTTGCCTTGCGCGTGATCCTTGACCCAGCCGCGCGTGTTGCGCAGGTCGAGGAACAGCAGCGGATCCTGCCCGGCATGACGCCCGCGCACGCGATAGTTCAGGCCCCATTCATGCCCGACCAGATCCGCCAGTGCGGCGTCGTCGGCTTTGTAGACACTGTCCTCGCGATCAATACGCGAGTTGCCACGGGAGCGGTCGTTGTAGACCAGCAGGGTGTCGAAGCCCAGCGCCTGGTTGATCATGGCGTGCAGTTGCAGCAGGTCGTCACGCTCCAGCGTCTGGTGAAAGCTCTGCACCAGCAGTTGCGGGCCGTAGCGGTCGATGGTCAGGCCGCCGGCGCCTTCCTGGCTGCCATGGAACAGCCGATAGCAATCGGTGCCCTGGCTGTGCAGCACAGCGAGCAGGTCCTGGCGTTGATCGAGGGCGGCGCGCAGCGCCTGATTCAAGGAAGACATGCGGGCGCCTTGCTGAGGGGAATGGGGGCGCGGGAGTTTAACAGTTTGCCGGAGGATCGCGTGATGGCCTTCGCGTGCAGGCTTGCTCCCACAAGTGCAATACGTTCACCTGTGGGAGCGAGCCTGCTCGCGAAGCTATTGATTCAAACGTTTATCAACGAGGTCCTGCACCACACTCGGATCCGCCAGGGTCGAGGTGTCGCCCAGACTGTCGAGCTCGTTGCAGGCAATCTTGCGCAGGATCCGCCGCATGATCTTGCCCGAGCGGGTCTTCGGCAGTGCCGGTGCCCATTGGATCAGGTCCGGTTTGGCGAAGCTGCCGATCTCCTTGCTGACATGCGCCAGCAGGTCTTTCTTCAGCTCTTCGTTGGCCTCGGTACCGTTCATTGGTGTGACAAAGGCATAGATGCCCTGGCCTTTGACGTCGTGTGGATAACCGACCACGGCGGCCTCGGCGATGCTGTCGTGCAGTACCAGCGCGCTTTCCACCTCGGCGGTACCGATGCGGTGGCCGGAAACGTTGATCACGTCGTCGATGCGCCCGGTGATCCAGTAATCGCCATCGTCGTCGCGGCGGGCGCCGTCGCCGGTGAAGTAATAGCCGGGGTAGGGCTTGAAGTAGGTGTCGATCATCCGCTGCGGATCGCCGTAGACGCTGCGAATCTGCGCCGGCCAGCTCGATTTGATCGCGAGTACACCGCTGCCGGCGCCGTGGATTTCCTTGCCGTGTTCATCAAGCAATACCGGCTGCACGCCGAACATCGGTTGCGTCGCGCAGCCGGGTTTGATCCGTTGTGCGCTGACCAGCGGGCTGAGCATGATGCCGCCGGTTTCGGTCTGCCACCAGGTGTCGACGATCGGGCAGCGCTGTTCACCGACGGCATTGAAATACCATTCCCACGCTTCCGGGTTGATCGGCTCACCGACGCTGCCGAGCAATCTGAGGCTTGCGCGCGAAGTTTCCTTCAACGGTCCGGCACCTTCGCGCATCAACGCGCGCAGCGCGGTCGGTGCGGTGTAGAAAATGTTGACCTTGTGTTTGTCGATAACCTGCCAGAAACGCGAACTGCTCGGATAGCTCGGTACGCCTTCGAACATCAGTGTGGTCGCACCGTTGGCCAGCGGGCCGTAGACGATGTAACTGTGGCCGGTGACCCAGCCGACGTCGGCGGTGCACCAGAACACTTCGCCGTCGCGGTAATCCAGCACGTATTTGAAGGTCATCGCTGCTTGCAGCAGGTAGCCGCCGGTGGTGTGCAGCACGCCTTTGGGTTTTCCCGTGCTGCCGGAGGTGTAGAGGATGAACAGCGGATCTTCGGTGTCCATCGGTTCCGGCGGGCAATCGTCGTCGACTTCGCGCACAGCCTGGTGATACCAGAGGTCACGGCCTTCGACCCAGTCGACTTGGCCCTGAGTGCGCTCGACCACCACCACGGTGCTGACGTTCGGGCAACTTTGCAGGGCTTTGTCGACGTTGTTTTTCAGCGGCACGAAGCGGCCGCCGCGCACGCCTTCATCGGCAGTGATGACGGTGCGGCAGTCGGCGTCGAGGATGCGGTCGCGCAGGGAATCCGGGGAGAATCCGCCGAACACCACCGAGTGAATCGCACCGATTCGCGCGCAGGCGAGCATGGCGTAGGCGGCTTCGGGGATCATCGGCATGTAGATGCACACCCGATCGCCTTTCTTCACGCCACGGCTTTTCAACACGTTGGCGAGGCGGCAGACGTGGTGATGGAGTTTTTGGTAGGTGATCTGCGCCGATTCGGCAGGGTCGTCGCCTTCCCAGAGCAGGGCAGTCTGTTCGCCGCGTTGTTCGAGGTGGCGGTCGATGCAGTTGTAGCTGACGTTGAGCTTGCCGCCGGCAAACCAGGCCGCTTCACCGGTTTTCAGGTCATAGCGCTGAACGGTCTGCCACGGCGTGCTCCAGTCGAGAAAACGCGTGGCCTGCTCGGCCCAGAAGGCACTGGGGTGTTCAATCGATTCGCGGTACAGGCGCCGATACTCGTCCTGGCTCAACTGAGCGGCCTGGCGCACGGCATCGGCTTTGGGGAACGTGCTGATATCGAACATGACGGTTCCTTATTCTTGTGGTGCGACAGGAATAAAGATGCGCCGAGCGCTGCGCAGGTTCAAGTCATGCGCCAAAACAACTGTAGGAGTGAGCCTGCTCGCGATGGCGGAGTATCAGTCAACAAGGGTGTTGAATGAAAAACCGCTTTCGCGAGCAGGCTCGCTCCCACAGGGGAACAGCGTTAGACCGAAGGCCGTTTTTAGCCGCGATGACGCCCGCGGAAGTAGTTGATCAGGCCTTGGGTCGAGGCGTCGTCAGCAACGGTCTCGTCGCTGCCGACCAGACGGTTGTAAACGCCCTTGCCCAGCTCCTTGCCCAGTTCTACGCCCCACTGGTCGAAGGCGTTGATGCCCCAGACCACGCTTTGCACGAACACTTTGTGCTCATACATCGCAACCAGTGCGCCGAGGCGACGCGGGCTGATGCGTTCGACCACCAGGGTGTTGCTCGGACGATTGCCCGGGATCACCTTGTGCGGCGCAAGTTTGCGCACGTCGTCTTCGCCCATGCCTTTGTCGCGCAGCTCGGCTTCGGCTTCCGGCAGGGTCTTGCCGAGCATCAGCGCCTGGCTCTGCGACAGGCAGTTGGCGTATAGCCACTGGTGATGATCGGAGACCGGGTTGAAGCTGACGATCGGCACGATGAAGTCGGCCGGGATCAGTTGGGTGCCCTGATGCAGCAGCTGGTGGTAAGCGTGTTGACCGTTGCAGCCGACGCCGCCCCAGATCACCGGGCCGGTATCGGTCGACACCGAGGTGCCGTCCTGACGCACGCTCTTGCCGTTGGACTCCATGTCCAGCTGTTGCAAGTGCTTGGTGATATTGCGCAGATAGTGGTCGTACGGCAGGATCGCGTGGCTTTGCGCGCCCCAGAAATTGCCGTACCACACACCGAGCAGGGCCAGCAGGACCGGCATGTTCTGTTCGAACGGCGCGGTCTGGAAATGCTGGTCCATGGTGTAGGCACCGGACAGCAGCTCCTTGAAGTTGGACATGCCGATGGCCAGTGCGATCGGCAAACCGATGGCCGACCACAGCGAGTAACGACCGCCGACCCAGTCCCACATCGGGAAGATGTTTTCTTCGCGGATACCGAATGCCACAGCCGCGGCGTTGTTGCTCGATACGGCGATGAAGTGACGATACAGCTCGGCTTCGGAACCGCCCTGCGCCAGGTACCAGGCGCGTGCAGCCTGGGCATTCTTCAGGGTTTCGAGGGTGTTGAACGACTTCGACGAAACGATGAACAGAGTGGTCTCAGCGCGCAGTTTTTGCGTCAGCTCGTGGAATTCACTGCCGTCGATGTTCGCCAGATAGTGGCAGCGCACGCCTTTCTGCGCGTAGGACAGCAGCGCTTCGGACACCAGTTCAGGGCCGAGGAAAGAGCCGCCGATGCCAATGTTGACCACGTCGGTGATCGGCTTCTCGGTGTAACCGCGCCACAAGCCATCGTGAATGCGGCCGACCAGATCGGTGATCTGGTTCAGCACTTTGTGCACTTCCGGCATCACATTGACGCCGTTGACCGACAACTTGTCGCCCACCGGACGACGCAGGGCAGTGTGCAGTGCCGGCCTAGCTTCGGAAGCGTTGACGATTTCGCCGTCGAACAGCGCTTTGATCGCGCCCTTCAGATCGACTTGATTGGCCAGACCCACCAGCAGGTTGCGGGTCTCGGCGTTGATCAAATTCTTCGAATAATCGAGAAACAGACCGCAGCTGCTGAGGGTGAACTGATTGAAACGCTGCGGATCGGCGTTGAAGGCTTCGCGCATGCTGAAATCCTGCATGGCTTGGCGGTGATCTTTCAACGCTTGCCAGGCGGGCAGAGCGGTAACGTCGTGAGGAGTGCGGTAGTACGCCATCGCTGCGGTTTTCCTTTTTACTTGAACGGCCTTTTGAACACGGTACGGATCAGCCATGCCCCTTTTAGCGCATGGGATCAACTGCGTCGACACGATATCCGGACACAGGGCGAATACAGTAAACCTCGCGCCGCGTTCTGTCTTGACTTTGTCTGACCAGATCCCTGTACTTTTTTAACATCCGAACGGGAATCTGGCCGACAAACGGAGGTGCTCGAAAGACTTTCATCCACTTGGCATGCCCGATAGATAATTTCTGCAGCACTGAAAACACCTGTGGGAGCGAGCTTGCTCGCGAAGGCGTCGTGTCAGTCGACTCATATGTCGCTGATACACCGCCTTCGCGAGCAAGCTCGCTCCCACAGGAAGTTTTGTTGCTGCTTAAATCGGGCTGTCGAGATTCAGATGCAGGTTGTCGATCAACCGTGTCGTACCGAGGAATGCCGCCGCCAGAATCACCAGATCGCGATCCTGCGCCGTCGCCGGACGCAACGTCAGGCCATGGCGGATTTCCAGGTAATCCGTGCGCAGACCGGCCGCTTCCAGCACCTGCAACTGTGCACTGATCAGCGCGGGATAATCGCGCTGACCTTGCTTGATCGCTTCGGCAATGTTGCTCAGCACGCGGTAGACCACCGGCGCCACGGCACGCTGGTCTTCACTGAGAAAGCCATTACGCGACGACAACGCCAGACCGTCCGCCGCACGCACGGTCGGCTCGCCGATGATCTGGATCGGCATGTTCAGGTCATGCACCAGCGCGCGGATCACCGCCAGTTGCTGGTAATCCTTCTGGCCGAAGATCGCGAGGTCCGGCTGGACCATGTTGAACAGCTTGCTGACCACCGTCGCCACACCTTCGAAATGCCCCGGACGGCTGGCGCCACACAGGCCTTCAGACAATTGCGGCACGCTGACCCGGGTTTGTCCGGCCATGCCGTCCGGGTACATCTCTTCAACCGTCGGCGCAAACAGCAGGTCGCAACCGGCTTCGAGGAGCTTTTCCTGATCCGCCGCCAGGGTGCGCGGGTATTTGTCGAGGTCTTCGCCGGCGCCGAATTGCAGCGGGTTGACGAAAATACTGGCGACGACGAAATCCACTCGCTGAGTGGCTTTGGTGACGAGTGCGACGTGGCCGCTGTGCAGGTTGCCCATGGTCGGCACGAAGCCGATGCGCTTGCCTTCACTGCGCGCGCGGGCGACGGCGGCGCGCAGTTCGCGTACGGTTTTGACGGTGTTCATGCAGAGAATCCGTGTTCGATGCCGGGGAAGGTGTTGGCTTTGACTTCGCTGACGTAAGCCTTCAGCGCGGACTGGATACTGTCCTGACCGAGCATGAAGTTCTTGACGAATTTGGGCACGCGCCCGGTGATCGACAGGCCGAGCATGTCGTGCAATACCAGGACCTGACCGTCAGTGGCGTTACCGGCGCCGATGCCGATCACCGGAATGCTCACGGCCTGGCTGATTTCCGCCGCCAGTTCGCTCGGCACGCACTCGAGCAACAACATCGCCGCACCGGCCTGCTCCAGCGAGATCGCATCGGCCCGCATCTGCCGCGCCTGGTTTTCGTTGCGGCCCTGCACTTTATAGCCGCCGAGGATGTTCACCGCTTGCGGGGTCAGGCCCATATGCGCACACACCGGCACACCGCGTTCGGCGAGCAGGCGGATCGACTCCGCCAGCCACAGCTGACCTTCGACCTTGATCATGTGCGCACCGGCCTGCATCAGCATGGCGCTGTTGGTCATGGTCTGTTCGAGAGTGGCGTTGGCCATGAACGGCAGGTCGGCGAGGATCAAGGCATCGCCATTGCCACGCTTGACGCTGGCGACGTGGTAGGCCATTTCCCCCGTAGTCACTGGCAGGGTGCTGTCGTGCCCCTGCAGGACCATGCCGAGGGAGTCGCCGACCAGCAGCACTTCGACACCGGCCTCGTTGCAGGCATGGGCGAAGGTCGCGTCATAGCAGGTCAGCATGGTGATTTTTTCACCTTTCTGCTTGAGGCTCTGGAGCGTGGTCAGGGTGATGGCTGGCATGTAAAAAATCCTCGTTCAGGCGCTCTGGAAACTGCTGCGAGTCACGCGCGTGATTCTTCATCTACTCAGGCGCACGGTCTTGTGTCGTGCTTTGAAAGGCCTGGATTGCGCCCGTTCATGCCGGGTTGGCGGCAGCGGGACGCCTATAGTCGTGATGAGCCAAGCGGAAGTCAATTGCGTGTGTTACCGCATTGTTACGCGGGCGGTGTTACCGGCGTTACTGATGCGATTCAGCGGCGCGGCGGGCCTGATTCGGGAGATTTTTGTCTGACAATAATAGCGAATCTCACCCGATCAACTGTAGGAGCTGTCGAGTGAAACGAGGCTGCGATCTTTTGATTTTTAACATCAAGAGATCAAAAGATCGCAGCGTTCCGCAGCTCCTACACAAGGAATGTGTGTCAGGCGTGGGGAATGCGTTCAAGGCCGACAAACGGGCAGGCGGTCAGCAGGTCTGTGAGAGTGCGGCCATCGGCAAGGCGCAGATCCTGCGGCGCCAGTTCAGCGAGGGGGTAGAGAACGAACGCCCGCTCCTGAATCTGGTAATGCGGGACTTTCAGCCGTGGCTCATCGATCAGCTGATCGCCGAACAGCAGAATATCCAGATCCAGCGTGCGCGGCCCCCAGCGCTCCAGACGTTCGCGGCCCTGAGCGTTTTCGATGGCTTGCAAGGCGTCGAGCAGCTCTATCGGCGCGAGCGAACTGTCCAGGGCGGCTACCGCGTTGGTGTAACGCGGCTGGCCCGGCAACAGCGAATCGCTTTGATAAAAGGCTGAAACGCCAGCAAGGCTGGTCTGCGGTAATTGCCCCAGCGCCTCGACGGCGCTGCGCAATTGTTCGACCGGGTCAGCGAGGTTGCTGCCCAGACCGATATAGATGCGCTCCATGGCTTACTCGCCCGTCGCGCTCGAAGCCCCGGCGCGCTTGCGCTTGGAACCGCCGCTGCGGCGACGCTTGCGCGGTGCGCCACTGGCATCGTCGCCCTTGCCGCTGAGGTCGCGGATCATGTCGCGGCGCTCGCTGTCGTTGGCGTCCTGATAATCGGTCCACCATTCGCCAAGACCGTCGGTCTCCTCGCCGGCGCTTTCACGCAGCAGCAGGAAATCGTAACCGGCACGGAACCGCGGATTTTCCAGCAACAGATCGGCACGTTTGCCGCTGCGCCGTGGCAGGCGTTCCTGCATGTCCCAGATTTCGCGGATCGGCATGGTGAAGCGTTTCGGAATGGCGATGCGCTGGCACTGTTCGGCGATCAGCTCGTGAGCGGCTTCCTGCATCGCCGGAATCGGCGGCATGCCACGTTCCTGCAGGCGCAACACGCGGGCCGGCAGTGCCGGCCAGAGCAGGGCGGCAAACAGGAACGCCGGGGTCACCGGTTTGTTCTGCTTGATGCGCAGGTCGGTGTTGCTCAACGCTTCGCTGATCAGCGTGTGGGTGTATTCCGGGCTGTATTCCAGCGCCTCGGCACTGGCCGGGAACAGCGGGGCGAACAGTTGCAGATCGACCAGCATTTCAAACGTGATCGCGCCGTGGCCGGAGAGGAACAGCTTGAGCACTTCTTCGAACAGCCGCGCCGATGGAATCTCGCGCAGCATCGGTGCCAGTTCGCGGATCGGCTGCACGGTGTGTTTTTCGATACCGAAATTGAGCTTGGCGGCGAAACGCACGGCCCGCAGCGTGCGCACCGGGTCTTCCTGGTAACGCTGCTTCGGGTCGCCGATCAGACGGATCAGGTGATTGCGGATGTCGTGTACGCCATTGGCGTAATCGAGGATGCGCTCGCTGACCGGATCGTAATACAGGGCGTTGATGGTGAAGTCGCGGCGTTGCGCGTCTTCTTCCAGGGTGCCGTAGACGTTGTCGCGCAGAATCCGCCCGCTCTCGTTGCGCGAAGACTGATTGCTGTCTTCGTCGTCTTCGTTGACCGGGTGATTGGCGCGGAAGGTCGCGACTTCGATGATTTCGCGACCGAAATGGATGTGCACCAGTTTGAACCGGCGGCCGATGATCCGCGCATTGCGGAATTCGGCGCGGACCTGCTCGGGGGTGGCGCTGGTGGCGACGTCGAAATCCTTGGGCGTGATGCCCAGCAGCATGTCACGCACGCAACCACCGACCAGATAAGCCTGGTAACCGGCACCTTGCAGGCGTTCGACGATGTTCACCGCATAGCGGCTGAACTGCGTTTTCTGCAGCGAATGTTGGCCGCTGTTGAGCACTTCAGGGGTGCTGCGGATGTGTTGCGTACGACGCACGGGGGTTCGGAATGACTGGAACAGCTTCTTCAGCATGGGATGCACTGTTTGAAGGAATGTTCGGCCATACCAAAAGAATGACCGCATGATGGGCGCAGATTCTAGCATTTAGTCGGGGGATGGTGTAGGAGACAGCAGATTCGGGCTGTAAGCCGCGAGCTACAAGGGTCGAGCGAGCAAAACGAAGGGGGATTTTACGGAAGGGAGAAACTACAAGGGGAGCCGAAGCTCCCCAAGAAGTAGTTGCGTGCTCTTTTTATTATTGATTCGGGCTTCTTGTTTTTGTTGAGTGCCCTCGCCACGAAGTGTTCCTTCGTGACCCTCCCAATCGGGAGCCAAGAGCAAACGGATTGCTTTGGTCGCTGAATTGCAGTGATCTCTCGATCCAACCAGTACAGGCTCTGTCTTAGGACAGTTTTTGTTGTTCTCGGCCTGGTCGTGGGGCAAGCCCCAAATACAACGCCTCTCCAAAAGAATCAGTTAGCTGCGCCTCTCGCCGTCTTGTTTTTATTGTGCGTGAGTCGATTCGTCTTATTTTTATTGTCTTGTGCATTGCTTGTTATTGTTCTTGTACCAAACATATAGCAGGGTGCGTGCCAACTTTTGCCGCGACCAGTAAAACAAGGGGGCAGGTCGATATAACCGTTTTGCAGGGGCGAAAAAAAGCCGGGGTTTCGTTACCGATAACCCCGGCTTCTGTTACGTGAATCGACTGCGGTAACAGTTTTTTCACATTGTCATGCGTTACCCGCGCACGCGGTGGGTAACGCTCAGCTTTCGCTGGCGACCCCGGTCTTGCGCCGTGGAATGCCCAGACGCTGGCGGCGTTCCCACAGGCATTTGCGGCTCACGCCCAGTTTGCGCGCCAGTTCGGTCTCGGTCATGTGGTCCTGATGCTCGAGGACGAAGTGCTGGAAATAGTCTTCCAGCGACAGATCCTCGGTCGGCTCATGGCTGCTGTTGCTGGCGTTACCACCGGTTTGCGGCGGCAGACCGATGAACTCGTCGTCTTCCAGATCGCTCAGCTCGATGTCGATGCCCAGCAGGTCGGCCGAGATCTCGGGGCTTTCGCTGAGAATCACCGCGCGCTCGACAGCGTTCTCCAGCTCGCGCACGTTACCCGGCCAGGAATAGTGCCGGATCGCCTGTTCGGCATCGGCAGCGAATTTCAGGTCGGTGCGGTTGATCCGCGCGCTCTGGCGAGCGAGGAAGGCATTGGCGATTTCGTTGACGTCGGCGCCACGCTCGCGCAGCGGCGGCAGCTTCAGGGCAATCACGTGCAGACGGTAATAAAGGTCTTCACGGAACTGGCCGATTTTCGCCAGGCTCTTCAGATCGCGGTGAGTTGCAGCGATCAGGCGCACATCGACTTTCTGCGACTGCACCGAACCGACCCGGCGAATTTCGCCTTCCTGCAAGACCCGCAGCAGGCGAGCCTGGGCTTCCAGTGGCAGTTCGCCGATCTCATCGAGGAACAAGGTGCCGCCGTCCGCCGCTTCGACCAGCCCGGCGCGCCCGGCGCTGGCCCCGGTGAACGCGCCTTTCTCGTGGCCGAACAGTTCGGATTCGATCAGGCTTTCCGGAATCGCCGCGCAGTTCACCGAGATCATCGGCGCCTTGGCGCGTTTCGACAGATTGTGCAGGGCGCGGGCCACCAGTTCTTTACCGGTGCCGGACTCACCCTGAATCAACACGTTGGAATCGGTTGGTGCGACCTTGCGGATCTTGCTGTACAGGTCCTGCATCGGTGGGCAGGAGCCGATGATGCCAATTTCACCATTGCTGTTATCCACAGCGGCTTTGCCATTGCCAGCGGCAGGCTTGCTCGCCGTGGCTTCGCCGGCAGCGGGCGCTGATTGGCGATCACGCAGGATCCGCGCAACCGCCTGGAGCATTTCATCGTGGTCGAACGGTTTGGCGATGTAATCGACTGCACCCATTTTCATCGAGTCGACCGCCGAGCGCAGGCTGGCGTAGCTGGTCATGATCAGCACCGGCGTGCCCTGGCCGAGCTTGATCAGCTCGGTGCCCGGAGCGCCCGGCAGGCGCAGGTCGCTGACGATCAGATCGAACGTAGGAATGGTGAAGCGTTCTTGTGCTTCCTGCACTGATCCGGCTTCGCTGACCTGGTACTGGTTGCGTTCCAGCAGGCGGCGCAAGGCGGAGCGGATAATGGTTTCGTCTTCGACGATCAAAATGTGCGGCATTGATTCGATACTCTCGACGGTCTCAGTTCACAGCGGACGTCGCTTCGACATGACGCGGTAAGGTCACCCGGATACGGGTGCCGCGCTGGCTTTGTACATCAGCCGGGCTGTCGATGGTGATTTGTCCATAATGCTCTTCAACGATGGAATAGACCAGTGCAAGGCCCAGACCGGTGCCTTCACCCGGATCCTTGGTGGTGAAGAAAGGTTCGAACAATCGGTCCATGATGCTCGACGGAATCCCGCTGCCTTCGTCTTCGACGATCAGATCGACCGTGTGTTCGCCGGCTTCGCTCTTGACCCGTACCGCACTGTGCGGCGGCGAGGCGTCACGGGCGTTGGAGAGCAGATTGATCAGCACCTGGGCAAGCCGTTGCGGGTCGCCTTCGACCCAGTGGTCGGGATCGCACAGGTTGTAGAACTGCACTTCGAAATTGCGCCGGTTCAGCGCCAGCAGGCCGATGGCATCCTGCGCGACTTCCGCCAGACACACCGGTTCGTCGCTGTGCTGATGGCTGCCGGCATGGGCGAAACTCATCAGCGACTGGACGATGCGCGAGACGCGTTTGGTCTGCTCGAGAATCTGCCCGCTGATTTCCGTCAGCTCGCCATCGTCTTCACGCTCTTCGCGCAGGTTTTGCGCCAGACAGGCAATGCCGGTGATCGGGTTGCCGATTTCGTGAGCCACACCCGCTGCGAGTCGACCGATACTGGCCAGACGCTCTGAGTGCACCAGTTTATCTTCGAGCATCTGCGTTTCGGTCAAATCCTCGACGAGTAACACCAGGCCGCTGTTACCCGGTGCCAACGGCTCGTCGATCGCCGCTTTGTGCAGGTTCAGCCAACGGGTCTGGCCATCAAGCGCCAGATGCTGTTTATGCAAATGCTCGTCGGGCAGGTTGATGAAACCTTGCAGCAACTCTTTCCACGGGTTGGCGATGGTGCTCAGGCGCGAACCGACCACTCGCTGCGCGGCGATGCCGGTCAGCTCTTCCATGGCTTTGTTCCACATCAGGATCTCCTGATCCTTGGCCAGCGAGCAGACGCCCATCGGCAGCTCCTGCAGGGTCTGCCGGTGATAGCGGCGCAGGGCGTCGAGTTCGGCGGCCAGGCCTGTGAGGCGCGAGTGGTAATCCTCGAGTCGGCTTTCGATGAAGTGAATGTCTTCGGTGACGTAGTTTTCGCCGCCGGCCTTATAGGGCAGAAAGGTTTCCACCATATCCTGCGCGACGCTCGGGCCCATCAGGCCGGACAGGTTGGCCTCGATGCGGTCGCGCAAACGGCGCAAAGCGTAAGGGCGGCGTTCGTCGAAGGGCAGATACAGATCGCGCAGCGCTTGCTCGACTTCTTTCTGCGCCGCCTTGGCGCCCAGCGGTTTGGCCAGTTGCGTGGCGAACTCCTGCGGCGAAGCGGCGTGCAATTCGCGGCGTTGCGGCCGGCGCACGTTGTCCACCGCACAGGCTTCGGCGGCGCTGGCTTCTTCCGGGCTGGCGTTGGTGAACAGCGAAATCAAAGTGAACATCAGGACGTTGGCGGCGAGCGAGGCGATGGCCGCCATGTGCCAACTGGTGTCGTCGAGGACGTAGATCATGTTCAACAGCGGAATGTAGAAACCCTGCAGATTGCCAACCAGCGGCAGCAACATGGTCACCACCCAGACCGTGATCCCCGCCAGCAGACCGGCAATGAAGCCACGACGGTTGGCGGTGGGCCAGTACAGCACCGACAACACCCCGGGCAAAAATTGCAGGGTCGCCACGAACGCGACGATGCCCAGGTTGGCCAGATCCTGTTCGACGCCAAGCATCAGATAGAAGCCGAACCCGGCCATGATGATCGCCACGATCAACGCCCGGCGGGTCCATTTCAGCCAGCGGTAGATATTGCCCTCGGCCGGCGGTTGATAGAGGGGCAGCACCAGATGGTTCAGCGCCATGCCCGACAAGGCCAGGGTGGTAACGATGATCAGGCCACTGGCGGCGGACAGACCACCGACATAAGCAAGCAAGGCCAAGGGTTTGCTGTTGGCGGCAATGCCGATGCCGAGAGTGAAATATTCCGGGTCGGTGGTGGCGCCGAGTTTCAGACCGGCCCAGAGAATCAGCGGCACGGCGAGGCTCATCAACAGCAGAAACAGCGGCAGGCCCCAACTGGCACTGACCAGTGAGCGCGGATTGAGGTTCTCGGTAAATGTCATGTGATACATGTGCGGCATCACGATCGCCGAGGCGAAGAACACCAGCAGCAGCGTGCGCCACGGACCTTCCTGTAACGGCGTGTGCAGGGCGGCGAGGGCGGTCTGGTTCTGCAGCAGCCACAGTTCGAGCTGTTGCGGGCCGTCGAATACCCCATACAGCGCGTACAGGCCCACGCCGCCGAGGGCGATCAGTTTGATGATCGATTCGAAGGCAATCGCGAACACCAGCCCTTCATGTTTCTCGCGGGTGGCGATATGCCGGGAACCGAAGAAGATCGTGAACAGAATAATCAGCGCACAGAACGCCAGCGCCACGCGGCTCTGCACGCGTTCGCCGGTGAGAATGCCGATGGAGTCGGCCACTGCCTGAATCTGCAGGGCCAGCAACGGCAGCACGCCGATGAGCATGAATATAGTGGTCAGCGCGCCGGCCCAGGTGCTGCGAAAGCGGAAGGCAAACAGATCGGCCAGCGACGACAGTTGATAGGTGCGGGTGATCTTCAGGATCGGATAGAGCAGCACCGGCGCCAGCAGAAACGCACCGGACACGCCGAGATAGCTGGACAGAAAGCCGTAACCGTACTGATAGGCCAGGCCCACCGTGCCGTAGAACGCCCACGCACTGGCGTAAACCCCCAGCGACAGGGTGTAGGTCAGCGGGTGGCGAATGATCGCGCGCGGGATCATGCCTCGTTCGCTGACCCAGGCAACGCCGAACAGCGCCGCCAGGTACGCGGCGCTGATCAGGATCATCTGGGTCAGGCTAAAGCTCATCGGCATCTTTTTGGCTCTGCAGGATGAAGGTCACGACAATCAGGATCAGCCAGAGCAGATAAGGGCGATACCAGGCGCCCGTCGCGTCGATCCACCAATCCATGATGGCGGGGGAGAACAGGTAGATCCCGACGACCAGAAGCAGGACCAAGCGATAGATGTACATCCCGGCCTCTCTTTTTTATGCGCGTGCCCGAAAACGTGCGGCGATGGTAACGGATGGGCGCGCGACTGCAAGTGTCGTCATAGCAGTTGCGCTTCGGGCAGGGTCAGTGTGCGCGGGATCTTCTCGGCATCCCAGTGCGCGCGGCCCCAGGCGAGCAGTTCGCGCGGGGACGCGTGAGCGAGCTCGGTGCCGGGGTTCTGCCCCAATGCACGCAAGGCTCGCAGCAGCAACGGCGTGGCCTGATCGGCTTCAAGCGGCGGCGAACGGTAGGACTTGCCGAGTTTGTTGCCGTCCGGCTGTGTGATCAATGGCAGGTGCAGATAGCGCGGCTGTTTCAGGCCGAGCAGTTCTTGCAGGTACAACTGACGCGGCGTCGAATCGAGCAGATCGGCGCCGCGCACGATATCGGTGCTGCCCTGCCAGGCGTCATCGAGCACCACCGCGAGTTGATACGCATAGAGACCGTCTCGACGACGGATGACGAAGTCGCCGACGTCGCGGCCCAGGTGCTGACGGTATTCGCCCTGCACGCGGTCGATGAAGTGGTATTCCAGCTCCGGCACGCGCAGGCGGATTGCGGCGTCGTGCTGATCATGCCCGGCGTTGCGACAGAACCCAGGATAAATGCCGTGGTAGGGCTCCAGCTGTTTCCGCGAGCAGGTGCAGGCGTAGGCCAGGCCATGGTTGAGCAGACTGTCGAGCACCTCGGCGTAGGCCGCGTGCCGATCGCTCTGGCGAACCATTTCGCCGTCCCATTCGAAACCGTAACTTTCCAGCGCCTTGAGAATCGCCGCTTGCGCACCGGGCTCTTCGCGCGGCGGATCGAGATCTTCCATGCGCACCAGCCAGCGCCCACCGACCGAGCGAGCGTCGAGGTAGGACGCCAACGCAGCGACCAGTGAACCGAAGTGCAGGTGGCCACTGGGGGTGGGGGCGAAGCGGCCGATGTAGGCGGGGGATTTGGCAGTCATGGGTGTAATGTTACGTTTCCAAGCAAGAACACAATACCTGTGGGAGCGAGCTTGCTCGCGAAGACGATGTGTCATTCAACATAGAAGTGTCTGAACTGGCGCCTTCGCGAGCAAGCTCGCTCTCACAAAAGCAAAAGCCCAAAAAGCCAAAGGGCAGAAACAAAAACGGAGCGTTCGCACGCTCCGTTTTTCGTTCAGGTCGAGATTACTTGCCGACCTGCTTTTCCTTGATTTCCGCCAGGGTCTTGCAATCGATGCAAAGATCCGCGGTCGGACGGGCTTCGAGGCGCTTGACGCCGATCTCGATGCCGCAGGACTCGCACCAGCCGTACTCTTCGTCTTCGATCAGTTGCAGCGTCTTGTCGATTTTCTTGATCAGCTTGCGCTCGCGATCGCGGGCGCGCAGTTCGAGGGCGAACTCTTCTTCCTGGCTGGCACGGTCGGCCGGGTCAGGGAAGTTGGCCGCTTCGTCTTTCATGTGATCAACCGTACGGTCGACTTCCTGCATCAAGTCCAGTTTCCACTTGTTCAGGATCTTGGTGAAGTGCGCGCGCATCGGAGCGCCCATGTACTCTTCACCCGCCTTCGAAACGTAAGGTTCGAAGCCGCTGATCGTCGCTTGCTGCTGTTGCTTTGCTTGGGTGGACATGAAATAGACCGCCTCTACTCTTGTAATCCATTGCGCAGGATTGCTCCATCACCGACACCTGCCGGCCCTGCGGCTGCAAGCGGGCGAACTTACCAGATCAAATCAGCCTGCGCTACTCCCGGATGTCGAGCCCCCGGCGGGTGGCGCTTGCAGATGTTTGGCAAGCCGTGTCTGTGGAAAAGGAGACCTGTTCAATCACTGATTTTAGTCAATCCTGGAGCGTACGTTCAGATCGTTACAGTCCAGCGTTCTTGAGGCTGTGACCTTCACGGGTTCTCGCTCGTTCCGGCAGACAGGTAGAATCGTCTCTTTTTTCCTGTCGAAGGCAATCCAATGGCCCCCTACAGTGCGCGCAGTCGTGCGATCGAACCGTTCCATGTGATGGCGCTGCTGGCGCGGGCCAATGAATTGCAGGCCGAAGGTCACGACGTGATCCATCTGGAAATCGGCGAGCCGGACTTCACTACTGCCGAGCCAATCATTCGCGCGGGCCAAGCCGCGTTGACCGCGGGCAAGACCCGTTACACCGCCGCCCGTGGCATTCCCGAATTGCGCGAGGCGATCGCCGGTTTTTACCAGTCGCGATACGGCCTGAACATCGACCCACGTCGGATTCTGATCACGCCGGGCGGTTCTGGCGCGCTGTTGCTGGCCAGCGCCTTGCTGGTCGATCCGGGTAAACACTGGTTGCTGGCAGACCCGGGCTACCCGTGCAACCGGCATTTTCTGCGGCTGGTCGAAGGCGCGGCGCAACTGGTGCCGGTCGGGCCGGAGGTGCGCTATCAACTGACCCCGGATCTGGTCGAGCGGCATTGGGACCACGACAGTGTCGGCGCCCTTGTCGCTTCGCCGGCCAACCCGACGGGCACTTTGCTGACGCGCGATGAGCTGGCCGGGTTATCCACAGCGATCAAGGCCAGAAACGGGCATCTGGTGGTGGACGAGATCTACCACGGTCTGACCTACGGCACCGATGCCGCCAGCGTGCTGGAGGTCGATGACAGCGCCTTTGTCCTCAACAGTTTCTCCAAGTATTTCGGCATGACCGGTTGGCGCCTGGGCTGGCTGGTGGCGCCCGAGGCGGCGGTCGGTGAACTGGAAAAACTCGCGCAGAACCTCTACATCAGTGCACCGAGCATGGCCCAGTACGCGGCGCTGGCCTGTTTCGAACCGGCGACGATCGCGATTCTCGAAGAGCGTCGCGCCGAATTCGCGCGCCGTCGCGACTTCCTCCTGCCAGCGCTGCGCGAACTTGGATTCAACATTGCCGTTGAGCCGGAAGGCGCCTTTTACCTGTACGCCGATATCAGCCGTTTCGGCGGCGATGCCTTCGCGTTCTGCCGGCATTTCCTCGAAACCGAGCATGTGGCCTTCACGCCCGGGCTGGATTTCGGTCGTTATCAGGCCGGCCATCACGTGCGCTTCGCTTACACACAAAACCTCGCACGCTTGCAGGAAGCCGTGGAGCGCATTGCCCGTGGCTTGAAGAGCTGGCAAGGCTGATGCGCTTTTATCCTGCTCTGGAAGAGGCGCGGCTGATTCGCCGCTACAAGCGTTTTCTCGCCGATATCGAAACCGTTAGTGGCGAGTTGCTGACCATTCACTGTCCGAACACCGGTTCGATGCTCAATTGCCAGGTCGAGGGCGGGCAGGTCTGGTTCAGTCGCTCCAACGACCCTAAACGCAAATTGCCCGGCACTTGGGAAATCGGCGAAACCCCGCAAGGCCGGCTGTTCTGCGTCAACACCGGGCGCGCCAACGGTTTGGTCGAAGAAGCCTTGCAGGCCGGGGTGATCTCCGAGTTGAACGGCTTTACCGCGTTGAAGCGGGAAGTTGCGTACGGGCAGGAAAAAAGCCGCATCGACTTCCGCCTCGAATACCCCAGCGGGCCTGCTTATGTCGAAGTGAAGAGCGTCACCCTCGGCTTCGACGGCACGCCGGTAGCGGCATTTCCCGATGCGGTGACCCAGCGCGGCGCCAAGCATCTGCGTGAGCTGGCGCATCTGGCGCGCGACGGCATTCGGGCGGTGCAGTTGTACTGTGTAAACCTCACCGGTATCGATGCCGTGCGCCCGGCCGAGGAGATCGATTGGGCCTATGCCGAGGCGCTGCGTGAGGCGGTCGCCTGCGGTGTCGAGGTGCTGGCCTACGGCGTGCGCCTCGACCATGAAGAGATGGTCATCGACCGTCGACTCGACGTCTTGCTCAACGGTTAAACATCGACCCACACGCCTTGTGTATCTTCCCGGCATTCAATCGCCGTCAGTGATTGCCCGGCGCACGGGCCGGCAACGCATTCGCCGTCCTCGATCAGAAACAGTGCGCCGTGGGTGGCGCACTGGATCAGGCTGTTGCTGGGGTCGAGAAACCGGTCGGGCTGCCATTCCAGGCCGACGCCACGGTGCGGGCAGCGGTTGAGGTAAACATAGGCCTGCCCACCGCGACGCACGGCGAACAGCTTTTTGTCGTCGATTTCGAAACCGCGACTGCCGGCTTCGGCCAGATCGCTGCCGGCGCAGAGAAACTTCATGGCTATCCTCTGGTGTTCGCTCGTGTCTGGATATGTCCGAGCTTGACGTTCAAATGCAAACAATTATCAAATGGCGGCCTTCTCCCAAAGGGAGTCTGGCTGTTGTCGAGGATACTTGGCTCGCTGCGCCGATGCCCGGGAAACCTTGTTCAAGGAAGCTGTATATGCGCCTGAAAAACCGCGTTGCCATGCTGTGCGTCGGCCTTTTTCTCAGCCATCAGACGACCGCGGCGGATCTCCCGCAACGCTGGGTCAGCGCCGGCGGCGCACTGTCGGAATGGGTCAGCGCGTTGGGCGGGGAGTCGAAGCTGGTCGGGGTCGACACCACCAGCCAGCATCCGCAATCGTTGCAGGCGCTGCCGAGCATTGGCTATCAGCGCAGCCTGTCGGCGGAAGGCATCTTGAGCCTGCGCCCGGACATTCTCATCGGCACTGAAGAAATGGGCCCACCGCCGGTTCTGGCGCAAGTCAAAGCCGCCAAGGTGAAAGTCGAGTTGTTCTCGGCGCAGGCGGATCTGCCAACGCTGGAAAACAATCTCACTCATCTCGGCCGGTTGCTCGGTGCACAAAGCCAGGCGGCGCAACTGCTGCAGACTTATCAACAGCAACTCCAGGCGCAGAAAGCGCGCGTTGCCCAAGTGCAGACCAAGCAGAAAGCCCCGGGCGTGTTGCTGCTGCTCGGGCACGCCGGTGGCAAGCCGTTGATTGCCGGAAAAGACACGGCCGCCGATTGGCTGCTGCAACAGGCCGGCGGGCACAACCTGGCTACTCATACCGGCTACAAACCGTTTTCTGTCGAATCCCTCGCCAGCCTCGATCCCGAAGTGCTGGTGTTCGCCGACCGAGCGTTTACGGGGGAGGCGGCAAAAGCCGCGTTGTTCAAGGAAAACCCGATTCTCAGTTCCAGCCGTGCGGCCAAGAGTGGGCGGGTGATGGAGCTGGATCCGACGCTGCTGGTAGGCGGACTGGGACCGCGTCTGCCGGCAGCTTTGCAAACCCTGACTGACGGTTTCTACCCGGCCAAGGGCGGCCAATGACCACACTGGTCAAACCCCGTGGCCTGTTCATCGGCCTGACCCTCCTGTGTCTGCTGGCGATCTGGCTGTCGTTGGCATTGGGGCCAGTGAGCCTGCCGCTGTTCGATACCTTGCGTGCGGCGCTGCGTCTGATCGGCGTGCCGTTGGCGCCGGAAGGGCTGGAGCAGGCCGAGCTGATTCTCGGCCAGATCCGCCTGCCGCGAACCTTGCTCGGCTTGGCGGTCGGCGGGGTGCTGGCGCTGTCCGGGGTGGCGATGCAGGGTCTGTTTCGTAATCCGCTCGCGGATCCGGGGTTGGTCGGGGTGTCCAGTGGCGCGGCACTCGGCGCGGCGATTGCGATTGTCGGCGGCTCGTTCTTCGGCGGCCTGCCGGAGTGGTTCGGCCCTTATCTGTTATCGGTGTGTGCATTTCTCGGCGGGCTCGGGGTCACGGCGCTGGTCTATCGCCTGGGCCGGCGCAATGGTCAGACTCACGTCGCGACGATGTTGCTCGCGGGTATCGCGCTGACGGCGCTGGCCAGTTCGGCGGTCGGTCTGTTCACTTATCTGGCCGATGACGCAACGCTGCGCACCCTGACATTCTGGAACCTGGGCAGCCTCAACGGCGCCAGTTACACACGACTATGGCCACTGCTGATCATCACCGTCGGCGTGGCGCTGTGGCTGCCGCGTCGGGCCAAGGCATTGAATGCGTTGTTGCTGGGTGAATCCGAAGCCGGTCATCTTGGCATCGATGTCGAACGGCTCAAGCGCGAACTGGTGTTCTGCACCGCGCTCGGCGTTGGCGCGGCGGTGGCGGCGGCGGGCATGATCGGTTTTGTCGGACTGGTCGTGCCACATCTGGTGCGTCTGCTGGCCGGCCCCGATCATAAAGTGCTGTTGCCAGCCTCGGTGTTGGCGGGTGCGAGCCTGTTATTGCTCGCCGATCTGGTGGCGCGGCTGGCGCTGGCGCCGGCGGAGTTGCCGATTGGCATTGTCACCGCGTTTATCGGCGCGCCGTTCTTCCTTTACCTGCTGCTGCGAGGGCGTGCCTGATGTTGTCTGCGCACAATCTGCATGTTCGCCGTGGCCGCAAGGCTGTGCTCAGCGGAGTTACGCTGCAACTCGAACCCGGTGAAGTGCTCGGCGTGCTGGGGCCGAACGGCGCCGGCAAAAGCACATTACTCGGCGCCTTGTGCGGAGAATTGCTCGCCAGTGACGGCAATGTTTCGCTCGACGAGCAGGCGTTGAGTCACTGGAGCGGCACGCAGCGGGCGCAAAGGCTGGCGGTGTTGCCGCAGGTTTCGACACTGGATTTTGCCTTCGCCGTTGAGGAGGTCGTGGGCATGGGCCGTTTGCCGTACCAGACCGGGCGCGTGCGCGATGACGAAATTGTCGCGGCAGCGCTGGCTGCCGCCGATGCCGGGCACTTGAGCGGGCGCAGTTATCTGGCGTTGTCCGGTGGCGAGCGTCAGCGGGTACACCTGGCGCGGGTGCTGGCACAACTCTGGCCGGGGCAGGCCGGGCAAAGCTTGTTGCTCGACGAACCGACCTCGATGCTCGATCCGCTGCATCAGCACACCACCCTGCAAGCGGTACGCGAGTTTGCCAATCGTGGCGCAGCGGTGCTGGTGATCCTGCATGATCTGAATCTGGCCGCGCGCTATTGTGACCGGGTGTTGTTGCTGGAAGAGGGGCGTCCGGTCGCGCTGGATACTCCGCAGCAGGTGCTGCGCCCGGATACGCTGAAAGCTGTGTTCGGCCTGGAGGTTTTGGTGCAACCGCACCCGGAGCGTGGGCATCCGCTGATCATCGCCCGCTGATCAATCATCGAGGTGTCGCATGCGTGGATTGTGGGTGTTGGCGCTGGTGTTGCTTGCAGGGTGCCAGCACGTCGCGGTTCCGCCGGTGAGCGGTGAAATTCGCGATCTGCGCAGCGGCGAGATGCTCACCGCTGAGCAACTGCTGACGCGTCTCGCTGAACCTGAGCGCTTGATCATTGGCGAGCAGCATGACAATGCCGATCATCATGCCGCGCAATTGTGGCTGTTGCAGACGCTTGGCGAGCAACGAGCGCAAGGCAGTCTGCTGCTTGAAATGCTCGTGCCGGACCAGCAGGCGAAAGTCGACGCGCAGCGCCAGGCGAAATCCGTTCCGACTGATCTGCCTGCTGCATTGGCCTGGCAGGAGGGCTGGGACTGGAATCTTTACGGGCCGATCGTGCGCTTCGCCCTGACGCAGCCGTATCCGCTGCTGGCGGCCAATCTCGATGACAGCGAAATCCGTGCGTTCTACCGTAAACCACCTGCCCTGAATGGTCCGCGCAGTAACGCGCTGGCGGTGAGAAACACGTTGCTTGGACAAGTCAGTGAATCTCACTGCGGCTTGCTCCCCGAATCACAGATGCCGGCGATGTTGGCGATTCAGCAACAACGCGATCGACGTATGGCCGAACGCATGCTGGCGGCGCCGACACCTGCGATTCTGTTGGCCGGCGCCTGGCATGCGCGCAAGGATGTTGGCGTGCCGCTGCATCTGCTGGATCTAGGCGCTGGTAAGGCGCCGACCGTGTTGATGCTGGCCGAGCAGGGCGATGCGGTAACGGCGGCGATGGCCGATTACGTCTGGTACACGCCTGCCACGCCAAAGCCGGATTACTGCGAGCAGATGCGCCAGCAGTTCGGCAAATGACTTTTCTGCGGGCAAAAAAAGACCCGGTAAAAACCGGGTCAAATAACCGTGATTAGCCTGATGAGGAGATAATCTGAGAGTCCGAACCAAGGGCTTTTCAGAATATCGACTGATCTCGCGACCAGTTGTGATAATCATAGCGATTCTCATTACCGAGTCAATCGCTGTTTTTGCAAATCTGTAATTTAGTTTTGCGAGCGGCGGCAAGGCCCCCGCAAACACAGGATGTCGGCGGTCTTCGGATTGCTGTGGGTCATGCTCAAAAACCCACGGCGTTGGTCGATTGTTCCCCCAGTAAATGCATGGCGTCAGCGCCTGTTCAATTCTTATGGCGCGCGGAGATCGCTTCGAGCTGTTTGTTCAGGGCGTCCTTGCGCTCGGCGGGGATGTCGTTCCAGTGCACGTCCATCAACGCGCCCTCGATCGCATACAACAACACCTTCGATGCGCGAAACCCGCGGGTACGCACGGCCCGGTAGGCATCCACCGCACCGAGGCGACGCAAGTCCGAGGCGCTGTGGATGCCCACGGCATGCAGCCATTGCGCCGACGTCTTGCCAAGATTTTTCAGGTGTTGCAGTTCATCATTCATCAAGCCTCCTTGCGACGGCCGAATGGTGCGTGGGCGAGCTTCTCAGGAGTGTAGTCATCAGTAGGAAAAGCGTGGTTGTTTGGTCGGATTCGACGCAAAAGCTTCTAAGAAAGGGGTGTGAAAGACCTGCGAACGCAGAGGGAAGGGGGTAGAAGGTTACCAATGTGGGAGCGAGCCTGCTCGCGAAGACGGTGTGTCAGGCAATAACGATGTCGACTGACACTACGCCTTCGCGAGCAGGCTCGCTCCCACAGGGGAAAGGCGTGGTGTCAGGAAGATCTCCAGACTTCAGCGGGTGCGATACCGCAACCGCGTGCCGAAATTCATCGACATCAGGATCTCGTCAGCACTGAGCTCCGGCGGAAAGTACGCCCCGGAAATCTGCGCATGGGCCAGGCTGGCGCCTTCGAGCGAGGCCTTGCGAAAGTCGATGCCGCGCAGATCGGCGGAGCGGAAGTATGCATCGCGAAAATCCACGCCATCGGCGTTCAGTTCCCGCAGGTCCAGACCACGGAAATCGCCGCCGACCATGTCGATCAGGCCATCCTGTGGACGTTCGTTGTTGAAGCCTGTGACATCATCTTTGTGCAGCAGGGCGTAAAGCGGAGTGTCGAGCAGTTTCGGCTGGCTCATGTCAAATCACCTGTTGGTTTTATGACGCCAGTATAGTGCCACTATTTGACGGCCGTGAAGCGAGCAAGGGCTTCACGGCCGAAATAGTTTTTTACAGACCTGGCAGGCGCTGACGGATTTGCGCGACCACGGTGTCCAGCGTCCCGGATTCATTGGTCTGCACGCGTTTGCTGCGCAGGATTTCTTCCGGCGTCAGCGCTTCGCGGTTGGCCTGCTGCGCTTCGATGACGGCGAGGGTGGCGTCGGACGGATCCTTTTGATCGGCCTGACGCATCGCCAGCCAGCTCTCGATCACCGCTTGCGGGGCATTGCAGTCGAGGATCAGGAATGGCGTGCCGGTGGCTTCGGCAATCTTCGCCGCGTTATCGCGCTGCTCACGCTTGAGATAGGTCGCGTCGATCACCACCGGGAAGCCGGCGTGCAAGATGACCTCGGCGATCTCATGCAGGCGCGCGTAAGTCGCGGCGCTGGCGTCGGCGCTGTAAATGCCGGCCTGCACATCGTTGGCAACGCTCTGCTCACCGAACAGGCGCTTGCGCTCGACATCCGAACGCAGGCGAATCGCGCCCAGCGCTTCGACCAGACGCATGGCCACGTGGCTTTTGCCAACCGCGGAGACGCCGTGGGTGATGGCCATGAAGCGCGAAGGAATGGTGCTGTAGCTTTCCGCCAGGTTGGCGTAGTTGCGGTACTGGCGCAGGGTGGTGGCGCGCTGCACCGCAGTCGCCTCCGCCGGCATGCTGAACAGTGCCACCTTGGCCCGCACCAGAGCGCGGTAGGCTTTATAGAAGTTCAGCACTTCCAGGCCCTGATAGTCGCCGGTCAGTTCCAGGTATTGGCTGATCAGGCGACGGGCCAGCGATTTCAAACCGCGGTCTTCCAGGTCCATCGCGAGGAAGCCGGTATCAGCCCAGACGTCGGTGAAACGGAATGGCTCGTTGAACTCGATGCAGTCGAAGATCACCACGTTGCCGTCGATGACGGTGGCGTTGCCCAAGTGGATGTCGCCGTGGCATTCGCGGGTGAAACCTTGGGCCTTGCGCTGGGCGAACAGCGGCTTGAGGCGTTCGAAGCTGCTTTCGGCCCAGGCTTTCAGTGCCTCGAGTTGCAGCAGGTCGTTCTTGTCGCTGAGGAACGGCAGGATCTGCTCGAAGTTCTGCGAGACTGGCGCCATCACGCTATCCGGTGTGCCGGCGTCGTGCTCGGCCGGGACTTTCGGCGCATTGAGATGGAAATGGGCGATCTGCTCGGCCAAGGCATCGATGTGCTGAGTGGTCAACTCGCCGTTGGCTTGCAGGGTGCTGAGCAAGCCGCTCTGCGGGAACTGGCGCATTTTCAGCACATATTCGATAGCCGGCCCATCGCCGCCCAGTTGCGGTGCTTCGACGCTGCCGGTGACTGGCAACACGTCCAGATACAAATCAGCGGTCAGACGCTGATTCAGGCGCAGCTCTTCCGCGCAGAAATGTGCGCGTGCGTCGAGGCTGGTGAAGTCGAGGAAGCCGAAATTTACTGGCTTCTTCACTTTATAGGCAAAGGGCCCGGTGAGAATCACCCAAGAGATATGGGTTTCGATGACCTGAAACCCTTCGACGGGATGCGGGTAGAGGGCCGGGTTTTGCAGGGCAGCGATCAGGGACTGGCTCACGGGCGATCCTTCAGAGGCGGGGGAATTCGAGGCGGCCATTATGGCTGCTTGCCCGCCTGACGCAAACCTCCGCGCGTGCCTGTTGAGGATCGATAAAGTGCGTATAATCCGCCGCCATGACTCGATCCCGATCCCCCCGTACCAAGAAAAAACCACCAGCCAAGGGCCTTGGTCCATGGTTGAGCTGGGCCATTAAACTCAGCCTGGTCGGCCTGGTAGTGCTGGCCGGCTTCGCCGTTTACCTCGATGCCGTGGTGCAGGAGAAGTTCTCCGGCAAGCGCTGGACCATCCCGGCCAAGGTATACGCGCGCCCGCTCGAGCTGTTCGTCGGACAGAAGCTGAGCAAGGACGATTTCCTCACCGAACTCGATGCCCTCGGCTATCGCCGCGAAGCCGTGAGCAATGGCCCCGGTGCCGCCGCCGTCAGCGGCAATACGGTCGACTTGAACACCCGTGGCTTCCAGTTCTATGAAGGTCTGGAGAAACCGCAGCCGGTGCGCGTGCGTTTCTCCGGCGATTACGTCGCCGAGCTGTCCGCGACCAACGGTTCGAAGCTGTCGGTGGTGCGCCTCGAACCGCTGATGATCGGCGGCATTTACCCGAAAAATCTTGAAGACCGCATCCTGATCAAACTCGATCAGGTGCCGCCGTACCTGCTCGAAACCCTGATCGCCGTCGAAGACCGCGATTTCTATAGCCATTGGGGCGTGTCGCCGAAATCGATCGCGCGCGCGGTGTGGATCAACACCTCCGGCGGCAAGATGACCCAGGGCGGCAGTACGCTGACGCAGCAGTTGGTGAAGAACTTCTACCTGACCAGCGAACGCAGCCTGACCCGCAAGCTCACCGAAGCGATGATGGCGTTGCTTCTCGAACTGCATTACGACAAAAAGGAAATTCTTGAGGCCTACCTCAACGAAGTCTTTGTCGGCCAGGACGGTCAGCGTGCGGTGCACGGTTTCGGTCTGGCCAGCCAGTTCTTCTTCGGCCAGCCATTGTCCGAGCTGAAACTGCATCAGGTGGCGTTGCTGGTCGGCATGGTCAAAGGGCCGTCCTACTACAACCCGCGCCGCAATCCGGAGCGCGCGCTGGAGCGGCGTAATCTGGTGCTCGACGTGTTGGCGCAGCAAGGCGTGGCAACTGCCGAACAGGTCGAAGCAGCGAAGAAAATGCCACTGGGTGTAACCACACGCGGCAAGCTCGCCGACAGCTCGTTCCCGGGTTTTATCGACTTGGTCAAACGTCAGTTGCGCGAAGACTATCGCGACGAAGACTTGACCGAAGAAGGCCTGCGCATCTTCACCAGTTTCGATCCGATCCTGCAGATGAAAGCCGAAGCTTCGGTCAACGACACGTTCAAACGCCTGGCCGGGCGCAAGGGCTCCGATGATGTTGAGGCGGCGATGGTCGTGACCAACCCGGAAACCGGCGAAGTTCAGGCAATGATCGGCAGCCGTCAGGCCAGTTACGCCGGTTTCAACCGTGCACTCGATGCAGTGCGTCCGATTGGCTCGCTGATCAAACCGGCGGTGTACCTCACCGCGCTGGAGAAACCGAGTCAGTACACGCTGACCAGCTGGCTGTCGGACGATCCGCTGTCGGTCAAAGGCGCCAACGGTCAGGTGTGGAAGCCGCAGAACTACGATCGCCGCTCCCACGGCACCGTGTTCCTCTATCAGGGTCTGGCGCATTCCTACAACCTGTCGACCTCGCGTCTGGGCCTGGAAGTCGGCGTGCCGAACGTGCTCAAGACCCTCGGTCGCCTGGGCGTTACCCGTGAATTTCCGGCGTTCCCATCGATGCTGCTGGGTGCCGGCGGCATGACGCCGATCGAAGTGGCAACCATGTATCAGACGCTGGCCAACGGTGGCTTCAATACGCCGATGCGCGGGATTCGCAGCGTGTTGACCGCCGAGGGCGAGCCGCTCAAGCGTTATCCGTTCCAGATCGAGCAGCGTTTCGATCCGGCCTCGATTTACCTGATCCAGAACGCCATGCAGCGGGTGATGCGTGAAGGTACCGGCAGTTCGGTTTATAACGTGCTGCCCAAGACCCTGACACTGGCGGGCAAGACCGGTACCAGTAACGACTCGCGCGACAGCTGGTTTGCCGGTTTCAGTCAGGATCTGCTGGCGGTGGTCTGGCTCGGTCGCGATGACAACGGCAAGACGCCGTTCACCGGGGCGACCGGTGCGTTGCAGGTCTGGACCAGTTTCATGCGCAAGGCCGATCCGCTGCCTCTGGACATGCCGCAGCCGGACAACGTCGTGCAGGCCTGGGTCGATTCACGCACCGGCCAGGGTTCCGATGCCAACTGCCCCGGCGCGGTACAGATGCCGTATATTCGCGGCAGCGAGCCGCCACCCGGCGCCGCGTGCGCAAGCGAAACACCTGCCTCGCCGGAATCGGTGATGGACTGGGTCAAGGGCTGGATGAATTAAGCAAAGAGGGTTTCAAGTGAACAAGTGGTTGATTCCAGCGGTGACCGCCGTGGCTTTGCTCAGCGGCTGCTCCACCGTACAGCGTGGTTCGATTCCCGTGGTGGATTCGGGCACAGCCGTGTCCAACAGTGAGCGCATCGGCGCCAATGGCGGTTTCCGCCAGACCACGGTCAAGCGCCCGGCGCAGGGCCAGACTCAGGCGATTCCGCAAGGCGATACCGGCGTGGTGGTGATGGTGCCGGGCGGCGGTGCTGCGGTGTCGACACCGATCAGCTCTTCGCCGATCGTCCCGGGTCCGGCATCCGGCGGCATCACGGCGGGGCCGTACAACCCTTCGGCGGTTGAATCGGCGCCGGTCAACTCCGGCAGCTACAGCATGCCGTCGACGCCCAGTGGCATTCCTTCGGCCAGCAGTGGCGGTGGCCTGTCGGCGGATGAGCAACTGGACGGCCCGGTACTCGCCTTGCTGACCACAGCGCAACAGCAGCAGGCCGGTGGTGACTTGAACGGTGCCTCTTCGAGTCTGGAGCGGGCGCAACGTGTTGCTCCGCGTGAGCCACAAGTGCTTTACCGTTTGGCGCAGGTGCGCATGGCCCAAGGCGATGCGCCGCAGGCCGAGCAGTTCGCCCGTCGCGCGCTGACCATGGCCAACGGGCGTCCGGATCTGCAAGCCAGCCTGTGGGATATCATCGCCCAGGCACGTGAGAAACAAGGCGATGCCGCCGGCGCTGCTCAGGCCCGTCAGAAGGCCAAGGTTTCCCTGTGATGGACGCGCGCTTCCCGAAAATCGCCGATCATCTGTTGCTGATCGAGCGAGAACTGCGCGCTTTGGGCTGGTGGGATGAGGTCGAGCCGTCGGCCGAGGCCCTGAGCAGTGTCGAGCCGTTTTCGGTCGACACGCTGGACTTCGAGCAGTGGCTGCAATGGATCTTCCTGCCACGCATGAAGATGATCCTCGAGCAGGATCTGCCTTTGCCGAATGCTTCCGGCATTCAGGAAATGGCGGAAATGGTTTTCGCCCAGCGCAATCTTGGCGGCAAGGATCGGCAGTTGCAGGTACTGCTCAAAGAGTTTGACCTGCTGATTACTGCATCCCGCTGAACCCGGTTGTGTAGGAGCTGACGAGTGCAACGAGGCTGCGATCTTTTGATCTTGCTCTTCAAACAAGTCAAAAGATCGCAGCCTTCGGCAGCTCCTACACAGCTCTATGAGCAATTCTCGGCAATCTGCTTCTGCGCTTCAACGATGCGCTCCTGACGCTGCGCATCATCCAGCCTGCGCAAATCCCCCTCGACCTCCTCACGCAAACGCGGATTGTTCTGCAGTTGCGCGAGATTCGTGCGCGCCTGCTCGCAGAACGCCTTGAGTTGCGCCTGCTGCTCGGCGACCTGTTTCTTCACCTTGGTATCAATGGCCTTCTGATCGCCGAGTGCGCCGCCACCGGGCATCGGCGCGGCTTTCGGCGCAGGCGGGGAGGGCGTCTGTACGGTCGTCGACGGTTGGCCCTGCGGCGGCTGTGCATCGAAATGCGTGACGCCCTGAGCATCGACCCATTTGTAGATTTGAGCGGCCGAGCACCATGGGCTGAGGCCGATCAGCAGAGTGAGGAGGAGCGTTCGCATGCTGATTCCTTGGTAAAAATGCGCAATTGACGCTAACAGAGTAGCGCTTTTCAGGTTTTTTCTTGCGTTCTCATGTGCTTACCCACAATTAACCGCACAGACGACTTGACTTGCAGAGGGCGAAACAGAAGAATCCAAAGTCCGCTGTAGAGGGACTGCCAGAAGCAGACCCACTCGGTAGATCATGAGGCGCACATCCGCGCCGACCTGTTACACCCGCAACGCGTTACCTCGCGCTGGGTGGGAAAGGCCCGCAACACTTGGGACGATCCCAATACTTGCTCAGTCAGTGCTGACGTAGTCGGCGACCACCGTCGCTCATGCTCTGCCGAGAAGTAAACCTATTAAGACCCGCCCCTTTTTGTGGACGGTATTCTGGCGTTTTAGAGGTGAACAACGTGGAGCTTTTATCTGGCGGTGAGATGCTCGTCCGCTTTTTGCGTGACGAAGGCGTCAAATATATCTACGGGTACCCGGGTGGTGCTCTCCTGCATGTTTACGATGCCCTGTTCAAAGAACCGGAAGTGACCCACATCCTGGTTCGTCACGAACAAGCGGCGACCCATATGGCTGACGGCTACGCCCGTGCCACCGGTAAAGCCGGCGTGGTACTGGTGACTTCCGGTCCAGGCGCCACAAACGCCATCACCGGTATCGCCACCGCCTATATGGACTCGATTCCGATGGTGATCATTTCCGGTCAGGTGCCAAGCACCATGGTCGGCACCGACGCGTTCCAGGAAACCGACATGATCGGTATCTCCCGGCCGATCGTGAAGCACAGCTTCATGATCAAGCACGCTTCGGAAATCCCGGAAGTCATGAAGAAGGCCTTCTACCTGGCGCAATCCGGTCGTCCGGGTCCGGTCGTGGTCGACATCCCGAAAGACATGACCAACCCGGCCGAGAAGTTCGAATACGTTTTCCCGAAAAAAGCCAAGCTGCGTTCCTACAGCCCGGCCGTTCGCGGTCACTCCGGGCAGATCCGCAAAGCAGCGGAAATGTTGTTGGCAGCCAAGCGCCCAGTGCTGTACTCCGGCGGCGGCGTCATCCTCGGCAACGGCTCCGCGCAACTGACCGAACTGGCGAAGATGCTCAACCTGCCGGTGACCAACACCTTGATGGGCCTGGGTGCATTCCCTGGCACTGACCGTCAGTTCATCGGCATGCTCGGCATGCACGGCAGCTACACCGCGAACCTGGCGATGCACCATGCCGACGTGATCCTCGCGGTCGGCGCACGCTTCGACGATCGGGTGATCAATGGCCCGGCGAAATTCTGCCCGAACGCCAAGATCATCCACATCGACATTGACCCGGCGTCGATCTCCAAGACCATCAAGGCCGATGTGCCGATCGTTGGCCCGGTCGAGAGCGTCCTGACCGAAATGGTCGCGATCCTCAAGGAAATCGGCGAGACCCCGAACAAGGAGTCCGTGGCTAGCTGGTGGAAGCAGGTTGATGAATGGCGCGGCGATCGCGGTCTGTTCCCTTATGAAAAGGGCGACGGCAGCCAGATCAAGCCGCAGACCGTGATCGAAACCCTCTGCGAAGTGACCAAGGGCGACGCCTTTGTGACCTCCGACGTGGGTCAGCACCAGATGTTCGCTGCGCAGTACTACACCTTCAACAAGCCTAACCGCTGGATCAACTCCGGTGGTCTGGGCACGATGGGCTTCGGTCTGCCGGCAGCGATGGGCATCAAACTGAGCTTTCCGGACGACGACGTTGCCTGCGTCACCGGCGAAGGCAGTATCCAGATGAACATCCAGGAGCTGTCGACCTGCCTGCAGTACGGCTTGCCGGTGAAGATCGTCATCCTCAACAACGGTGTGCTGGGCATGGTTCGCCAGTGGCAGGACATGAGCTACGGCAGCCGTCACTCGCACTCCTACATGGAATCGCTGCCCGACTTCATCAAGCTGGCTGAAGCCTATGGTCACGTTGGCGTACGCATCACCGAACCGAAAGATTTGAAGTCGAAGATGGCCGAAGCGTTCGCCATGAAGGATCGCCTGGTGATCATCGATGTTGCGGTGGATACCAGCGAGCACGTCTACCCGATGCAGATCAAAGACGGCTCCATGCGCGATATGTGGCTGAGCAAGACGGAGCGTACTTAATCATGCGGCACATTATTTCCCTGCTTCTGGAAAACGAACCCGGCGCTCTGTCTCGCGTAGTCGGCCTGTTCTCGCAGCGCAACTACAACATCGAAAGCCTGACCGTGGCCCCGACCGAAGACCCGACCCTGTCGCGTCTGACGCTGACCACCGTGGGCCACGATGAAGTGATCGAGCAGATCACCAAAAACCTGAACAAGCTGATCGAAGTGGTCAAGCTGGTGGACCTGTCGGAAAGCGCTCACATCGAGCGCGAACTGATGTTGGTCAAGGTCAAGGCCACTGGCGCCCAGCGCGCCGAGATCAAACGCACCACCGATATCTACCGTGGGCAGATCGTCGATGTCAGCGCCAGCGTCTATACCGTTCAGTTGACCGGTACCAGCGACAAGCTCGACAGCTTCATTCAGTCCATCGGCACCGCATCGATTCTGGAAACCGTCCGCAGCGGCGTGACCGGCATTGCTCGCGGCGACAAAGTACTCAGCATCTAAACCAAATTAGCGCATGGCCTGAACGGCCGGATATAAGGGGAAATTCATGAAAGTTTTCTACGATAAAGACTGCGACCTGTCGATCATCCAGGGCAAGAAAGTTGCCATCATCGGTTACGGCTCCCAGGGTCACGCTCAAGCGTGCAACCTGAAAGACTCCGGTGTCGACGTTACCGTCGGTCTGCGTAAAGGTTCGGCCACCGTTGCCAAAGCCGAAGCTCACGGCCTGAAAGTGACCGACGTGGCTTCCGCTGTTGCCGCTGCCGACCTGGTCATGATCCTGACCCCGGACGAGTTCCAGTCCTCGCTGTACAAGAACGAAATCGAGCCGAACATCAAGAAAGGCGCCACCTTGGCCTTCTCCCACGGCTTCGCGATTCACTACAACCAGGTTGTTCCGCGTGCCGACCTCGACGTGATCATGATCGCGCCGAAAGCTCCGGGCCACACCGTGCGTTCCGAATTCGTCAAGGGCGGCGGTATCCCTGACCTGATCGCGATCTACCAGGACGCCTCGGGCAACGCCAAGAACGTTGCACTGTCCTACGCCGCTGGCGTTGGTGGTGGTCGTACCGGCATCATCGAAACCACCTTTAAGGACGAGACCGAAACCGACCTGTTCGGCGAACAAGCCGTTCTGTGCGGCGGTACCGTTGAACTGGTCAAAGCCGGTTTCGAAACCCTGGTTGAAGCTGGCTACGCGCCGGAAATGGCCTACTTCGAATGCCTGCACGAACTGAAACTGATCGTTGACCTCATGTACGAAGGCGGCATCGCCAACATGAACTACTCGATCTCCAACAACGCCGAGTACGGCGAGTACGTGACCGGTCCGGAAGTGATCAACGCCGAATCCCGTCAGGCCATGCGCAACGCCCTGAAACGTATTCAGGACGGCGAATACGCCAAAATGTTCATCAGCGAAGGCGCAACCGGCTACCCTTCGATGACCGCCAAGCGTCGTAACAACGCCGCTCACGGCATCGAAATCATCGGCGAGCAACTGCGCTCCATGATGCCGTGGATCGGTGCCAACAAGATCGTCGACAAAGCCAAGAACTGAGTCGTCGTCCCTTGTACGAAAAACGCGGCCTAGGCCGCGTTTTTTCGTTTGGGCCGGTGCTTCTGGTATAAAGCTGCATCGTTTGTGGCCGAACTGTCGTCCTCAAGCTTCTGTCGAATTTTCTCCAAACCGTTGCAAGGTAATGTCCATGAGCGAACGTCCCGAAGAGCCGAACAAGGCTTCCGACGCCGAAAGCCTGCTGCCCATCGATGAACACATCGAAGAAGGGCACGACGCTGAAGGTCGCAAAGTCCGGCATCGTGGTATCTATCTGCTGCCGAACCTGTTCACCACTGCCAACCTGTTCGCAGGCTTCTACTCCATCATCAACTCGATGAGCGCCCAGGCCGCCCTGAGTGCCGGCGACTCGGTGAATGCGAGCAAGTACTTCGCTTTCGCTGCGATCGCGATTTTCGTCGCGATGGTGCTGGACGGCCTCGATGGCCGCGTGGCGCGCATGACCAATACGCAAAGTGCCTTCGGCGCCGAGTACGACTCGCTGTCGGACATGGTCGCATTCGGTGTCGCGCCGGCATTGCTGGCCTTCGGTTGGGCATTGGGCGACATGGGCAAGGTTGGCTGGATGGTCGCCTTCATCTATGTAGCGGGCGCAGCGTTGCGTCTGGCGCGTTTCAACACTCAGGTCGGTACGGCCGACAAACGCTACTTCATCGGCCTGGCCAGCCCGGCGGCGGCAGGTGTAGTGGCCGGCATTGTCTGGGCGTTCAGCGATTACGGCATCCAGGGTTCGAAGATGTCGTTCCTGGTCGCGCTGATGGTTGCGGCCGCCGGCATGCTGATGGTCAGCAACATCAAGTACAACAGCTTCAAGGAACTGGATCTGAAAGGTCGCGTGCCGTTCGTGGCAATCCTGGCGGTGGTGTTGGTATTCGCCGTTGTGTTCAGTGATCCGCCACGCATTCTGCTGTTGGTGTTCCTCGCCTATGCGGCGTCCGGCCCGGTGCAATATCTGTTGCGTCTTCGTCGCCACAAAAACGCCGAGTGATGTAATTTCCCGCATACTCCGCAGTCTATGGGTGCACCTGTCCTCCAAAGCTGCGGAGTTGTCATGTTGATCAAGATCCCCAAAGCATCCGACTGCCATGAGTCGGATGTCACGCCTGAAGCCATTTATCTTTCCCGTCGCCAATTGCTCGGCGCCACAGCTGCCGGTATTGCCGTGAGCACCTTGCCGCGCTGGGCCAGTGCCGCTGATGCCCCTCGCTACTCTGATGTCGAAGCCGGCAAGGCGCCGGCCTGGTTTGCCGAAAAGCTTCCTTCTACTCAATGGGGGGCGGTCAGCGTCAAGGACGAGGCAATCACGCCTTATAAAGACGCCACGCACTACAACAACTTTTATGAGTTCGGTACTGGCAAGGGCGATCCGGCCTCGAATGCTGGCGACCTCAAAACCGAACCCTGGAGCGTGGTGATAGACGGGGAGGTGGGCAAGCCAGGGCGCTATGCGCTGGAAGACTTCATGAAACCGTATCAACTGGAGGAGCGTATCTACCGTCTGCGCTGCGTCGAGGCGTGGTCGATGGTCATTCCCTGGATCGGCTTTCCGATCTCGGCGTTGCTCAAACAGGTCGAGCCGACCTCCAAAGCCAAGTACATCCGCTTCGAAACCCTGCAGGATCCGAAGAGCATGCCCGGCCAGCGCTCCGGTTTTGCCTTGATCGACTGGCCGTATGTCGAAGGCTTGCGTCTGGACGAGGCGATGAATCCTTTGGCGATCCTGGCAGTGGGCATGTACGGCCGCGAACTGCCGAATCAGAATGGTGCGCCGTTGCGGTTGGTGGTGCCATGGAAGTATGGCTTCAAGAGTGTGAAATCCATTGTGCGCATCAGTCTGGTCAGCGAACAACCGAAGACCACCTGGCAGAGCATTGCTGCTGACGAGTATGGCTTCTACGCGAATGTGAACCCTACGGTCGACCATCCGCGATGGACCCAGGCCCGCGAGCGGCGCTTGCCGAACAGCCTGTTCAAACCGAATGTGCGCGATACGCAGATGTTCAATGGATACTCGGATGAAGTCGCTTCTTTATATACAGGGCTCGATCTGCGGAAGAACTACTGATGCGCTATCCGTTCTGGCGAGTGGGCGTTTTCATTGCTGCAGCGATCTGGCCATTGCTGTGGTTCTATCAGGCGTTCGCCGATCTGCTCGGGCCTGATCCGGGTAAGGTGCTGGTTGATCGTCTCGGACTCGGCACGCTGGTATTGCTGTTGATTACTCTGAGCATGACGCCGCTGCAGAAGCTGAGCGGCTGGGCGGGCTGGATTGCGGTGCGCCGGCAGTTGGGGCTTTGGTGTTTTGCTTATGTGACGCTGCATCTATTCAGCTATATGGCATTTATCCTCGGGTTCGACTGGTCCCAGTTGGGTGTTGAGCTACGCAAGCGGCCGTACATTATTGTCGGTGCGCTGGGTTTTCTCGGATTGCTCATATTGGCGGTGACGTCTAACCGTTACAGTCAGCGTCGTTTGGGTGCTCGCTGGAAGAAGCTGCATCGTCTGGTTTACGTGATCCTGGGGCTGGGTTTGCTGCACATGCTGTGGATCGTGCGGGCTGATCTGGAGGAGTGGACTATTTATGCCTTTATAGGCGCAGTGCTTTTGCTGCTTCGTCTGCCGCCGGTGATGAGGCGAATCCCGCGTTTATTGGGCAAAAAGCAGAATCTGCAAGAAAAGCGAAATTAACGGTTGACGGCAGATTCCAGAGGTCTATAATTCGCCCCACTTCCGGCGCAGTCGAAACGGAAAACTCCTTGAGGTTCA